>JBDRAV010000021.1:0-5594 GCA_043823435.1 Candidatus Omnitrophota bacterium | reverse complement strand
TTAAGGACATTAGGGATTAATCCTGTTGAATACCTGGTCATGCCGAGGGTCCTGGCGTTAGTTATCATGATGCCTCTTTTAACTATCTACGCGGACCTCATGGGTATAATAGGGGGGTTTACTATTAGTACGAGTATACTGGGCATCAATCCGGTAGAGTACCTGTCTCATACCAAGGATGCCGTAAACCTGAATAACCTGTGGGTGGGGCTAATACACGGCCTTGTTTTCGGGGTGATTATTGCGGTTGCCGGGTGCCTGCGCGGTATCAAGTGCGAAAGAAGCGCCGCGGCAGTAGGAGAAGCGACTACTTCGGCGGTAGTCTCCGCGATCACCGGTATCGTTATTGCTACCGCCATCATCACATTTATCTGCCAGGTATTAAAGATATAAGCTATGGAAGAATCATTGAATCCGGTTATTGATGTGCGCAATCTTGACCTGAGCTACGACGATTATGTCGTGATGCGTAACCTAAATTTTAAGGTCTTGAAAGGGAATATTTTTATCGTCATGGGGGGAAGCGGGTGCGGTAAGAGCACGCTGCTTAAGGTCCTTATCGGGCTCAAAGAGCCGGAAAAGGGAGAGGTTTTATACGACGGGAGGGATTTCTGGGGCGCGGATGAGATAGGGCAGGAAGCTATGATGCGGCGTTTCGGGGTCCTGTATCAGGGAGGGGCTTTGTGGAGTTCCCTGACATTAGGTGAGAATGTCGCGCTTCCTCTGGAATTATATTCGAATTTATCGGCCGAGCAGATACGGGAAGTAGTAGCGTTAAAACTTTCTCTGGTGGGCCTGGAAGGGTACGAGGATTTTTATCCCTCGGAGATAAGCGGAGGTATGCGTAAAAGAGCGGGCCTTGCGCGTGCAATCGCGCTTGACCCGGATATCATATTCTTTGATGAGCCGTCAGCAGGGCTTGACCCGGTAAGCGCGCGCATGCTTGATGACCTGATACTGCAGCTACGGGATACGCTGGGAGCTACTATAGTAGTGGTCACACATGAACTCGCCAGCATCTTCGCGGTGGGGGATAATTCAATATTCCTTGACGCGGATAGCAAGTCCATGATCGCAACGGGCAGCCCCAAAGAGCTATTAGCCGATTCAAAGGACCCCAGGGTCATTCAGTTCTTAACAAGAGGAGAGAAGCAAGGAGCCGGAAGATGAGCAGAAGAGCCAATAAAACCGAGATAGGATTCTTTGTCGTAGGCGCAGTGGTATTGTTAGTAATAGCCATAGTGGTCTTTGGTTCGGGAGACCTATTCAAACAATCAGATAAATACGTTTTATTCTTTGACGGTTCCGTCAAGGGACTCTCCGAGGGGGCGCCGGTCATATTCCGGGGAGTCAAGATCGGAAACGTCAAGGATATCAGCCTCCTTTATGACCCAAAAACAGAGAAGGTGCTGATACCCGTTATTGTGGATGTCGAACTTTCTCTTGTAAAGGGTGCCCCTGAGAAACTGGGTTATACTGATTACGTGATGCTGGTAAAGCAGGGCTTGCGGGCGCGCCTTGAAATACAGAATTTTATCACCGGCCAACTCATGCTTTCCCTGGATTTTTATCCGGATAAACCGGAAAAAATGTTTGGCCTGATGAAGAGCTATCCTGAGCTTCCGGCGCTGCCTATATCGCCCGATATCTTTGAAATCATGGATGATATCCCTATCAAGGAGATCTCCGTGAACCTGGAAAAGACCACCGCCGGAATCAGTAAATTGATAAATTCGGAAGGCTTCTACGGATTGAAGAACCTCTTTCAGGAGTTAACCCTGACAGCGCGCTCTATACGTTTTTTAACCGAATATCTCGAAGAGCATCCCGAAGCTTTCTTAAAAGGGAAACCAAAGCCTAAAGGAGAGTAAGATGAGAGAAACCGGTATCAAATATTGCGTAGTTGCGATGCTTTTGGCCTTTGCCCTGGTTTCAGGCGGATGCATGTCTATCCCGAATAGCCCGACGCCGCGCTTTTACGCGCTTAGGCCCATAGATAAGGGCGAGGCAGGAACTAAGTTCAACATTGCCCCCGATATAATTATCGGAGTGGGTCCGGTAAGGATACCCGAATACATGAACCGTCCGCAGATCGTCACCCAGGATAAAAACAGGATGCTTAAATTCTCTGAGTTTGACCGGTGGGGTGAACCCCTGGACCTGGCGCTCACGCGTTTAGTAGGGACTAATCTTACGGCCATCATTACGGGAGGTAACATTGAGATCTACCCGTGGAATTTATCCATCCCGGTAAAATATCAGGTGGTAGCGGATATTGTCCAACTGGAAAGCGAGCTTGATAAAGACCTGTTTATTGCAATACAGTGGTCTATCTTCGATGTGCAGAATACCAAGATGCTGTTTACCAAGAGGCTTGAATTAAGCAGGCCCATTAACCCGCATAACTATGCCGGGATGGTCCAGGCTTTAAGTGATGCCTGCGTTTCGCTAAGCAGCGAGATAGCCCGGGAAGTAGCAATACTTGCGGCACAACCTAAACCAAAAACAGAAGCCGCTGCCCCCCAGGGATAGAAAGATCCTGATGGTCATAGCCGGGAAAGAGGAGGGATTGATGAGAAGCATTGCTGTCGCGTGTGTTTTATTGTTAATTTTATTCTGCATAAATATTTATCCGGGTTACTCCCAGGAGCCCGGTGTTTCCATGGAAGCAGGGGCCAGGACATTTGACGTAAATAAAGACGGTAAGCCGGACATCACTTACCATAGCGACGGGAAGTATGTAGCGAAAGTCGAAGCAGATACCAATTATGACGGCAATCCCGACGTGGCGGTGCACCTTAAAGACGGAAAATTCGATTCAGCAGAGGTTGATACCGATTACGACGGGACACCCGATAAACAATTCAGCGATGTCGCCGAATTCAATAAGTGGTTGAATGAAAATAAGCCCGATTTCAACGATAAGTTAAACAGGGCTGACTGGCAGTTTGACATGATAAAATTCTAAAAGAATAAACATCTCATCTCGCAAAGAAAGGGGACCAATGGTTAAAGTCAGGAGTGAAGGCGTAATACTTGAGAGTTCGCAAAATGAGTTTGATAATCAGGCGGTCTTAAACCCTGCCTGCGTCGATATAGACGGGATAACCCACATGTTTTACAGGGGCGTCAGGAAGGGGGATATGCGCTCCTCGATAGGCTACTGCCAGCTTTCCGGGGACAAGGTCATAAAGAGGCTTAGCGAGCCCGTACTCTTCCCGGAATATGATTACGAGAATTGCGGGTTAGAGGACCCCAGGATAGTTTATTTCGAAGGGGTTTATTATATCTTTTATACCGTTTATGACGGGAAGAACGCGCTTTTTGCTTACGCCACAAGCAGTGACCTTACCAGCTTTGTAAAACACGGCATAATCTCCCCGCGCATCACATATGCCGAAGCAGGCAGGATCTTCGGCTTTTCAAAATCGAAGATAAGGGAGAAATATTTCGTATTTGAATCATATATAAAAGACAGACAGGGTGATGATATACTGCTCTGGGAGAAGGACGCTTTTATCTTTCCAAAGAAGATCAAGAACAGATTCGCGCTCATCCACCGTATCCTCCCCGGGATACAGGTGATATATTTCGATGATTTTAAGGACCTTACCGATGATTATTGGAGGGAGTACCTTAAGGACCTTGGCAGCCATATAATCCTTGAGTCCGACTACCGCTTTGAAAGCAGGAATGTCGGAGGCGGATGCCCTCCTATCGAGACAGAATACGGGTGGCTCCTGATATATCATGCCGTAGAGGATTCGCGCCGAGGCAGGATCTATCACGCGGCTGCAGCCCTGCTTGACTATGACGAACCGACCAAGGTCATAGGCCGTATGAAACGTCCGTTATTCTCCCCGAAAGAAGAGTGGGAAAAACTCGGAGATGTGAATAATGTCGTCTTCCCCACGGGCAGCATCATAAGAGACGGCAGGCTGTATATCTATTACGGCGCGGCCGACAAGCGTATAGCGGCTAAGTCCGTGGATATGGCTGAGCTTCTCAAAGAGTTAAAGAGCAGCAGATGACCCCCGCCCCTGAAAGATGAAAGAAACCCTTAAAGTTATTTATTTGTCCACTTATCCTCCCAGGGAGTGCGGTATAGCGACTTTTACCTCAGATCTTACCTGCGCGATGGATGAGCTTCTTGAGTCCGCCGTAGAGTCAAGGGTAGCCGCGGTCAATATAGACGATATATCGCGTTACCATTATCCGAGAAAAGTCATCTTCCAGATAGACCAGTATTGCGAGCAGGAATATATTAAAACTGCCGAAAGGATCAACGCGATGGAGGATGCCAGGCTAGTCAATATCCAGCATGAATTCGGTATCTTCGGGGGAAAATACGGTTCATATGTTATCTCTTTCCTGGAGGCGTTGAAAAAACCATCGATAGTGACTTTCCATACCGTTTTGCCTTCTCCCGACCCGGAACTTAAGGAAGTAGTATGTTCGATAGCCGGGAAAGCCGGCGCTTTAACGGCGATGACTAATCTCTCGAAGGGGATACTTGTCGGTGAATACGGGATAGCCGCGGAAAAGATAATGGTTATCCCTCATGGCATACATTCCGTGACTTATACCTCCAGCGCAAAGCCAAAATCAGCTTTGGGTTTCTCTAAAAAAGTAAACCTGCTGACATTCGGGCTGCTGAACAGGGGCAAGGGCATTGAATATGTCATAGAGGCGCTCCCCAGGGTAATCAAGGAGTATCCGGATATCTTATACATAATCCTGGGGGTTACGCATCCCAACGTCCTGAAAGAGGAAGGAGAAAGCTACCGTAATTATCTCATCCAGAGGGTGCGCGAACTTAAACTCTCTTCACACGTTAATTTTTATAACGAGTACGTTCCCCTGGAGAAACTCCTGAATTTCCTCAAGGCCGCTGATATATACATCTCAACGTCCCTGAACCCGAACCAGGCTGTTTCGGGAACGCTTTCTTACGCGCTGGGTTCGGGGAGGCCGGTAATATCCACTTCTTTTGCGCAGGCAAGGGAGTTGGTCACCCCGGAAACCGGGCTGCTGGTTAATTTCAGGGATCCTGATTCTTATGCCGGGGCAATTATAAAATTCATGAAAGACCCTGTTTTAAGGGAGCAGCTGGGAAAGAACGCCTATTTCAGGACTCGGAATATGGCATGGGAGAACGTTGCCCTTGAGTATTCGGAGGTATTTTCAAAATATTCCGCCGATATCGCGGAAGTCAGCGAGTATAAAAAGATCCCCCGCATTAACCTTAATCATATGTTCCGCCTGACAGACAATATCGGCATCATACAGTTCGCCAAGCTCTCTTCGCCGGATATCTCATCCGGTTATACCCTTGATGATAATGCGCGCGCCCTGATAGTCGCCTGTTTATGCTATGGTGAACCCGGCAGGACGCTTAAGGCGGCTTATTCCGATAAGCACAGGAGCGACCTTATTCAGCACATAGGGGTATATTTGCGCTTCATCGAACTGGTCATGGGTGAAAACCAGGTCTTCCATAATTACGTGAAATCCGACGGGAGAGTGGATACCGAATTGAGCAAGAAAGAAAACCTTGATGATGCTAACGGCCGGGCGCTCTGGGCATTGGCGGT
>JBDRAV010000020.1:0-47027 GCA_043823435.1 Candidatus Omnitrophota bacterium | reverse complement strand
AGGATGGGAAGTAGAGCAGATACCGCAGATACGCTCGACCAAGAATGCTACCTGGTCAAAGTGCTTGTGTTCCGAAAGCTCTTCTATGCCGCGGTGCATATAGCCGATAACGATATCAATATCAACGACCTTCTCTCCTTCAACGTAAAGACGAAAGAACTCCGGTTCCTCCTGCAAAGGGTGATAGGGGCCTATGGGTATGACAACTTTGTGACTCATATTTTAGCTCATGGTTCATTGTTCATGGTTCATAGACTATCAACTATGAACTAAGAACTATGAACCCTCCTTTCTTAAAGGGTATTTTCCTTGCGGCCATTCTTCAACTAAAAGTAAGTGCGTCAGGTTCGGATGGCCGATAAAATTAACACCCAAGAGTTCCCAAATCTCACGCTCAATCCACTCCGCACCCTTAAAAATGGGGGCAATGGAATCTACCTGTGGCTTCTTCTTATCTTCTATCAAAAGACGGACGGAAAAGATCTGCCCGGTTTTATCGTAACTGAAATGGTAAAGCATTTCTATGCCCTGCGGGGTATCCTGTCCGGTGGCAATGGCAAACCTTAAGCCCAGATCATGGAAGAGCACGCTGGCGACCTCTTTGATATCCTGCGGCTTGATTGAAAAGTATACCCTTTTAGCAGAATGTTCATACCACCCGGTTATCCTCCTGCCTAATTTATCCTTAATCTCATCCGCTATCTGCATTATTTATCGCCTCTTACTTTCTTTATCAACTTTGCCACACCCGCGATCATTGCTTCCGGTTTAGGCGGGCAACCCGGGATATAGACGTCTACGGGTATTATCTCATCCACTGCGCATGGAGAATTGTAAGAATCCCGAAACATTATCCTTGCGCATGCGCATCCTCCGATCGCCACGACCACGCAGGGTTTAGGAACCTGCTCATAGAGCTTCTTCAGTCTTTCTTTAGTCTTATAATTGGGCACTCCAGTTACTAAAAGGGCATCCGCATGGCGCGCGCTTCCAACCAACATTATTCCCAGCCGCTCAACATCGTAGCGCGGAGTGATAAGATCCAATATCTCGATATCGCAATTATTGCAGGGAGAGCAGGCCGCGTGGAATACCCATATAGATTTAGTTAGTGCCTTTAATTTAAGATTCATCTTTACGGGTTAATAGTTCAAAGTTCATGGTTCACAGTCTACCGATAAAGAAAAACTACCAAATATTAATTATCACAGCCCGAACAAAGCCAAAACAACCGCTATGAGCGCGATGGCTGTGACCGGTCCCCAGAAAAATCTTAATGCCTGGTCAATGCGTAAACGCGGGTTGGTATTTTTAATGAGTATAATTATTACTAATAATGCGACATACTTACCTATTAATGCCAACGGGGTCAAATTGCTTCCCCAGAACAAAATTATCAATAATAGAGGTATTGTATAAAGCAATAGTGCCCTTGTCAATTTGAAGATAGCCAGAGGTAACCCCGAATATTCTATATAAGAGCCGGCCATTATCTCCTGTTCTGCTTCAGCCATATCAAAGGGCACAAAGCCTAATTTCGCCTGCATGCAAAGAATAGTTACAATAAATGCCAGCGCCCCCGACCAGGACGCCAGGTTTGAGCCGAAATTTATCTGGTGGTTCAGAATTGAGCCGAGCTGTATGCTTGCGGCGGATTTGATGATTACGGCGATTATGGATAATATGAAAGGGAGTTCGTAGCTTAAAACCAGCTTCATCTCCCGCGATGCACCGACAGAAGCCAAGGAGTTACGCGAACTGGATGCGCCTATTATTATCGATATAGCGGGAATAATCAAAAGGTATAAAACAACGATCAAATCCCCGACAAAACTTTCTAGAGGCAGACGCACGGTAACGCCTAAAATCGTCGCTACCAAGGCAGTACTCAAAAGACCCAATAAGGGAGCTAAAAGAAAAGTTAGCTTTGCCGCGCCTTCGGGTATAATCGTTTCCTTGCCCAGCAATTTTACGATATCTACGAAATTCTGATACCAGGGCGGGCCCACGCGCCAGTGTATGCGGGCAGTAACCTTTCTGTCTATCCATCCGGCAATTAATCCTATGCAGGTGCTAAACAGGAATCCCGGGAATATCAGATAATCAAATAATATTTTCACTTTTTCTTAACCTGAACATCTTCTTTAGACCACTTAGGCGTATGCACTGCCAGATGCTCTCCGATAAAATATATATTCTTCTCAAGGTTCTCCTCAACTTCCCTGACTTCCAGCGCTTTTTCGGGACAGGTGGTTACGCATTTAGGAAGTCTGCCCGATATGCCTATGCAGTAATCGCAGCTGGAATCCAGGTACGGAATAAAATCCTGAAAGATTATTCCAAAGGGGCAGGCGACAGTACAAGACTTGCAGCTTGTGCAGCGCATCTTGTAACGTTTGATGTGGCCGTCCGCAGCGCGCTCAAGCGCATTATGATAGCAGGAATTCACGCAGGGCGCTTCTTCACAGTGACGGCAGATAGTGGCAAAGGTCGCGTATTCGCGCAAACTGGCCACCCCGTTATTCTGCGGGTGATAAAAATAGTCGCAAGCCACCTTGCACTCCTGACATTTAACGCAAATCTCCAGATCAACGAATAATCTTTTCATATATCAATCCCAGATATCGTGCGCATCCTTTAATTGCTCGTATGTAAATACCGGTCCGTCTTTACATATATAATAACTTCCCATGCGGCAATGGCCGCATTTACCTAAACCACAAGACATATTCTTTTCCATGGAAAGGTATATATCTCGGGGGTTAAACCCAACGTCTAATAATTTTAAGGTCACAAATTTCATCATTATCGGCGGACCGCACACTATGGAAACCGCCTTCTTCATATTTACGGGCAAGTCCTTCAATATGGTCGTGACCAAACCCACATTCCCTTTCCAACCGGGGGTGCCCACATCCACGGTAGTTACTATGTCTACTTTCTTCTTTTTCGCCCACTGCGCTATAGAATCCTTATATATAATGTCGTCTGCCGTGCGCGCGCCATAACGCAATACCACTTTATTATACTTGTCTATTCCGGCAAAGAGCGTAAACAACAAAGAACGCAGCGGCGCTAACCCGACACCCCCTCCCACGATCAGGATGTCTTTACCTTCAAATTTCTCTAAAGGATACCCTTTACCGTAAGGCCCGCGTATGCCCAGGGATATGTTCTTATTGCTTGCGTGTAACATAGAGGTAACCTTGCCCGCATTCAATATGGTCACGTCCATTCTGTCTTTTATATTCGGGTCAGAGGAAGGCGTAAACGGCGCCTCGCCTGTCCCGGGCAAAGTCAATTCTATAAATTGGCCTGTCCTGAATTCAAATGGCTCTTTGTGTCTTAAAACAAAGGTCTTGATATTCTGGCTCTCGGTGATTATATCTTCGAGTATTGCTTCCTTGGGGCTGTAAATATTATTCATGTCGTAATGTTAAGCTTTGCGGCCAGATCCTTTAATACTTCCCTTATATCTATCTTACCGGGACAGACCTCAATACACCTGCCGCAGCCGCAACAAGCAGGGATACCTAAATTATCAATGAAAAAGTCGAATTTCTTTGTAAACCTGAACCTCAGCCTCTGTGCCCTTAATTTATTCGGGTTTGCCCCGCCTGCAACCCTGGCATAATTAGCGTATAAACAGGCATCCCATACCTTAATCTTTTTATTGTTATTGCCTTCCTTCCTATCAGCCAACAGAAAACAATGGCAGGTATCGCAGATAAAATTGCACCCACCGCATTCGACGCAAGTAAGCATAAATTGCTGCCAGGTATCCAGGCTGTATCCATCTTTTACCAGCCTTTGCACAATATCTTTAGAAACCAGTTGCTGAGGCAGAAGGTGTTTTTTGAGCCGTTCAATAAGACTGTCTCTTTTCGCTTTACGGGCTGCTATCTGGGTATCTTTAGCGACAATAAAATATTCTGTATATTGGTCTATTAAATCTTTACCTTTTTTCGAACCCGCTTCCACCAAGTACCCCTCATTTAACGGTGAAAGGTTAAGGTCAAAACCATCGGTCGGATGCGGTAGTATTTCCCAGGCAAGGCAGTGACAGACATCCTTGAAATCGGTGCAATCCCCGGAGATGATAATAGTATTCTCGCGCCTTAAGCGGTATAAAGAATCAGCCTCTACGCCTTCCAGGAACACAAAATCCTGTATCTTATGCCCTGCTATATCGCAGGCCTTAACGCCGAATATAATGGTCTGGAGGGAATCAACTGTTGAGTCATCCTGGCAGAAATATTCCGCTGCCTGATCCTGCGTGTATGTGAAGAAAGTTTTCAGTGGTTCAACAGCGCGATAGGGGTTAAATTGGAGGGGTTCGCCTTCGGTTAGGTCTTCAAGGGAATAATCCGTCTTTTTGGTGAAATTCTGCTCTTTTGCTGCCGGAGAGAATACCCTGTATCTTTTCTTAAGATTATTAAAGAAAATATCTAGCTGAGCAGATTCAATATAATAGATGCCATGCATAATGATAGATACGATGGAAGGGATACCATGAATACTATTACACGTAGCCCTCAAAAATAAAAAGTTTACCTTAAAATACTATATTTACGTATAATTGTCAAGAAAAAAATGCGAGCCCCCCCCAATTCTCTTATTTGCGGTAGGGCTGAAGCGATTCCAGGAGCCCAGGAGGCACTTTATGTCCCAGGCTGGCTGCCCTGTTGAAATTCATGGCTGCCAGGCCATATTCTTTCTGATCATAGTATACTACTGCCAGATTATAGTATGTAGCGGCGTCTTCCGGGTTAATATCTCTGGCCTTCTTAAAGAAATCCAGGGCCTCTCCCTTTTGGCCGAGCCCATAATGCAATACCCCCAGGTTAATATAAGCGGGAACGGACTCCGGATTAATCTCCAATACCTTACTGAACATCTTGATAGCTTCTTCTTTTTTATCGAGCCGGCTGTATATGACACCGAGATTATTGTAGGCGTTATCGTAGCCGGGTTGCAGCTCTATAGCTTTCTTATACATAAGAATAGCGGCAGGCTGGTCGCCGATCCTCTCGTATTCCTTCCCCAGGTTATAATGCGCTACCACGCTATCAGGAGAAAACTCCAGCGTTCTTTTATAGAAATCTACGGGCTCAAGCCAGTAATTGTTCTGCCTGATGGTTGAATACCCGTAAAAAACGAGGAGCGCAGTTATAATAGAAAGGGCAGCCGCCTTAAATCCCCTTTTCCTGCATAGCCGACTCAAGTAATCGGACAATATAAAAGCAAATCCCACTAAAGGTATATAAAGATGGTGCTCGGCCATATAAAATGCGGTCCTGGGATAAATATTTGAAACCGGAATCAACATCACCAGGAACCAACAGACCGAAAAGAATATTGCTGCGTTCTTTCTCCTGTTTAATGCTGCGTATATTATAAGCACAAAGACCAGGATCATGCCGATGATAACCGACGGTTCGTTAAATCGGAAGATTTTATAGCCGTAATCGAAATGAAGCCCGAAAGGAAAGAATAAAAGCCTTAAATATCCGGTAACGGCCCTGAAGAATCCCGGCATCCTTAATAATATCGCATTAATATCCGTAACGCCGTACATGGTGGTTTTTAAAACGGCGTCTCTGAAGAATATATAACTAATGGTCACGCCCAGGACGGGAAGAAGCTCCCTTAGCACTAATCTCTCCCTGAACGCGTAATGGTATACAAACAACACCCCGATGAACATCAGGGCGTTCTCTTTTGAAAAAAGAGCCAATAAATAAACCGCAATCATTAACAGGTATGCCGGAGCGCTTCTATTTTTTATATACCTTATATAAAGTATAAAGCTGGCCATAAAAAACAAGGCACAGAGGAGATCTGCGCGGCTCGATATATACACTACGCTCTCTGTCTGAACAGGATGTAAAACAAATATCAACCCTGCCAATAAGGCAGCCAGCTTCTTCCCAAAAAGCATAAACGCCAGGTAAAAGACACACAACGCTACCAGAATATGTAAAAAGATATTGGTAATATGGTAAACTCGCCAGTCTAGTCCCCAGATGGCATATTCAAGTTTATAAGAAGATAACTGCAGGGGCCGATAATAATTAAATCTTATGCCGGCGCCCGCGCCTATATCGCGGGTAAATATTTCCATCAGACCCGTCCCGTCCTTTATATATTTGTTTTCTACAAGAAACAGATTATCATCCCAGACAAATTTCCCATTTATGGCGTTGAGATAAACGGAGAAACCGAATAGGATAATCAGAACCGCGGATAATAATAGTTCTTTCCTGTGCATCGGGGGTATAATCCTGACTTATTTAAATAGCCCGGTTTATTAAGGAGAACTCAAGCGGAGGTTTTGGACAATCTTTCTTTGACCAGGTCGCTGACTGATTTTGAATCCGCCCGGCCCGCTATCTTCGCGGTGACTTCTTTCATTACCCGGCCCATATCTTTGATACCACAGGCGGCTGTAGAGAGGATGGACTCTTCGATTATCTTCTTGACCTCATCCTCCGGAAGCTCCTCGGGTAAATATGCCTTCAGGATATCCAGCTCCTTTGCTTCTTTATCGACCAAGTCCTGACGGTTACCTTTCTGGAATTGCTCAATTGAATCCTGGCGCTGCTTGACCTGTTTCTTTATCACAACTATGCAATCGGCATCATCCAGGTTCTTTTTTTTCTTTTCAAGCGCAGCGTTCATCATCGCCGCGCGCAAGAAACTCAATACCGAGCTCTTTAACGCATCCCTGCTTTTCATCGCTTCTTTATAATCACTGAATATTTTATCTTCAAGCATTAGACCTCCTCTATTTTCAGAATAGAACACATTCGCGAAATCTTGATAGCCTGCCATCCAGCTCCTTCAGTGTAAGTCGGCTGGTCCGGTTTAACCCGAAATCCTCTATATTAAAAGAAGCGGCAACCGTACCATAGGCGATCGCCTTTTTAATGGCCGCTGTATTAATCTTTTTTGCCCGCGTTAAATACCCCATAAAGGCACCGGCAAAGCTATCGCCTGCTCCCGTAGGATCAACCACCTTATCCGTAGGATAAGCAGGTATGGAAAAGATGATCTTGTCGCTATAGAAGATTACGCCATGTTCGCCTTTTTTAATCAGGACCATCTTAGGGCCGTAGGAACTTAAGGCCCTTGCTGCCTTTATTAAATTGGCCTCGCCGGACAAATCCCTGGACTCCTGGTCATTAGCCACATAGATATCGACCATCTTAAGGAGCTTTAAAAGCGCCCTGCGCTTATTGTGTATCCAGTAATTCATGCTGTCTAAACCTACAAGATCAGGAGAGCGCATCCGCAAAAGGAGGTGCCTTTGTATGTCCGGGTCTACATTAGCTAAAAATATATATTTTATCTTTCTCTGTTCCTCGGAGACATCCGGCCTGAACGCAGAAAGCACGCCCAGTTCCGTATTTAAGGTAAAGGCGCTATTAAGGTCCCCCTTGTATTCACCCTCCCATTTAAAGGTCTTGCCCTTTTCTTTTATAAGAGAGGTCAGGACCACGCCCTTCTTGCGCAAGAAATCGATATGCTCAGGCGGAAAATCATCTCCGATTATGGCTACCAGATTAACCTTGGTAAACAGGCGGCAGGACATGGAAAAATGCGCGGCTGAACCACCCAGCATATGCTTCCTTCTGCCAAAAGGGGTTTTTACGCTATCCAGTGCTACGGTTCCTAAGACTACTATACCCACCGACTCTCCATTTCTTATCTATGCCCCCGTCAGAAATAATGGACTTATCTTACCAGCAACAAAGTAATCACAGCGATAATTATACAATAATAACCGAAATAATGCAATTTGGCTTTAACTAAAATCATCCTCAGTATTGCCAGCGACAAGAGGCCGCTTAAAAGGCTAAAGATAAAACCGGCAATAAGATTCTCTACACCTGCGCAACAGGCCAGGCCTATGTCCTTTGCTTCCAATATGGCCGCTCCTAATACCGCCGGTATAGAAGCAAGGAATGAGAAACGAAAAGCCGTCTGCCTGTCTATGCCCCTGAAAAGGAGCGTAGAAATAGTGGCCCCCGAACGGGATATGCCTGGGATAATCGCAAAACCCTGCGCAAGGCCTAAAATAAGGGCATCCTTTATATTTAAAGCATCTCTCTTCTTCTCCATGAACCTGCGGGTGAGGATAAGCAACACGCCGGTGATGATCAGCGCAAAGGCAACCAGCCTCGGAGAACCAAATAAGACCTCAAAGAAATCTTTCCCCAATATACCTATTATCCCCGTGACCAGCGTGACAATCGCTACATATGATAACAGCCTTATACTGCGTAATAATTTTAATATATCTTCGAAAAAGAAGATGACTAAAGCGGATGCCGTGCCCAAATGCAGGATTACGGATACCGCTATTGCCTGTTCGCTCATACCAAAGAACCTTTGCATGATCACCAGGTGCCCTGAACTGCTCACCGGCAGAAATTCAGTCACGCCCTGCATTAGGCCCAATATCATATATTTCAACATGCAAGCCTTAAAACCTCCTCTCTCAGATTCATGGCGATCGTTTCGTAATCGTCATCTGCGTCATCCCTTTTCTTCAATAATTCTCCGTACGAAAGCGGACGGCCGAAAATTACCTTAAGCGGATAAAGGCGGGGAAAGCGTTTATCCCTCGGCCAGGATTTATGCGAACCCTTTATATATACGGGGACAACTGGTATATTCAGCTCTTTGACCAGTATCCCCACGCCCTTTTTAAATTCTGCTATATTTTCGTCTACGGAACGCCTCCCTTCAGGAAAGATACATACTATCTTCTTTTTCGTAAGCACAAAAGATACCGCCTGCAGGGCTTTAATTAAATTCGTATTAGGGTCAAGCGGAATAAGGCGGGCTGCCCTTGTAGTCGGCCTTATCAAAGGATGGCATAAGATATCGCTGTAACCTAAAAAGAAGGTATCAATGGCGTTGCCTGCAGGCAGGCCGGTAAAAACAATAAAAGCGCCCAGATAACTGGCGTGGTTAGGGCAAAGCAGATACGGGCCCTCTGACGGCAGGTTCCTCCTCCCTTTTATCCGTAGAAGCCAACAGGTCCTGAAAATAAATATAAATATGCCTTTAAATATCCAGGTGATTAGCTTATCCCGCAGATACGGCTCTGTCCTGATATCCTTAAATATCTCTTCTTTACCCGGAGAGAGCACCTTGCTCCATTCCATCCGCCCGGCATCACTTTCGCCCATTAAAACAGGGCTCTCGCCGCAGAGGCCGGAGACTACCAGGATAAGTTCTTTAACCGTAGATACGCCGTAAAAAAGCTCTTCGGGTATTTTTATGCTCAAGGCGTTCTCTAATCCCAGGCCCAGTTCTACCTTTGTCAGGGAATCAATCCCCAGGTCTATCTCCAGATGGCTATCGGGATATACGGGTTTCTTGAGCTGAGCGGAAAGATAATTAATCACCTTTCCGGCGATCTCCTTCCTTGGGATCTGGGGATCATCTTCGTAAGAGAGGTTGTCCTTAATAACAGCGGGCTCTCTGCTGGACAGGGAAAGATATCTTTCTGCCACCAGGTGCCTCCTGATCTTCTTAAGGGGGGTCCTGGGGAGCTCCTCCCTGGTAATGGTAAAGCCCATAATGCGTTTATAAGAAGGCAGGTTTTTTGAAAGGTTCTCCAATTCCCAGCGTACCCGCATACGGATATTCGCTTCGTTCTTCTCTTTGAAATACCCAAGATCGGGAACGACTACAGCATGGAGCGTGTCCACCGGCCCGCCCGCCCTCTCTTCGGCCCGGGATATGACGCATATTTCTTTTATATAAGGGCTCCTGCCATAATGATGTTCAATCTCCTCGGGATAGATATTCTTTCCGGAACTCAATACAATAACCTCTTTTTCCCTACCGACCAGAAAAAGGTATCCTTCGCTATCTATATAACCCAGGTCCCCGGAATAAAACCAGCCCTCCTTTATAACTGTTTTCGTCCATTCCGGGTGTTTAAAATATCCCTGCATCACGTTTGGCCCCCTGATCAATACTTCCCCTACGCCCCCCTGTCCGGGGTGATCGACCTTTATTTCAACATCAGGTATGGGCTTGCCCGCCGAACCATACTTTATTTTATTGAGCGGGTTGAGGGTAACTACCGGAGAGGTCTCGGTTAAACCGTACCCTTGCGTTATTTTTATTCCGGTGAAACGTGATAGCTCGATTGCGGCCTTAGGGTCGAGTTTAGCACCGCCGCTGACAAAGAGCCTTAATTGCCCGCCCCACTCTCTCTGCACCCTGGTCCTCGTATATAATAACGCGAAAGGCAATAACAGGGAATGCGTTCTTTTCAGGCCTTCTGATATTGCCTTGTGTAACATCAAAAAGAACTGCGGCACCCCTACTAGAACAGTAACCCCGGCCCCCCTGATTACCCGTACCATCTCCTGGGATTTAAGGCTCGGGCAATAAGTAACGGTTGCGCCCAGCAAGAGAGGAACTATTAAAGTCACCATAAATGAATAGGTGTGGTGTAAGGGTAATATGGATAATACGTTATCCGAATGATCGCAGATACGCAGTTTCGCGATGCTCCTGTAATTGGAACAGATATTTGCATGGCTTAATAAAACGCCCTTTGGCTCACCCGTAGTCCCGGAAGTATAAATCAAAGAGGCGATATCCTGCGCCAAGATATCCGGCATCGGGGTTTTATCATCAGGGGCAGATTCGATATCGGAGAATCTAACATGATTGCCTCCCCATACCTTGGGCATATCCAGGATTACAGCTTTAACCGGAAGGCCATGCGTACCCTCCCCGGCTTTCCTGAAAAAGATATCATAGGAACAAAATATGACTTTTGCCCCGCTGTCAGCAATAAGATTTTTTATCTCTGCCTGTCCCAATTGCACATCCAGAGGGACACAGGTCAATCCGGCATAGATTATGCCTAAGTAAATAACCGCCCATTCCGGGCGGTTTTCCAGGATAATGGCAACGCTATCATTTCTTTTCAAACCCTCCCCGAGCAGGAATGCGGCCACTTTCAGGGAGCGCGCTTCTAATTCCCTGTAGGTAACCCGGGACCAGCTATTATCGTATTTGATCTGCAGGGCAGTTTTGTCCGGAAAGTTAGAAGCCGCTTCAGCAAACAACCCGGAAATGGCTATATTACTTTCTTCCATTTAAAAATATTATTTTTTATTTCCGCGCGGAGGATCCGGGACACGCAACAGAAAAATAAAGCCCAACAGGACAAATAAAGTCAGGCTGATAAGCGTTATCCGATATCCCAATTCATCTAAATGCGAAAGGAATAGAAGCATCACTCCCCAAAAGAGACCTCCTGCTATAGCCGAAAGGTAGCCCACCAGATTGAATAGACCGAATATTTCTCCTATCTTTTCGGCCGGGACAATGCTTACAGCCATAGCCCGCGATACGACCCAGGTCGAGCCCAGGGCTATCCCAGCCAGCGCCCCCATCGCCCAATACATATTGACACTTCTTACGAATGCGCCTGTTATAAAACAGGCTGCCCATAAGATAAATACCCCCAGCAGACAACGCTTATGCCCGATATAATCGCTGATCATCCCGGAAAGTAAGCTGCCCGCTATAGCAAATAGGGTCGAGAAGGCAATGAGATTGATTACTCCGTTTTTATTAAAGCCAAATACGCGCATAGTATAAACCGACATAAAAAGGATTACGGCATTGACCGCGCATAGGCCGAAGAATGAGGCTTTCAGGAAATTCAGCAAACCCGGGTATCTGTGAGTATCGAAAGCGGTAGACCTGAGTGTCCTGAATATCTCAGATATCCTTCCTTTTTTTAAGAAATAATTCAACTTTATTTTTGTCTCCGATTTTTTGTCTTTTATAAAAAGCATGCAGGGTAAAGAGAATAAGAGGAACAATATCCCCGTAGGCAGGAATGTCGCCTGATATCCGCTTTTCAAGACGATCGGCTTAATAAGGTATAATGCGACGATTGCGCCGGTATACCCCATCATCTTCCCGAAACCGGAGATCAGGCCGATCTTCGCCTTAGGCGCGATGTTAACCATAAGAGCGTTATAAAAGACTACTGCTGTCTGGCAACCAAAATTTGCTATCACAAAAAATAATAACCCTAAAAATATATTTTCGGATACACCCAACACCATGGTGAACGCAACGGAAAGCAGTGTAAGGGATACGAGAAAAACCCTGCGCCTGCCCGTAATATCTGAAACAGCACCCAGTACAGGAGCGGATACGGCGATGAAAAACGTGGATATGCCGTAAGCCATACTATAGAAGATCGCCGGCGCTCCTTTTTCCATGGTCAACCAGAGCACAAAATACAGGGATACTACATTTAAAGCAAAGAATTGATTGGCCAGGTCATATAACGCCCAGGATAAAACCAGTAATCCATTCTTCGCTCTGCCAGTATCAAGTCTCATAAGTGCTTGCTCAGAAAATCTTCCATATCAGGCGGCAATGGAGCAAATAATGATATAGATTTTCCTGTCATGGGATGGGTGAATTCTATTTTTTTAGCATGCAGAAATAAGCGTTTTGCCTTAAGTTTAAAGTCGCGTCGAAAAGCAAACTTTGTTTCGCCGACTAAAGGATGGCCGATCCGCTTAAAGTGTATCCTTATCTGGTTGGTCCTGCCCGTAAGAGGAATAATCTCTACAACGCTGTAATCGCTTCTTTCTTCGATAACCCTGTAATCGGTAACGGCACTATGCCCTTCTATAAGGTAACGCATTGCCCCGGTTTTTTCGGGCAGTTTTCCTTGCACAAAAGCCATATATCTCTTTTTTATCTTCCTGCGCCCGAATTCCGCCATCATCTTCTTCTGCGCGGACTTTCCTTTTGCGTAGACGATTAAACCCGAAGTCTCCCTGTCCAGGCGATGACAGGGATGCAATTGGTAAGACGCATTCCTTTTCTTGAAATCTTCGTTGAGTATGCTTGTGAGGGTGCGCGGTTCTTTTTTTGGGGTAGGGATGGTCAACAATCCTGTAGGCTTATCCAGTACCAATAACCAGTCATCTTCATAGATTACGGGAATATTCACTTAAATTATTTCAAGCATCCTGTCTATGGCTTTTCTGGCGCGCATGCGGATGGCGTCGGAGACCTTCACTTCTTCCTTAAGCTCCTCTAATGCCCAAAGTATCTTCTCCTGCGTAGTGCGCTTCATATTAGGACATACCGCCCTCTCCGAAGCAGGATAGAATTCTTTCGTGGGGTTATCCTGCTTAAGGCGGTATATAAGCCCGACTTCCGTGCCGATGATGAATTCTTTGGCTTCGCTTTCTGCCGCAAATTTACACATCCTGCTCGTGGAAAGGACGGCGTCAGCCATAGACACAACTTCTGGGAGGCACTCCGGATGCACCATTACCCTGGCCTTGGGGTGGAATTTCTTTTCGCGTTTGATATCTTCGGGAAGTATCTTTATATGGGTAGGACAGAAACCGCTCCATGAGATAAGCTTTCTTCCGGTCTGCTTTGAGACATAATCAGCCAGGTATTTATCTGGGATGAATATAACATTCTTTTTGTCCTTAAACGCCTTGACCACCGCCACCGCATTAGTGGATGTGCAGCATACATCCAACTCTGCCTTTACCTCGGCAGAAGTATTCACGTAGCCCACTGCTACGGCCCCGGGATATTTCTTCTTCAAATCTTCAAGATCCTTCGCGGTGATCATATTTGCCATGGGGCAGCCAGCGAACAAGTCAGGCATGATCACTAATTTCTGCGGGCAGAGTATCGATGCGGTTTCAGCCATAAAATGCACGCCGCAGAAAACAATTACTTTTGCATCTGTTTTGGCCGCAATCCGGCTCAACTCCAAAGAATCCCCGTGAAAATCAGCCACATCCTGGACCTCGGCAAGTTGGTAGTTATGCGCCAGGATTACGGCATTGCGCTTCTTTTTCAGCAGGTCGATCTTTTCTGTCAAACCATCTAGATATTCTTTTCTTATCATTTTTGCACCTGGTGCCAAGGTAATCGGGCACCAGGTGCAAATTTAAGCTTGTACCTGTCCCTTTTACCATTAAACTAAAACCTTATTAATAATACCCCCGCCTAAAACCGTATCTTTATCGTAGAATACCGCGGATTGCCCAGGGGTTACGGCAAACTGCGGCTCCTTGAACCTCACCCTTATCTTGTGACCCGAGAATATAACTCTAGCTGGCGCCTCGGGGTGATTATACCTTATCCTCACCTTCAGGGCAACCTTCTTTTTTGGGGGTGACAGAATAAAATGCGTATCCCTCACGGTAAACTCTTCCGCATAAACATCTTCTTCTCTGCCCACCGTTATAGAGTTAGCCCGCGGGTCTATCTTTGTGACGTAAACGGGATAGCCCCTTGCGATCCCCAGACCTTCGCGCTGGCCGATTGTATAAAATGCAACTCCTTTATGCCGACCCAGAACGTTATTATCTTTGTCTACTATAAGTCCGGGGTTAAGATATTTCTTTCCTTGCGTCTTTAAAAATGTGCGGTAATCAGTATCCGGAAGAAAACATATTTCCTGGCTCGCTAATTTATCCGCTACCGGCAGCGCGAATTCTCTCGCCATCTTTCTTACTTCTTCTTTTGTGTAATCCCCCAAAGGAAAAAGTATATGTTTTAGCTGGCTCTGGCCTAAACGATATAAGAAATAAGACTGGTCTTTATTCTTGTCTTTAGCCTTTCTTAATAAAAAGTCTGGAGTTCGGAGTTCGGAGTTCGGAGTTCGTTTAACACGAGCGTAGTGGCCGGTAGCAAGATATCCTGCGCCCAAAGAAATGGCCTTCTTCAATAGAGCGTCGAACTTTATATACTGGTTACACCGTACACAGGGATTAGGTGTCCTGCCCTTTAAATATTCCCGGCAGAATTCTTTAATTACCTTATCCTTTAAAACCTTTTTAAAATTCAGGACATAGTGTTTTATGCCTAATTTATAGGCGACTCTTTTTGCATCCTCTATTCCCTGGATACCGCAACAGGAAGGCCTTCTTCTGGCAGAATCCGGAAGGTTAAAACAGATGGTTATGCCGATAACGTCATAACCATCACTCTTTAATAGCCCCGCGGCAACGGAAGAATCCACCCCGCCGCTCATCGCTACCACCACGCGCTCTCTTTTCATAGTTTATATATTATAACAGGGAGACTTATCCTGCTAAAGCAAAAAGATCTTTATCTGGTGTCTCTACCATTCGAATCGAAGGCCGCCCTCAACCCAGCGACCGGGCTGAGGTATCCCTTCTATCTCCTGGTATTCGACATTCAGAAGATTGGTAACCTCTAAGAAGATCTGGGAGTTTTTAGGAAGGTTATAAGCAAGGCGGGAATTTAAAAGGAACCAGCCGCGGCGGGATGGTCTCTTCTTATAGGTTGCCCCTATGGACTGCACCCCGAACGGAAGATTTAAAGTAACCGCATTATTAACCAGATGCTTTATATAATTAGGCCCGTACTTATAAAGGTATCCGTTATCATTTATGCGCTTATTGATGAAAGTATAATTAAAATCTATAGATATGACCGGATTTATCTTTAATTTAAAATAACTTTCTATGCCCGACACCTGGGCTTCAGTGATATTCTCCACCTGCCATTTGGCCTGGGAGGGGGAGCGTTTTATCCAATCAATAAGATCTTCTTCCTGTCTGTAAAAGAGCGTTAATCCGGAGGATAAGTTGTCTTTTTTATAATCATAACCTGCCTGGTAATTAAGCGACTTCTCAGCGGAAAGAGCAGAGTTACCAAGCGTCGTGGGGTCGTTGTAATAAAGTTCGGTAAATGAAGGGATGCGCATGTTCCTGGATATCCCAAAGCGTAAGGTCTTATCTTCACGAATTCTATAGCTGAAATTGGCCGAACCGGTATAGATTTCTCCAAACCCGTCAAAATCATCCGCCCGGAAAGATAGCCCTAAAGATAACTTATCATTCAAATCCTTGCTATCGTCCATAAAGATACTTTTATGCTTGCGGTTGTACTTGCCTAAATTTGTGGAGTTAATCTTCTCTGCACCATATTCTATCCCCGAACCCACCCTACCTAAAATGCCGATCTCTTTTTGCAGATAAATATTTGGTGTGTATATATCGCTACGGTGATGATTGAGGTATCTGCTCTTCTCTTGAGTCTTATCCAGCATGAATTTATCATAATGCCTGCGCCACAAGAAATTGGGCTTTATTATCAAGCCCCCTTTATCTAAATTAAAACCTGTGCTAAGAAGATAGGTCTTGGTCCACTCTTTGGACGGATAATTTAAACCGGGAGTATAAAAATCATAAGCGCCGAATTCTTTCCCCTGACAACCGAGGTGAAGATTAAAATCCCCGTCCGGAATATCCAGAGATGAATTCAGGCTAGCGGTAAACTTCTTAAAATCAGTATCGTAACGAAAACCCCTGGACTCCTGATTCTCTAAGCTGAGCCTTACCCCTAAATTATCTATCTTATCAGAGATGCTAAAAAGGCCTGATCCCGTCTGGTATTGCCCCCCTTTTAATTTTAATACCCTCTTTTTTTCTTGCGGTTTCTTAACAATGATATTTATCGCGCCTCCTATCGCATCCGGGCCAAATAGCGATGAACCCCCACCCGGGAGTACTTCAATTCTTTTAATATCTTCCTCAGTTAAGGGAATATCGGAGTTGTGGTGGGCTGTCTGGGGATCATTCACGCGCTGGCCGTCGATGAGCATCAGAACGCCCTGGAAAGTTGACCCGCGTAAAGAAAAATCCGTCTGTATACTGCTCTTGGGGGAACGGCTCTGTAAATCTAAAGGCAGGAAACTCAATGCCTCAACCGGAGAGTCAAAAGGGAGGTCTTTTAAATCACCGGCTTCTAACGAATAGGGGCGTAAAAGATGCGTCTTGCTCTTGGTAATAACTATAGGCTCTAAATCTACGTTACAAAACGCAAAGGTAGGACAACATAAAGATATTGCAATTGTAAAAAATAAACCGCACCTTTTTATATTCGGCATAGCATTATTATAAAAAAGGTACGGGAATTGTCAACTAAATTATATATTACGGTTTACAATTAAATGAGCTCACAACTTACGGAACAAAGTGAACGTAAGTTGTCTGGGCGAATTTACACCCAACCTTATTAATAACTATAAGAGGATGCTACCTGCAGTGCACCACGTCTCCGGCCATCACCTTATAAATTAACCCGGAATCGTTCCTAACCAGCAGGCCTCCGTCCGCATCTATATCTACGGCATGGCCTTCGATCTGTTCCTTATGGAAAGCTACGCTTATCCTCTTACCAAGACTCAAACTCCATTCACGCCATTTATCGACAATCGGGCTGCTACCTTTTTTCTGAAAGATAAGGTAATTTTCCTCTATCTTACGCAATATCTCCTGCAATAATTCCACGCGGTTTATCGCCTCTTTAACCTGCTCTTTTAATGACGTGGCAAGGGCAGGGAGCGTTTTCTTATCGTTATTCACGTTCAAGCCGATGCCCACGACTACAAAACGGCTCCGGTCAGTCTCGGCATTCAATTCAGTAAGTATGCCGCCTAATTTCTTATGATGCGCCAATATGTCATTGGGCCATTTTATCTGGCAGGAGAGGCCTGTCTTTTCTTTTATCGCCTCACAGATACTGACCGCAACCATCAGGGTAAGCAAAGGGACCTTATTGGGCGGGATACCGGGCCTTAAAATCAGGGATAAATAGATACCTTTATACTTCGGGGAAAACCAATCCCTACCTAACCTGCCCCTGCCTTTTGACTGAGCCTCCGCCAAGACAATGGCCCCTTCAGGAGAACCTTCCATGGCTAATTTCATGGCGCTATCCATGGTAGAAGAAAGCGTGTCAAAATAATATATCTTTTTCCCGACAAAGTCTGTATTCAGATGCCTGGATATCTCAGAAGCAAAGAGCCTGTCAGGGCATGATATAAGTTTATAACCTAAGTGCGGCACGGCCACTATATCGTAACCTGAATCTTTAAGCGCGTGTATGTGCTTCCATAAAGCCTGGCGGGTTATCCCCAAGCGATGGCTTATCTGGTCTCCGGAGATATAATCCTGTTTTCTTTTTAGGAGTTCAATGATCTTCTCATCCATGATCATTTCTTTTCGTAAAGTGGGGACATCTGCCGCAGTTTACTTACCACTCCGGGAAGATGCTCTAAAAGGTAATCCACATCTTCTTTCTTTGTCCATCTGCCGAGAGTTATCCTTAATGAGCCGTGGGCGATCTCATGTGTAAGCCCTATGGCTAACAATACGTGGGATGGTTCCAGAGAAGTAGAGGTACAGGCGGAACCCGTTGAAGCCGCGATACCCAGGATATCCAGGTTAAGAAGTATGGATTCGCCTTCAATATATTTGATAGAAAAGTTAATGTTATTAGGGAGTCTCTTCTCAGGGTGGCCATTAAGGTAAACCTCGGGGATCTTATCTTTTATCTCTTTAATGATTCTGTCGCGCAGGCCCGCCTGGAATCTGGCTTCCTCTTCCATTTTATCACGGCATAATTGTATTGCCTTGCCCAAACCTACTATCCCGGGCGTATTGTGCGTGGATGCACGCCTGCCATTCTCCTGGTCTCCGCCGCGCAGGAATGTTTCTATGCGCGTCCCTTTCCTGACGTAAAGAGCACCTACGCCCTTCGGCCCGTAAAATTTATGCGCCGAAAGCGATAACAGATCAACATTCATATCATTTACGTTTGCGGGGATATGGCCTACTGTTTGGACGGCATCGGTATGAAAATATATCCCTTTTTCTCTGGCAATCCTGCCGATTTCGGCAATAGGCTGTATAGTGCCTATCTCGTTGTTGGCATGCATCACGGAGATAAGGATAGTCTTATCCGTAATTGCTTTCTTGATATCTGCAGACGAAACTAAGCCGTATTTATCTACTGGGACGTAAGTGACCTTGAAACCCTTCTTCTCCAGAAATTTGCAGGGCTGGGTTATGGCGTGATGTTCAATAGCGGTAGTGATAATATGGTTACCTTTATCCTCTTTGGCGAAAGCTATCCCCTGGATCGCATAATTGTTGGACTCCGTTCCGCCTGAAGTAAAGATAATCTCTTCCGGTTTTGCCCCTAAAAATGAGGCGAGCTCCTCGCGCGCCTCTTCTATTGCACCCTTTGCCTCCTGCCCGAAGGAATGGATACTGGAGGGATTGCCGAACTTTTCAAAACAATACGGCTCCATTGCCCTTGAAACCTCTGGGTCGCAGGGAGTGGTAGCAGCATAATCCAAATATACTCTTTTCATCGCTTGATCACCTCATTCAAACTTCCTGTACGGTAACCTTCCAGATCCACAGTTATATAATTATAGCCCAAACTTTTTAGTTTTTCCACTATCACTTTATCGTGCCTGATAATCCCGGGGATATCCTTTTTGGGCACCTCTATACGGCAGAGGCCGTTATAATGCCTTAATCTTGCCTGATAGAAACCTAATTGTCTTAAAAATATTTCGGCTTCGTTAACCCGCGCTAAAAGACGAGCCGTAATCTTTCTGCCATAAGGAATGCGGGAGGCAAGGCAGGCCAGGGTGGGTTTATCCCAGGTAGCAAGCCCTAACTTCCTGCTTGAAATCCTGATATCTTCTTTGGTGAACCCTGATTCCTGTAATGGAGAGCGCACCCTGAATTCTTTTCTGGCTTTACTGCCTGGCCGGAAGTCTTCCTTATCTGAGATATTACTTGCATCGAGCACAAAATTCAATTTAAACCTTTTGGCTATAGCCTTTAGCCTGCCAAAAAGCTCTCTTTTGCAGAAATAGCAGCGGTTAACCGGATTTGCGGAGAATCTTTTGTCTTTTAATTCTTGTGTCTTGATTACCTTATGCCTTACGCCGAAAGCACGGGCAATATCTTTGGCCAAGAGTAATTCCTCCCTGGGATACGTAGCTGAAGAAGCCGTAACCGCAAGGATTTTATTCCGCGGCAATACCATTGAGGCGACCTTAAGAAGAAAGGTGCTGTCCACGCCTGCAGAAAAAGCAACCAATACAGAATCCATACCAGCTATTACTTTTCTTAGGCGCTCCAGTTTCTTGTCCGGTTTCATTTTAAAAGTGCACTTCCATCGCGCGGGTAGGGCATATCTTAACGCAGAGCTCACAGGCAATGCATTTATTGTCGTAAAAATGCACTTTGCGCGTGAGGGGGTCAACCACTAATGCACCGGTAGGACATATAGGAACGCATACCCCGCAATCAGTACACTTGATTTCATTGCGGATGACGTCCTGGCTTAAAGGCTGTATCCTTACCCCGCAGGACTGAAGGTATTCCATACCTTTATTAAAATTATCGTCCTTGCCGGTTAATTCCAGGACCATAAGTCCCTCTTCCTGTGGCGTAACATAGGCCTTAAGGATATTGAATTGCAGGTCGCAGTCCTTTACCAATTTGTAAATAATTGGCTGGTCAACTAACCGGTGGGGGAAATGCAAAACAATTCTTTTAGAAGTCATCTTTATTTATCCTTACTAAACTATTGGCCTTTCTTTCAGTGCTTTAAAAGTATACCCGGAATCCGCAGGCGGTAACGGCGCCACCGGTTCGGTCAGAAGGAAATCGCCTTTTTTAATCCAGGATTTCAATTCCTCGGCAATCTCCCGTGCCTTGGAATAGCTGGAAAGGTTACCCGTAGGCACATCTTTGCCCTGCACGGTAATCTTGCCGGTTTTTAACTGCGCATAATTTACTTCGCTCAGGCTGCCCGGGACCATCTGTGGATAAGCTTCGGAATAATCCACTACCTGCGCATAAAGCTCTTCGTCGCGGATGGCAGCGTATTTAACTATCTCTTCGTCTAATACCGGTATGGGGACTCCTATGCCTACAATCAGGGTCACCCCGTAACCCAACATGCTCGTTCCTACCAGCCACTCCGGTCTCATCTGTTTTAAATCCCCGATTACTGCCAGGGTCCCTGCGGGTGCCTGGGGTACGCCGTTATCCTTTCTCTTTACCGTCGGGTTATGTTGGGTGCCTTGCCAGGCGACATAACCGATACCGCCGCCCAGGAAGATCTTTGTACCGATGCCTATGGTCTTATAATGCGGGTCCTTCAAGAGCGGGGAAAGCTGGCCCGCGGAACAATAGTTGGCATTACCCAGTTTCGGTTTCAGGGCGCCCATATAGGTATAGATCATCTTATCCGACAGGTTCACCGCCACATTATAATTCTGATAGCAGTTACGCATATTAAAAAGAACCGCTTCATTCAAGTCTTTGATATTAATCATGGTCTCCAGCTTCTTGCGGGGATAGCAATCCGTACCATAAGCAGTAGCTTCTAATCTTACGTCGTTGCCGGATACTATGTCATGAATAACGTGGCTGCCGCCGTACTTGAATTCGCCCGGGAAGACCTTGTTACGCGGGTCGTCATCGGGTATGGCTGTGGCGCCTAAATAAATATCTACTGCCGCAAATCCGGCGTAAACAGGCACATCATTCAGCTTGCAAGTCCCTCCGCCTAACTTGACCCTCGGCTTTGAATGCCCGATATTAAAATATGCCCCGCTTGAGCACATCGGGCCGAAGGTACCGGTAGTGACCACATCCACTTCCTCGGCTGCTTTCTTCGCGCCTTTCTTACCGACCAGGTTAATGATCTCTTCGGCGGTTACTACTACCGCCTCACCTTTTTTGATTTTCGCGTTTATCTCTTTGATAGTCTTCACCGGGATTTCCTCCTTTATGTTTATATTAAGATGTATTAGACTTTGTTTACTCTATATAGCAATGACCTCTTTTATTCCCGGGACCTCCTCTTTTAACACTTTTTCTACCCCCATCTTTAAGGTCATCTGGCTCATGGGACAGCAACCGCAGGTACCGGTAAGCTTTAATTTGACGATACCGTCTGAAGTAACTTCTACCAGCTCCACGTTCCCGCCGTCGGCCATCAACATCGGCCGGATCTTATCCAAAGCATGCTCTACCTTCTCTCTCATATCTTACTCCTTTTTTTTATAATAACACTATCCTAATACCGCGCCTATTGCGCCGACTGGGCCGATAATCTAGCCTGCAGGAACTGCCTGAATTCAGGTGGAAATTCTATCTTGGCCGTTCCAGCCGAACACTTATCTATACTTTCCATAATCTGGGGTATCTTTTTGTAGGGTATAGTTATCAGAAGCTTATCCTTTTCTACATTGCACATTTTTCTGGCAGTATAATCGTAAAATGATAAATTTACTTCACCTGTTAATAACGGGTAGATTATGCTCAGCCGGCAGGTAGGTCCACCTATCTTTATCCTGGGCATAACCCCGTCTATAAAAGTCGTTAAGGTGAGCAGCCGGCAGGCAGCCTCGGCATTACAGATGAAGATCACTAAATCCGGGATATCTTCGGCTTTTTCCAGAGAAGAGAGCCTGAAATATGCTCCGGAATTATCCGAGACCTCCTTCATCTGAGACATCATCTTGTCTAAGGCGTCGTAAGAACAAAAGAGCTTCTCCCCCTCTACGACAAATTTCTTCACCATATTTATGACCTCGGGGTCTTTGAGCTTATGAAAACCTAAGTGCCAGCTTGCGCCGAAACAGGCGTTATTTTGCTTGCTCACCTCCAATACCCCTCCCTTGCCCGCGTCCAGAATGGCGCGGCATATGCGCACCTTTTTATCCGGTGTATTTGCAAGGCCTTCTTTTTTACAATTTATCGCTACAGGGCTGTATTCTAAACCTAAAAGTTCTTTTAAAATTATGGAATAACCCTGCCATTCTTTCTTATCCATTATTTCCGCCCCGAAAAACTACTCTTTAAATAAATCTGTGCTCAGATACCTCTCGCCCGTATCCGGCAATATCACCACTATGAGTTTGTCTTTATTTTCTTTACGACAAGCTACTTTAAGGGCAACAAAGGCAGCGGCGCCAGAAGATATGCCCGCTAAAATTCCTTCTTCCTTAGCCAGTCTTTTTGCCGTGTTTGCCGCGTCTTCATTCGATACCTGAATTATTTCATCGATGATTTTGGTGTTTAAAACTTCGGGGACAAAGCCCGCGCCGATACCCTGAATCTTATGCGACCCCGGCTTACCTCCGGACAATACCGGAGAATCTTTAGGTTCAACCGCAATAGCCTTAAAATCCGGTTTCTTCTTTTTGAGCGCTTCAGCTACTCCTGTAATCGTGCCTCCGGTACCTACGCCGGATACCAGAATATCTACTTTGCCGTCAGTATCATTCCAAATCTCCTCAGCCGTAGTCTTACGATGTATCTCTGGGTTTGCGGGATTCTTAAACTGCTGCGGCATAAAATAACGCTTGTTGCCTTTGGCTAATTCTTCTGCTTTTCTGACGGCACCTGACATCCCTTCTAAACTAGGAGTCAGAATAATCTCGGCACCAAAAGCTGTCAGAAGCTGCCTGCGCTCCATACTCATCGTCTCCGGCATGGTCAAAACTAACTTATATCCTTTGACCGCACAAACAAATGCCAAAGCGATCCCGGTGTTTCCGGAAGTCGGCTCAATGATTACCGTACCTTCCTTAATCCTGCCTTCCTTTTCGGCCTGCTCAATCATACTCAAGCCGATCCTATCTTTCACTGAAGAACAGGGGTTATAGGACTCTAATTTTGCCGCTACCACAGCGACGCACCCTGCAGCTATTTTATTCAGCTGTACTAACGGCGTATAACCGATAAGTTTTGTAACATCCTCTGCTATATTCATCTTTAAACCTCTCCTTGGCACTGTTTTTGTAATCCTAAATATAATAAGCCACTGCCTCCCGCTGTGACTTTATCTTATTCGCCAGATCTTCGAAGGTGATATTATCCACTATATCTGATGTAGCCTTGCCCACTTTCTGCCATATCTGCCTAAAGACGCATTTATAGGTATCATCGCAACCGGAATATTTTTTCTCTATACAGGCAATGGGCTCAATGGGACCATCGATAAACCTGATGACGTCGCCTAATTTTATCTGTGCAGGTCTCTTGGCTAAAAGGTAACCTCCGACCTTTCCGCGCCGACTCTCCACAAAACCTCCCCTCTTTAAATCAAGGAGTATCTGTTCCAGGAACTTTATGGGTATATCCGATCGTTTAGCCAACTCATGGATAGTTATCGGGCCGTTCTGAGAATACAGGACCAGATCTAAGATTGTCTTTAAGGCGTAATCTCCTCTATAGGTTATACGCATATGCTCCTTTGTCTATAATCTCTACCGTAATAGTAGAGTATACACCATGAATGGAGTTTGTCAACTATTTATTTCAGGTATCTCCTGGTCCGGCCAAATGTATCTTAGAAAATTCCGGCGTCCAAACTCTTCTACCAATAAAACAAGCCTCTGTTTCGGCTTAGCATTATCCTTAAAGAACCTGACTGTTGAGGCCACTATGTGCAGGACTTCGTCTTCCGAGAAGATCTTATTTAATTTAAACCCTATCCTCGGCGTCCTTCCCCCGCAACCTGCTAAATAAACAACATAGCCGATACGCTTATTTACATCCTTATTATCTATCTGGCCATGGATACCTTATAATGCGGTTTGCTCCGGGAAGGAACCTGTATCTTGCGGGCACGCCGTCAGCGCTAACCATATATACACGCTTACCCAGCTTCTCCATGCTCAGGCCCAGAGATAAAAGGGAACCTACGGAATCTCCATCCGGATTTATGTGTCCGACAATGACTATATCTTTTGCGCTGATAATCTTCTGTTTTACTGTTTTGAAATTCAGCATATATTAAAAAAGTTATTTATGTTCTAGCTAAATACCGAAAAGCGCTCAGTTTGGCCTTGGAACCTTCTCCTGCGCCGATGATAATTAAATCGTACATATTTATATCCCCAGCGCTGCTTTTACCTTCTCTTTGTCGAATCCGACGATAATGTTGCCTTCTATATCGAGTACCGGCACCCCCATCTGCCCGGATACGCGCATCATCTCCTCTGCCACAGACTGATCCTTAGAAACATCCAGATCCTGGAAGCTTATGCTGCTTTCCTTCAAGAACTGCTTAAGCCGGATACAATACGGGCATGTAGGAGTACTATAGACCTTTACATTCTTAACCATATCACCTCCGTTTAAAGAGTTGTTTTTAACTCCAGGAGCTGCCTCAGGTGTTCCTGCTCCTGCGCGATTACTTCATCCACAACATTATGGTTATGTTCAGACGTTACTTTCTTCATCCCTTCGTAAAAAACGATAGAGTCCTTTTCTGCCTGCATGCCTATATCTATGGCTTCCTGTTCATTCTTTACCTTCATAGCTATCTCCTTACCTTTGTCTTTCTGGGTAAATACGCTTGCGATTGCCAGGGAATTCATGTAAGCAAAATACTCTCCCGGATAAGCTTCGGCCGGTTCATATTTTTCTATTGAACCAAGGAGCTTTTGAAAAACCTCTTTATGTTCCTCTTCCTGTTTGGCAAGGTACCTGAATATCTTTTTTGATTTCTCGTTTTTAGACTGGGTAGAGAGAGTATCGTAAAAATCCCTGCCATTTTCTTCGATCTGAATTCCTATCTCTACTATCTCGCTGGCAGCAAATATATTTCCCATATCTTACCTCCTTATTTTAAATGGTGCGGCGTCAGGTCAACTACTTCTTCTGTCTCCATAGCAATCATGTATTCCGGTCTTGGCATAAGTATCTCCGGATGCCTGGGGTGGCCTTTTTCTTCGCGGATATTCTTTAAAAGCCTCTGCGTTAACCTGCTCGTGATCCTGGCCTCCCAGGCCTTGATAATATCAGGTCCCACCTTGTCTTCCGGCATTATCCCGGCCTTACCCTTCAAGCAATAGCCTCTGAAATTATGCTCATCAATAGCCGTAATACTTATGCCGGGGTTAGCTTTAAGGTTCTGGTATGTAGTACCGCGGTAAAGGTCAAGAAGGCATACCCGGCCGTCGGGATTTATCTCTATTATCCCTTTACAGGAACTATGAGGAAAACCATTCTTATCCACGGTAGAAACTATGACGCAACCCTGATTGCTAAAAAACTGGATTATAGTATCGCTTATTTTATTCATCCGTTTATTTCGTTAATTCCGCAATCTTCTTCTCAATCAATTGTTTATGTTTTGCTTCTTCCTGCGAGAGAAAGAGGAAAATGTCTTTTGCCGCCGGAAAATCATACATAAACTTTTCGTACATCTCTTTTGTCTCTATTTCCTTAGATAGTGCCAATTCCAAAGCCTCTACCGGTCCCATCATCTTCCTCCTTTTATTATCCCGGCGAAATCCCTGCCGTATTCATAGCAGCGCCTATTATCTCCATGGTCAGGAACGTATCTGACAGATAGACCCAACTGGACCAGTTCTATGCCGGTGGCCTTAAGTATATCCTCTATCTCCTTTACCGCCCCGCCTGCCCAACCGTATGAACCGAATACGCAAGCCTTCCTGTTTTTCAACGTAAAGGCTTTTGCGAATTCCAAAAACGCAGCCATCGTAGGAAGCATGTGGTTATCGTGAGTGGATGAACCGAAGAGAAATCCCCTGGCATCAAGCATCTCTTTAGTTACCTCAGTACGGTCCGTCACGGCCACATCAAAGAGCTTCACCTCTACTCCGGCATCCGTTATCCCTTCGATAATCTTCCTCGCCATCTTCTCGGTTGCGCCCCACATCGTCTCATATACTACAACAGCCTTAGGCTTAGTTTCATTCTTAGCCCAAGATAGATAGGCATTAACTATCTTCCCGGGATCCCGGCGCCAGATAATCCCGTGGCTGGGAGCAATCATCTTAATGGGAAGTCCTGTCTTTTGCACCTCTTCGATCTTCTTCAGTATAACCGGGCTCAAAGGCCAGAGGATATTTGAATAATACTTCGCTGCTTCATCCATCAGCGCGCACTCCTCTACCTCGTCATCAAAACGCCCGGAAGCAGCATAATGCTGGCCAAAGGCATCGTTGGACATCAACAACTCCTCTTCAGAGCAATAGGTGAACATGCTGTCAGGCCAGTGGATCATCGGCGCCTCGATAAAACTCAATGTCCTTTTCCCTAATTTTAATTTATCGCCGGTTTTTACTATCTGAAAATCCCAGTCGCCGTAATAATGACGATATAAGCCCTCCTTGCATTTTGCCGTTCCCAAGACCTTGGCTTTCGGGCAAAGTTTCATTATCGCGGGGAGCGCTCCGCTATGGTCCCTTTCCACATGGTTGGCAATCACATAATCTATTTTTTCTACAGGCATGACCTGCCTGATATTATCGATAAGTTCCCCGGCAAATGGGCCGCGGACCGTATCCACTAAAACATTCTTTTCATCCAGAATAAGGTAGGCATTATAACTGGTGCCCTTCTTCGTGCTGTAGGTATGGCCGTGGAAGGTGCGTACATTCCAGTCTATAACTCCTACCGAATAAATATCCGGCAGTATCTTTAAAGCAGACATCACTTCCCTCCTTTATCTAATAGCCCTGGAATCCTTCCGTGATAATGCCCTCTTTGGGCAAAGAGAGCTCATCCAGAAGCATCTTTTTCATTGCCTCTACCATTTGAGGCGGTCCGCAAAGATAAAACTTCCTCTGGCTGTAATCAGGTACTTCATTCTTTATGACCTGGGCACTAATATGGCCGACAGTGCATTTAAACCCCTGGGCAGACTCAGAGAGCACGTGCGTCACCTTCAATTTATGATTCTGCTTCTGCATATCATCAAAATCTTCTTTAAAAGCGATATCCTTGATAGAACGGTTCGCATAAGCCAGAATTATATCCGTATCCAGTTTATTATCGGTGGCGTATTTACAGATACTCCTTATAGGCGTAATACCTATACCCCCGGAAAGAAAAGCAATCTTACTATATCCTTCCTTCAGTGTAAAGTTACCCATGGGATACTGCACGGTTATTATTTCTCCGGGCTTAAAATTATTTAAGGCGGTAGAAAAATCGCTCTGAGTAATCTTCTTAGTGAATTCGATATAACCTTTTTCTGTAGGGGAACTTGATATAGATAAATAACGCTTGCATCCTTTTTCTGTTTTTAACGAAGCATAGAGGAACTGGCCGGCCTTGTAATCTAATTCTTTCTCCACCCCCAGGCGGAAACTCTTTACATTGTACGTCCTCTGGATGACCTCGCTGATCTTCATCTCTAATTCATTTTCCATTATTGCTCTTTTAGTCTTTTTATTATCGCGGCGCAGAACGCCGGCAGGTCATAAGGATTGCGGGAAGTGATGAGATTCCCGTCTACTACCACCTCTTTATCAATAAACTTTGCCCCTGCGTTAATGAGGTCGTCTTGTATGGCGATGAAACCGGTCACGCTCTTGCCCTTTAAGACGCCGGCAGAAACAAGCACCCACCCGCCATGGCAGATTGCAGCCACGGTTTTGCCTTTCCTGGACATCTCTTTAACGAAGTTGTTTATTTCGCCATATCTTCTTAATATATCCGGGGCATAACCGCCTGGGATAACCACGGCGTCAAAATCTTCTACATTCGCCTTATCTATAGATAACTCTTCAGCAGTAGGATACCCTTCCTTGCTTTTATATTCTTTCTTTCCCGTACCTACCAACACCGTATCTATCCCCTCTTCGCGCAGGCGTAAATACGGATACCAGACTTCCAGAACCTGGTACTGGTCTTCTACCAATACTGCTACTCTTTTCATCATTTACTGACTCCTAACTTACCTTCTCAAACATATCTTTTCCTACTCCGCACTCAGGACAGACCCAGGTATCGGGTAAATTGGCAAAAGCAGTCCCCGCGGCAATCCCTTGCGTTGAATCACCGACTGCCGGATCATAGATATATCCGCAAACCTTACATTTGTATTTATCCATTATTATTTCCTCCTTTTTTACTTCTTTACCTGACCGTAAAAGGCCTTAATAGATAACCTTATTATCTTCATGTTTTTTTATACAATCCCACTAATTCTGCTTTCTGCAGCAGATGTCCCTCTATTGCTTTCTCCAAACCCTGCTTATTAAAGCCGGGTTTTAGACTTAATTCTGCATCCAGCGCATAGATTTTAAAAAAGTAGCGGTGAGTTCCGGATGGAGGACAGGGGCCATGGTATTTTTCGCGGCCGGCAGTATTAATCCCTTGTTCACCCGGAATACTATCTTCGTCTATACGGGAGATAACGGGGATATTGTAAACGACCCAGTGAACCCATGTGCCCATCGGCGCATCGGGGTCATCCATAATCAAAGCCAGGCTTTTGGCACCCGCAGGAATATCTTCTATAACAAGAGCAGGATTAATATCCTGCCCCTCACAGGTAAACTTTACCGGGATAATCCCGTTATTATTGAATTCCGGACTCGTTAATTTCATATGCACCTCCCCTGCTTTATCATACCGGTTATCTGCATGAATAAAGCTTACGGATATAATAAAAATAAGTAATAAAAGGAACAATATCCTTACTCTAAGCCAGCTCATTTATAATAAGTACTGCGGTGGGATACCTGCCCGGATTTAAGAGATTGCTTACTCCAGATCATTTATTCATAGGCATCCTTTACTTCATCATCCCGCGCATCTTGCCTTTATTCATTTCCTGCATAATACACCGGCCCTTAGACTTTCTTGTAAGTGCCTGCCGAGAAAACAAATAAAGCAAAAGACCATAGAAACGCTATGATTAAATAACCAAATAATTTTAGACCATAGGACTCTGTCTTACACAGGGTTATCAACACAAAGAAACTAAGAGCCAATAACAGCGTTGCCGTGATAATAGAGAAACGGGGTGTAACCGATTTTTTTTCTTGCGTAAAATGGGAGGGCAGACGCTACAGGCTGCCTCCCCTTTAAAACTTATTTCTTTTTCTTCACCTTCTTCTTCCTTTTCTTCGGCCCGCATCTTCCACAACCCATATTCTCACCTCCTATCCGGTGATATCCGGGATAAAATTACTCTCCTCTTTTGGCTAATTCCCTGTCCAGCATAATTAATGCTGCCGAACGGGTTTAATCAATTTAATAGTCTCTAAAATAGCGCTGGCATTCTTTTCTTCTTCCACCTATTCCGTGATATACCACTGCAGGAATACCTGCCTTTCCTTTCTTTCTATTCTACGGTTATCTCTTTTGAGCTCTGCCAGAGCCCGTGGATGTTACAATAAGAGGAAGCAACGATCACCCCTGATTTGTCTGTCTTGAACTTTATAGTCGCTTCCGGATGCGTATAAACCGTGCTCGTATCCACACCCTGCGCAGATTCTCCGTGCGAGCTGAACTCAAACTTCCCCAGCTCATAAGGGATTTTCTCCCCCTGGGGAAGAAAATAAACCCCTATCCAGCGTATGTGATGAGCGGTGGTATTAGGATGAAGTACTCCCTTGCCCACGCTTATGCTGATAGAGATTGTTTCGCCTTTTTTCGCCTTATCAGCACCCTCGATCACCGGAACGTGCTTCTCCTTCTTCCAGTCCGCGCTCTGAAACAGGTCTTTTAAGTCTGCCATTATTGCCCTCCACTTTTCTCTGCTGTTAATTCTATTTTACTCCTAAGCTACCCCTTGCGCAAGATGATTAGATCTGCATTATTTATCCAGGATCTCCGTTAAATCTCTCTGGGACGTGGTAATCGGCTTTAAATCATAATTATCATCAAATTTATTCGCACCAGGTGCAAATTTAAGATTGTACCTGTCCCTTTCGCTTTAACTGTTTCCATTTATCTTCCCCGATACACTCCCGCGCAGCCTTGCACCAGTCTACGCACGACGGCAACCTGTCGCGGCAGGCCAGATTTTTACATTTCGGGCACTTCACTTTTATCTCATCCGAAAACATTTCTATCTGGTATCCGCAATCAGGGCAGCGGATTGTTTCAGATTTCAGGTTCCTATCATCCTGGCCAGGGCATTTATTCATCATTGTAATCTTTCCCCCTTTATGCTGATGGTTACTTCCTTAAAGGGTACGTTCTTGCCTGATTCAGAAATTGCCTTGTTTATGATGTTTACCAATCCAAAACAACAGGGTACCTCCATATGGGCGTAGGTTATGGATTTCACCGTATTCTGCTTTAAAATCTGATTTATTTTCTCCTGGTAAATCTGCGTATCATCCAGCTTGGGGCAGCCCACAAGCAGAATCTTATCCTTCAGCAAATCCCGGTGGAACCCTGCATAAGCAAAAGGCACGCAGTCTGCGGCAATCAAGAGGTCCGCATTATTAAGGTAAGGGGCAAAGGACGGGATGAGCATAATCTGCACCGGCCAGGTCTTCAGCTCTGATTCCGATTTAGAGACCGGCTTCCCTTCCCCGGGGAGCCCCCCTTTCTTCCTAAAATCCATAATCTTTGAACCGGGACACCCTGAAGCACCGTGCGCGTGCCTGCTATGCCTCTCTTCTTCATCAACAGGCATCGCAATATTCTTCTCTTTCAGGAAATCTATTGCCTCCTGCAGGTATTTATCCTGGTTATGCCCTTTCAGGTGCTCTAAATGCGCCCTTATGACGTTATCGCCCTGTTTTACAATATTCTCCATAACCTTTCTCTCGCCGTATTCTTCAGCCTCGCGCTCCTCGATAGTTATCGCGCCCTGCGGACAATGGCCGATACAGGCACCCAGGCCGTCACAGAATAGATCGCTGATAAGGCGCGCCTTATCGTCTATAATCTGGATGGCGCCTTCCGGACAGTTAGGAATACATAAACCGCAGCCATTGCATTCAGCTTCATCGATTTTTATGATTTTTCTTTTTGACATATAAAATCCCCCCTCTCTTACCTTAATAAAGATGCAAGAGTAACAGCCCTTAACTCGCGGATCACGTATTTTTCGATATTGCTTATTCTTTCCCTCAAAACGCAGGTCCTTTTGTCAGGACAAGGCAGCTTCTTTAAAAAACACTCATTCAGGCGTAGCGGCCCCTGGAATATCTCTATCAAATCGACTAAAAAGATCTTATTAGCAGGAACGCCCAACAAAAATCCGCCCCCCTTGCCTTTATGTGACTCAAGGATCTTCTTTTTATTTAATACCTGCAGTATCTTTCTCAAGAAAGGACGAGGTATCTTTAATTCTTTTACTAATTCCGCTACGGAAATTATCTCTTTTTTACGTCTGGCGATAAAAGATAAGGCCCTTAACGCGTAATCCGTGTCTCTAGTGATTAATTTCATCTTTCTCCGGGAGGTTAAAGATCCAAATGATAAATGAACGGGTAGTTTAACGTCGTGCCCAGGACAAAGTACTGCAGCCTTCTTTACAATGCGCAACCGGACGCAGCATATACCTGATGGTTACATCCATACCGCCCTCCTTTCATTACCCTATAATGATACCATAATAGTATCATTTGTCAAGGAAAATTTTAAGAAAAATTCACTGCTATCAAACTTTAAGGAGCTATTTCGATTTTCTTTTCTAACTTGCCGCTTATACTGCAGTATGCTTCAACGGAAAGCGTATCGCCTACTTTCACATCAGGGATATAGTAGGTAACTGTCTGGCTGACATTATTATCTAAAGAAAAGATTTGCCAGGTAGCCTATAAGCACGATCTGTGGAACGGTGACTACGGGCAGCCATAAAGCTACACGCCTTCCGACGTTAGTCCATAAAAGCCCTATTTCGGTGTAATCGGTCGCCACCCCTGCCATTAAAAACACAAAACTGTTCCCCAACGCGCCTGTCTGTTTGTATATCTCAAAGGCCAGGGGAGATGAACCCTCAGAGCATACCTCTATTACCGTAGCCAGAGCCAGTGTAACGAGCAAGCCTAAGAACGTAGGCCCCATGAACCTGTGGAAGAAATGGGTCGGTATATACGCGCCTGCCATGCTCGCGATAAGCATGCCTATAATGATCCACCAGAGGACCATATCCGAGAGTGCAAGGGCACCGCTTATAACGCCCTTAAGATTACTAGATAAGCCGGCGGGGCTAAATTTATAATTCTTAAAACGTGCCTTGATATCCTTCATAATAGAAAACTCTGCGGATACCTCTACGCTATTCTTATTCCTTTCAATCAGCCCTTTCTTATCCAGGAACATGAATATAAAACCCGTGTTTATGGCAACGACTATGGCGGAGATAATGATAAAGAGGCCCTTGATGCCAAAGAACGCAATCAGCATCATCGTTATCGGTATATTAGCCCAAGGGCTGGCAAGAAGAAAACTCACTATGCTGGGGTTGGAGGCGCCCTTCTTATGTAATTGCATGGATAACGCGAGTATCCCATGGCTGCAGGCACTCATTAAGAAGCCTAATAAGACCGCGTTAAATATAGTAAGCGGGGATTTGCGTGATAGAACCTTAGATATATATTCCCGCGGGACATAATGGTCAATAACTCCTCCAAGAAACAGGCCCAATAACACGGCCCACCAGATAACCTTAAGGTACGCTAAGAATGCCTGGCGAAACGGAAAAAGGAAAGGCATAAATATAGAAGCTGTTAATAATAGAAGTGTGAGGCAGGTAACGATAAACACGCGGTTCTTGAGAAGGTTTTTCTTAGTCGCAGGATAGCATGTTACGTAATCTTTGATGCCTTCCTGCTTGATAAATTTATCCCTGCAGCGGGTGCTGCAGAAATAGTAATCGCGACCGGAAGACTTTATTTTCAGAGCGGAATTCTCATCTACGGACATTCCGCAGACCAGGTCTTTAACCATCATCTGCTCCAGATAAACCAGACAAATAGATAAGCTGCGGTGACTGCGGCAAGGGTAAAAGGCAGGCCTATCCTGATAAAATCCCCGAACTTAACCTCATAGCCTTCCTTTTTGAGTAATCCGCAGGCAACGATGTTTGCCGAGGCTCCTATGGGAGTAATATTTCCTCCGAGGCTGGCGCCGATAAGCAGACCAAAGAGAAATAAAGAAGGGTTTATGTTAAGTTTAGCCGACATGGAGAGCGCAACCGGCAGCATAGCCGCTAGAAACGGGACATTATCTATAAATGCGGAAAGGATTATGGAGATAAAGACTAAAGAGGTGTATCCAAAGAATATATTCTGCCCTATGACGCCCGAAAGCAAAACTGAGATTTTCTCGATCCAGCCGGTCGCGGTAATACTGCCCACCAGGATAAATATGCCGGCAAGGAAAAGCGTGGTATCCCAGTCCAGTGATTTTATTCCTTCCAAAATAGAGCCTTTATTTGCGAATTTTTCCCAAAATATAGAGATAACTCCGAACACCATACAGAGTAATCCTGCGCTATAAGAGAATCCCATATCATAAAAAGAAGATAAGGCCAAAAACAAAATCAACGCTACCAGGATGGCTGTAGGAACCCAAGACTTCACCTTTTCCACAGCCACAAGCCGGACCTTTTCCTTATGATTCTTAAAAAAAAGATACAGGACCACAAATGAAGCTAACGCTCCCAATTCCACGGCAAAGAATATACTAGGTCTCCCTTTATAAAAGAAGAAATCGCTGAAGTTCATCCTGGAAAAACCGCCTAAAAGCATACTGGGCGGGTCCCCAATTAAGGTAGCTGCGCCCTGCAGGTTGCTTGATATTGCAATAGCGATCATCATCTTCATCGGATTTATTTTTAACCTTTTGGCCAGCGAAAAGGCAATAGGCGCCACAATCAGGACCGTAGCCACATTTTCTACGAACGCCGATATAAAGCCCGTCAGCAAACAGATTAATAGAATCGACCAGGCAGTATTCCTGGCGCGGTTTACGATAATCTCCGCGATATACGCCGGCACGCGGCTCTCCATAAAGATGTCTGCGACAATCAAGGTACCCACAAATATACCCATGACGTTCCAATTGATCGAAAAGAATGCTTCCTTAAATGAAATTGCCCCACTCAAGGTAAGCAAGGCCGCAGAGAGGACTACGACAAGGGTTCTTCTCCTGGGCAAAAGTATAAAGAGTAAATAAACAAGAAGGAATATGCTTAAAGAAATAACTTTGGGGGTCATTTTATTATCTCCTTATCCTAAAATAAGCCCTGAAACTTTTTAATCTCTCTGCGTACATCCGGTTTTGTGATTACCGCGGATATCGCGCATAATCCGTCGGCTCCGGCACGGATAACTTTCGCTGCATTCAAAAGATTTATCCCTCCGATGGCTACTATCGGAATCGAAATCCGCTCCTTTATCTTAGCTATTAACTCCGGACCCGCCGGCTCTCCGGCATCAAGCTTAGTGGAAGTGGCAAAGATAGGGCTTACGCCGATATAATCCGCTCCTATTTTTTGCGCTTCTATCGCCTCTTTTAAGGTATGTGCTGTTAAGCCGATAATTTTACTTTTCCCGAGCATTTTTCTGGCGACCGCATATGGAAGATCTTCACTGCCCAGATGTACGCCGTCTGCCCCCGCGCTAAGCGCTATATCAATCCTGTCGTTCACCAGAAAAGTGATATCTCTGCATATCTTCCTTAAAAGGCATGCTTCCTTGTATATCTCTCTGTTTGTTTTGTTCTTCTCCCTATATTGCACTACCTCAACCCCTGCCTTGAGCGCACTCCTTACATCAGGCAGATTCCCCGCGCGGCTAAGCGCGCTATCAGTAATAAAATAATACCCTTTCATCCTTCTACCCTCTGCATCCTGTTGATTGTTTTCTTATCCAGATGATACAGGTAATCAAACAACTGCTCTTTGAATGTCCCCGGGCCTTTCGATTTCTTTGCCGCGCATTCCCCGGCGATCTCGAAGCACACAAGCGCAGATGCCGAGGCATAAACAAAATCGCTTTCCACGGCGGCAAATGCCCCTATTACGGATGCTGCCATACATCCCGTTCCCACAACATGAGCCATAAGAGGGTCTCCGTTTTTTATAATGCGGGTCTTCTTGCCGTTGGCGACAATATCCTCTTTACCGGTTACCACAACCGTACACTTACGGCTCCGCGCTAATTTACCGACGATATGCATCATATCCTTGTTTACCTTGGCGCTGTCAACGCCTTTCGTAAAAACATCCTCCCCGCTTATCCTTGCTATCTCGGATGCATTCCCTTTTATAATATCGACTCTTATTTCATCCAGTAATTCGAAGGATTTGCTGTCCCGCAATTTAGTAGCGCCAGCGCCGCAGACATCCAGCACAACCGGAATACCCTTCTTATTAGCACTCTTTGCCGCGACCTTCATCGCTTCCACAAAACCGACGGTAAGTGTCCCTATATTAAGCACGAGAGAAGATGCGATATTTGCCATTTCGGCGACTTCCTCTTTTGCGTGGGCCATAACAGGGCCGGCTCCCATGACCTTGACTATATTGGCGCAACCATAAATAGTGACCCAATTGGTCAGATGGTGGATAACGGGATTACTCTTTCTGATTCTCTCCAGTAAGCTGTATGCGTCGATTTCTACCCTTCTCATCGCCATCCCTCTAGCGTCATCTTCTTTGCGCCAGTCTTAACCATTGCCTTGATTGCATCTTCTGAATCGCATGGTTTTAGATTAACGCCTTTTATGGCGTCTAATAATATCCTTACCTTAAAACCTTCCTTTATGGCATCAAGCGCCGTAAATTTAACGCAGTAATCCGTAGCCAATCCTGCTATGTATAATTCCTTTATGCCCAATGCCTTCAATATCTCCGGCAGGCTCATTCCATTCTGGGCCTCTGCCTGAAAAGCCGAATAGCTGTCTTGCGCAGGATCCATACCTTTATATAAAAGAATAACTCCCTTGGATAATCTAAGTTTAGAATGAAACGCCGCTCCTTTTGTGTTTTGGATACAGTGCCTCGGCCAGACTCCTCCGAATTGCTTGAAATGAGAGGTTTTCTTAGGATGCCAATCACGGCTGGCAAAGACAGGAAACCCCCGGGTAACAAAAATCTTTATATATTTATTTATGGCAGGGATGATCTTATCGCCATCCTTTATTCCCAGTGCCCCGCCAGAGCAGAAATCATTCTGCACATCCACAATTAACAATGCTCTTTTAGCTCTCATATATGGAATAGGCCGGGGACTTGCGTTCCACAGTTGGCGCATTTATCATTTTTGATATTATACTCCGATACGCTGAATATTTCTCTCTTAATCAATAACCCCCCACAGCTTAAACAATGCGTTTCATTGCCCCAGCCAGAAACATTACCCGCGTATATAAACCCAAGCCCCGCCTTAGCCCCTATCGCCCTGGCTCTTTCAAGGGTAGCTTCCGGAGTAGGGTGATTATGCGTAACCTTATAATCGGGGTGAAATCGCGAAACATGCCAAGGTATATTCTTATCTATCCCCGAGATAAACTCGGCGATCCCGCCCAACTCTTCATCGGAATCATTTTCTCCGGGAATAACCAGAGTAGTCACCTCAACCCAGATACCCAGTTCATGCATAAACCTGATAGAATCCAATACCGGCTGAAGACTCCCGGAGCAGATCCTTTTATAAGAGCTGTCTTTAAAAAACTTGAGGTCTATATTTGCCGCATCCAGATACGGTTTAGCCATCTTGATACAATCTCTGGTCATATAGCCGTTAGTAACGAAATTATTATAGAGGCCTTTTTCTTTGGCTAATCTTGCCGTCTCCAGCGCATACTCAAAGAATATGGTAGGCTCGGTGTAAGTATAAGAGATACTCTTGCATTTATTTTTTAGCGCCTCATCCACTATCTTCTGCGGAGCGAATTCTTCTGCCCCCGGATTTCCTCCGCCCCCAAAAGAACTCTGGGAGATCTCCCAGTTCTGGCAGAATTCACATCGGAAATTACAGCCTATGGTAGCAACAGAAAAGCTGAGCGAACCGGGCAAGAAATGATAAAAAGGCTTTTTTTCAATGGGGTCGACGTGGGCTGCTATTACCTTCCCGTAAGCGCGCGTATATAGCGTGCCGTCGATATTCTGCCTGACACCGCAAAACCCGAATTTGTGGTCAGCTATGCGGCAATGGTGGCTGCAAAGATGACAGTGCACCAGCTTATCTTTAAGCTTCTCATAAAGCAGCGCTTCTTTCATATTTTCAAATCAGGAAGTTTTGCTTTCTCGATAGGAACAACCTTCAATGCGCTGTTCTCTTTCTCGGCGATTCTTCTATATAATATATCCGCATCGGTAGACCCGTTAAGGTCGCAATAACGACAGGTTATCCCGCAGGAGAGTTTGATCAATTCATCGTCGAATATCCCCCTGCCCAGGGAAGTAGGTCCGGCTAACTCATCTGTTGGCATAAACAAATAATCGTTTTCCCGGCATAAATTAACTATCCGTTCATTTTCCTGCTTGTTCCTTCCCACCACCAGCTTAGCCTTATGGTTTAACCTGAAGTGCCTGCCTATCTTAAGAAGCTGGATGTTATCCAGATTAAGCTCGCCGTATTTCATCAGGTCTTTTAAGCGCAGGCTAAACTCCGGGTCAGTCAAAAGACAGCCGCCGCTTGGACAAGGATAATCATTAATCCCCAGATTGCCGGCCAAATCCATCTGTTCGCGCCTGCCCCTGCCGCTTATGGCAAGAAGCCTGTCCCTGGCAATCCAGCCATTTTGTTCGGGGATGGTCTCTTCAAGGACCCTTGCAGAAAGAGGGCGCAATACTAAACCCTCTAACCCGGATTCTCTTTCAATAAGCCTCATCGTGTTTAACTTCTGAGACATCGGCCGCTGTCCCAATACTTCTCCGGTGATTACGAATGATGCGCCCTCTTTTCGCATGACCTCTTGGGCTTTCTTAAATAAAAGGATGCGACAGTCTATACAGGGGTTCATGTTTGAACCATAGCCGTGTTTGGGTTTTTTTACGATCTCGATGAACTCTTTGGACACGTCAATGCTGATTAACTTCAGGCCTAATTGTTTGGCTGCCGAATTTGCCCCGCAGGAACGGCCTTCGGATGACCGCCGATTGCAAAGACAGAAGGGACTCACAGTATTAACCGCGATTAACTCAATACCTGAATCCTGAATTAGCCTCGTAGCTAAGGTACTGTCTAAGCCTCCGGAAATCAAAGTAATGGCTCTCATCATTAATGCAGAATACCGAAATTAAGTATGCACCCTACAGCCAAACCTGTCGCAATCATGATCAGGATAGCTTTTATTAAATCTTTGAACCCTAATTCCTTGAATAAAACCGTAAATGTGGCAATACAGGGGAAGGATATTGCAAGGAGTGTTGCGGAGATAAAAAGCTGCTTTGCGGTTAAGCCCAGCGGCATAAGCATGCCGGCGGCCACATCTTTTCTTATGAATCCTATAGCCAGGGCAACCGCGGTTTCTTTAGGCAATCCGAAGAGCCCTTTGACCACAGGGGCGAAGATGACGCTGACAAACTCAAATAACTTAAAGAACATAAGCAGGTTTACTGCCAGGACGCCCAACAAAACCACGGGAAGCGCCTCAATCAAGAACCATTTTATCCTAAAGAGCAGTTTTTTTCCGAATACCTGTAAAGGAGGAAATCTGTAAGGGGGTATCTCGATTAATAATTCCGGGCTGTAACCTTTGAGCGTCCGGTTTAAGATGGTCCCCAGTATCAGCCATAAAGAAAATAATACCAGGTATACCCCGACGACATAAAATCCTCCAAAACCGCCTAACATCGCGAATATCATTGCCTGCAAAGGCACGCAGGGCACGCCTATAGATATAAGGGTAGAGGCAATAAATCTTTCGCGCTTCGATTCCAGAATACGCGTAGCCATAATCCCCGGCACATTGCAGCCAAACCCTAAAAGCACCGGGATAATCGTATAACCATGCAACCCCAGGTGGTGCAAGAGGTTATCTAGCAATATCGCCAGGCGCGGCAAATAACCCGTATCCTCTAAAATACTTAAAACAAAATAGAAAGATACTACATAAGGAAGGACCATCCCGAATTCGATATAGGGCGCGGTAGTCAATAACCCCAGGGATTGCTTGAAGTCTATCGCGCCGTTGATCAGGTCTCCGATAAGAATATGATAAAGAAATCCTCCCAGCACTCCTTCCTGCCCCAAGAAAACGCTTAATTTTTCAATGAAGGGCTGGTAAATATTAAAAAACAGGGGGTCGGTTATCCTGCTTATTATGGATTCTCCCAGAAAACGCACGATTTTGAATGCAACATATACTATACCTATTGCCATTATCAACCCGGGCAATGGCCTTACAGACACATCTTCCAACAACTCCCTCAAGGTATGGTGCCGGTGCCTCAGTTGCTGCACATTTTCTATGATCTTGCCTATCTCCTTCCAGCGCTCTTCGTGCGTAAGGTCTCTGGCCGTGGACTCTTTTGCCTCCTGAATCCTTTGGATCAATAGTTTTATTCCCGCCCCGGTTACTGCACAGGCGGAAACCACCGGGACACCCAGAAGCTTCTCAAGTCTATCTGCGTCTATGGTTATGCCGCGGTGCGTCGCCTCGTCGCACATATTCAAACAGATAATCACCGGGTAACCGTCTTCTATCAATTGTAAAGCCAGGTAAAGGTTCCTCTCTAAGTTTGTGGCATCGACAATGCTTATAACTGCAATCTCGTCTTTCGGAGAATCTTTTAATAACGTAACCGCCACCTCTTCCGCTTTCGAAGAGGGTTCGAGCGAATAGGCCCCCGGAAGATCCAGGACCTCAACCCTTTCTCCGTCTGTTTTTAGATAACCCTTGGTTATTTCAATTGTCGTGCCAGGATAGTTAGAAGATATGACCTGTATACCGGTGAGGCGCGAGAAGACCACGCTTTTGCCTACATTGGGATTGCCGATTAAAAAGACCTTCTTTATCATTCGACCTCTACCATGATCTTTGCAGCCATGTCGTGGCCTAAAGCCAGAACACTCCTGCCTACTTTAATAGCCACAGGCCCTCTTAACGCAAAATGGCTGAGTTTAGTGATCTCCCGGCCGGCATAAATACCAAGACTCATCATCCTGCTGGAGAAAACGTTCCCCCCGGAAATCTCTACAACTTTACCCTTCTGTTTTTCTTTCATCTGGAATAAGGATATCTTTTTCTTCATGGGTATGCCCTGGGAATAAGGTGGATGCTTAATGTGCGCGCGCCATTCTCGCCAGAAAGATAAACAGGATCCCGCAGAGGAATGCGGCCATGGCGGATACGCTCTTTCTTAAATCCTCCTGTTTGTGTAATTCCGGGACAAGGTCACAGGCGGCAATATAGATAAAACCTCCGGCAGTAAAGGGCAGGAGAAAAAGAGAAAAGTTTTGTATACTCGCAGAAATTAAATACCCCGCTATTGTTCCGAGAACACAGGTAAGCGCAATGAAAAAATTACAATAAAGCGCCTTCAACTTACTAAATCCGCCATAAACCAGAACGCCGAAATCCCCTATCTCCTGCGGGATCTCATGCATTATGATCACCAGGGTAGTGACTATACCGAAATGGACACTTACGATAAAACTGGCTCCGATAACTAAGCCGTCGGTAAAATTGTGGATAGCGTCACCGATAAGGTTAAGATAAGTAAATGCGTGTATCGAGCATGCCCCTTTGTGGCAATGCCGCCAATGGAAATATCTTTCTAATATGAAGAAAGCTACGAAACCAAAAATAAGGTAGAGGAAAACGATATAGCTCTCTGCCTGCTCTAAGGCCTCCGGGAGAAGATGAAGGAATGCCCCTCCGATCAAGGCGCCGGCAGAGAAACCTATCAGGATGAGCAGCAGTTTATCCAGCCATCCCTCTTTAAGCAAGAGGCTAAAAATCCCTACCAGGGATATCAGGCTCACCGCAATGCTTGCGCTAACAGCCCATATAAAATTATTCATAGCAACCCTGTTTATAAATAAGCTTTGAGCTAGAGTATTATATTATAGAAAACACGGGAGGACAACAGGTTTTAAAAAGGTCTAAATTCCTACTGCCAACACAAATATACCTGTCAAAACTATGACTAAACCGGCAAAGGCGTGGGAGTACCTTTCAGCTATATTGCTCTTTATTAACTGTATCCCCATAAATGCCAGGAGGCTCTGCGCAAGCATCATTATTATTGTGACTACGGAAAAAACAATACTCACGGTTATCACTCCCGGCCATCCATAGTTATAGCCCAGGAATGCCAAGGGGATAAGCGGCTCGCAGGGGCCCAAGATTATAACCGCGAACATCGTCCATACGGCGACCGTTTCAGCTTTAAGTTTTTTTTCATCTATAACCTTGTTTTTATCTTGTTTTGCCTTCTTTATCCCCCAGACCATATAGGCGAGCCCGAAACCGATTAAAAGCCATAACGCTATCTCTCCACGCGAGCCTTCTATGCCTTTTATTTTAGACAGACTGAAGCCCAGCAAAATACCGATGACGCTGAAGGCGATGGAGATGCCCACGTGCCCTACCCCGGATATAAAAGTTATCCAAAGGAGTTTTGCCTTAGACCATCTTTGCGCCTTTCCGATAGCGGCAAAAGGCATCCAGTGATCAGGTGCTAATGCGTGCAAGAAAGCAACGGATAACGTAGACACCAATAAAACCCACATAGAGTTATACGCCATTTACAACTCCTTCTAGATTGTGTTAATGGAGTGGCCTAAAAGTATTTTAAAGCAGATTACGCGATTACCTTAAAGACCTTATCCCCGGGATGAACATTTTGAGCGACCTTTATGCCTATCGCGTCTCCCGGCTTCGCTTCGGAGACGGCGGCATGCTCAATCTGCATGGAATCAATGGGCTGCGTAAAGTCTTCGGAGTGTCCTTTGATGTGAATGGTATCGCCTACTTTGAGAGCGTCTGAAAGCTCGAGTATGCCTACGCCAAGGTGGCCGTAATAATGGGTAATTTTGCCGATCTCTTTCTCCTGCATATCAACCTCCTTCGAGAAATAGAGAACCCGCTGCTTAACCCAGGCAGGGCTTCCTGCCCTTATTCGCCCGCTTTGAACGCCAGTTGAGTTTGCCTCTACGTTTACGTTTTCCCATGTCTATCAATACTTATAGTAACTTGCTGGAATTGTTTGTGATATATCCCGCACGGCGTTAATAATACAAACACGTATAGCCTTTTCCATGGGGGTATTAGCATAAGCGGATAGCCCGATACCCAAACCCCAGTTGCCGAAGAACCCGGACATGATGCCGCCGGCAACATCCGATGCCTGGCCCTGCACCCTCATAGCAGGCAAGACCTCTGAAGTAGAAGTATCTACGATACGTAGATCTAAAGCCATATGCGCCTTATTTAGGGCACCTCCTAATAATCCGCCTAAAATGCCGCTACCAACCCCGCCACCCCCTCCTATTCCTGCGCGGCCGCCTGAAGCCTGAGGCTCAAATTCGGTAACCGCGGCGGTAATGATTAAATCCGCTGTCTTGATCTTCCCTCTCTGCGGACCGCCGCTATCCGGTTGGGCAGCGCCAGATGCGGAGAGTTCCTGCTCCTGCATTACCGCGGCTAATGCCTGCCTTTCAACAACCGAAAAACGGTTGCTGTTTACAAGTGCGGTAACTAACATCTCGCGCAGGCCAGAACCGATCTCATGAGTGGCCTTTGCCGCTTTGACATCAAAATCAGCCACGGCGATACGCGCCTTTGGCCCTGAATAAGGCGGGATCGGTGCCACCCCGGCATTATTATCTACCTGTGCAGCAGGTTGCATCATATGTTGCAATGAAGCGCAGCCAGTTAAACTCATAACCACTAATCCACATACCATAATTAATAATAATCTTTTCACTATCTAACTCCCTATTTATTCAATGTATGTATCATCTTGGCTGCCAGATTACCGGAGGCATTAGTCAGCGCTTCCTTGCCTCCGGTAATAACATCCATGTGCACGGAATTGACCGAGCCGTCCGGGTAAGCGATCACCTTGCCGTCTTTCTGAGCGTAGGATAGTGTTAAAATAATAATGGAAAGCACTGCGAATAAAATATAGGCAAGCCTTCTCATTATTCCTCACGTGATAGAAAAATTATATTCCAAAGACGCTGCCCTGTCAAGATAAAAGCAGGCTATAATATCCTCAATAACTCCGCAATCCTACCGATAACGCGGTAAGGCCTTTCTCTCTTAATCTCTTCCCTGGAGCTTGAGCCCGTAGTAACGATGATGGTCTTTACCTTTGCGGCCTTACCTGCCCGGGCGTCAATAGTCATATCGCCCACATAAATGGTCTCTGATGGCCTTAAGATAAACCTGCGCATAATCTTATTTATTATCTGTGGGTGAGGTTTGATCTGTCTTAACTTATCGGAGCAGAGCACATAATCAAAATACTTCTTAATCTTAAGATGCCGGATGAGGATCAGGGAAAACCTGGTAGGCCGGTTACTGGCTACGGCAAGACGGTAACCTTTTCTTTTAAGGTAACCCAATACTTTATCTGCTTTAGGGAATAAGCGGGATTCCCTGATAAGCGCCGACTTATGGTGTTTACGGTATACGGATAATCCGGAAGGAATGTCATCCGGTTTCATAAAAGGCTTTAAAAGATTCTCGTCGCCCCAGCCCACTGCGCGGCGTATAATAAAGCTGCTTTTCATAGGATATCCAAGCCTCTGCATCGTATAATTAAAACTGCCGGTTATCGCCGGGTAGGCGTCTACTAGCGTTCCGTCTAAATCAAAGATAACAAGCTTAATATCCTTCATAATAACAAGGGCAGGGTATATAGGAACCCTGCCCCCTTACCGATTGTTATCAATAGCCCCCGCTATCTAATACAATTATTCCGAATCCAGAACCGCAGTAGATTCTTCCTGGAATGTCTCCTCGGGGGAAATTCCCGTGATCTCCGGTTTTTCCACGCTGATATTCCGGGCTATAATGCTGCCATCCGTACCGATAATATAATCAATGCTCAACGTATCTTGGGGTTTTATTTCATCAAAAGAGTTGATATTCTCATAGACAGTATTATCACCCGCAATAACGTCCATCTCTTTCTCGGTATCTGTCTCATAGTCCAGGTATTGAACTACTATCTTCCTGGCGTCCTTGTCTACGGAGACCACGTCCCCCCAGATCCACTGCGCCTCTGCCTCAAGGGTCGTCCCCTGGAGCGATGACGTATCGGCCATATCATCCTGGCTGAAAACTAAACCCGCATTTATTAAAATACAACAAAAAATAAACCATGATACAAAGCCACATTTTGTCTTCATATGCCAAGCCTCCTTTTTATGAACATAATCTAACATAAAATATCTGCCTTGTCAATATCGCTTAGGACGTTAAGTTTATCTGTAAAAAGGCAAAAATAGAAGTGCCAGCCATGCTACTGATGTCGTAATCAACCCTACGGTAAGGCCTATGCCTAACCACGTTAAGAATGTTACGCGGATATTTTTCTCTTTTTCCACTATACCTAAAGCAACGATATTGGCGGTAGAGCCCACTAGGGTAATATTGCCGCCAAAACATCCGCCAAATAGAAGTGCCCACCATAAGGGGTGCAAATTTAAATTCAGGCTTTGAAAACTCTGGATAACCGGGATAAAAGCGACTACCAACACAACATTATCCAGTATGCTTGACCCTATAGCAGAGACCCAAAGGATTACGCTGATAAGTATGGTAAGGCTATTACCTGCAAAACCCGCCAAATTCCTGGCCAAAACGTCGGTTGCCCCTGTATATTTTAAAGTCCCTGCCTGGGCAAAAAGTAAAAGAAAAAAAAGTAATGTCCACCATTCCACATCCTTCTCAATGAATTCGCGCGCCTTTGCACGCTTCCATATCATTATAAGCCCCGCCGCCACCAAAGGCGTGATGAGCAAGATAGTATTCGTTTCCAGCCCCAAAAGTATATCTAACCGATGAGAGAAGGCCAGGAATAAAAGCGTCAAAGCAAAAACTAAAAGAGCGGACTTGGTCTGCCTGTCAGGAGGTATGGAAACTAACTTGATCAACATTTCATTGGAGCTGAATTTTTTCATCTGCATGTCCAGATGCCGCAATGAACGTTTATACCATAGGAGGATTATGGATACCGTAATTAAAAGGCAAAATACCGCCAGGGGGAATGCCTTTAGTATAAAATCTTCGAAAGTCAAACCGGATTTTGAAGCTATCAGGATCCCGATCGGGTTGCCTAATACCGTGCCAGCGGAACCGATATTAGTCGCTAAAACCGAAATTATGATATATGGAGTAGGGTCTACCTCAAAATAATCGCAAATCTCCAAAACGGCCGCTACTATAAATATTATTGAGGTCACCTCATCCACGGCGCAGGCAAGCGCCATAGATATCACCGATATAATAAATACAAACTTTTTAGCCGTAAGATTCTTTGCGCGTATGATCAGGCTTACAATCCACGCGAAGAACCCGGCATCTTTAAGCAAGCCTATAATAACCATCATCCCTACGAGAAAGAGGATGACTTCAAGCGAAGAGAACCTGATCAGGTTCTCTATGTCTATAGTGCGTGTCGCCAGCAAGACCGCTGCGCCCAGGAACGCAAAACTCAAACGGAAATCCCAGAATAATAACGTCCCTAATATAGAGGCGGAAAAAATGGATACGGCAAGTGCCTGCCGGTAATCCATGCCAATATGTCTGACAAAGAACCCTAAAGTTAAAGAAAGCAAAATAAGTAGGATAAATCTCTTGAGCATAATATCTACCCGGTTCGGTCGTCGCGCCTTGCTTCCTCACCCAACGCCTTAAGTATATCGCAGCGTGCGACAATGCCCAATACTTTTCCTGTCTTATCCACTACAGGAATGCGCCGCGTCTTCTTGGTCAACATAATCCTGGATGCCTCGCAAAGGGTCGTATCCTCCGTAGTGGTAATCACCTCTTTACGCATAAGCTGGGCTATCTTTATTTTATTTAACTCCATAAACTTCTTCCTGACCGACTTGGGATTTTCTTCATAAATAAACCTCCCCACCTTTTCTATATAACTTGGGAGTATATAGGATAGGATATCTTTTTCGGTAAACATGCCCACGAGTTTCCCGTTTTCATCAATAACCGGCAGGCCGCTGATCTGCATCTTCTGCAATAGGCCTAACGCTTCATTAACGGCAGTTTCAGGAGAAATGCTGGTCACCTCTTTTGACATTATCTCTTTTACCTTCATCGATTCCTCCTTAAATAAGCACACAACTTAGCGAGCGATAGGCGAAGCTAAGTTGTATGTGCGAATTTATGCCCCACCTTATTAATAGCTATAAAAGGGCTAAATAAGCACACAACTTAGCGAGCGATAGGCGAAGCTAAGTTGTATGTGCG
>JBDRAV010000019.1:0-5149 GCA_043823435.1 Candidatus Omnitrophota bacterium | reverse complement strand
CCCTATTCGGGGCATATGTACACTGGCGTGCTGCTCTTTCGCAATGTCCTGAACTTTCCTGAGACATTTTACCAGTGCATCATATTGCAAGCGCGGTTTGGTGGACTCGCCGTAGCCATGCTGACGCTTATAAAACCAGGGATGAGCAGGCGGCTAAGCGCTATATTGAGCGTTTCGTAAACGTCATAGAAACGCTAAAAGGCAAATCTTTATATTACCGCTATGTCCAGGATAAAATGGATTATTTCCCGGAGATGAGTATTTTTCAAGAAAAGGTTTGGCAGGGAGTTAAAGAAAGGACGCTTATTCCTGAGAAAAGAGTAGATATTTGGCCTATAGAGTGGAGTAAGGGTAGGGCGCATAAATTAGCTGTATCTTGCGGGGTTAATTTACCCGGAATTTATGGAGATTGGGGAGTATTTTATGTTACCGATAGAGCTTTTCAGAATATATTCTTTGTAATAGGATTTGACGGCAGCCTTAACCTTGTTTCCGAGACCTTGCCGCTTGAAAATATAGATCAGGAGATTATACTCGGGGATTTAACGCGCTCTGGTTTTAAGATAGAAGATATAGAGCGTCAAATTAATGAAATATATTGGTACCGTATTCAAGGGCCTGGTTCCAGCAGCCCGGCATCTACCCCTGACCGCTTGCTTCTGCCTCTGGATACAATACCCAGCTTAAATGGTGGAACTTTCTACGCGGCAATAAACAGAGCAAGGAGATGGACGATATACGATAAACATGATAATCCGGGGTTGACCGGGAGGATAATTCCCTATCATGAAACGTTGGCGCAGATAATCGGGACTATGTCTCATTATATCAAGGCGCCTCCCAGGCAGGATGTAATTCTTGAAATTGTTTTAGAGGCTGCCGATGATAACCCCTCGATGTGGTATGAATATAATGCAGATACCAAAGTCCGCACCCTGCATCTTCAGGTCGGCCTTTTAGCTGGGATAGCCCCCGCTGATTACCTGCAGTTCTTAGCCCACCACATATCATTTTACATAAATAACCCCAAGGGGGACGAAAAAACAGCAGCCCAACATTCCATAGAGTTCTTGGTTTCTCATCCGGAATTAACCAGGAAGATAGGCGATTTTGTCCGGGAGTACGGATATGTCCGAGTAGATAATAAATTAATCAGAGAGATATTACAATCAATCTCTCCTGGACAGTATTATCAGAGGATAATCTTTAGCAAGTTTATCAGCTTATTACAGCAGGGTTTAGCCCGGGGAGAAGGGTTGGTGGCGCAAGATATCATTGAAGAGGAAATATTCAGGTTGGTGGTTAAAGACCAGTATTTTGCCATAAGTTTAGGTTATATTCTGGATGCTATGAAAGGAACTGAGATAGAAGACAAATTTATGGTTTTATCCAGAATATTGTACGAATCTTTTGATTCTTCCGCGAGAGATTTCCCCGCCGCTTTTGAAAAAGCCTTTAGAGAAATAACAAGGGTTATCCTGCTGGCTATTGAAAGGAGCCGGGCTATTGAGAATAGGAGAATTGATATTTCGGAATCGCTGACTAAAGATTTCTTCTATCCCAAAGACAGCCGCGGTTCATCTGCGGTATCCGTTTCCGCAATTGCGGCAGAATTGGCCAAGGCCCTTCCGGCGCTGAATTCCGAAGAGATAATAGGTATTGTGAGCCAAGCTCTTTTTTCCGCAGAGGGCAGTATCAGATGCAGAAATTCTGCGCTGAACACGGCAATCCAGGATTCTAGATTAGCCTTGACAAGGGCGAACAAAGATAAGGCTGCGGAGACCGGAGTTTCAATCCTGCCCAGACAACCGTTCAGCCGCGGCCGTAAGCTTAAGCTTTTACGGGAGATGATAACCATATTAATGGACAGGGCAGGCACAAGCTCGCCAGTAGAAATTACAGATAAGGGGACATCCTTAGCTTCAATTCTGGGAGCGGCTCCCGATTGGTTTATGGGGTGTCCCTTAAGGATGCTGCGGGGAGGGGATAATTCTTCCAGCCCGGCAGGAGCTAGGTTAGCCGGGAATATTAAGCAGGATAAACCGAATATCCGCCTTACGAGATACCAATCCCTGGTTTTAAAAGAATTGGCAAGAGAGGCGATAGACGGAGGTTTACAGGGCCTTTTTGACAGGGTGGTTGAAAAACTAAAGCGGGAATATCTGATCGAAATAACTAAAAATGCAGTGGGGCATTGTTTGAGCGACCTGCGGGTTAATTTCGGGGTTAAGGCCGGAAAATCCTCCAAGATGAGAGTTGGGGGTATTTCTGCAATCCTGGAACAATGCCACCAGGCTGATATTAAAATAATGAAGATAAGCAGCGAGGATATCCTGCGGGTCAAGGCTCTGGAAGCAAATCCTCTTACTGAAGAATCCAAGAATATTTTAAAAATGATTTTAAGCGGGAAGGCCTATAAAGATATCGCCGGCTCGCAAAACAAGGAGAAGGCAAGATTCAAGAAATTCTTATTTGATAATATATATTCCAAGATGCCTGAAGGGGCTTTCACCGGAGACAAGGCTTTAAAGCTTTTTGAAGCTGCTAAGTACGCGATGTCAAAGGGCTGGCTAAGCCGGCAGGAGACTTTGAAAGCGGATAAGGTTTTTGATTATCGCCTGCCATCCTGGGCCGGGAGAGTGCTTGAGACAGCCATAAATGAACTGACTGATTCACGCAAGAGGATAGCGGCAGTATTAAAGGTAAAACTCCATACCGTAGAGACACACATTAACTTTATCGGTAAAGCGCTGCGCTTATCAGTATCGGAAAATGATATTTTAGTAGAAAGTGTTAAAACTGCGGCTGAAAATCATCTTATTAAATTCGACCCCCAGTTATATGAAAATTTCCTTACCATTTTCCTGGGCAAGATAAAACTAAGCAGCCAGCAGGAAAAGGCTTTATTGTATATTGCACTGGGCCTGGATAACCAGCATATCGCAGAGCGGCTTGGGATCAGGGCCTGGGATATAAATCAGATCAAGAAGAATATAATTGTGAAACTAGGCGTTAAGATAGAGGCAGGAGAGAAGGCAAAAGATATTGTTGATCCCCTTATATATTCAGCAATATCGCATAAATCTATAGCAGAAGGAGATATCATTGCCGCAATTTGGAAGGAAGATAAGGCCTTAAGGCCTGGATTACTCAAGCATGTACTAGCCCGGGGCTATTTGATGGTAATGGCAGGACTCGCAGTTAAGCTCATTGACAAACTGGATGGCCCCGGTAATGACCGGATACAGGAGCCTGATAATGATATGATATTAGAAAGCGGGAAAGACGAAGGCCTTGATCCGGAAGCAGGCGATAATCATGGTTCTGAAAACGGTGTCCTTTATCACAATGCTGATAGTTATTTCATCCGGAACGAGCAGAAAGAATTATTCGAGGCAATAAAAGCCGGCGGCCTTCCGGGAGCGGATAAGCAAGCCAAGGTTAAAGCCAAGCAGGCCAGAGAGAAGGTTATAATCCTGTCAGTGCCGGTACTTATCCGGGAAGCCAAAAGGTATATGCGCAACCGTAAAATAAATCTTGTTGGCGCGTTTTCGTTAATGGACCTGGTTCATGAGGCAATACCGTATCTTTATAAGAAAATCAAGCAATTTGACCCTGATAGGGGCAATTTTATAAGTTTTGTCATTGGAAAGCGCAACGCAGGGTATGTGGGCCACGGCCTGCTGGATTATGAGTTCGCCAGAATTCTAACTACAAAGGTATATGGCAACGGCGTGAATATCCCGGTCAACGGATTCCACTACGCCAGGAAGAACAACTTAGCCATATCTGCCGGGAAGAAGCCTGAGGGTTTCTCTGATTCTCGGAGGATAAGCCTCCTTAATCTTAAAAATATCTGTAACGTGCGTTATTTGGATAGAGAGTTAAGCGCGGATAACGATATGAGGCTGGAGGAAGTGGTTGGCGAAGAATCCGATATCATGGCCAGCCTGACCCTGGGGGATATCGAAACCGTTATCAATAAAGAAATCCCCGCAGCGGTTCAAAGATACAATAAATACGCCATAAGGCATTTAGGCAGGAATAGGCTTATTACCCCGGTTCAACAAACACTGCTGTTATATCATTTGATCAGGGGAGAGCCTTTCGATCAGGTCAGGGAGAGATTAAAAAAAGAATTCGGGTATTATTCCAAGAGCAAACAAAACACAAGCGTTCAGGCCTGGACAGCGGTCCGCAGATTAGCGATGATCTGCCCAAAGACAAAGAAGCCGTTTTTTGATTTTAAAGAGAAAGAAAAAGAACTGGAGGTAGAGGGTATATTTGGGAAAATCACCGGGGTCCAGAGAGGACCTGTTGGCGCTTCCAGCTCGCCGCTATCTTTAGACCGCGCTCGCTTTGGGGGCGGGAGTTCGCCTATAAACGGAAGTATAATTCGCTATAAAGACTTGCTCGCCTCATTGAACCTTACTTCAGAGGATATACCGTTATTGCCCAGTAAATTAAGGCAGGAGTTTCATAAATTAGAGGGTATAAACACAGAGATAGATAATATTATACTTGCTACTTTAGAAATAGGTGATGCTATTCTCGGGATGGAACAGATAGTACGCCCTGCAACAGGCAGTTTATTTCAGGCAAGCCTCCCCTTTAAAGGCGAGGTTGATAAAAGATTTGAAAAAATTATTGTTTCCATTGAAAGGTCTATTACGCTGCTGCGCCTGGAAGGCGCCAGAGAGGATATTAAAAAATACAGGATAAGGCCTGCCCTGGAAGAGTGCAAGGAAGCTTTTTCCCGCGGGGAAACGTCCGTTATAAAGGAATTAAACTCAATTAAGAGGGCTTTGCAAGAGAGGTTGAATAATTTAAAGGAGCAGAGGCAAAGGATAGAGGGTGTTGCCAGGGATATGTTAAGAAGGCACAGAGAAAAGATTGCCGCGCCCAGGATCGTAATCACTTATTCGCGCTCAAGTGAAAGAGTATCATTATCGTTGGTTGATAAGGCCTTTGAAGATTGGGCTGCCGCAGAAGAAAGGATTAGCCTAACCGATAAGATAATAAAATATTACGGTATCCTTAACGACTACAACATCAGAAGCCCTCCTGGCGTAGGCCATATTAAAGTTATTCTTAGTGATCCCATTGTTAATGAATCGGCCGATTTAATCCTTGAATCCGAACCTGCATT
>JBDRAV010000018.1:0-2122 GCA_043823435.1 Candidatus Omnitrophota bacterium | reverse complement strand
CAGGATAGTAAGGTTGATCCGAGATACCCTCCTGGCTGCCTCAAAGGCAAAGAAAAAGCTGGAATTTTCACTCTGCGGGGCCCTGGCATCTCTTCCTGTTTTCTGGGTGGTTTGGTATTATCTGATGCAGGATAAAAAGGAACTGGCCTTAAGTATGTCGCAGTCATCCATCCCTGAATTTAAGGCCTGGATACATCTGTTAAACTCAACCCAGGATAAGGTTAAAGATGCCTTTATTTATTTGGATGAAGATATATTTTCAAGCGCCCTGGAAGATATTGATAGCGCCGGCGATAGGTTGAATGAAGTCTTAAACAAGGTTGCAGCTGAAATAAAAGGGATTATTTTTAAGGATTTAAATAGAGACGGCTCGTTAGAATTAGATAAAGGCGATGGGCAAGATGATTTTCTGGCGCAAGATCTTGTTTCGGATAATCTACCGGAGGTTTTGCCTGAAGATAGCAGGCAGTTCTTCATACATGACCCTCTTGGCCTGCACGCCAGGGTAGCGGGAAAGATCTGGAATATTTTTGCAGAGCACACAAAGAAGAATACTTTCGAGTTGATCTATGGCAAAGAGGTATTTGCGGTCGGTGATATGCTTGATATGCTTAATGCTACTGTCCCTCAGGGCCAGAATGTAATCTTCCGCATAACAGGAGAGAATAAAGAAGAGATATTTGAGAAATTAGAGGGGTATTTTAAAGAAATGAAGAAAGCCGCAAAAGAAAACGCAGGAAGCCCTATAATCTCCTTGCCTGATAACTCTTTGACCGGTATAGTTTCGTTAAGCAAAAGATCTTCTTCAGGAATAGCCTCTCAAGGCAAGTCGAATATTAATATATTGAGCCTTAAGGTTCCCTATCTCCCCAGGAAAAACAAGCACTTATATTTATTTGAAGGTATATATAATCCTGCCGCTCAATTCCAATCAGAGAAGTTTGAGAAACATGAGTTAGCGAGGATAATAGCTCTCGGGGAGATGATCCTGCCCGGGATGAAGGTCCTTGATTTAGGATGCGGCTCAGGATATCTGGCAATAGTTGCGGCGGCAAAAGGCGCTTATGTTGACGCGGTTGATATCAAGGAATTAGCGGTAAAAAATACCCGGTACAATGCAGAGAAGTTTCGCCTTACCGACAGGATCCGCGTAATCCTTAACGATGGTTTGCCCGCGGGTAAGTATGATTGCGTAATATGGAATATGCCTGTGCCCATGCTTCCATGCATAGAGAATGACCCGAATTACGTGATGGCCCCTGAGGCAATTGAAGGGATATTGCGCCGGATGCCGGAGCATTTTCAGGAAGGCGGATTCGCGCTGGTGCGCATGTTCCGCATAAAGAAGTTAATGGGTTTTCTTAAAGAAAACAGGCTAGACTACCAGATAATTGCTAGGGATATCGACGAAGAAGATAATATTATAGTTAAAATGAAAGCAAAGAATCCTTTAGGGCCATTATCCAGCAGCCCGGCATTTAGAAGAAATGATGCCTTTGGTTACGCTATAGGGTCAAGCGCGTTAAGGGCGCCGGCAACGGATACGCTTGTCGACAGGAAAACCTGCAAGTTTTATTTTATCAACAGGCAGATCAAAGACGCAGATGAATTGTCCATCCGTGAGGACATTATCAGCATTATTGATAATCTTGGCTATGATTTCAGGGATTTATTGAAGCGCCTGAAGGCGGCTAAATACGTCCAGGATAGCGCTACTATAAGGCTATTTGTTGCAAAACATCCGGCAACGAATAATAAATTAGGGATCTTGCGCCATCCAGGCGCATATCTTATGCGGGAGCTGATACCAGCATATACGCTTACCGACAACCGGGGCATCAATATTTTCGTCACCGAAGAGATGTATAAGAATATGCTTAAGGATCCCAGGCTTTTTGTCTTTATTATTGACCACGAGTTTTACGAAAAAGGCATCTCGCCTAATCCCACTCATCGGGCGATTTGGAAACAAAGGGGATGGTTGGATTACTTTATTGATAAAGAAAGCAGCATCAATATATTCTTAAAGCTTTATATTGATAAGTTGGCAGAAGAAGGGGATTTGACGGGATTGGATAGTTTTGCAAACGACCATCCTAACGATCCGGATAGAAAAATACAA
>JBDRAV010000017.1:0-43436 GCA_043823435.1 Candidatus Omnitrophota bacterium | reverse complement strand
GGCCGGGATTATTTCCCTATTAAAAAATAATCCCGGCCCCCATTTTTTTACTTACAGCAGCTCCCGCCGCCTTTTACGATCTTCTCAATCGCCCTGCCGACAATAAAACAGGCAATGGCAAAAAAGATGGCCTGGTTATCCGCAATCGGCAAGATATCAAAGGCCGCTCCCAAAAGTAGGAGTATCCCTATGCTGGAGAAAACCACGTTGGCGATACATATATCCTTATTTATCATTCTCGCTGCCTCCTTTCCTTAATTGGATTGCAATAATCTTACTTTATGCTATCATAAATATATGTTTTTGGAAATAAAAAAGAGGATTGACCGGGAGCTGAAAAACTACATCAGGAATATCGACCGGGATTACTCTTTAAGCAAAATCTCCCCCCTTCTTTACAATAATATAAAAGAGTTTATCTCGCGCGAAGGAAAACGCATCCGTCCGATTTTATTCGTTATGGGTTACCTCGGCTATGCAAAAAGAGCGCCTGAGGGGCTATACAGGACTGCCATCTCCCTTGAGCTCCTGCATGACTTTTTGCTCGTGCATGACGATATCATCGATAAGTCCGATACCCGCCGCGGCAGGCCGTCCATGCACGCCATGTTAAATAGCTCGCTCAAAGGGTACAAAAATATAAAATTCACCGGAGAAGACCTGACTATCGTGATAGGCGATGTGCTCTACGCCATGGCCATACACTCTTTCCTGTCCGTAAAAGAAAACCCCTTACGTAAAGAAGCTGCCCTCAAGAAGCTCGCGGAAGCAGCCTTCTATACCGGAAGCGGAGAGTTTATTGAGCTTTTGGCCGGGGCTAAAGACATTGATAAAATCACCAAAGAGGAAATTTATAAGATTTATGATTTAAAGACCTCCAATTATACCTTTGCCGCGCCCTTAACTACCGGGGCGGCCCTGGCAGGAGCAAAAAAAGAGGAAACGCGCAAATTATACGACTTCGGGATATCCCTGGGCAGGGCTTTTCAGATAAAAGACGATATGCTGGGGATCTTCTCTTCACCTAAAGTAACAGGTAAATCCACCCTTTCGGACCTTAGAGAATCAAAGAAGACCTTACTCATATGGCATACCTATCGCCGGGCAAATGCCCGGAACAAATCTGCCATAAAGAGGATATTCTCCAAGGATAACGCCGGCATGAAAGACCTGCTGGTAATACGCAGGATTTCGAAGCAATCAGGGACGCCGGAGTTTGCGAAAAATGAGATTAACAGGCTCCTGAAGACGGCCCTCGCCATAAACTCCTCTACAAAGATGCGCAACGAATATAAATATTGTATTGCCGATTATTCCCGGCAGATACTTAAGGTGTAGGTATGAAGACACCTGTGAAAATAAACCTGGCTAAATCCGCGGGGTTCTGCTTCGGCGTAAGGCGGGCGATAAATATCGCCCTGCATACCGCAGGCAAAATGAAAAATGCCTGTATGCTCGGGGATATCGTCCATAATGAAGACGTGGTCAGCGAAATTCAACGGACAGGAATTAAAAAAATAAAAAAGCTGGGGAAAGGTAACGGCAAGGCCCTGCTTCTGCGCGCGCACGGCGCTAGCCGCGACACGGTAAAAAAAGCAGAGAAACTCGGTTATAAGATAATCGATGCGACCTGCCCGATGGTAAAAGATATACATAGGATAGCCGTAAATATGGAAAAGTCCGGCCATAAAATCATCGTTATCGGAGATAAGAGGCATGATGAAGTGCAGGGCATAATCGGACAGTTAAAAGGAAAAGCCATAGCCACAGATAGTATCAATGACATCCCTTTAAAGAGTATCAAAAGGATAAGGAAAGCCGCAGTGGTAGTACAATCCACTCAGAACATTGATAAGGTATTGGAGATTGTGCGGCTATTAAGAAAACAAATCCCCCGGCTCAAGTTTTTCAATACTATCTGCAGGCCCACGCGCCTGAAACAGGAAGAAATCAAGACCATGCCCGCAGAGAACGATATAATGCTTATCATCGGCTCCAAAAAGAGCGCAAATACCAGGAGATTATACGAAATATCAAAGTCCCTGAACAAGAGGAGCTATTGGGTCAGTTGTCAGAAAGAGATTAAAACGAAGTGGCTTAAAGGCGCAGATAAGATTGGCGTTACTGCAGGCGCATCCACGCCCGAATCAACCATAAACGGAATTATCCGCTACCTCTCCTGTCTCTTTCAGTAATTTTCCGCAAGGACCTCGTAGTATGACTGCGGGTGTTTGCAGGCAGGGCACTCTTTGGGCGCCTCATCTCCCTCAAAAATATAACCGCAGTTAATGCAATGCCATTTCACCGATACCTTCTTCTTGAAAACTTCGTGGTTAGCGATATTATTGATAAATTTTCTATACCTGGATTCATGGAACTTCTCAACCTTGGCTATCTGCTCAAAGGAGCGCGCTATCTCAGGGAACCCTTCATCTCCGGCGACCTTGCCGAAATCCGAGTAAAGGGTCGTCCACTCCATATTCTCTCCTGCCGCTGCTTCTTCAAGATTGCTCTTTGTATCCTTGATTGCGCCCGCAGGATAAATTGCGGTTATCTCTACATCTGCCCCTTCCAGGTACTTAAAGAATACCTTGGCGTGCTCCTTCTCGTTTTCCGCTGTCTCGGTAAAGATATTGGCAATCTGCTCATAGCCACCCTTTCTGGCTGCGCTGGCAAAATAAGTGTATCTATTTCTTGCCTGTGACTCTCCGGCAAAAGCAACGAGCAGATTCTTTTCGGTCTTTGTCCCTTTAACTGACTTGCTCATAAAAAATACCCTCCTTTTTCCGTTTATCCTTCTATCTTTTCCATCGGCTTCTGGCAACATACCAATTCCCCTCCGCCCACTTTTGTCACTACTACTTCATTACCGCAGACGCTACACCTATACTTTTCCCCTGTTTTCTGCACTTTCATCTTTCCTCCCCTCCCCCGGCTAATACCGGGGCTATAATTATACCGGCCAATGCCGAGGCTATAATATATCTCAAGCGCATAGGCATACTCAATCTTGCTCTATTTCAAAACGGCACCCGCAGAGATTGCACTCATAGATTGACATTTCGTAATGAGGCTCTACTAAACGCGTATCCGTGCTGCCACATTTGGGACATTCAACGGGCGGATTCCATTCAGGCATAATATTTTATCCTACAACCAGCCTTTCTCCTGCCAATACCTGTACTCTTCCTGCCACTCGTTCTTCCTTATCTTGATTATTTGCGCAAAATATTGTTTCTCTTTTTCAATTAACGCCGTCTGCTCAGGATACTCTCTCTTTTCTCTGATGTCTGAAACAAAACTTGCGCCTAAACCGCGCGCTTCTTCCATCCTTTCCTTGATTAGCGGCACGCGGGAAGAGACTCCTCCTGAATACTGGGCGCCGCAGGTATGGGCGTAATATTTAATATAATCCAGAACACCATCATCCTCTCCGCCTCCGGAAGAAACGACCGCTATGATATGTTTGCCTAAAAGCCGTTTGCAATGTATAAAATGACTGGAACGGTCAAAGAGCGCTTTCATCGAAGCAGTGACCTGATTTATATAATTGGGCGAGGCAATGATTATACCGTCGGCCTCGAGCATTTTATTGAGGATTGCGGGCAGGTTATCCCCTATCGAACAACGCAGGATCTCCTTATGGCATCCCTCGCAACTGCGGCAAAAACCTATATTCAAATCCGCCAAATGAATTATCTCCGGGTTCCCGCATTCATTCAGACAGCCCTTTAAAACTTCTTTGGCTAAAACAAAGGTATTACTATTTTCTCTGCGGGGACTCGAAGAAATAAGCAATAATTTCATCTCTTACCTCCCGGTAAATGAAAAATAAGCCCTACCACCTCCACCCTGCACCTGCCAGGATTGCTGATTCCTGCCCGGATTTAAGGAGGCGGATATATGCCTGGCCGTCTCTTCCAAGAATCTGATGCGTTAATTCTAACTCTACGCCTATCTTTCTGTTTAAGCCATCTTTCAGGCGGAATAATACCGTATTTTTATCCGTAAGCCGGGCTTCCGCGCCAAATACCATATCCTGTATTCTCTTCCTGCCATATTCTACTTCAAAAACCAGCCCTATGCCCTTCTTTATCTTCCAGCTTCCAAAGAGCACAATCGCGCGCCTTACGGGCCTTGCCTTCCGCAGCCTGCCTATCCCCAGCTCGTATTTTATATAATTGTCTTTGAATATCCCGAGGCTCGTTTTAAAATTCATTACCGAGTCGCTGTTCCTGTCTATAACGTATGAAATCCTGGCTCTATCTCTTATCTCCCAGTATCCCTGGAAAGCCAGGGTATGGACCCTCTTTGTTTTACGCAAAAGATTTTCTTTTTCATATTTATATATAACCTGATATCCCGGGCCTATCTTCCATACCCCCTCAAAGGTCAGGATATCGGTCCTCCCTTCTTCTTTATTCACCCTGAAGGTAAGACGGTTATATTCATCCGCCTGCCAGGCGCCTGCAAGTTTCAGGATATACGCGGACAGGTTATCTTTATTTACCCGCGTAGTTACCGCGAACAAAAGGGAATTCTTCCGGACATCTATTATGTCGCCCTGGATGGTTAAACGGTCTCCGGACGACTGGCTCTTCAATTTATCCAGCGTAAAGGTTAAATCGCGGTTCTTATCCAACGCCCATTTACCTTTTAATTTTACCTGATAGGGAGCTTTTATGCCGCGGGAGACCGGGGCTTTTATGTGGTAGGTTAAATTGTTGTTTTTATCGGCCTTGAATTCTCCGTCCAAAACCTGCCTGAATAAAGGTAAGGACGCCTCTCTGCCCCTCCTCCTGCTGACAAGACGGTTGTAGGGGTCAATCTCGTACCTTACCTTCTCCATGACTTACCGTGGGAGGGACGGAAATTCTTTATTAAAATTACGGCCGTTTCTGCAACTTCACAAAATTAGCGATAAACAGTTTATCTGAACCAGATAAGTCAAGGAAACGGATCCCCATGCAATAACTTTTGTCTTTAGCAAGAAAACTATGGCAGACTTCTCCTAAAACCTCTATCGACTTCATGCGTTCAGAAATGCTGCTGGCCTTTTCATTTAATAAGATGTATTTAACTCTCACTATAGTAGAAACGGGCAACTCGTAAGTTGTCGAGATAGCCATCCCGCCCTCCGATAGATTGACAGCTATCGCAATAACCTCCCTGTCCCCTACCATCATTCGTATAGATAAAGGAGAATTGACTCTGTAGATAACGGTAAAGTTTACGTCTATGCGTTCAGATTCCCGTCTTTCCTGACCCTCATACACTTTGTCCATAGAACCGCTCCTTTTACTTACGATCAGGACTTGCGCCCTTCCCGCCCTTGGGTCCGGGGGGATTTTCCCAATTGGTTCCCCGGCCGCCCTTAGGACCCGGAGGATTATTGTCTTTGTCGCGGCGCCGTTCTCTAACTTGATTTATTTCAGTCCGGTCCACTACACCGTCGTTATTTCTATCTGCTTTCTCTTCCCATTTCTTATCTACTACTGCCGCGTCTTCCTTGAAACCGATATTCCCCTCCTTCTCTCTATGTCTTTCTCTCCACTGACGCGCCTCAAATCCATCTACTACGCCATCATTATTAGTATCTGCCTTTTCTTCCCACGGCTCATCTACCACTGCCTTTTGCTCTAATCCGCTGCTCATCATACTGCCTTGTCCCTCGCTACGCCTTTCTTTCCACTGACGCATCTCTACATCATCAACCACGCCATCCCGGTTTGTGTCAGCTTTTTTCTCCCAGCCCTCATCTACTGCTGGCTTCCGCTCTTTCCACTGGATAGCCTCAGTTTTATCTACAACACCATCCTGATTTGCATCAGCCTTTTTCTCCCACCGCTGGTCTACGGCCTGAGCAGGACGGATATCCGGGCTTGCGCCTTTCCCGCCCTTTGGTCCTGGAGGATTCTCCCAATTCGTCCCTGGGCCGCCTTTAGGGCCCGGAGGATTATTGTCTTTGTCGCGGCGCGGAGCTGCCTGCTGTCTGCCGCCTTGCTGCGCATAAGCGTTTACTCCGCATAAAAGAAAGACTACTACCATAAATAAAACCAAAAGCACCGCTTTCTTACGCATCTCCTCCTCCTTTAGTTTCTTTTCTAACTATGTATTATATTAAAAATACAACTCTTGGCAACTGATTTTTCTCTTGGCCGCCATACCCTAGCGCGGCTTGAAATAGACTACCACATCAGAAACCGGAAAGAACGCTTTAAAATCCCGCTCAAAACTACCGGCTAATTCCTGTATCTGGGCCACGGTAAGGTCTTCCTTGACTATAAAACAAACATCTACAAATATCCTCTCGCCTGCTTTTCTGGTCCTTAAGCGGTAAACCCCGAATGACCTGGGTTTATGCTCATCTACCACTTTGGCTACCTTGCTACGGATATCTCCCGGAGGTACGGAATCCAGAAGCTCGAGCGCATTATGCGCTATCATCCGTATCGGCATCTGGATAAGAATAACCGCCAGCACTATAGCCATAACGGGGTCAACATAGGGCGTTATCCTGCTAAACCCAAGTCTCTGCAGGATAAGTCCGGATAAAAACCCGGCGCATACCCCAAAAGACAGCATAGTATCGGCAAACCAGTGCATCCTTGCGGTCTTAAGCATCTCTGAATTGGTGCGCCTGGCCGCTTTTTTCAGGTAGCCTGTAATAAATACCCCGATAAATCCGGAAATAAAAGTAGCTAATACGGGGATTCCGTAATGTTCGACATCATCCGGATGGATGATATCCTGGATGGCAAATTTTATACTGATAAGGCAGGTGGCGATTATCAGGATGCCCTGAGTTACCAGTGTCAACGGTTCATATTTTTCGTATCCGAAATTAAAGAATTTATCCGGAGGGCTGTGTACCTTCTTTATCGAGGCGTACATCAGGAAGGCTACTATCAATATGACCAGGCTCGCCGAAGCGTCCAGTATCAATGTTATGGAATCCAGGGCGATACCCACGATCGCCGAAATAAGAAAAAGGACCGCGGAACCCAGTATGGAAACCCTGGCTGCCAGGATCTGCTGCTCCTTCCTTCCAGGATTACTGCTTGCGGCTGCTTCCTGCATCTTTATTCGATTCAGCGCTTAGCTTAAATTCTATTTCGTATCCTCTAATCTAAAGACTTAAGGTACCTATAATAGTCGCTGTCGGTAGTCATGATCACCGTGGAATTGCCGTCGACAGTATCTTTATACGTCTCCAGGGTCTTCAGGAAAGAATAAAATTCGGGGTTCTGGTTATAGGCCTTGCCGTAGATGCTGACTGCTTCCGCGTCCGCCTTGCCCACCAGCACCTGCGCCTGCCGGTATGCCTCGGAGGTAATCTGCTTTAACTCCTTGGCGACCTGACCCTCTATCTCCGCTGATTTACCCTGCCCTTCCGAACGGTATTTCTCAGCCGCGCGTTTCCTTTCGGCGATCATACGGTCGTAGACTTTATTGCGCACATCCTCCACATAATTTATCCTCTTTATGCGCACGTCCTCTATTTCTATGCCGTACTGGGGCGCAAGTACCTTAGACTTCTCTAAAATAGTGTTCTCTAAAAGATGCCTTCCGACTCCGATACGCTCCAGCGCTTCATCCGTGACGATCATGTCTTCCCCTTCCAACGGGGTTTCCAGGATGCGGTTGGAATTACGTACTGCCTCAACCAGCAGATGACTGGTAACAACGTCACGGGTAGCGGAATTGATGATATCGTCTATCCTGCCGTGCGCGCCCATCTCATTACCTACCGACTGCAGAAATTTAAGCGGGTCCACTATCTTCCAGCGCGCAGTCGTATCTACCCAGATATATTTTTTGTCTTTGGTGGGTATCTGGTTCGGATCTCCGTCCCAATCCAGGAGCCTCTTTTCAAAATAATGCGCCTGCTGGATCAGGGGAGTTTTAAAATGCAGCCCCGCAGATGTGATAGGTTCGCCCACTGGCTTGCCAAACTGGGTAATCACAACCTGCTGAGTCTCGTCCACGACATATACTGCTCCAGTCGCAAAAGCCAGGATAACTACGGCTGCTATCGCGACGATAATCCCGATAATCGTTCCTAATGCTCCGTTTTTCATTGACGAACACCCCCTCTCTTATTTATATCCAAAAGAGGCAGTATTGAATTCTGCTCTTTATCGATGATATATTTCTCCTTTGCTTTAGGCAGGACTTCCGTCAGCGTCTCCAGATACATCCTCTTCTTGGTTATCTGTGGCGCCTTCTCGTATTCCTTTAATGTCGCCAGGAAGCGCTCCGATTCTCCTTTTGCGCGGTTTACCTTATCAATGGCATACCCTTCTGCCTCACGGATAGTCTTTTCCGCTGTGCCCTTGGCTTTAGGAATAACTTTATTGTATGCCTCCCAAGCCTGGTTAATCATCTTCTCTTTCTCCTGCTTCGCTTCATTTACCTCGTTAAATGCCGGCTTTACCTTCTCTGACGGGTTGACATCCAGCAATTTGATGGTAACGATCTGAACGCCCACGTTGTAACTATCCAGTATTCTCTGTATCTCCTGCTGGGCAAAGTCGTCTATTTCCTCTCTTTTAGTAGTCAATACCTCATCCACCGAATAATCCCCTACGAAGCGCCGCATCACCACTTCAGAGATATCCTGGATATTATCGCGCGGGTTACGCGTGGCAAAAAGCAGTTTGACTGCGTCCTTTATCCTGTACTGCACTATCCAGCGCACATCCAGGATATTCAGGTCTCCGGTAAGCATCAGGGATTCGTCCTGGTAATTTCCCCGGGCATACCTGCTTCTTACGCCGGGTTCGATAGTCTTGAAACCGAATTCCTCCTTATAGACCTTCTCTACTTTAATCGGCGTGACCTTATCTATGCCGAAAGGAATCTTTGCGTGCAGGCCGGGAGACCTTAATCCGATATATTTACCGACACGCTGGATCACCCCGACCTCATCGGGCCCGATAGAATAAACCAATCCTCTAACGCTGCCGATGAGCACGATAACCGCGATCAGCCAGGGGATATACTTCCAGAATGCGCCAAACTGCTTCTTGCCCACATCAATGATCTCCTGCGGGCTGGGTACATTATCAAAAGACATGCCTACCTCCTTTTTTATGCGCTAAAAATAAAAAACCGCCATCTTCTATGCCGAAAGATGGCGGCCCGACCATCCATATAATAACCTTCAGAAATACAATCTATTTCTGAACCCTGATATCTTCTTTATTATAAGGAAAACTATTGTTAATGTCAAGGTATGCTTTGAAAAGATTCTGGCACCAAAGAAAAGGCTACCTGCCGGTCAAGGCGAGTCTTGTTAAAAGATAAGAGGTAGTGGATTCAGCTCCCTGATTAAGATTGATATTCCTTTCCCCCAGCCCGTCATAACATCCTCCGGTGGTCCTGTCGTAAACCACCTGCTTAAGGCTATTATCGCCTAAAAACCAGTTAAAGGCCTCATGCATAAGCCTGTTATAAGAATCCTTTCCGGTCGCCGAATAGGCCGTGGCCAGGGCTAAGGTCATCGCCGCCACATCCTCCGGCTGCTGGTCAAAATAGCGGCGCGTCCCGGTCTTATGATGCCAGCCATCCTGTCCTATAGGAGCGTATATCCCTTTCAGAAAAGTCTGCTTTATGAGAAACTCAAGCGTCTTTATGCCTATATCCGAATAATCGGTATTGCCGGTCTGCTCATGCCCCAGGAGAAGGGCCTCAGGCAGGACCGCGTTAGAGTAAGTCAGGTAATCTTCAAACCACTGCCAGTCTTCGGAAGATACGCCCCTAAAAAGCGAGACTAACCGGTCGCAGTGGGTGATCAATATCTTCTCTAAATCCATCCCCTCTATCTTTTTATTATTTTTCAGAAGGAAACAAACCCCCTTTACATAAAAAGCAGACGCCCTCGGTGATTCAAACATCTCGTATTTTTCTATCCTCCGTTTCAATAGAGAAACGGCTTTATCCCTGAGGGCCTGCGGCATGGAATCAGTCGCGGCAGCGACCGCCAATGCCCAGAGCGCCCGGCCGTTAGCATCATCAAGGTTTTCTTTCCTGCTTAATTCGACATTCACTGCCCCATCGGATTTGATGTAATTATGGAAAATATTACCTTCACCCATGACCAGCTCGATGAAACGCAAATATATCTCTATGCGCTGTACAAGGTCACTCTTATGCTTATCGGGATAAGCCGCCTTAAGCGTCCTGCCCAGTTCGCCGTGGCATAGGCACGCGACTATCAGGGCGCGCGCATTATCATCAAGGGTATAACCGGATGAGATATCCGCAGAAGAGAGCTTGGCAAACTGTATGATCCCGATATTATCTGTCAGGCGGAACATATGATTAAGGTTAATGCGGGGGATTTTTTTATACTCGCTGACTTCCGCGATGTCGGCGGAATATTTTGAAAATAACTCCGAATACTCAAGGGCAACGTTCTCCCATGTCATATTCCGAGTCCTGAAATAGGCGTTCTTCCCAAGCTGCTCCCTTAAAACAGGTTCTTTCAGGAACTTTATAATTGCTTCGGCATAAGAATCAGGGTCCCTGAAATTAACCAGCAGCCCGGTTTCCGGGGTAATCAACTCCCTTGCCTGCGCAAAAGAAGTAGATATTACCGGCCTCCCCGAACCCAGCGCGTAAGAAAGCGTTCCTGAAACAGCCTGGTTCGGATTCAGGGACGTTGAGATGTAGATATCAGCAGCCTTCAGGAAATACAGGAGTTTCTCCAGAGAAACATACTCGTTATAAAAATTAACATGTGAAGAGAGTTTAAGTTCGCGCACCCTCTGGATGAGATAATTGCGGTAGCTTTCTCCTTCCTCTTTCAGGACGTTCGGGTGCGTAACCCCCAGGATTATGTATAATATATCCGGGTACTCCTTGACTACCTTAGGAAGCGCCTCTATGACATATTCAATACCCTTGCCCCTGTTCAGGAGCCCGAATGTCAGGAGGTTTACTTTCTTGGAAAAACCCAAAGCGGATTTCGGCTTTGCGCTTGAGGTATAAGTCACGGAATGTATGCCATGAGGGATCACCGATATATTTTCTGCGGCTATCCCGTATTCACCGACAAGTATTCCCTTCGAAAGATTAGTCATCGCCGTTAAAGCGCTGGCTTTCGCGGCTATCGAATATACTACTTCCTTAAGCTCCGGGTCGGGAGAAGGCAAAACAGTGTGGAAAGTCACTATCGATGGTTTTTTCAGCGCCTCAAGAAAAGAGATAACATATGAACCGTATTTTCCCCCGAAGATGCCGAATTCATGCTGGATATTGACTAACCTGGCATCCCCCATCGCGTTAATCCTTTCGGCAGTTCTAATATATTCCTGCTCGCAATACTGGTCTATCTGGAATATGACCTTTCTCGGATAATGGTAACGCGATATATCATCTATATTGACCGCGGCTACCCTTGACTCTACGGCGGACTCAAGAAGTTCATCCATCGCGCAGGTAAGGTCTGCGGTAAAAGTTGCTATGCCGCAGGCCCTGGGAGGATAACTGGACAAATAAATAACTTTAAGGGTTTCTTTCATCTTTAAGGGGCGGGGATCACCTGCTGCTCTTTAACTCTCTGAGGAGCTCATCCATATCCACGGACTTAGCCGCTATGCGCTTGTCGGCCGCGCCGTAATAGATATACAGCCTGCCGTCTCTTATTATGCTGCCCGTGGGAAAAACGACATTATTCACATCTCCAAGTTTTTCCCACTCTTCTTTCGGAGAGAATAACGGGCGTTTCATACGGCCTACGATCTTAGTCGGTTCATCACGGTCAAGCAGGGCTGCAGCCGCGTGGTATATCCTGCCTCGGCGCGAATCCTCTACGGCATGGTATATCAGCAGCCACCCGTATTCTGTCTCGATAGGAGGGCATCCGCCTCCGACATTCCTGCTTTCAAAGCGATATTGGGACTCAAGGACAATATGGCTGCCAAGATCATTAAGGTACTGCCTCCAGTAATCATCGGTGAGGTCCTTAAAATCATCGAAATATATCACCTGTATACCGGGGAGGATACGGTGGATAAGCGCAAATCTGTTCTTGATCTTCTTTGGAAAGATAAAGGCATCTTTCTCCCAGAGCAGTATATCATCACCCTGCCTGTCTTTTATATATGATTCAAACATGAAATACTTCTCCCTCATCTTCAACCTTGAAAGGCCGAAGAGCCTGCCTGCTTCGGCATAGCTTAAGCGCGGGGAGATTATGCCGTGTTTTACAAAGCTAGTAAGGTCCCTGCTTGTGGCGTAAGCAATAAGCGCGTTCTTCCCGTCATAAACGGTATAGAAGACATAATACACCCCTTCAAAATAAACGATCCGCGGGTCCTCTACCCCGCACTTCTCGTAATCATATTCCGGAAAGAGTACGGGCTCGCTAAGTCTCTTTATGACCTTGTCCCCGGAAAGCTGACAGTAGCCTATCGAGGAACGCATATCCCCCTTCCTGACGCCCCTGTAAAACATGTGGGTTATACCGTCTATATCGACGCAGGCTGGGTTCAAGACCGCCTGATTATCAAACTCATTCTGTGAACTCTCAAGTATTACGCCTTCGTTCCTGACTTTAACCATTGGGCCCCTTTCTTTGCGAGATGAGATGCTTATTCTTTTAGAATTTTATCATGTCAAACTGCCAGTCAGCCCTATTTAACTTATCGCTAAAATCAGGTTTATTCTCATTCAACCAATTATTAAATGCGGCCATGTTGACGTACTTTCTATCCGTCTTACCGTCATAATCGGTATCAACTTCTGCTGACTCGAATTTTCCTTCTTTCAGGTGTACTATCACGTCGGGCCTAGCGTCATAATTAGTGTCTGCTTCGACCTTCGCTACATATATGCCGCCTCTATGGTAAGTAACGTCCGGTTCACCGTCTTTATTTACGTCGAATCTCATGGCATCTGCCTCCATGGAAACATAGGGCTCTTGGGAGTAGCCCGGATAAATACTTATGCAGAATAAAATTAACAATAAAACACACGCGACAGCAATACCTTTCATCAATCCCTCCTCTTTCCCGGCCATGACCATCAGGACCTCTCTATCCCTGAGGGAGGCTATCTTCTGTCTTTGGTTTAGGTTCTGCCGCAAGCGTTGCTACTTCCCGGGCCATCTCGCTGCTTAACGAAACGCAAACATCACTTAAAGCCTGGACCATCCCGGCATAGTTATGCGGGTTAATGGGTTTGCTGAATTCAGACCTCTTAGTAAGCAGCATCTTAGTATTCTGCACATCAAAGATAGACCACTGCAGGGCAATGAACAAGTCCTTATTAAGCTCACTTTCCAATTGGACGATATCCGCCACCACCTGATAAGTTACTGGGATAACTAAATTCCACGGATAAATCTCGATATTGCCTCCCGTAATCATAACCGTAAAATTAGTCGCTATTAAACGCGTAAGCGCCAGGTCCAGAGGTTCACCCCACCGGTCAAACTCGGAGAATTTAAGCATCCTGTTCTTATCCTGGGTGACGATCTGCGGACGGTTCAGGTATTCCGGTATCCTCACCGGGCCAACTCCGATAATTATATCAAAGGCAATGTTTAACTTCGTTCCTGCCTCGCCCTTATCTATGGGCCTAAGCGTGTAAAAGCGCGGCGTCGGGCTATTCGGAATGGACATACATCCTCCTGAAACCAGGCCAAAGGCTAAAAGCATTGAAACCATACAATATTTGATACCGTTCTCTCTCATCTTACTCTCCTTTTGGCATTGGTTTCCCTTTTAAGAACGCTTCGGGATGCTCTTCGAGATATTCGGTTAGAAAACGTATAGAGCGCGCTGTCATGGTCAACTCCTGAAAGAGACTCTTTAATCCATAGAAACCTTCCGAATTTATTAATTTACTGATTCCTGCGGTGGTCTTTTCCAGGTTAACGGATATCTCCTTGATCGGGATATCATCCATGATTTCAAAGATATCGGGCGATATGGGCAGCGCCGGAAGCTCAGGATAATTCTTGATAAGGCCGAACATTTTTGTCGGCTTATCCGGATAGAAATCCAGGGAAAGCATGAGCTGTCCGGTAATAAAATTCTGGATTTCAAGGCGCGCCCTCAAACCCTGTTTGACTAACATAACATAATCGGTATAGCCGCGTTTCTCAGGGGCGCCCTTTACAAGAGAGAGTTCGACATCCACAATAACAGGTATCAGCACCTTCTCTGTTTTCGGGTCGTAAAGCAGGCTGATTTTTTTGACGTTCCCGATCTTAACTCCTCGGAATATGACCGGCGCCCCCTCGGAGAGTCCCTTTACGGAACCGTCAAAGAATAAGACGTATTTATCTGATTGCTTAAACAGGTCCCCCGAACCAAAGACCAGTATGGCTATTGCTAACAATACCACTGCGCCTACGACAAAGACTCCTATCTCGGTTTTATTGGCTCTTCTGCTCATATTCCGGCTCCTTGCTTCTCTCCTCTTGTTAAGAATTGAATGACTCTCGGATCCTTTGAATTGGCTAATAGCTCTTTTGGGCTGCCGGTGGCGATCATGCTCTTGCTCTCGAAATCAAGGAATATCGAATTATCCCCCACCGCGAAGATGCTGGCGAGCTCATGCGTGACCACTACTATCGTGGCTCCCAGTGTATCCCGTAGCTGCAGTATTAGATCATCAAGCATACGTGCGCTCACCGGATCAAGCCCTGCTGAGGGCTCATCGAAAAAGATGATATCCGGGTCAAGCGCGATCGCGCGCGCAAGGCCCGCTCTTTTACGCATCCCTCCGCTTATCTCGGAAGGATAAAAATCTTCGTACCCTTCAAGGCCAACCAGAGAAAGTTTTAATGCTACTACTTCCCGTATCTGCATTTTGGATAAATTAGAATATAATTCAAGGGACAACGCGACATTCTCGCCCAATGTCAGGGAACTCCATAAAGCTCCCCCCTGGTAAAGGACTCCGAAACTCCGCATGATAGTTTCCTGTTCTGTTTCATCCACGCCCCAGAAATCCCTCCCGTCGCAAAGAACCTTCCCCTTTTCAGGTTCTTTGAGCCCGATAAGGACTTTAAGTAACGTGCTCTTGCCGCACCCGCTCCCTCCCATAACAATAAAAATATTCCCTTTTAAGACCTTAAAATTGAGGTTACGCATCACGATATAATCGTCATAGGTCAGGTCAAGATTACGCACCTCAATAACCGGTTTCGATGCTTCTCCCATATATTACACCTTTAATACCTGACAGATAAATGTAATGATCGCGGTTGCGATAACAATACCGGTGATCGCGGATACTACCGCCGAAGTCGTTGCCTCTCCTACTGCCGCAGCGCTCCTTTCGCACTTGATGCCGCGCAGGCACCCGGTAACCGCAATGATCACTCCAAAAACAAACCCGTGAATAAGCCCAATCCACAGATTATTCAGGCTTACAGCGTCCCTAGTATGAGACAGATACTCTACAGAGTTAATACCCAAGACACTGGTACTGATAGCGAACCCCCCTATTATACCCATGAGGTCCGCGTATATAGTTAAAAGGGGCATCATGATAACTAATGCAAGAACCCTCGGCATAACCAAGTATTCAATAGGATTAATCCCTAATGTCCTTAACGCGTCTATCTCCTCGTTTGTCTGCATGATCCCCAGCTCCGCCGCGAAAGAGGCGCCCGTACGGCCCGAAATGAGGATGCCGATCATTACCGCTCCCATTACGCGGACCATGGCGATCCCGACGATATCGGCGATAAATATCTGCGCCCCGAACAACTCAAGCTGTATCACCCCGACGAAAGCAAGAATAATCCCTACTAATAGGCTTATCAAAGAAACAAGCGGTAAGGCATCGACGCCGCACCTCTGCACTATATATACAAAATCCTCCCGGCAAAAATAAGCTTTTCCTTTGATCAACCGGCCAAAGGCAAAGCTAATCTCTCCCAGAAAATCAAGAAGAGTAAGCGTGCTCCTTTTTATCTTTACGGCCGCATCTCCAACCCTGGCAAAAAAAGGAACATGCACGGTCTCATGGGTTATAACCTTCTCGCTTACTTTTAAAGCTAGCGCAAGCAGCTTCTCTGCCCCCTGCGGCAAACCACCGCGGTCAATATGGATATTTTTATGCTGTGCATATCTGATTATCTGCAGCAGAAAAGATACGAGTCCGCTATCCCATCTGGAGAGCCCGGAAAGCTCAAAGGTTATCTGCGTAATATCGCTGTGGCTGGATAGCGCTTCCGTAACTTCGCTTACTAAGGGCATCCCTAAAGAAATGAGCCATTCCCCGCTTAGCTTAATACGCAGCGTCTTTGACGTGGAATAATCAAGGATAAGTTTTTCTGAAAGCATTTCTCCCAATTCCTAACCCGGTTTATTATAATCAAAATCATTCAGCGCATTCACGGAGCTAGTGACCTCAAAATGCAGCACCTTATTTTCCCCGGTACCGAATATCTGTATCCCCAGATCATCGTAATAGCGCTGGTCTGAGAACATATTGACATCTACAACGGTCTCCCCCGACACATCCCACTCCCTGCCTCTTAGGCCGTATTGGCTGCTGACGTATTCGCACTCCTGCCTGAATATCGTATCATTAAATATACGGCGGGCGCATGCGCCTGTTTTACACCCTGAAAAATCGCATTCATTACCAAGGAGTATTGCCTGATCAAACCAGCTGCCGTCGGTATCTTTGTTGATAAAATCAACAAAATCCTCACTTCGCGCATCCCAGCTGGATGCCGCCAAAAGCAATAGTATCAATAATAAGAATAGAAAGACTTTCATATGATTTCTTTTATTATACCACTTTCATTTTAAAATAGTACCGCTAAATATAAAAATATGCGTTACATCAGGTTTACCAATACGGTTCCCCATACAGTGAGAATCACATTCCCGAATGCGTAAGGCACGGTGTACCCGAGCGCGGGTACGGAACTGTCAGCCTCTTCCTTTATCGCGTTAAGGGCCGCGGTAATGGTCCCTGCCCCGGTCAATGCCCCGAAAAGCAAAACCGGATTCAACTTAAGCACCTTCCTGCCGAATATGATACCGCAGACATGCGGCACCAGGGTCAAGATAACTCCCGCGATAAACAAAGAGCCCCCTGTTGACTTAAGGGCGTCAATCGCGCTTGGGCCCGCAGCCAGGCCTACGCAGGCGATAAAAAGGTTTAATCCCAGGTCCGTAAATATCCATTGCGCTCCACCGGGGATCTGCCCGAAAGTCGGGTGGACTGACCGTAACCATCCGAATAGAAGCCCAGACACCAGTATCCCTCCGCCGACTCCCAGGGTTATTGGTATCCCTGCAAGCGGAATAGCTATCAAACCTATCAAGGTCCCCAGGACGCACCCCCAACCAACCATGATCATATCGGTAGTTGTTGTCGGCCGCTCAGGATAGCCTAGAAATTTGACAAAATTCTCAACATCTTTTTGCGCTCCGGCCACCTGTAATACATCGCACTTATGTACCACCATATTTCTGGCTAAAGGCAGATCGTGCCCCTGGCGCGTAATCTTCCTAAGAAAACATCCGTGGCCATGCTCAAGGCTCAGCTCGCCGAGCGTCTTGCCTACTGCCTCGCGCCTGAGAACGCAGATATCCAGGATCTCGCCGACCAAATCTACTACGCTTCTATCATCAACCTCAGGCCCTATAGTCTGATCAGCCATGAGAAACTCTTTGCGGTCAGCGACTATCGCTATCTCGTCATCAAGTTGAATAATATCTTCCGGACGGGGATCAAAGGCCTGCCCTTTGCGTTTTATCTTCTCTACGGCGACGTTCCCCGAAAATAGCGCCTCTAATTCAGATACGGATCTTCCTGCAATATTATTATTCCTGACTATATATGCGCGCAGGTTCAGTTTTTTATACCAGGCAAGCAGTTCCGGCCGCTTAGCGCCCTCGTCTGACCCTCCGGAAAACTCCTCTTCAATCCTCCTGGATTCCTCTTTCAGGTCTACCTTCATCAACCGAGGGATGAGCTTATAAAAGATTATCAATCCGGTAGTCCCGAAAAGATAAGTTATAGCATAAGCTATGGCCACGTTATTCTCCAAGATGCCCATCTGGGAAGCGGAGACTGAAAGGTGCTTTATGGCGCCGTCCGCCGTACCGATTGCCGATGACTGCGTTAGGGCGCCCGCAAGTAAACCTGCGGTAGTGCCTTTGTCAAAGCCGAACAACTTACCTAATACTATAGCGGTCAAAAGCCCAACCAGTCCGAAGAATAGTGAAAGCCAGATATATTTAAGCCCTTCTTTTTTAAGGCCGCCGAAAAACTGCGGACCTACCTTGTAACCTATGGTAAAAATAAATAAGGCAAAACCGACTGCCTTAAGGAGCGGGGAAACCTGGATATGCATCTGGCCGAGCGCAAGTGCTGCGACAAGTACGCCCGCAGTTGAGCCGAGGCTAAAACCGAAAATCTTTATTTTGCCTATAAAATAACCGATGGCGATAGCCAGAAAGATTACTACCTGCGGATAAGTCTGGCACAATTGAATGATATCATATCCCATAGTCTCTCCTGGTTTTAATAAGAGTACTTATTCATTTCTTTTTCACTGATTCCCAATGTTTATGATATTCTGCCAACAGCTCGCTGATACTCCTGCCTATATTTTCATAAGCGCTGTCAGGCAGATTTGCCAGAGATACCCGCACGGACATATTCGGTGCGTCAAAACCTCCCCCGTCCATCAGGACAATTGATTTCTCTTCTGCCAGCCTTACTACGAAATCAATGGGCTCAAAGTGACTGACAAGATAATCGGAAAACTCTTTTCCATACCTATCAACGGCAAGACCCGGAATATCGATAGTCGTGTAATAATGCGCGTCATATTGATTCGCCGGGTGAGCGCTCCCCAGCGCTTCATACAGGGTTTTGAATCTTTTAGCAACGATATCCTGCGCCAGCTTCTTATATTCCCCTTTCCTGTCAATCAGGCAGAAGAGAGAAAAAAGAACCATCAGGACCTGTTGTGGAGTAGATAACCCGGCAGTATGATGTAACGCCACCGAACGGCTATCAGCCACCATCCTTTCGATCAGTTTCATCTTATCGGGGTCAAGGACAACGGTGCCATAGCGTTCATGCAGTTGTTTTTTATCGCTTGCGGGAAACCCTGCGATCGCTTTATCAAAAATATTATCCTGGTGGATAGCGATCACGCCCAAGCGCCATCCGGTTGAGCCGAAATACTTGGAAAAAGAATAAACGAGTATCGTATTTACAGGCGCAACCGAGGCTAATGACCTGAAATCATTTACAAAAGTTCCGTAAACATCATCCGTAAGTATTATCAGGTCCTTGCGCCTCGTCCTGACTAATTCGCCAATCTTCTCCAGCGTACTCTTCTGTATGCTGACCGAGGTAGGATTAGAAGGATTAACCAGGAAAAAGGCTTTTACTCTGGGGTCAGCTAATTTTTCTATCTCTCCATCAGGATACTGCCAGTCAGAGTTTTCATCCTGCTTTACCTCCAGCTCCACGAACTCATAATCATTTAAATGTGGTATCTCAAGGTAAGGCGTGAATATCGGTGTGCCCAAGGCGATCTTATCTTTCTTATGCAGAAGCTTATTCTCCATAAGGCTGGTAAAGATGTAATCCATCGCTGCGGTCCCCCCTTCGGTCGCGAAAAGGTCAAACTTGCCCGCTGGCGGATGAGAGCCAAACATCTCCTGTTCGAGATACTTACGGACGATCTTTTCGCTGCAGCATAGCATCCTGTCGGGCGTAGGATAGTGGTCTCCCAGGATACCGTCTACCATCTCACTTATGAATTCATCGGGGTCTATCTTAAGCTCATCGCGCACGTAAACAAAAGCTTCCTGCAGGAATTTTATGCCGTCTACAGATGAGTGCTTCTTTAAGAATTCTTCAAAACGGCCTGCTATTCCCTCTTTTTCCGGCGCTTTGCCCAGGCCCGGGCGATGAGGCTTCATCTCTGAATCTTTAAGGGCAAAGAGGCCCAGATGAAAGAATCCCCTGCGCGGGGTGATCGCGACCCAGTTAGGGTTTCCGCGCCCGGCATTCAGCATCATCCTCTCGTGGGATGTCTGAGATATTTTAATAAGCTTATCCTTAAGTTCAAATGGACTCAAGTGTTCATAGCGTCTTTCTTCAGAAATCTTCATCTTTCCTCCTTACTAAAAATATAAAGGTAACATCGCCAGGCTTACTGAGATTTCTCTAATACGCGCTCAAAGACACCCAGGCCGTCATCATTCAACAGGTCTATAGTCATCTTCATAATCCTTCCGTCAGCGTCCTCCTCAAAAGAGATAAACCCCTTACCGTCGTCTCCCGATAGGGGAAAATCAAAACCGAATATATCCCTATCCCAATGTTTGAGAATTAGCTGTGTATTGTTAGGCCCGATCGTAACCACAAGGCCGTCATCTTTTTTTGTTACTTTAACAGTTTCGTAAGCGTCATTGAGGAAATCCCCGGTATAAACCTCTAAGGGTAGCGGCAGCGCAACATTTGCCGGCCTCTTAGGCATCTCCTCTTTTTCCTTCTCGAGGCCTTCTTTATATTTTGCGAGCGCCTCCTTGCTCCAGTCAACCCGCGGATTCCCGAAGTAAAGGTCGTTGAATATCTTGGCGAGCGCTTCTGCGAACTGATTGGGAACAAGATTAGTAAGGACAACAATACCGATCTTTGCGTCCGGCCAGAACGCCAGCATAGTATGGAATCCTGATGTCCCGCCGTTATGCCAGATCATCGGATAAGGCCAGAGGTCTTCATACACCCACGATTCACAATAATACATTGCCGAGCCGGCTTTGACCGCTGCCTTGGCAATAGTCTTGGGTGAATGCATAAAATCCATACTCTCCTCGCTCACCAGCTGCTTACCGTTATACTTCCCGTTATTGATATGCAACATCAACCACCTGGACATATCCATTACATTAGAATTTATCCCTCCTGCCGGCGCGTAGATGTATGTCCACTTTAGATCTTTGGGAAGCGCGACGATCTTTCCACCCTGGATATTATGGGGGGTGGCTGCGTTTTTACCGTTTATCAGGGATTCCATATCCGCCGAACTATCAGACATAGAGAGAGGTTTAAAGATGCGCTCGCTGACGCTCTCCTCCCAGCTCTCTTTATTGTATTTCTCTACGATCTCCCCTGCGACCAGAAAAAGATTATTCACATAAGCGAATTCAGAACGAAAACTGCTTACCGGTTTTATATAACGCAGCGAATTGATGATATGCTTACGGTCAAAACCGACAAAGGCCTGAAAATCTCCGGCATAAGCGGGCATCCCGCTATGCTGGGCAAGAAGGTCCTCTATCATGAACTCGCGGGTTACCCAGGAATCATACATCTGGAAATCCGGGTAATGGTCTATCACCCTGTCGCTCCACTTCAATTTGCCCTCATCTACTAACATAGCTGTCATGGCTGCGGTAAAAGCCTTGGATGTGGAACCTATCTGAAATATAGTCCTCTCATCTACGGGGTCGCTTGCGCCCTGGGTTTTTACTCCGAAACCCTTGGAAAAGATGATCTCGTTATCCCGCACTAACGCTATAGCCATCCCCGGTATCTGCCAATCATGCATGCCATTCTCTGCTTCCTGTTCAAATTGCAAAATGATCTTTTTCAACTCCTCTTTATCCGGACGGACAAATTGCTCAAAGGCAAAAGCGCCGCGCAATAATAAGGATATAAACAAAACTATTGATATAACCGCTGTTTTACGCATCAAAACCTCCCTTTTAAAGACCTCAATAATCAATGATTTTAAACTTAAGCTGTGATTTATATTTCTCGCCCCGCTTCACAACCTCGCCTAAAAACGATAGAAACTGATATCTAATAGTTATTTTCTAAATACACCGTCGAGCCAATTGATAATGCGCTCATTGGAGATCATAAATGCGCCTATCTGACAATGCTCTCCCGCCCCCTCTTCGACAGTAAAGAGCATAAGATCCTTCGGGCAGCGAAGCGCATCATACAGCTTCTTCGCCTCACCCGGAGTATCCCGGTCAGCCTCTGAATCAACTACGAGCATACGGCAGGTTATCTTATCGGCGCAGTCCTTTAAGTTATACGGCCTAGTCTTACGCATCCATCCGCTGGGAGATTTTGCCTGAAACTTCCACATCCCGTCATTAAAGACCCAGCGCAGGCCTGAATTAGTCCTCATCTCTTCATAGATCTCTTTATCAAGCTCTTTTGATTCCTCTTTGTTATCAAGTATTTCTTCTATATCCGCAGGAGAATTACGCACAACTACCTCATGAAAATCATATATGCCGCCGTTTGCGATACATGCCTTTATCCTGTGTTCAAAAGCAACAGCCCGCGGAGCAAGATATCCTCCGAAGCTTATCCCCATAAGCGCTATACTGTCAGAATCCGCCTCTTTAAGTTTCAACGCATAATCGACTACGGGAGTCACAACAGTCTCCCAGTCAGGCCGGAAATAAATCTTCTGCTCACGTAAAACCCTCCCCTGGCCCGGACCCTCAAATATCAAGCAGTTGTATCCGCGTTTAACCAGCGCAACGCCATGGGTAATATATTCCTCTTCCGCAGTCCCGTCAAATCCGGAGTGCACGATTACCAGCGGACGCCTGGCGCCCCTCTTATCCACCAGGCAAAGATATCCCGCAAGGGTAGTCTTTTCAAAAGGGATCTCTACAGGAGTAACTAAGCCATCGGTCAATTTAGCGAATTTCAAAAAGCAATCCCTGCTTTTACGCCATGTCGCAATAATCCTTTTGTCCTTCGGATTTGCGTGCAAAAAGAATTCCGCCGAGCGGTAATAATTGCTCGCCCTTAGATATGCTTCCTGCGCGCTCACCTTACGGCCTTCTGTCAGAAACTTATCGCCTGCTTCCTCAATGCGTCTTGCTGTCTTAAACCACTCCCTGTACCATGATTCATCATCACCTTCCTTTATCCGCCTTGCGGTATCTATGCATTCTCTGATATCTGCTCCTGCGTTTACGGACTGGGAAATAGCGCGCAGCGTTTGGAATGAATACTGCGGGTCTTTGAATTCAAACTCTATCGCCTCTGATTCATGCGCAAAAAACAAAGCCGTAAATAACAATCCTGCGGTACAGATAAACGTTCCGTATCTTTTCACTTTGGCTCCTTGATTAATATGCATTATTTTCTGATTATACTTAAACAAACCTGCCGCCTCAATAGCAAATGCTTACCGATTCATTGCGGCAATCTTACGCATATCAGCGGGCGCTCTAAGATTAATCAGTTAGAAATCATAATTAATGATCACCCGGTAATCGCTGTAATCTGCCCCTCCCATATCTTTGGAATTATCCACAAAGGCCGCGCGTAAACGCAACTTAAACCCTTCTAATTTACCGCTAAAGGAATAATCGGCCGTGAAATCGGTCTCATACTGGTCCGAGGCAAAAAAAGTACTGCTTGAAGGCATGGAGGATCTTGTATGGTTTATAAAAGCGGTCAGACCTTTAAGCCCTATTCGCGCAAAGTCATACGCTATCCCAAAAACCCAGGATTTTTCGCCTGCCAGGTCGCAGTCCTCCTCCATGATTGAGGTGTATCCGGGATAAGCGCCCCAGGGATTTACTATATCGTGATCTTTATCCGTAATAGTGTAGCCTAATTTGAAATTTGCACCCTGCCAATCTACTCCTGTCTGAACGCCCAGCATGCCGGTATGAAACTCTCCGTCCAATGCCTTACCCGTATCCTGCTGGTCAAACGCCTGAATGGACCCGGATAAAGAGAGGCCTTCATTCAGCTTCCAGTTTGCATCGGCCTGCAAGTATATAACATTCATAAACTCGTGGCAATAATACTCCCAGAGCTGTAGGCTATAGCCTTCTTTCGGGGTAAAAACCAGGCCTAATAAAGTAACCGGATCATCAGTGCCGCTAAAGCCTGCTGCCTCAGACATATTTATAAATTTAGTCTTATTCCAGCCCTTTATCTTGGTAACATGAGAAACCAGGAGGTCAAAGTTTGTAATCAGTTTACTCTCCAGGGTATAGGCCTCCACCGTAATCGGCGTTATCTTCACGTCAAAAGAATTAATAAAAGGTGTCTCCAGCATTTGACGGAAGAGCCGGAGATTATTCCTGCCTTTCTCTGCCTGAAAATAAGCCTGACTTAAAACAGTATAGCCATCCTGTCCCGGGGCAAGCAGGCCGGCGCCATCGTTTTTATGGTTGGTAAAGATAACCCCTTGAGAGGTAGACGCAGCCAATCCCGCGCTAAGGCCGTGCCAGGGATAAGTCGCATACCCCAAGGAACCGCCCATAGCCATACTCTCCTGAGTCCTGGGGGTATCAAAGTGCCTTTTCATATAATAAGTACGGAATTGACCTTCGAGTTTGCCTGCTTTAATAAAGTCACGAAAGTTATCCGGGGGGTCATCCGGAGGTAATTCCGCCCAAAGCGCCCCATAGAAGATAACTGATAACGCTATAATAATCGAGGCTGCAAGAATCTTACGGGTGATCATTTTTCGTTTTCTTATATGAGATATGGTCCTTATCATATCCGGCTGCTTTCAGCCACCACTCGTGATAACCGACCTCCTGCGCGACCTTGGGGATATTGATATATCCGTCATTATATTTTACCTCCGGCATATCCGCCAGGTCCCACCAGCGCATACCGCCCGATTGGCATTATCAATCGCGTAATTCGCCAGATACTCAACAGCCATTTTGGGGTCTTTTTTTAGGATTTTCAACTATTCCCCGGTTATCTGCGCTATAATCGTGCGCTTTCTCGGCCGGTTATCGAATTCCGCCAGCACCACCTGCTGCCAGGTCCCCAGACAGAGTTTGCCGTCCTCAAAAGGTATAGTCAGATTCGGCCCCTGTAATGCTGCCCTCAGATGGCTGAATCCGTTAGCATCCCCCCAGGTTTCATCGTGGGCATAATGTTTACCGCGGGGGATAAGCTTATCATAGAGATCGCGCATATCCTGGACCATCCCCGGCTCATATTCAAAGGTGGTCAACGCCGCGGTTGAACCCACCACAAAAAGAGCAATACTCCCTTCCTTGAGTTTTGATTTAGAGAGGATATCGCATACCTCCTCCGTGATATTTATCAGGTCCGGATTACCATTGGTATTTAATTTAATCTTTTCGGTAATTATCCTCATTTTTCCGATCTTAGGCCAGTGCGAATTTACTTCGGGATATCGAACTTGATATCCACGTCTTTTTTATCCTCTTCGGAGATCTTGAACAGCTCCTTATCCTGCATATTCAGCTTATCTGCCACCCACATATCCGGTATCTGGTGTATCCTTATGTTATAGTTATTCACCGAATCATTGTAAAACTCCCTGCGGTCTGCGATCTGGCTCTCTAAATAACTCGTGCGCTGCTGCAGCTGCAGGAAATTTTGATTTGCCTTTAAATCCGGGTAGTTCTCGGCAACCGCGAAAAGATGCCTTAATAGTCCGCTTAACTCACCCTCCTTGCTCGCGGAATCCGCCACACCCTTCGCCTGTATGCAGGCGGTCCTGGCAGCGGTAATCTTCTCTAAGGTCTCCCTTTCATATTTCATGTAACCTTCGCAGATCTTTATCAACTTTGGTATTTCATCGTGGCGCTGTTTAAGGAGCACGTCTATGTTCGCCCAGGCCTTTTGGATATTACGCGAAAGCCGTATCAGCCCATTGTAAATAGAAACAAAATACGATACTATCCCAATAACCACAAAGATCAAAAGAACAACAAATACCATCCCCGCCATCTCTACCTCCTTTTAATCAGGACCATAAAAACCGCAAGCGGAACAAAAGATAGGCAAAAGTCGCCAGGCTTAAGGCAGCGCCCCCGTAAATTCCCATAACGCACTCCATGGATAATCTTTTGATCAAGCCTTTCTCACCATGGTCGGATATCATAAATACGTCTTCTGTATCGGACTTACCGATCACAACATCCGCGGGATTCCCGAATGAGCCGTCCCTTAGCGTTTCGGCAAGCAACTCCTGCTCCACCTTAGCCACTGCCGTATCCCACTCCTCTGTGCTTACCGCACCGTCTTTATTCAAATCCACCTCTTTCATCTTCTCTGCATTCACCTTCAAATCCTCTAACCTGCGTATAAGTTCCTTTTTGTAATCCGAATGATAATAATCGTCCTTCTTCGCCGAACCCAACACATAAACCATCTCGCCCGGACGAATAAGCCACTCCTTAAAGCGTAATGTGCGCATCCCCAGCCAGTTTTTGTAGCGTATCCCGTTTGTTTCCATGAAATCTATAGCGGCCTCGGGCAGCGACCTGTTGACTATGCCCGTCCTGAACTCATTATCAACAGGCATAATCAGTTCTGCGTGTTGGGGGAAGACCATGATCCTGCCTGTCCCGTCATCCAGCCGGAAAGGAGAATAAAAGCTGTCTCCGGATGCTATACTGACCCAGTGGCCGGACTTTCCGCTCTTCCTGTACTCTTCTATTAAATATTTATATAATACGCACTCTGTCTTTGTGAATGGGCTTTTAAGAGGAGGGGTCTTTTCGGCTTTACCGTATAACTCGACTAAACCCATGGCCAGGCCGCGGATTGTGGAGGTAGGAATATTTTCAATTAACCTTTTCCTGCGCAGGCGGTTAAAACCCCGGAAGAAAAACCACACGCCGAACCCGCACCCCATCACCGCGTATAGAATATCCCTGTCATCGCTCATAAATGCAGCCAGATCTCTTTACTGGTTATCTCCCTTATAGAAATATTGAAGCATGCTTTTACTTAAAAATCAACTTTATTCTTGAAAGGCGGCTATTACAATAAAAAGAGCCCTGACCGCGTTATGCAGTCAAGGCTCCAACTTCTGATCCAGGCGCGGCAAAAGCTTACCGCGCAAATTTTGTACGATAATTAACGCTTACGATCCGGGCTTGCCCCCGGCCCGCCCTTAGGCCCCGGAGGATTCTCCCAGTTGCTACCGGGTCCGCCCTTTGGCCCGGGAGGATTATTATCTTTGTCGCGGCGCTTTTCTTTAACTTTATTTATTTCAACCCGGTCCACTACGCCATCTTTATTTCTATCTGCCTTCTTCTCCCATCTTTTATCTACCACTGCCGCATCATCCGAATAACCGGCACTACCCTGCATATCTCTATGCTTTTCTCTATGCCTTTCTTTCCACTGGCGCGCTTCAATTTCATCTACTACGCCATCGCTATTAATGTCGGCCTTCTTCTCCCATCTTTTATCTACCACGGATTTCTGCTCTCTCCACTCCTGCCTTTCAGTCTGGTCCACTACCCCATCCCGGTTTGCATCCGCTTTCTTCTTCCGATATTTGTCTACCGATGGCTTCTTATCTTTCCATTGCTCAACCTCAGTCTTATCTACAATTCCGTCCTTATTTCTATCGGCCTTCTTCTCCCATCTTTGGTCTACAGCCTGTTTAGAACGATTGTCCGGGCTTGCCCCCGGCCCGCCCTTAGGCCCGGGAGGATTCTCCCAGTTACTACCGGGTCCGCCCTTAGGCCCGGGAGGATTATTATCTTTGTCGCGGCGCACAGGTAAACGCTCCCCCCCGCCTGCCGGCTTAGCGTCTCGAAGGCGGTCACCATGCTGCGCATAAGCATTTACTTCCCATAAAAGAAGAACCAATGCTGCAACCAAAATCAGTAACAGAGCCTTTTTACGCATCATCTCCTCCTTGTTTAGTTTTAAAACTACCGGACATTATAATCCAAATGCAGTTATTGGCAACTCTTTTCTTAGGCCTTTGACGAACTTTATGCGCAAGGGAAAACTGCCCTTATTCGTACCTCAAGGCCTCGATAGGATCAAGACGGGCAGCCTGGCGCGCCGGCCATAAACCGAAAACAACTCCTACGATTACTGAAAATGTAGTGGCGAGTATAATGGAAGCTGCGGATATCTTCACTGTCCATCCGGCAAATACCGTGATCAAGACCGCTATCCCGCTCCCTAAAAGAATTCCGAATATGCCTCCGATAGTCGCCATAAGTATCGCCTCTACCAAAAACTGCAGCATAATATCTTTATTGGTAGCGCCTATCGCCTTACGCAGGCCTATCTCGCGGGTACGCTCAGTCACGGAAACGAGCATTATATTCATGATACCTATCCCGCCGACTAAAAGAGATATCGCGGCAATGCAGCCGAGGAGCATGGACATCGTCTTGGTAGTCGCCTCAAGCGTGGCTTTAATATCTGCCATATTGCGTATCTGGAATGAATCCTCCTCATCCTTTCTTAGCCTGTGCGTCTTGATGATCATCTGGCAAATAGCGTCCTCTGCCTCCTGCATCTGATTTATATTCTTTACTTCCACATAAATACTATCTATATAATCCTTACCCAAGAGCCGGTACATCGCCGTGGTTATAGGGATGAGCATGGTATCATCCTGGTCGTGGAAGGTGCTGGCGCCCTTTACCGGCAGTATTCCGATGACCTTAAAATTTATCAGGTTCATCTTGATGGTCTGGCCAACGGGATTAGCATCTCCGAAGAGCTCCTTTACTACTGTCGTCCCTAGGAGCACGACCTTGTCCCTCATCCTCACTTCTTCTTCGGTGAAGAATCTCCCTACTGCGGGAACAGAATTACGCATTTCTGCATAATCGGCGCCTGCCCCTTCTACCTGCGTATTCCAGTTATTATTCCCGTAGACTACCTGCGCCCTCCCTCTTGCTGAAGGGCTGACTCGGCGCACCAGGTCAGTCATCTTTTCAAGCGCTGCCACATCGGCAAAGGTAAACCTGGTGACCGCGCCTGCCTCTAATGCTACATGGTGCAGCCTTGAAGAACCCGGCCTGATTACTAAAAGATTTGAGCCTAATGACGCCAGCTGCGCTTCAATGGATTCCTTAGCGCCCTGGCCCAGGGCGAGCATCGCGATTACCGCGGCAACTCCTATCAGGATACCCAAGATAGAAAGGAAAGAGCGTGCCTTATGCGAGAGCATTGCGAATAGCGCCTGACGCATAAAGTCCTTAAATTCAGTGCCCTCTACCTTGTGCTGCGAATCCGACAGGCTCCGGCAGACTTCCTGTGCATGCTTTTCTTCTTTTCCCACGGCAACAACACTGTTCTCTTTATCAGAGATAATCTTTCCGTCACGCATCAGGATGATGCGTTGGGCGTGCATGGCGATTTCGTTTTCGTGCGTCACCACCACTACGGTCTTGCCTTTCTTATTCAATTCCTTTAAGAGCGCGATAATCTCATCCCTGCTTTTGGAGTCCAGATTTCCCGTGGGTTCATCTGCCATGATAATCAGCGGCTCATTGACCAGCGCCCTGGCTATCGCCACCCTCTGCTGCTGGCCTCCGGAGAGTTCATTCGGACGGTGGGCGCTTCGGTCCGCCAGCCCCACCTCGCGTATCTTCTCCGCTGCCTTTGCTCTAAGTTGCCTCTTTCCGGCGTAAATCAGCGGCAATTCCGCGTTCTCAAGCGCGCTCATGCGCGGCAAGAGGTGAAATTGCTGAAAAATAAAACCTACTAGCCGATTGCGCAGCGCTGCTGACTGCTCATCGCTTAAATCATGCATGCGTTTCCCGCATAAAAGATATTCCCCACTATCAGGCCTATCCAGTAGCCCGATAATATGCATGAGCGTAGATTTACCCGATCCCGAAGGCCCCATAATGGCGATAAACTCCCCTGCCTTAACAGAAAGAGTAACCCCCTGTAAGGCCTTCACCAGGACCTTCCCCATCTGATAAGTCTTATAGATATCTTTTAACTCTATCATCTTCTTCTGGACATAAATGGATTTGTCCCGGTGCTCGCAATAGGAAGTTTATATTTCTTTGATTTTACGATTACGACATCAGAATCCTTTAACCCTGAGATTATCTCAACGTTCTTCTCGTCGGAATCTCCGAGTTTGACCGCGCACTTTACGGGCTCTGCGCCGTTACCTGCCTTAACCAGCACCCAGCTCCCCTCCTTATCCCTGTTCACTGCATCCTGCGGCAGTAAAATGGCATTGGGTCTGGTCTCTTCTTTTAAATCTATGGTCGCGTTCATCCCCGAACGGAAGAATGCCGCTTCCTCCTGCGGGATAACGTCGACCTTGTACACCGTGACATTATTCACTGTCTCGGATTCATAATAGATATGTTCGACTTTACCCTTTATTTTTTTATCCGGGTAGGCATCCAACGTGATCACTGCCTCCTGGCCAAGCTTCACCTTACCTATATCAGTCTCATCCACCTGCGCGCGGGCAATAAGGTGGTCAGAGAGGACGACCACGGCATCGCTTGTTGTAATAGTCTGACCCGGCTGGGTAGTAGCTACAATCACCTCTCCGTCAATAGGCGAGATAAGCGGGATGGATTTATAAGTATCCTCCCAGTATTTCAACTCTTTCTCTCCCTTTCCGCGCGCTGCGTCAATCAGCGCTGCCCTTTCTGTAGAGCTCATCCAGGCGATGGTCTGGCCAGCATTGAGCCTCTCCCCCTCCTTGACCAGCATCTTTTCCACCCGTCCGTTCACCGGCGGCTTCACCTCCAGCCGGTTCTTGGGAAGTATTGTGCCGGTTGTAGATATTACCGATTCTATTGCCCCTCTTGCCGGTTTTATCTCCCGCACCTCCTCTTCTGTTGTCTCCCTACTTTTTAAAAAGCGCAAAATAAAGTATGCGGCGGCGGCGGCTATGATTAACAGGAAAACTACAAACTTGATTTTTTTAGTCCACATATTCCAGCGTCTCTCCTTTCGCCTGAATCCAGTTTGCCTCGGCTAATAAGGAATTCGCCCGGGCATTAAGTAAACTCTTCTTACTCTGTACCAGATCGTCTTCTATGATCGTCCAGTTATCGAATTGTATAAGCCCTAATGAATATTGCGCTTCGGCGATATTGGAGCGCTCTTCGGTCGCCTCAAGAAACATCTCCTCTACCCCCACCGACTCTACAGCATCCTGCAATCCTGCCCAGGCCTCTTCGAGCGCATAGACCACCGTATCCCTGGAGCTCCTCTCATCTGCTTCATATTGTTTGTATAATGACCTTGCCTGCTCAAGCTGCGCGCTCTTTAATCCACCCTCAAATAGCGGCCAGGATAAACTTACGCCTGCGTCCCACTGGCTATTTTGCGGTGGCCAGCGCGAAGAGGTCCTTCCGGCTCCGGACTGGGCAGTGATGGTGGGCGCAAAGTTGGCGTAAGCGCTTTTAACCCCGTATAGCGCGCTATTCTTCTGGAAGATAAGCCGCTTTACCGACGGGTTATTACTGGCGATAGCCGCGAAGTCAGGCTTACTATTATTTAACTTTACAATGAAATCCCCCTCTATCCGCATCGGGCGAAATTCACTCCTGCCCAACTCTTTGGTGAGCTGCGACTGGGCTACCTCCAGATCCCTCTTTGCCCTGTCTATCTCAAGTTTTGCCTGGGCGAGATTCGCCTCTGCGGTCAAGAAGGCTCCCTTGTGTTCTAATCCCGATTCATAACGTAAGCTGATCAAAAGGAGATTACCCCTTCTTATCTCATAGATATCCTGCGTTACCTTTAATAACTCCTGCGCCTTAAGTAGGTTGATAAATGCGCTGCGCAGCCGCAGCCGCACCTCTGAAGAAGTAAAACGGTATGTTTCTTTTGCGGCCCCGATATCCTCTGAAGCAGCTTTTAACTCCTGCTCTGTTTTAGAGCCGTCAAAGACTAACTGCGAGCCGCTCACGCCGTAATCATATGTCCGGGTGGTCTTGGATTTTGTGCTGGATTTAGTGGTGGTTGCGCCGAGGTCAGCGGTCACCTGAGGAAAGAGCCCGCTCTTGGTTACCTCTCTATCCGCAACCGATTTATTCACCTGCTCCTGGGCCGAGATCAGATCCGGGTGGTTCTTCTGCGCCTCCCTTATACAATCCTTCCAGCTCAACACCTCTTCGGCAGATCCCTGCACGGGGTATATGCTTAAAATGAAAAATATTATGATTATTCCGCGGGTCCTCTTCATATGGCCATTCAGGTGCTACCCTTTTTTATTTTAGAGAGCATCTCTGTAGCGTGTTCCAGAAAATCGGTGAACTGCTCCGCAGGAAAAAAGGCGATCGGTCCCTCACCTTTAGCAAAAACTATCAATTTATCCCCGCTTTTAAGCCGGAACTGCTTTCTGGCCTGTACGGGGATAACGACCTGCCCGCGCTCTCCTATTGTAACCGTCCCGAACATCTTAGGCATATGGATTTTTTGCATCTTAATCCTCCTTATAGTAAAAGTCTTAAGTATGATTTATATGATAAACATACCATAACATACTCATTCTGTCAAGGGATTTATTAATGAGACGGGCATAAAAATAGCCCTGACTGCGTTATACGCGATCAAGGCTTAATGCTTAGGCCATTGTGGGTTAGCGGCGCGGGCGGAATCTATACCGTTTCTGGTTTTGATAGCGCTTCACATTCTTGCGTAACGGCTCGTGCCTCGCTTCAGAGAACTCTTCGGATGGCACTTCAGGGTGTTTTGACACGGGGAGAGTGGAACGGATAAGTTTCTCGATATCCCGGACATCGCGGCTCTGGTCAGGGGTGGCAAAAGATATCGCATGTCCCTTATGCCCTGCCCTCGCCGTGCGGCCGATACGATGCACATAATTTTCGGCGTCTTCGGGAAGGTCATAATTAATAACCAGCTCTATGCCGGCTACATCAATACCCCGGGAGGCGATATCGGTAGCAACAAGCACCTTATACCTGCCTGATCTAAAACCTTCAAGTGCTTCGCGGCGTTGAGCTAGGGAACGGTTAGAGTGTATTTCTGCCGCGTTATATCCCATATCCCGGACTGAAGTCTTGATCTTGCGCGCATTATGTTTTGTGCGCGAGAATAGAAGTACCGGACCATGGTATTGCGCCAGTAATTTGCCAAGGAGGTTACGCTTCGCTTCCTTCTTGACGATAAATAACTCCTGGGTTACAAGTTCTACCGTAGTCCCGGAAGGCGCGATTTCAACTGAAACCGGAAGCTTCATGTAAGCCGCGGCTATCTGCATGATCTCTTTAGGGATAGTCGCGGAAAAAAGCATAGTCTGCCTCTCTTTCGGCAGGAACTTAAGGATTTTTGTGATCTGCGGGGCAAACCCCATATCGAGCATCCGGTCTGCTTCATCAAGCACAAGCATGACAACCTCATTCGGCATAAAATTCCACTGGCTCATATGGTCCAGGAGCCTGCCGGGAGTGGCGATCACTATGCGGGGGTTCTTGCGCAGCGCCTGTATCTGGGGAGGCATAGGAGCACCGCCGATAAGGCAGGCGGTCTTCATCCCGAACGAGCGGGCTATGCCCTGAAAAGCCTCGTCAATCTGAATAGCCAATTCGCGCGTAGGCGCAAGGACTAACCCCGTCCCTTTCATATTCGCGAGACGCTGTACCATAGGTATGGCAAAAGAATGGGTTTTTCCGGTTCCGGTCTGTGCAATACCGATAACATCCTTGCCTTCGATGGCAATGGGGATGGCCTTGAACTGAATCGGAGTCGGGACTTTAAACTTTATGCGCTCTAAGATATCTATGATCTTCGGCGCAATACCCAGCCCGTAGAAACTCTTCTCCTCCTGATTAAGCGCTTGCGGCGCAATACCCTTATTTGCTGTTTCTTGTCTCATGTTGATTTACAGACTTTATGTTTATCTGCGTGCGGGAAGTGGCCAAGATGAATATGGCAATACTCCTCGTGATTGTAAATACTCAGGATATGCTTGCAGTGCAGAAACTTGCACTTTCTGCCTTTATGTGACGTCTTTACCTTTTGCATGGTCGATCCTTTCTGAAAACGCAGAATAAAAAGCCGGAAAGGTTAGCAATATCGCCCTTTTCCGGCCTGCGATCTTCTCTAATCTTTTTTGTTATACTTATATTATTATACCTCTTTATCGGATCTTGTCAACCGGAAACTCAAGATCAATCCTTCCAGCGGAAATACACGTAAATCCTCCCCCAGCCCTTATCTGTCTTCTCGAAACGGGAATAAAGCCGGCGGATCTCTTTTTTATTCAGAAAATTCAGTATGCGTTTCTTGACAATATCACCGGCTTCACCATAAGTGATCTCCAGCATCTTGGCACGGCTATCAACCGCTTTCTGAAAGATCTGCGCAATCTTCTCGTCCATATCCGGGATCACCGGATAAAGATTTAATTTAAGTTTCATCTTGTATAACCGCCCGGCTTTCTGCGACTTTCGACCTGGGATTGGCGTGGGCGCGAACGCCTCCTGTTTCTGCGCCACGGGTTAGGCTTGCCGCTTACGCTCTTCTTCCATGGCCTGGATCCGCCGCTATCGGCTCTCTTCCAGGGTTCAGGCTTACCTTCAGCTTTCTTCCGGGGTTTATCCTCCACCTCTTTCTTTTGCCGGGGTTTAGGCTGCTCATATTTTTTGCGCCAACGCATAGGATTCTCCCGGCTCTTGCGCTCAGGCGTAACCTCCCGGGCGGTCACGGATGCGGCGCGCCGTTTCATAAAACTCTGTGAACGCCTCCCTGCTTTATATCTGCCTCTTTTCTTATTAAAAGCCGGGCCATAATACCAGGTATCCTCCTTGGCCCTATTTTCTCTATCACGCTCCCGGCCTTCGGACATGATCCCGGAATTAATCTTTTTTGCCTCGGCCCTATCCCGTTCTACTTCAGGTTTAGGGCGCGCCGGGCTGACATTAAGGGGCCGGCCCATGAATTCCCTGCCGTTTAAGGCTTCTATCGCAGCGAGTGCCTCCTGCTCATTGGGTATCTGGACAAACCCGAACCCCCTGGATTTATCCCCCTTCTTTTCCATCACGATCCTGACAGAATCTACGCTGCCGAAACCTCCGAACAGGCTCTTTATATCCTCTTCTCTGGCTTTAAACGATAAATTACCCACAAAAATATTCACGCTGCTCTCCTAATGTCTATCTATCATTATTGCCTATGCCTTATTATCCTGCAGAATTATGATAATGTTTCCTGGTCAGTTCGCGCAGGCGCGCAAAATCTTTCGGGAGAAAATTGGATGTATCTATGGATGGAAAAATCCTTATAGCGCAGGAGGTCCTGGTCGTGAAGCGCCAGCTTCCTTTAGGGATGGCGTCCTTGGTCCCCTCGATCACAATGGGCAGGACAGGCACCTTCTTCTTTATAGCCAGCTTAAATGCCCCATTCTGGAATGTACCCATATCATCATTATCGCTCCTTGTCCCTTCCGGAAAGAATACCACCGACACGCCTCTTTGCAGCCATTCTCCGGCTTCCCTATATACCTTCTTGATGCTTGAGAAATCTCCCCGCCGAAGCCTTATATGCCTGGCAAGCCGCATATTCCATCCGAGGACCGGGATCTTAAAGAGGCTCTCCTTCGCCACCCACTTAAACTGCATCTTTGTCTTATACATCAATACGATATCAGCCAGGCTCTGGTGATTTGACACCGCAACATATGTTTTTTTCGGGTCTATATTCTCAAGTCCCGTGACTTTTACGTCCCAATAAGGATTCAGGGCGGTAACCGCGTCGGCCCACCAGAAGCACTGGGCGTGCACGATCTTGCGCTTTCTGTCAAAAGGATATAGGAGTACCGAAAGAAATGCCATGGCCAGGAATAATACCCCTAGCAGAAGAGCGCCGACAACCCATATCAATAACGACTGTATTGACTGTTTCATATTTGTATCCTGTGAGCCGGAATCTTGATACTGATATGATTGAGAAGGGACAGTCTCAGACCTTCTTATTATTCAAGGTTTCTTTACACTTCAAACATACTATTAATCTTTCTCTTTTCTCTTTTATAACCGTAAATATCGCTGACAAATAATTATGCGATAGTTTTTCTCCGCATCTCATACAGCTATTCATTTTACTTCCTCCTTTTTTACCCATTATAAACTTACAACCCGTAACTGATCTTTCCCATACCTTAAGCCGCCTGACCTTAAGCACCTGGGGCTTCCTCTTTATTATACCATATAATCACGGTTTTTGATGAACTTCGTCAAAGATTCATATCCAAATAAAGGGAAAAGACGCAAAATAGAAAACCGCAAGGCCGAGTATCCTCTCCTTGCGGTTTTAGGGTCACTAAGCTATCGCAGTATTTGTTTTATCGCTCTGTTGCAGTTAACGGCCTTCGTTCTTACGCTTTGAATAACAATCTCTGCAGTATATCGGACGATCTTCCCTGGGTTTAAACGGGACTTCGCAATCTTTTTTGCATTCCGAACAGACTGCCTTGTGCATCTCCCTTGGACCGCCGAATCCACCGCCACCACCTTGATATCCCATCTCTCCTCCTACACAGCAAGTGTACACCGGTCTGTCCATTAAGACCGGGTGCTAAACAGCGTTTACACCAAACTATCCAATAAGTTTGGGGGTTAAACAGTAGTTTACACCAAATCATCCAATAGATTTGGGTGTTAAACAGCGTTTACACCAAATCATCCAATAGATTTGGGTGTATTCCTATTCTAGACTTAACTATTGAGTTGTGATTATAAGGCTTTTAAAGAATATTGCAAGTATTTCTTTACTCTAAGACAGGCTGGTCATTTGGGGCTTCTTCGGTCCCGGGCGCGGCCTCAGCTGCTTTCTTCTCTAGTTTCCTCTGCCTCTTCTCCTCTGCCTTCTTTTTCCTGGCTAATTCTTTCTGATACTTCTTATACGAATAATTATCTCTGGCCACAATACTCCTTTCCTTGATTGCACGTACTATACCGCATATGCAAATATTTTACTCCAAATAACCACTTTCTGCAAGCTATTTATGATGGGGCAAAACATAACCCCTTAAGCAGCCCCGGCAAAAGCTCTTTATAAAGATAGGCCTTGGAGTGCTTGCGGCAAAGATACTGCAAGAAGATCGGGGATTTTTTATTTAAGAATTCCGGGTAATCTGCAGGCCGCCTCGTGAAACGACTCTCCCATTCCACCCAATCCTCCAGTATCGTAGAGATCTTTACTCCTGCCCTTGCCCTGAAGGCATAGAGTGTTTTCTGAAAGACCTGGCTGTCATAGAGCCGGTCCATGGCATAAAATAGTCTCCCTATCTTCTTTACCTCGGCCTCGGTCATACTGTTGCTTTTATACGCGTAATACGGCGGGCGGCGGTCATACTCTATGCCGAAATCCGCTGCCTCTTCCCGCAAGGCCGTACCGGCAAGCACAGCCAGACGAAAGATCACCACTTTTGCCGGATGCAGCGAGTAAAGCCAGTCCAGAGATTTCATCAGGCTTTCATAACTCTGATAAGGCAGCACGTCTATGAGCTGTATCTCATAATAAAGTCTGAACTTATTTAAGGCGCGGATACCTTTTTTGAATCTTTCTTTATCAAATGCCCGATCGAGCGCCTTCAGGGTCCTGGGGCTTGTACTCTGGATGCCGATCTCGATATTATAGGCATTTGCCTCTGATAGAAGCCGGGCCATCTCTTCATCCACTGATTCTGCTTTTAACTCCACGTGCAGATTACTCCCCCGGTTATAGCGGATAAAGATCTTCAGGATCTTCTTCGCCCTTCGGGGATTGGAATTAAAGGTGGCGTCCATCAGGTACACTTCATGGGGCTTATGGGAAAGAATAAGCTTAAGTTCTTTCTCTACCCGGCTTAAAGGGAAATGCCTTACTGAAGGGAAGTTCTTATGATAATAGCAATATCGGCAACGGAAAGAGCACCCACGCGTGTCTCTAAAGGCACATCCACGATAGATTTATCCTTGAGGTCTAATAGACCGCTTAGGTATGGCGAAGGTATCTTGTTGACATTGCGCAATGGCGGCCTATCCGGATTACGGATAATCTTTTTATTTTTGCGCAATGATATCCCATTTATACGGCCCAGAGCCGCCCGGGTAGCACCCCGCTTAAAGGATGTGCGGGTGCGCCCCGGCTGGGCGAACTGCGCGAAACTCTCCTCGCCCTCACCCCTGACCACGGCATCAACTGCTTTTTCCTGAGCCAATATCTCTTCTGCGCGCGGGCTTACTTCCGGACCCCCTAAAACAATCTTTAAACCCGGGCTTATCTCCTTTAAACGACGGCAGATATTTAAAGTTTTCTTGATGTTCCAGATATAGCAGGAAAACCCGATCAGATCGGGCTTAAGGTAAAGGGTCTTTTTTACGATGGCGGGTATATTCTGGTTTTCGTTAAAAACCCGTATAATTACGTCATATGATGGGTCGATCTTCAGAAGATAACCCTTTAAATAATAAAGGGCAAGCTGTATGTCGGTACCGGTTTCCAGGCATATCGAAGAAAGCAATATTTTCATTAAGGGGGCTCTCGCTAATTTATTTAAGCTGCCTTGTCTCCCGCCTTGCCGCAGAATGCGGGACATCCTACAGAAGGCAGGATACCCGCCGATCCTATACGGCGGGCTGCATGCTGATTCTATGCCTTAATTCCAACCAATTCCATTTTTTCTTTTCTTGTTAATCCTTTAACCGCTGCTTCTCGTTTTCTAGCTGCAGATTGGTTAGGCAAGGCCTCCTGGTATACAAGCTTAACAGGAGTCTTGTTTCGAGTATAAAATGCGCCTTTCTTAGAAGAATTATGCTCATTGATGCGGCGGGAGATATCCGTGGTAATGCCGGTATAGAGAGTTTCATCCCGGCACTGTACTATATAGAGAAACCAAGGCATATTATTGTGAGGGACACATACTTGCTCGCTTCGCCTTTTTGTATATGGCAGAACTTTCGGTGAATTTAATGACCCCGTTCATCATCGCCACCGACTCCGCCGGGTATTTGCCGACCGCGGTCTCGGCTGAAAGCATCACGTAGTCTGTCCCGTCAAGGATCGCGTTTGCCACATCGGTTACTTCCGCACGCGTAGGCCTGATATTTTCCGTCATGCTCTCCAACATTTGCGTGGCGGTGATGGCAAACTTTTTCGCGTTATTACACTTTCTTATTATTTCCTTTTGAATTATCGGAACTTCATATACAGGAATGGCAACACCCATATCGCCTCTGGCGACCATAATGCCGTCAGAGACCTTTATTATCTCATCAATGTTTTTAATGCCTTCCCGATTCTCGATCTTGGCGATAACCTTTAATTTATGTGAAGAATCCTTAAGATGTCTTCTTAAAATAAGGATATCCTCTTTGTTTCTCACGAAAGATTGAGCTATATAATCAACTTTATTTTTTAAGCAAAAATCTATATCTTCCCTGTCTTTAGCGCTCAAGCCTTTAAAATCCAGCCGGACGCCAGGCATATTTATGCCCTTGCGCTCCCTGATCATCCCCGGGATGCTCACCCTGGCCTTCAGGCGGGTTTTTTCACGTGCCTCGACTATCAGGCCTATACTGCCGTCATCGATATAAATATGCTGGCCTTTTTCTATCTTGTCTAAAGGGCCCCTGTAATCAAAAGGGATAACGCCGCCTTCTCCCTGAATATCCTCCTGCGTCAACCAGACTATTTGCCGCTTTTTTACCTGAATAGATTTGTTTTCTTTAAACCTCCCGACCCTTATGCGATAACCTTCCAGATCCCCTAATATCCTTATATGCCGGCGATATTTTTTGTTCAGGACTTTTATAAGCCATATTCTATCGTAGCATTCCTTAAGGTTACCGTGGGAAAAATTTAACCTTACTACATCCATTCCGGAGCGCATCATCTTAGTCAGGACTGCTTCCCTGCTCGATGCCGGGCCCAGAGTACAAATTATCTTGGTTTTAACCATTTATCGCACGATTTATCGCGGTTGCTGAAGGCAAAGGTGCCTTTTAGGCCAGGGTGCATAATAAAATAGCGAATGAGGCGCCGCCCCATTAATCTATTTGTTATTTCTTTTAACGAAAAGGCGCGCTATTCTTTCTTCTACCTTTGGATGCAAGAGAACGATTAAAAGGCCCCCAATAATGTTGCCGATAGTTACCGGTATTAGGTTGTTAAATATTGTAAGGAAGCCGGATGAAAATTCACCTTTTGCCATAAGCCCTACCGGTAAGAAATACATGTTGGCTACGGAATGCTCATAACCCGACGCCACAAAGGCCATAATTGGAAAGTAGATCCCCAATATCTTACCCCCGATGGTCCTGGAGGAAATACACATAATTACCGCCAGGCACACAAGCATATTACACAGAATCCCCCGGCATAATGCCTCTGTAAAACTTAACTGTAATTTTGTCTCGGCGATCCTGACTGCGACAGTTCCTATCGGAGTCAGACTGCCGAGATGAACAAGCAGTCCTGAATTAAATACCAGCCAGGCGATAAACAATGAGCCTAATAGATTCCCGGAATACACAATCATCCAATTGCGCAAGACCCTGCCAAAGGAATATTTTTGATAGATAAGCCCTATGGTCATAAGAATATTTCCGGTAAATAGCTCTGAACCGAGAATAAGCACCAATATAAGGCCGACACTAAAGACGCTCCCTGCGAGAAACCTTGTCAAACCCGGATCCAGCGTCCCCCCGCTTGATACGGCAGTCGCGACAGCCGCGCCAAAGGAAATATATATCCCCGCCAGGACCCCAAAGATAAATAACTCAAATATAGTTTCATTTGCTTTCTTTTCTCCGATATCGCTTATCGCTCTTGACATCTCTAAGGGACTTAGAAAAAGATTTTCCATTTTTATCCTTTCTCAAATTTATGGCGGAAAACCGCCATTTAGAAATGCGGCCCCTCTCGTATCAGCCGAAGGGAAACCTCTCGATCCCTGCGATAGTGGGATCATCATTATGCGCGGGCATTAGAACTAAAGTATTTATTGTTTTCGCCATATTATAGCAAAAAATTTACTCACCCCTTATACGAAAGAGGATTGCATGGATCAGGCTCCACTTTCTAAGCAATAACCCCCTACCTCTGATGCTGTCAGCCACGTCTAACGCCATATGTATTATGCATCCGACCGAAATCCAAAAAATCGTACCACGCATTAACAAGGCGCAAGCGATATATACAGCAATTGCCTCGACCGTATGTAAAACACAAAGACAATAATAGTTATCAACTTCTTTTGCTTCAAAAAAACGCATTGCCCTTCTGAGTGACCAATCTTTGAATTTTATAGTATACCATAAATAATGGTCCACATCCATCAGTGCGCCTGCGGCCAGTACTGAAATACCTGCCTTTGGCGATACATACCAGCTTACGGCCGCCGCCACAAGCGTTCCCACAATTATATGTTGTTTAATGAGCATCTATGATTTTGCTTTACCGGTTTTAGAATTATCGGAACGGCCCGCGATAAATCCGCGCAAAAGGCCCGCAGCGTAAAAAATATGCGTTCCGAGTAAAATAAGACCTACGCGTAAGCCTAAAGCAGAGTGCTTATTCAGAGCTAAAGAAAACCCGATGAGCATGATTAACGGAATGTATAGCCACACGAGAAAGGCTCGTGGCCATATTATTCCCAGGAGGCTTACGACGAATAATCCCGGAAGAAAAAGAAAAGCAATAATGTACGCCGGAGAAAATAGAGTCCGGTATTTACGCATTATTCTGGCCCGACCAATTCCGTAATTATACATGTTGGTGCACCAGGATAGAAGTGTCTGTCTTGCGTAATGTTCAACGGGAATCCCGGGAACAAAATATAATGTATGCCCTTTTTTGTTCAGGCGATAGTTTATATCAGCATCTTCACACATATTTCCTAATTGTTCATCGTATCCTCCAGCTGATTCCAGGGTTGTGCGTGAATATAAGGCATTAAGGCATGCTATGCTTGCTACCTGGCGCTGTTTTTCAAAAATCCTTCCCTGCACAGAACCGAGGCTGCCGAGAAATGAATTAAGCGCTATGCCAAGAGCGGTCTGAAACGGACTTTTCTCAAAAGGGGCCCTGTTTCCGCCGCCCACTCCGGCTAAACGGGTGTCATTTTTTTTGATTGCCTCAAATGATTCTGAAAGTATTCTAAGCCAGGTATGCGGCACGGTGCAGTCCGAATCCGTAAAGGCTATGTATGGATGTATGGCTTCGCGAATTGCGGCATTTCGGTTTGAGGCAATAGTTCTCTTCGGATTTTCGACAAGACGGACACTGCCTGCGAAACTGCGAACTATCTTTTGAGTGCCATCAGTTGAACATCCATCGACAACCAGAATCTCTGTTTTGCCACCATGTGGCGCCTGGTCAATTATTGATTTTAGGCAGTCGCGGATACTTTCCGCGGCATTATAAGTCACAACACAAACAGATATATCCATAAAGTTATTTCTCCGGCTATTACGCAGGAAGAACTTTGCGCCTCATTATCTTTGTAGCCTGGTTGTACAATGTATTGCGAAACGATTCATTGCTTATGGCAAGATTCAATGTCCGTAATGCGGTTTTCCAAAGTCTGCGCTTCCATGCGTCCTTAATATGTGTTACGGCTTTTGCAAGGTCATCCGCAGTAAGATTGTTAAGGTGTAACGGATATTTTCCAGGCCAAACGTCATAATAATTAAATTCCCCGGGTGACTTTGCCAGAATTCTATCTTTCAAGAGCCCATACATAGGCGTTCCGGGTAACGGGGTTGTTAGCGTCACGGTAAGAACATCCGGGTGCAGGCGGGCCACCATATTTATGGTAGACTCCAGCTCCTGCCGGTTTTCGTCCGGTTTTCCCGGTTCGTAACCAGCGGTGCCAATCATTACTGAGCCTGTAGTAAGAAGCCCGGCCCTTTGCGCTGCTCGAAATCCTTTTTCAATTTGGGAAACGGTTAACTTTTTTCCCAATATTTCCAGTATCCGGTCAGATGCGCTTTCCATTCCCATACTTAGGCCGACGAATCCGCTCTGGCGCATGATCCGGCAAAGTTCTGTGTCTACGAGATCGGGTCGGGTGAAGCACCAATAAGGTACTCTAAATTTGGATTTCCGGAGTCCGGCGCATAATTTTATCACCCAGTCTCTATCTTCTGTGAAAATTTCGTCGTGGAAAAGAAGCATGTAGTTGCCGGTAAACCGTTCGCGCAGCCACGCAAGCTCGCGGATTACGCGCTCTATGCTAAGACGCCGGGTGGGGTTCGTCGCGTATATGAGCGGCGGCTGATTGAAGCTATCCACGTAATTCAACCCCCGGGAGGCCATAAAAACAGCATTATGGGTCACGCTAATATATCGACCGTATTCCACCAGGTCCCAATCAGGAAATGGCAGTGTTTCCACATCTATCCGGGTGGCCGGTCCAGGATTTGGATTTTCCTTGGTTGCTATACCCCGCCGGGCTATAACAGTCTTTTGATTTGCGATATCATCTAACACATCATTAATTACTCCTTCCGGCTCGCCGATAACGCAGGCGTTAAAGCCCATTTCCAGTAATAATCGAGAAGGCTCTGTTGAGGCCTGGGGACCAAACGCGGTAGCCGGGAGTGAAGGATGTTGAGACCGAAGCCTCCGTATTGCCTCGTGAGTTTCGTTGCTAAATCTAATCTGGGTGTTGATAAGAACGGCATCTGGTTTTTTTGATAGGGCGATTTCCCATTGAGACCAATCATCCTGCTTCTCCCAGGCATGATCAA
>JBDRAV010000016.1:0-90783 GCA_043823435.1 Candidatus Omnitrophota bacterium | reverse complement strand
CCTGGAACCCCAGGCATCAGAGCCCCAGGACCGGCTAAATACCTTAAAAAAAGCCCGGGAAAAAGGTATTAAGACCTGGGTCTTTTTAGGGCCGCTAATCCCTGAAATAACCGATACCAGGGCTAACCTGGAAGCCCTTTTTAGGGGCCTACGGGGCTTAGGGCTGGACAACATATATGTAGATAGGCTCAATCCCCGCTGGGGTGTCCTGGAGGCCTTAAAAAGGGGCTTAAGTAGGAGGGATGGGTACCTGGATTCCCGGCTTATGCTCTATACCGCCAGCAACCCCGCCAGATACGCGGAGTACAGCCGCCGGCTCAAGGAAACCGCCACTGAACTCGCCAGCCGCCAAGCCGGCCTAGCCGATAACCTCACGTTTTGTTTTTAAATGTCAAATTCCCAGAGAATAAGTAAGTCCGAGTAAATCCGAGAGGCCTTTTCCACAAGAAAATCCCAATAATTGTAAGTCGTTGCGCCTCATTATAATACCCCACACCCCGCAAGATTGCCAAGTTAACATAAGATATATTATAGGAAGTTCCTTGTATATCTCTTTTTAAGCGTTATATTTGTTTATATGAATAATCTGGGGACAGGTACAAGCTTAAATTTGCACCTGGTGCGGGTTGGAATTATAACTTTGCCGGGCCTTTTGGCGAGAAATTTTCGCGAGAACTGATCACATAATAACCACCCTGTATCCTAATTATCTTACCTTGCACCATGGCATCAGCTAACGCTTTATGGGCCCTTTTAAGGATACGACTGAAGGTCTGTTGAGATATATTCATGGACCTGGATGCCTCTTCCTGGTTTAAACCCTTAAAATCAGCCAACCGGATAGCCTCAAATTCATCCATAGCCAGCCGTATCTCATCCGGCCTTCCTGGCTTCCCTCTGGGGCTGAATTGGCTTATCCTAGGGTCCTCTTTTATAATCCTGTACTTACTGGGCCTGCCTCGCCTCTTCATAAGCTTATTTACCTACTTTTACCTACTTTTAACGCCCTATTTATTATGGGTACACACTCAAAAATAGCCATTCTAAAAGGGCCCTAAAGCAACAGGCCCTTTCAGACTATTTCTTAGGTGAGATCCTGTTCGGTTGTATGGGCATAGCCGACTCTTCCATGGGAAGCATTCTAGTGCACTTTTTAGCTGTCCATACGGCTTTACCCAGGATAATAATGCTGCTTATCGCTATAACAGCTATGCCGATAACGAGCCCCCCTTTCTTCAATACCCCTTTTTCTTTATTAGCTAGTATGCAAACAATGTAGCCTACTGCAAGGGTAAATAAGGCGCCTATCCCGTTCATATACCTAAAAGCCGCATACCTCATTTTAGCCTCCTTTTCAACAACTTAAATCTCCGCATCATTTACCAGCTTACGGTAATACTCAACGCATTTATGGCAGGTCTGACGGCTCTCATGCCATTCCGGATGATCCTTTAGAATCAGGTCCATGATATACTCCTCTGCCTTTATATGAGTTATGCTCGCGTAATCGTCAATATCCCTTTCACAGATCTGACATCTGTATTTACTCATGCTTGCCCCTTTGGTTTAAAACTATCTTAAGCAGTCATCCCTCCAACAACAAATGATCTGGTCGCAGTTATTAACAGCCGTACCAAAGCAGTCGAAATTACCCTCCCTGCGCTGTATCTCCTTAATTAATGCCTTTTTGGGATATCTCCAGATATCCTTTACCTCAAATTCCCTGGCCTTCTTCTGAATCTCCGTAAGCCTCATCTGACCCCTCCTGCCTGGTTTACAGACCCCTTTTAGGCCTTATGAACCGTATCATGTTGCCTTACTCTTGAGCTGACCAGGAGCCCGATCTCCTGCCCTTTTTTTCCCTGATCTACCGGCACATGGTCAATCTGCATAGAGCTTACTATCTGCTGCAAATTAGTGGTATGCCCTTTGATCTTAATGACATCACCGTTTGCTAAGGGCGCCTTCAGCTTAATGACAGCTGCCCTGACCTTAGGGAAATAATGTGTTATCACCCCCAGAACCTTCTCTTTAGGCTTTCCGGGAGCAGAAGCTCTTACTCCACCTTTTTTCTTTACCGGCGGCTTGCGTATTATCTTCTTTGCTGGCTTCTTTTTGGCCGTAACCCGCTTTTTCAGAGGCCTCCTCTTAATGGCCTTCTTTTTAGAAGCCACTTTCTTCTTCTTTTTGACAGCCATCTTACACCCCCTCCCTGTTCATGTTATTCAGGTCGCGTTAGGGACATTCCCCTTAGTTTCTAATCTGGGTCGATATCTACGGGGAGAGTCCATTAATATCTTTCCCAGTGAATAATCTCCTTTAATGGCCTTTTAGAAGGCAGCAGGGCCTTTTCATTAGAATAACCTAGCGCAATAAGACTAACCAGCCTGAAGCCTGCGGGCACCTTTAACATCTGCGCTACTTTCTCTGTATAGGGTTTCTTGTCTCCGGCAACCCAGCAACTTCCTAAACCGATGTCATGCGCCGCAGTTAAAATATTTACCGTAGCTGCAGAGCCATCCTCCAGGTAATATTTTGTATCCTGACAGAATATAGCTATGCAACAGGCAGCCTCCCTGATAAAACTTCCGTTCTCAGCGAGAGAACCTATTTCACCGAGTGTTTCTTTCTTTGTGACTATTACGAATTCCCAGGGCTGGACGTTCCTGGCAGTAGGGGCCATGCGTGCGCAATCAACAAGTTCCTCTATAAGATTAGACGGTAGGGGTGTTGAATTGAATTTTCTGACACTGCGGCGCTCTTTAAGCGCAAGAAGAGTCTGCATATATTACCAGGAATTTATCTCAACGAGAGAATTCAGCTGGCCAAAAGGGTTCATCTCCCTTTTTGGATTATTAAAATCCTCCATCCATTCCCCGTCAACTACAAACCGGTAATGGTAGCGCCCGGCATCAAGCCGCATCTTCCTACTCCAGGTGCCCTCCTGGTTTACCATGCGGCTGGCTCCGTTAAGCTTCCAGTCATTAAAATCACCGGCAACATAGACTTCTTTCGCCTCAGGGGCAAATACAGAAAAGGCGACTTCCGAAAGCCCGACCTTCTTATCCATCTTGGGAAGCTCATCTGCCAGAACCTCTTTCATTTTCGCCTCCAGGTCCGGCTTTCCCGCCGATAGTGCTTTCTCCTGCGTAATAATCTCGCGGGATAAGCTGAAATAATCCTTGGTGCCGCGGCAGTATTTGTCGTAATTAAAAATATGCGTCCCTTCATTCTGGGCTTCTTTGAGTTTAACGTTTACGTGTATGATGGTGCTAAATACCTTATCCTTGAAAGTGAATTTTATTTCATCTAACATCTTAAAGGAGTGCCTAAGGCGCGAATCAAAATTGGCCACCAGAACCCGGTAATCAACGCTGTGGTTGAGCCTCTCTTTAACCAATTTAATGATATCGGTAAGCTGGCTTAAGCCTTCGAGCGAGAATCTGCTTGCCTCAACGGGAACTATTATCTCGCTGGTTGCCCGGATGGCGTTTATGGTCAGGATACCGAGATTGGGAGGGCAGTCTATTATTATGTAGTCATAATTACCCTTGAAATTATTTATCGTCTCCAAGAGCCGCGATTCCCTGCCTATCTCTCCGGCCAACTCCTGCTCCAATGTGCTTAAAATGATCCCTGAAGGGGCGATATCAAAGTTTTCATCCACTTTTTGTATGATATCCTGGAGCCTTGCCTTCTTATTGGTAAGCTTAGAGAGGACATTATAGATACTGGTATCCGCTTTTATATTCAAGCCCAACGTGGCGTGCGCCTGGGGATCCAGGTCAATAAGCAGGACACTGCGCTTATTATTGGATAATGAAGATGCTAAGTTTATAGCCGTGGTAGTCTTACCGCAACCGCCCTTCTGATTAGTAATAGAAATAATACGCATCTGGCTCGCCCCTCCTCTTTACCTATTTTATAAATCTTACCTCATCAAGATAAATTACCCCCCTCTTCTTTGTCACATTCCATTCTTCCATGACAAAGTCCAGGGAGGCCATCTGCGACCAATCGCTGATATGCTTGAATTCGGAGAAATTTATCCTGTATTCATCCCACCTGTGCGGTATATCCTTTATATATATTTCTGATTTTTCTTTGAAGGCGTTGGTAAACTCAACCCTCAGCGCAACGTTATCATTGAAATCGGCTTTCTTGGCGGAGAAGGCGAGTACCTTGTATTTCTTCAGGTCCAATTTATTCAAATCCAGGGAATACCTTTCCTTGCGGGCGGGGTCAAAATGAAAGTTTATCTTTACGACTTCGGGGGAGACAATAAGGGCTATCTCGGAATTTAAAAGCGCGCCCCTTCCTTTAAGACTGGTCAATAAAGAAACGAAGAGTAGTAATATTATCCCCGCGCTTACAAAGAATAAAGCCCTGAATTCTTTCGGATATTTTTTAGACTTCTTCTTTTTCTTTGAAGAGGCATCCAGATAAATATCCGCAAGGTGTTCGTAAATATCTTTCTTTACCATATCGGCTTTTTTATAACACAAAACCCCTTGCGTGTCAATAGGTAAGTGAGGCCCAAACTTATGGAGCGCCACGCTTACCTTACTTTAGACTTAAGGCGGGGTCCCGCCCTATATTTACCTGATGAGCGGGAAGCAAACATAAGTTTGTTGGCCGAACTTATACCTGGCATCAAAGATGGCAAGTATCTAAAACACGATCGCACATAAGTTATGACAAGAAATGCTATTGGTAATCTAATCGGCATAACTTATAAGTCCGAACTTATACCTGGCATCTTTGATGCCGGGTATTAAAAAAAATTCCGCAACAAATTATGGAGCTTGCCATACAATCAGCCAAGCGACATAACTTGTAAGACCGGGCTTATAACGGGTCATTTAAGTATTCAGGAATATCCTTGTCTATTATTTTATAGAAATTTGAAAGATGCATGCGGAATAGTCCGTCAAAATATCCGTGATCATCGCCGTACCACCAGAACCAATCGCTTCCTTCAGCGATATGTATCTGTTTAAAAGCCTTTTTTATAATCTCATCATTTAAACCCGTAGCATCATCCAACTCTTTCCTTGCTTTCGCCAGGCACTCCCAGGCCTTATTCTTATAGTGGCTCCCTATCCATTTTCCGAACTCACCGTAAATCCATGAGCCGGCTGACAAATGTTTGATCTGGCGTTTTGCGGGACGTTCTTTAAGGTATTCACTTACCGTAACTGTTTTAACGGTTTTTGATTCGGATAACCTGGCGTATAAAGAACCCAAGAAATCATGCCCGTCACCGGGATAATATTCCCAGGCGTTCTCCCCATCCATGGCGATTACGGCCAGCACATCCTCCCTCTTAAAAGCATCGGCAATATTCTCCAGGTGCATCATCAGGTCATTCACTGCATCCTGCGTCTTCCAATTATAATAAACGAAACCGATCAGATCAGAGAGAACCCTGTCGCGGAAGATGATATTAAGCTCACCGTCCTTCCTCTTTAAAAGGTGGGGTTGATATAAAAGACGGGGATCCCTTACCTTCTTTTTTAACGACCTGAACAATATTACCTCGTCGGTGACTATCCACTTTATCCCCGACTGGATAATAAAAGGAATTATATGCTCGCTTACGCCTTCTTCTGAAGGCCACATCCCCTGCGGCGCGAGGCCCCCGAACCTCTGACGGTAAAATTCAACCGCTTCTTCTATCTGTGCTTTGCAGTCCCCGGGATATTTAAAATTTGTTTTGGGCAGAAGGGCCTTGTGATTAGCTTCGCGGGCGATACGGGTATCGCAGAGCAAAGGCAGTATGGGATGATAATAAGGGCTAATGGTGATTTCTATCTGTCCGGATTCCATGGATTTCTTGTATCCGGGCACGATATCTTTAAGTATCCCGGTCTGTTTATCCAGGAGAGCGCGCTTTTCTTCTTCGGTAAAAAACCTTGCCTTCATCACCGCCTTTTTCAATTCAGGTATAGTTTTTATGAAATACGGGTCAATCCAGCTCAAATTAAACCAGACCTGCAGGTCCAGGTAATCCTGGGTATTGAATTCTCCATCCGCCTGCCTTTTATTGTAAAGTTCAAAATAGCGCGGATGTATCATAATCACGCGCTCCTTATTAATCATGAAAAAATTCTCCCTGATAAAATTCTGCTCCTGCACGGTCAACTCCCCGGCATTCTTATAAGAGAGCTCAAGAAACTTATCCTTTACGACGCCATTGGAATAATCCTCTATCTGTTCTATCAGAGAAGGCACAAGGTTAAAGGTCTGGTGTATCAAGGGATAATCTTCAAGTATCTTGACCATATCCAGGTAATCCTTGGTGCCGTGTAAGCGCACCCAAGGCATAGGCGTCTCGTGCGTGAGAAGATTCTGGTAATACGGCTGGTGCATGTGGAAAATAAAGGCGAGATATAACATGAATTTTGGTGTGACCTACTGGCCTAACGCTCAAACATATCTGATTGTTTGGCGTAACCTGCTGGTTAACGCCCAAATGTATATGATCATTTGGCGTAACCTGCTGGTTATAACACCCCGGTTTATAGGAGTACCGGGTGTATTTTCCTCCTAAAATAAAAACCCTCGGGGGATTGCTCCCCCGAGGGTAGTGAAACTCTACATAGCTGCTATTAGAATGTGACCTTCATTGAACCGATCAATTCACCAGCTGAAGCCCTAAGGTCCTTGTCACCCGCTATATTACCATTAATGTTCTTGCTGGGTAGCAAGATGCCGCCTAGAAGAGAGAATTGCACATCTTCTGTATAATCATAAGTCAATGTGGCATCGATTTCCTGTCCGATGTAAGCAGCCTTTCCCATTCTATACGCTCTTGCGACGGCTGTGGGAGTAGCTATACCAGACAAAACAGCAAGTCTTTGATCGTTGTATTTCTTAGCAAACGAAGCCCAGACCCAGTCCATTTTGGCTGTAATATCATCCGTAAGCTTAGCTTTAGCGGATATAGCGTATCGATGCATATTGGTATTAGCAAAGATGGCATTCATGATGTGTCCGACGGTCTGGTCTTCAAACATAGGATCCCAACCTTTATATGTATCGCTACCGGTTAGTTCCCTGTCTGCTCCTGAGAGATAAGTGTAAGAACCAGAAATGCTGGGGCTATAATTAGAAGCGAACTTATCGCTCAAATCATAGGTTGCATTTATTTGTCCAGCCCAGGCACTACGGTTAGAAGTCTCTTTTTTGTCCGTTGCACTAACAAATCTTGCATTAGGATCAAACTTTGGATTGTATGTACCAAACTGATAAGCTACCTGAGCATCAACAGTAAGGTCTTTTACGGTCTTATCCGTCGCACGCACACCAATCACATTCACTACATCTGCTATGTCTTTGACCTCGACATTTGTTGCTGTGGGAGTGAAACTTGTGGCGTTAGCTGCATCAAGGTTACGCACTGCTGCTGCTTGGCTTCCTTTTACTTTATTAAAGAAGAACCCTTCCAAGATAGTATTCGCATTTAAGGCATAGCTAGCATTCACGCCGCTAAGGGTAACGTCATCGTTTAGGTTAACATTACCTTCTTCTAACTTGGCGTAGATTACATCCACGACTAAAGGATCATAATCTAAGGTGGCACGGATAGCATCAAAGGATTTACGCGCACTTAAATCGCCCTCAGCCAAGGATGTCCTGGCAGACCAGAGATTGGTGTCCGGATCTCCTACAACAAGACCATTACCAAACCTGAGCTCCTGACGGCCAACGGTTAAAGAAAGAGGTGAATAAAGGAACTCTTTCAGGGTAACATAAGCTAAATCCAGGCTGATATCGCCTTCATCGGCAGTATTAATTCCGACTACTTGGCTTGTTGCGGCAGCGTTATAGTTATTACCTATATTCGTATTTGACCAGCCTGCAGTGTTGGATTCGCCGTTCCAGTTTCTTTCATTTAATAATCTTACAGTTGCGGAAACATTATCTGTAAGGTCAGCATCCACGCGCACTCTAACAATAGACAAAAGGTCTTTCTCGTTATCATCAAGTTCACCAGCGAAATTAATGTAACTTCCACTTTCTGTTTCCGGTGTCTTGGCAAAATCAAAGTTATTGCGGGCAACACCCATTACGGCGATATCACCGCTCACTTTGACATTCTGGACCTCTGCGTACGCAGCGCCTGTGACGGCGACCAAGAACGCAAGTGCCAGCATTAATATCAAGCGTTTACTCATTTTGTTTATCCTCCTTTAGAGAATTTTTCAGAATAATATATTGAACTAGGGTTTTGCTTTTTTCTTCCTAGAGAATTTCTATATATGTATATCACTGGATCTTCGCTGGTTTCAGGCTTGTTTGTAGGGTCTCACCTCCTTTGCGCCTAAAATTAAAACCATGTCCAATGGTATAACCTAATTATCCTCTTTTGTACCACATAACCCCTTATTTGTCAAGTAGTTTTTCAATAAGCCCATAACTTACGGAGCGGGTAGCGAACGTAAGTTATATGGGCTTATTGATGCCAATCCTAAATATAAACGATAAAAGGCACAATGATCGTCCAATAACTTACGAACACTATGTGTGTGAGTAAGTTATATGCACGAATTGATACCTGCACCAACTCTCGCAATAAGTACAGGTATCAGGGCTTAGAATAGGTGATCAATCTTGGTGCAGGTACAAGTTGCGGCCCTACTTCACCGGTTTCTCGGCCTTCCTTGACCTTGCCGCCGACTTCGGGCCTAAAGAGATGGTAATAGTGATATTTTTGCCCTTAGCTAACAGGGTAACAATGCAGGTCTCCTGTTCACGGTCAAAATTTAATAAGCGCTCTCCGTATTCTACTACATTTAGCAGGTTCCAGTTATATAAAGGCATCTGGTCCTTATAGAAATTTACTACCCGCTCTATATCCCCGCGCCCCTTATATTTCAAGAACCCTACCCTCACCCCTGTGCTCTCAAAGGCGTAAGATTCCGTAGACTCAAATTTAAAACCCGCGGGAACAGGGATATCATTGAATTTCACCATGGACTGTGGCTCTAATAAGGACTTATTCCCAGACATAGTATCTTTTTTAGAAGCGCGGGTGCAACCGGATAACACCGCGATACTACAGACTAATAAGGCAATAAAAAAAACAAACCTCTTCATCTTCTCCCCCCTTCCCTCAAGAAAAATTTTACATCCTGATATATTTTATCTATTTCACTACGGCTTAAACCTACAGCGGAAACGAGCTTAATAATTTCTACGGGCCTGATAATATCTTCCGGCGAATGGCTGTCTAAGTTTAAAATTAATTTTGCGCCCAACTTTAAGGCGAGGCCTATTACATGCTTATTGGTATTGCGGTGGCCTTTGCGGCAGGTTACCTCCAGAAAAATATCCTTCTTCCTGGCGAGTCTGACATCCTCTTCGGTAATCAACCCGGGGTGCGCAAGTATATCTATATCCGCTTCCATGGCAGCGCGGTTTGTCCCTTTTGCCACAGGTTCGGCTAAAGTTTCTCCGTGCCCGACAATAACCTTTATCCCTTTTTTCCGGGCGCGTTTTGCCAGCGGCTTAAATTGTTCGGGAGGAATGTGAGTCAATTCAATTCCCGGAAAGACCTTGATCTTTGAGTCTTTCGGCCAATGCCTGGTGAACTGCAGTATCGCCCCGGCAACCAGATCAATATTGCTGTAGTCGGCGTGGTCAGTGATAGCTATCGCCTTGTATCCTGATGCCAGATGGCGGACTGCTAATTCCGAAGGAAGCAATACCCCGTCGCTTAATAAAGAGTGGCAATGCAGATTAAAATCATACATTATCTTGGCACCAGGTGCCAAGCTAATCTCGCACCAGGTGCAAAATTAAGCTTGTACCTGTCCCTATTGTTAGAAGTGCCCCTGGCAGGAATCGAACCTGCCACACGCAGTTTAGGAAACTGCTGCTCTATCCTTATGAGCTACAGGGGCGGTATACCTATTCCTCCTTTTATGTCTATTAATAAGGAGGGGTGTAAATCGTCCTTCGCTTTATTCAGGAATCGTGGACGGTTCTGAACGAAGTGAAGAACCTAGCCCAGACAACTTACGTTCCGTAAGTTGTCTGGGCTCATTTATATTTTATCAAAGAATAAACCGGGTACCCCTTTAATTTATTCTTGCCTTTTAAATCAATAAGCTCAATCAAAAAGGCGATGCCGACGATCTTGCCTTTAAGCTGCTCGATCAGTTCAGTAACTGCCTTTACGGTCCCGCCAGTAGCCAGAAGGTCATCTATTATCAAAACCCTTTCACCCGGATTAATGGCATCATGGTGCATCTCCAGGGTATCCGTACCATACTCTAACTCATAAGTTGCGGACCTGGTCTTCCAGGGGAGCTTGCCTTTTTTACGCACAGGCACAAAACCCGCTCCTAATTTATAAGCGACTGTTCCTCCCAGGATAAATCCCCTGGCCTCCACTGCCACTACCTTATCTATTTTTTTATTCTTATATTTCTTGACCAGGGTATCCAGCGCGCTCCTGAATGCCCGGTTATCTTTAAGAAGAGTGGTGATATCCTTGAATAATATCCCGGGTTTAGGGAAATCAGGAATACTCCTTATAATTTCCTTTAACCCCTGCTTCTTTAACGCCATTAATCCTCCCCTTTTTATTTATGCCTCTGTCTCGTATCTATGGAACCCCCCGGGCCTTCCCCGGATGAATTTCCTTAATTTCTTTTTTGCCTGCTCTTCTATCTGGCGCACCCTCTCTCGTGAGACCCCTAGCTTATCAGCCACCTGTGCTAAGGTATGCGTCTTTCCGTCAACCAGACCAAAGCGCATATCCAAGACTATCCTTTCCTTATCGTTTGTTATCTCCAATAAGCTGTTTAGCTGCTCCTTATCAAAAGTGCGTTCAATCTCGGTGTTAGGGGCTATGGCATTCTCGTCATGAACCAGGTCTAATATCTGCCCTTCATCGTCATCCCCTAAAGGCGCTTCCAGTGAAGATGTCTTGGTAGAGAGCCAGAAATTGATCTGTTTCACCTTCTCTTTTGATATCTTCATCTTCTTGGCGATCTCCTGATCCCTGGGTATGCGCTTTAGTTTCTGTGCAAGCCGCTCATTCGTCTTCTTCCATTTACTGACAAGCTCATTCATATAGACCGGCATACGGATCAATTTGCCCTGGTCGAATATGGCACGCGTAATCCCCTGTTTTATCCACCATGCAGCATAAGTAGAAAAACGGAATCCCTTCTTCGGGTTGAATTTATCCACCGCCTTCATCAGACCAAGGTTTCCCTCCTCGATCAAATCAAGAAAAGGAGTGCCCAGATGGATATACCTTTTGGCAATATTAATCACCAGACGCAGGTTCGCACGGATCATGCTCTTACGCGCCTGCTCACCCTTTACACCGCCCCTTTTAATCCTCCTGCTCAAAGATATCTCCTCCTGAGCAGTCAACAGAGGTATATTCCTGATATCTCTCAAGTAAGCCCTGAGTGCTTCCATAATTTAGTTCTATAGTTCTTTAGTTCTAAGGTTCAATAGTTCTTTAGTTCGTAAGCTCATGATGAACATTAGAACTTACGAACGTTAGAACTAACGAACTAATTTATTATTTTTGTCTTTCAATACTGCCTGGGCCGCCGCTAATATCGCGATAGGTACTCTGAAAGGAGAGCAGCTCACGTAATCCATGCCCACGCTGTGGCAGAACTCTACCGACCGTGGGTCACCGCCGTGCTCTCCGCAGATACCAACCTCAAGGTTTCTACGGGTCTTGCGCCCGCGCTGAATCCCTATCTTTATCAACTCTCCTATCCCCCTCCTGGTCAATAGTCTGGAACGGGTCTTCGGGAAGTATCCCCTTGTTGATATAATCCGGCAGAAAACTTCCGATATCGTCGCGCGAAAAACCAAAACCCATCTGGGTCATATCATTTGTACCGTAGGAAAAGAATTGCGCTAGCTCCGCTAATTTTCCGGCGACAATTGCGGCGCGCGGTATCTCGATCATTGTACCGAACATATGCTTGATATTCTTCAGCCCGTATTTCTCTAACGTCTCTTGATAGACCTTCTTCGCAATGGTTAACTGGTTCTCTAATTCTTTGACGTCGCAGACAACAGGGATCATTATTTCGGGGTAGGGCTTACTGCCCTCTTTAATAAGTTCTGCCGCTGCTTCAAGGACTGCCTTTATCTGCATTGCGCTTACTTCAGGATATGTAACTCCCAGGCGCACGCCCCTGTGCCCCATCATGGGGTTAGATTCATGCAGGTTCTCGGCGCGGCTTGTCAGTTCTTCCATGGTTATATTCAGGTCACGCGCAAGCTGCTCAAGTTTTACCTGTTCGCGGGGAACGAATTCGTGCAATGGGGGATCGAGTAAACGGATAACTACGGGAAATCCGTCCATCGCCTCTAATGTCCCCTTGATATCTTTCTTCACATAAGGGAACAATTCATCTAAGGCCTTCTTCCTTTCATCTAAGGTTGTAGAGATTATCATTTTGCGCAAGTAGAACAATGGCTCATCCGCGCCTTTTCCGTAAAACATATGCTCGGTCCTGAAGAGCCCTATCCCTTCGGCTCCGAACTGCCTTGCCCTCTTTGCGTCTTCCGGGGTATCGGCATTGGTGCGTACCCCCAATTTCTTAAGAGAAACACAGGTTTTAAGGAACTCCATCAGGGGCTTATTCTCTTCACCCGCATCCATCATGGGAAGCTTGCCTTCATAAACATTACCCTTGGTGCCGTTTAAGGTGATCCAATCACCTTCCTTAAGGACCTTGCCGTCAACCGAAAGTTCTTTCTTCTGTGACTCTACATGCAAGGCGCCGCATCCGACGATACAACACTTTCCCCATCCGCGCGCAACAAGCGCAGCGTGCGAGGTCATACCGCCGCGGGCAGTCAGGACCGCCTGTGCCGCGCGCATACCCTCTACATCCTCAGGGTTAGTCTCTTCGCGCACCAGGATAACTTTCTTGCCCTCCCTTGCCCATGCCACAGCATCAGCAGCTGAGAATATTACCTGTCCCGTAGCGCCTCCGGGCCCTGCAGGCAGACCTTTAGTCAGCGGTTTCTTCTGCATCTCCGCTTTAGGGTCAATAATAGGGTGCAATAATTCATCTAACTGCGCCGGAGTCACACGCATCACTAAATCTTCCTTCTTGATCAGCTTCTCCTTTAACATATCTATGGCCATGCGTATAGCCGCCGGGCCGTTACGCTTTCCCACGCGGCACTGCAGCATGAAGAGCCTCCCTTTTTCTATGGTAAACTCTATATCCTGCATATCGCGGTAGTGCTTCTCAAGGCGCTTCTGTATACCAAAAAGCTCCTTATAAATCTTAGGCATGGTTTTTTCCAGGGCCACGAGCTCTTTATTATGTTCAGACTTGGAGTATTCGTTTATCGGCGCTGGGGTACGTATGCCCGCAACCACATCCTCGCCCTGGGCATTTATAAGGTATTCCCCGTAAAATTTACCTTCGCCGTTGCCGGGGTTACGTGTGAAAGCAACACCCGTAGCCGAATCGCTGCCCATATTCCCGAAAACCATAGTCTGCACGTTGACTGCCGTACCCCACTCATCGGGGATATTCTCGATGCGGCGGTAGCTTATTGCGCGCTTTCCGTTCCAGGATGAGAATACGGCTCCGATACCTCCCCATAACTGCTCCTTAGGGTCATCCGGGAACTCTTTTTTCAATACCTCTTTGACCTTCTCCTTAAAAGAAGCGCATAGCTTCTTTAAGTCATCGACGGTGAGGTCGGCATCTAAGGCATAACCTTTTTCCTTCTTAAGCTGCGCCATAAGCCTCTCTAACTGCTTACGGATACCCTGGTCCTCTTTAGGCTCGATACCTGCCGCCTTTTCCATGACTACATCGGAATACATCATAATCAGGCGGCGATACGCGTCGTAAACAAAACGGCCGTTACCTGCGGCCTGTTTTATAAGTCCGGGAATTGTCTTTTCGGTCAGCCCGACATTTAACACGGTCTCCATCATCCCGGGCATTGACTTCCTGGCTCCGGAACGCACGGAAACCAGTAAAGGATTTTCTGAGTCGCCGAACCCCCTTACCATCAGTTTCTCGACTTTTTCCAGGGCCTTATGCACCTCTTCTTTTAAACCCGCAGGATACTTCTTCTTATTCTGGTAATAGTATGTACAAATCTCGGTGGTAATTGTAAATCCGGGTGGCACCGGGAGGCGTAATTCTTTATTCCCCGCCATCTCTGCAAGATTCGCTCCCTTGCCACCGAGAAGATTTTTCATGCTTTCATTTCCGTCTGCCTTGCCGCCGCCAAAGAAGTAAACATATTTTCTTGCCATTACTTTTAAAACCCTCCTCCTCAATTATTAGAGACGCTTTCCAACTCAATCGGGAGACGCTTTCTCACCCAATTGGGAAGGTGTCCCCTTAGTTCAATTTTTCACTAAGATAATCCTTTAAATTATCTATCCCTATTCTGTCCTGTTTCATGGTATCTCTATCCCGGACAGTTACCTGTCTGTCTTCTAATGACTGCACATCCACGGTAACGCAATAAAGCGTTCCTACCTCATCCTGTCTGCGGTAAAGTTTTCCTATGGCTACGGTATCATCATAGACCGTAACAAAGGTCTTCTTTAAATCATCTGCCAGCTTCTTTGCCAATTCGACTATCTCCGGACGGTTTTTTAATAGTGGCAGCACCGCCACTTTTACCGGAGCCAGATCTTTATGGAGCTTAAGGAGTACGCGCGTATCTTCCTTTACTTCTTCTTCGCAATAAGCGTCGGCGAGAAGAGCCAATACTGTCCTGTCCACCCCGCCTGATGGTTCGATAATGTAAGGGAATACCTTTGTTTTTGTGGCGTCATCAAAATATTGAAGGCCCTTTCCGCTTGCTCTTGCGTGCTGTTTTAAGTCAAAATCAGTCCTGTTGGCGATACCCTCCAATTCTGACCAACCAAAAGGAAAATTGTATTCTATGTCTGTGCATGCCTTGGCGTAATGCGCGAGTTCGTCTTTGGCGTGCGGCCGCTTCCTTAAATTTTCTTTCTTAAGGCCGAGGTCCAGATACCAGTTAAAACGGTAATCTATCCACTCCTCCAATTTCTTATCCGCATCATCTGGCTTAACGAAATATTCGATCTCCATCTGCTCAAATTCGCGCGTGCGGAAGGTGAAGTTGCCGGGGGTAATCTCATTGCGGAAGGCCTTGCCTATCTGCGCCAGGCCAAAAGGAAGCTTAGGATGCCTTGAATCCAGGATATTCAAAAAATTCACGAACATACCCTGTGCGGTCTCCGGTCTTAAATAAATCAGGCTCCCCTCATCTTCAACCGGGCCCTGGTGCGTCTTGAACATCAGGTTAAATGGTCGCGCCTCAGTCAGTTCTCCTTTACACTCAGGGCACTTCCGGGGGTCATTCAAATCAGCTGCCTTAAAACGCTTCTTGCATGATTTGCAATCGCTCTTTAAATCATAGAAATTATCCACATGGCCGGATGCCTGCCATACTTTAGGATGCATCAATATCGCCGCGTCCATCCCTAAGATATCATAGCGCTCGTAGACCACAGACCTCCACCAGGCGCGCTTCACATTATTCTTTAATTCTACTCCGTATGGCCCATAATCCCAGGTATTACTTAATCCGCCGTATATATCCGAAGACTGAAAAACAAAACCCCTGCGTTTACACAGGGAAACGATTTTATCCATAATATTGGCTTTTGTATTCATAGACCTTTATTTTTATCGTAAGTTAGCTAAAAAGTCAAGATAATTAAGTTGACGGACTTTTTAAGTCAAGGACTATGTTCCATTAATGGAACATAGTCCTTGTCCTGCAGCAATGTGCTGCAGGGCTAAGGTAATTCATTGACAATGTGTCTCGGAGCAAGGAAACTCAGTTCGCCGTTTCCGCAACCGGTATATCCGATATTTCCATTGTCGATATGATCGTTAACACATCCCTCAAGCCCAATGCGGCTTTCCTGTCCTTTATATAAACCTTACAGAAAGAATCATCTGCGGCTATGACATCACAATCAAAATAATTCTCCAATGGGGTAAGGTTATAAGTGATAAAACCCCTTTTGTCGGGATAGTTGAATTTAACCATCCCTATGTCTTCCTGGTCCCCTATATCGGGAGTGAAGACAGCTTTCATGATCACGAAGAAAGCATCCGTAATGCCGTTTATATTCTCTGGTCTTGCATACATCGTACGGCTTACGAATCGATAATTATCCGTAATTCCCTGCCTTGCCAGATAGGGGTACAGATTGACGAAGAATTTCGGCTTCTGATAAAGCAGATATATGACCGGGCTATCTGCGTCAAATCTTTTTCTTTTATAATAAACCTTGGTGACCTTTCCTTTGATGACGGTAAACCCCCTGGGGATTGAAATATTTATCCCGGGTAATTGATATAGCAACAGCTCATCTACATGCGCCCTATCTATTTCCATGTTGATAACCTCTTTGTCCGGGATCACGCATAATACCGGCATCGTCCGGCAATCTCCGATACCTGTCGTAACGTATGCCTTTAGAATAGCTACTCCTGCGAATTTCGCAACAAAGAGCAAGGCAAGGATCAAAATGACGGAGATATAAATATATTTGACGACCGTCTTTTTCATCTTAATCTAATTTTTTCAGCTCTTCCTCTTTTATTGTAAAGCTGTGCTCTTTTGCGGGAAAAGCTGCTTCCGTAACCTCTTTCCTATATTCCTCTATGGCTTGCGAGATCATTGGCGAAAGATTAATATATTTTTTGACAAATTTGGGAGTAAAGCGCTCAAACAGACCGAGCAGGTCATGGGTAACTAAAACCTGGCCGTCGCAATGTACGCCTGCGCCTATGCCTATGGTCGGTATCTTTATTTTTTGAGTGATCATCTCTGCGATCTTATCAGGCACGCATTCAAGGACGATGGAAAAACAACCGAGCTTCTCTAAGGCAATACCCTGCTCTATCAAACGTTTTGCCTGGTCGGCGTCTTTACCTTGCACTTTGAATCCGCCTAATTTATCCGCGGTTTGCGGGGTCAAACCGATATGCCCCATCACGGGAATACCCGCTTTTATAATCTGCTCCGTGACCTCCAGGCAGCGCTCGAACCACTCCAATTTTACCGCATCGCACCCTGCTTCCTCAATAAAGCGAAGGGCATTCTTTACTGATTCTTCCAAATTCACCTGCCTGCCGGCAGGCAAGGCCTGATAAGATTCATAGGGCATATCACCAATAATCAGCGCGCGTTTTACGGCACGCGTTACTGCCTTGGCGTGATGGATCATCTCTGTCATACCGACCTTAGTCGTAGAATCCAGCCCCAAAACTACATTAGCGACAGAATCCCCCACCAGGATCATATCTATCCTGGCCCTATCGATCAGGGATGCCAGCGGATAATCATAAGCGGTAAGCATCGTAATCTTACGCTTACCCTTTAAAGAAATTATATCCTGAACCGACACTTTCTTATCTTCCATCATTCCCCCTCAGGGACACTTCTTGACCCAAAGCAAGATGTGTCCCTCCTTAGTAAAAATTATCTTACCAGGGACAGTTCTCAGTCCAAACGGAGAACTGTCCCTCGATTAGATTGGTGCCTGTCCCTTAATATATTTATCTATTGCCGCGGCGGCCTTTTTACCTGCGCCCATTGCCGAAATCACCGTATCCGCTCCTGTAATAATATCCCCTCCGGCGAATACCCCGGAGATAGAAGTCATAAAATTGCCATCTACCCGGATCGTCCCTTCCTTATTGGTCTTAAGGTCTGGGGTCACTTTAGGTAATAAAGGGTTAGGATTCTGCCCGATAGCCACAATCACCGTATCCACATCCAAAACAAAATTGGAATCTTTTATGGGAACGGGCCTCCTTCTTCCGGATTCATCCGGTTCGCCTAACTCCATCTGAATACATTCTAACCCAGCCACAAAGCCCTTGCCGTCATCTGCTATCCTGACCGGCTGGGTTAAAACTTTAAAAGGGATCCCTTCATCTTTGGTATTCTCAATTTCTTCTCTTCTTGCCGGCATCTCGTTTTCCGTGCGCCGGTAAACTAATGTAACCTGCTTCCCGAGCCTGAGTGTTACCCTGGCGCAGTCAAAAGCCACATTCCCTCCTCCGATAACTGCAACCCTCTCGCCAATATTAACCGGCGTTGCGTATTCGGGAAATTTATACGCCTTCATCAGGTTCACGCGCGTCAGGAATTCATTAGCAGAATAAACCCGATCCAAATTCTCACCCGGTATCCCTAAGAATTGCGGCAGCCCGGCGCCTGTAGCAACAAATATCGCCTTGAATCCATCCTTAAATAAATCCTCGATACTGTATGTATTTCCGATAAGAGTATCGGTGTTTACCCGCACGCCCAGGCCCGTTATATATTCCACCTCGCCTTGCACTATCTTTTTAGGGAGCCTGAACTCGGGTATGCCGTACATAAGCACACCGCCTGCCAGATGCAAAGACTCAAAGAGCGTAACATCATAGCCCATTTTTACCAGGTCAGCCGCGCACGTCAATCCTGCAGGACCGCTTCCCACTACCGCTATTTTAGTTTGGAGTTTGGAGTTTGGAGTTTGGAGTTTTGCTCCCGGCTCCCTACTCTTAACTCCTAACTCATAATCCGCCGCGTACCTCTCCAACGCACCTATATTTATCGGTACCTTCTTCTTGTTTAATATACAAAGTACCTCGCATTGTTCCTCTTGTGGACAGACTCGGCCGCATATAGCAGGCAGGTTATTCTTCTCTTTTATTTTCTCCAGTGCTTCTTTTCTTTTACCTTCTTTGACCAATTTAATAAAAACGGGGATATCTATTTCTACGGGACAGCCTTTTGCACAGGGAGAATCTTTGCATTGCAGGCAGCGGCCTGCTTCGGCTTCTGCCTCTTCCTTTGAGAAACCAAGGGCTACTTCAAAGAAATTCTTGATACGTTCTTTTGCAGGTTGCTGCGGAACTTTATTTCGCATATTTATCCTCATTCGGGGACACCTTTCCGATTAACTCCGCACCAGTCTTTCGATTGGGTCGGTACCTGTCCCTATATTTTGCTAAAACCTCAACGCGGGTATAAATAACTGAGCAATTTTAAAATATATAATAAGTCCTATGACATCTACTACGCTGGTAGTTATGGGCCCGGCTAAAACCGCAGGGTCAAGTCCGACCTTCTTGGAGAAGAGAGGCAGAAATACGCCCGTGCTTATAGCCAGGATAGCAATGGCGACCATGCTTATTCCCACTGAGACGGCAAGTAAAAAATCTTTCTGCAGAAGGAAAGCCCTGCCGAAAGCCACACTGCCGATAATCAGCCCCATTACCAGGGCAGTGGAGAGTTCAAGTTTGATGACCTTGAAGATATTCTTAAGATTAACGTCTCCCGTAGCCAGCCCCCTGATGATGGTGATAGAGGTCTGCGCGCCTGCATTTCCTCCCGTATCCAGAAGCATCGGTATGAAAAATGTCAAAGCAACTACCGTGCTTAAGGTATGTTCAAAGCCCTTCAATACCGTGCCTGTTAAAAAGTCGAATATCAAAAGGAGTATGAGCCAGCCCGCGCGCCTCTTTATCAGCTCCATGATATTTGCCCGGCCATAGCTAATTATTTCACCGCCTTTGGCGTCCATCTTACCGATCTCGTATATATCCTTGGTGGTCTCCTTTTCTATCGTTTCGACAATATCGTCAACCGTGATTATCCCTAAAAGGGTATTATCTTTATCCACTACCGGGACATCCAACAGGTCATATTCTTTAAACCAGTTGGCGACTTCATTTATATCAGCGTCCACGTTCTTCTTAATGGACTCGGTGTTCACCATGATATCCCTGATCAAGATATCCGGCGGTGCCTTCAATAAGTCCTGCAGGGAGATGCTTCCGATTAATTTATGGTTTTCATCGGTAACAAAAACCGAATATATGTTCTCCCTGTATTCGGTGCGCAGGTTCTCCTGGATGGATATTATCGCCTGCCGGGCAGTCATCTCTTTTCTTAACTCTACCAGTTCCGTGGTCATTAAGCTTCCGGCAGTACCCTCCTCATAAACCATCAACTTCCTTAAATCCTGTGCCTCATCTTTATTTATAAGATTAAATAGCTTCTTGGATACCTTCTCGGGCAACTCCTTGAAAAGGTCTGCCCTTTCATCAGGGGCCATCTCGTTAATAATAGGGGTGAGTTCCGCATTGCCCAGATTATTCATGATGTAGGTCTGTTCGGTAAAGCTTAAATTTTCAAAGACCTCTACTGTTTTCTTAGTGCCCAGCAGCTTAAAGACGATTATCTTCTCCTGTGGCTCCAGGTATCTCCAGCCCAGGGTAAGGTCTACGGAATGTATGGTCTTCAGGAGCGCCTTTAAGCCGTTCAAATCCTTATTCTGGATCAATTCCCTTATCTCCGGCAGGAATAAGGCAACAGTATCTATTTCTTTACGCGACTGGCTTGGCATTAATCTTTCCTTCCTGGTCCGTAAATAATTTCAATCTTTTCTTTAATTCCTCAAAATCAACCGCGTGGCCGTCAAAATCCGGGCCATCAACGCATCCAAATACCGTCTTGCCTGCTACCGTGCAGCGGCAGGAGCCGCACATACCGGTCGCATCCACCATTACCGGGTTAAGGCTGACGATAGTCTTTATGCCATACCTTTTGGTTAACTCAGATACTGCCTGCATCATAGGAACGGGTCCGATACAATATGTTAAATCCGGATATTTTGTATGCGTGGACTTCTCCACAACCGTTAATAATTCCTTTAATGTATCGGTAACGAAACCCCTGCGCCCGTAAGAACCGTCATCAGTAGTAATAAATAACTCGTCGCAGACTCTCTGCATCCCTTCTTCCAGGATTAATAATTCTTTAGAACGCGCACCGATTATACCCAGCACCCGGTTACCCGCTTCTTTGAAAGCGCGGGAGACAGGATAGATTTCGGCGATACCCACCCCGCCGCCGATACAAACAACCGTGCCAAAATTCTTGACTTCTGTAGGATGCCCCAGCGGACCAAGGATATGCTGCACAGGATCCCCTTTATTAAGCGTCCCAAGTTTCTTGGTGGTAAAGCCTACCTTCTGGAATATCAATGTGATCGTGCCATTATCTTTATCCCAACCTGCCAGCGTCAAAGGAACACGCTCGCCTGCTTCATCAATAACCACCGCGACAAACTGCCCAGCCTTTGCCTTTTTGGCGATCTGCGGAGCTTCTACCGCAATCCTGGTAACATCTTTGGCTAATTCTTCTTTATTAATTATGCGAAACATCTTTTACCTCTCCTAATCTCGTAAACATAGGGACACTTCTCACTCCAATCCAGGGACACTTCTTGGGCCAATCGGAGAAGTGTCCCCTATCTTCACTTTATTCTCTTTAGGGGACACTTCTTGCTTTGGGTGAAGAAGTGTCCCTGGATTATTATTAATTATTTTTACCTTTACATCCGGGAATTTATTTGCTAACCTCATCCCTTCTTCTTTGCCTAATACGAATATGGAAGTAGCTAGAGAATCGGTTATCAATCCGGACGCAGCTACAACCGTTACTGACAGGACGCCCGAGTCCGCCGGGAATCCGGTCCTGGGATCTAATATATGCGAATACCTTTTGTCTTTTTCTACGAAATACTGCTCGTAATCACCGGAGGTCGCTGCAGAGATATCTTGCAGCTTAAGATAGTCAACAAAATCAGCGCCCCTGGGATCCTTCACGGCTATATTCCAGGGTTTACCTGACTTATCGCCCAGGCAATAGACCTGGCCACCCAGATTTATCAGGCAGCTTTTTATCCCGCGCTCTTTCAGTTTTTTTACCGCACGGTCCGCGGCATAACCTTTGGCAATGGCGCCCAAGTCTAACTTCATGCCACGAAATTTTAATTTTACCACATAATCGTCAGGATTAAAAATAATTTTATCGGAACCCACCAGGATTAAAGCCTGCTCGATCTCTGCTTTGCCGGGTACGCGATAATTCTTATCCGTAAAACCCCATATATCCATCAGCGGACCTACGGTAACATCAAACGCTCCGCCGCTTTCCTGCCAAAGCTCCTTTGCCTTTTGTAAAATATAAAACGTATCGGGGCTGACCTTCTGCTCGCCAAACCTGTTTAACCTGGATATCTCGCTATCTTCCTTATATTTGCTTAATAAGTTTTCAATGCGCCTTATTTCATCAAAAACAATACCCGGCGCCTCCTTATCGGCAGATGTCACCTCCACAAAAGTACCCATCATCGCCCGGGTATCTTTGTGCAAGGTTTTATCCTGGCAGCCGCATAAGAATAATGTAAAAATCAAAATACAGTATGCAAGAATAACTTTAGAGGATAGCGCCTGCCTGCCGGCCAGGCAGGGATAGCGGATAGGATTTAAGTTCTTACTATACGCTATGCGCTCTACGCTATACGCCAGAGACCTTGATTTTTTATTAATTAGCATCTTATTTCTTTAACGCCTTTAACAGTTTATCCAGCGGTAAGGTATTAATAACATCCTCTCGGGTCAGCCAACCTCGCCGCGCCACAGATACCCCTAACCCGATCACATCCAACTGTTCGTTGGCATGCGCGTCCGTATCTATAGCCATCTTTACCCCTGCCTCTTTAGCCCTACGGCAATTCATGTCATTCAGGTCCAGCCGGTTAGGGAAGGCATTTATCTCCATGTGTGTGTTGGTATCATTCGCCGCTTTTAAAATTTCATCCATATCCAATTCGTAGGCATCGCGCGCCCCCCAAAGCCTGCCCGTAGGGTGGGCGATAATATGGCTGTATTTACTCCGGCACGCCCTGACCAACCTCTTTGTCAGCTGCGTCTTGGACTGCTTGAATCCCGTATGGATAGCCGCTACTACCAGATCAAATCCCATCAGTATATCGTCTTTATAATCCAGGTTCCCCTGCGAATCTATATCGACCTCAGCCCCATAGAGGACCCTGAAGTTCTTTATTTTTCTGTTTACCCTATCTATCTCGCGCTTCTTCTTTTTTAATTCGGCAGCATTCAGTCCGCCGGCAATCCTCAGACTCTCGGAATGGTCGGTAATGGCTATATATGAATAGCCCCTCTTCTTTGCCGCAACTGCCATCTCTTCTATGGTATTTCCGCCGTCTGAATATTTTGAATGCGTGTGCAGGTCCCCTTTTATATCCTTGGCTTCTATAAGCTGCGGTAAACGGAATTCCTTTGCCAGTTCTATCTCCCCGTTGTCTTCCCTTAATTCCGGCTCAATATAAGATATGCCAAGTGTCTTAAAGACCTCTGCTTCACTCCTGCCGCAGATAAATCTTCCTTTCCTGAAAACCCCATATTCATTTATCTTCAACCCTTTCCTGATCGCTAATTGCCGAAGCCTGATATTAAAATTCTTTGAACCGGTAAAATATAAGAGCGCGGCCCCAAAGGACCTCTTTTTCTGCACACGGCAATCTACCTGCACGTCATTCTTTGTGCGCACCGAAGATTTGCTCTCGCCTTTTGCCAAAACGTTTGCTACAGCAGATAACCCCGTAAAAGCATCCATCACCTTCTTTGGCTTATCTGAGATCACTAGTATATCAATATCACGCACAGTCTCCTTCTGCCGGCGCAAACTACCGGCAACGGCTATATTCTTTACTTCCGACAATCTCTTTAAGGCGCTTACAAATTCATCCGCCACCTGGATTGCCTGCGCCAAGGTCATGCGCTCCCTACCCTTTTTTAAGAGCACTATTCCCTTTTTGATATTCTCGATAGTCTTCTCTTTTATCCCGTAGATACCTTCCAATTTATTCTTCTTTATGGCCTTCTCTAGATCCGAAACCCCTCTTATCCTTAGCTCTTCGTATAATAACCTGGCCGTCTTCGGTCCTATAGAAGGGATATTCAATATATCCAGGAGCCCCTTGGGGATACTTTTCTTTAAATCTTCGTATATTTTTATCTTTCCTGTCCGTAGGAACTCCACTATCCTCTCAGAGAGGTCCTTGCCTATCCCGGGGATATCCGTAAGCGTATCCCTTTTCACTATGACCTCTATATCGTCAGTCAGCCCTTCTATATTCTGCGCTGCCCTTTCATATGCGCGTATCCGGAAGACATTACCACCCTTTATCTCCAATATCTTGGCGATCTCGCGGAATATCGCGCTGATCTCTGAATTTCTCATGCCGGGGCCTCTATTTGTCTGACTACTTCGTTGACAGGGTCTAATTCCTTGGCCCTCTTCAGGTAAAATCTGTATTGCTCTAAATCCCCTTTTTCCTTATATGCCTGCGCCAGGCGCGCGTTTGGAGTAGCAAAATCCGGAGCTAATCTTATTGCCCATTTCAGTTCTTCTATAGCCCTATCCAGGTTGCCGCCGGCAATCCTGGGAGCCAACAAACAATATGTGCCTAAACCCAGATGCACCTCAGGTAAATCCGGCGCAAAAACCATCGCCTTCTCAAAATATCCCATGATCCTTGCCCCGTAAACAACCTTAGATAAAAACCCTCCCTGCGAGGCTTTCCTGGCATTTATAATTCCGATAAGCATATAAGCCATTGCCTTGTCTTCTCTCTCCAGATCAGGCCCTCTTAATACCCCTTTTAATAATTTTATCGCTGAAGCAAAGTCGTTATCATGGTACCTGATATAAGCTAAACTGATTAGACTCGGGGCATAATCAGGGGATTTAATCAGAATTATTTTTAACAGCTTTTGCGAATCTTTAAATTTATAAGCCCTGCGTAAAACCTCTGCCTTTGCCCATAAGGCGCAGATATCGTTAGGCTCAACAGATAATATCCTCTCGGCCTCTGCCTCGGCCAAGGCATCATTCCTTATTTTCAGGAGATGTAAGAGTTCATCCTGCGAGGCCTTTAAATCTATGGTACGGGCAGGGGACAGAACAGGCCTGCTTAGCGGGCAGGTCGTATTCCTGAACATAAAAAATGGCAGGATCGCCGCGATTCCTATGAATAATATCAAAATATTCTTCTTCATTGTTATGATTATTTAAACTGCTCCTTTACCTTGGGCCGCGTAAAGAAGAAGATGAGCAGCAGATTAAAGCAGTAAGAGAACATGATTAATAAGACCGTCGTGTAAAAGCTGACGCTGGCTAATGTATATACCGGCATCATCGGGTCAGTTGCGGCAAGGGAAGCGGCAACTGAATAAGTGTATTCCCTGATATCGTTAAGGGAAAATAATAGTACAGGTAATCCGACCAAGATGTCTACCCCGTTTATCACAACGCTTATCCTTCTCATAATCTCCTTCAGCTTCAATATACCGAAACCCGCAATAACCCCTATTACTGAGGCGAGAATGGAATAGGCGATCAATACTATATTCAGTCCCTTAGGGAAAGACAGATAAATATCAAAAAAGTTCCTCTGGAAATTTAACGATGATAATAAAGCGTAGGCATTCACGATTATCATCAGCCAGGCGAATATTAGTACGCCCTTAGACCTCTTCTTCTCCATCACTCCCTCCTTTTTTGACAAGGTCTACCCCCCCGCAGAAGGCGGGGCACCCGGCAATCGCCTCGCAAGAGACGCGCTTTGCTTCTAAAAGGCAAAGGTGCATTTTAAGCTGGGGTGCCTACGAAGTTGTTCTTAGGAAACTGACCCTTCTTTAGATATTCTTTGTCTATCCCGTTGCCCGCTTAACGGTAATTGCAGAAATTAAGCGGTATAGAAAAGTTTAATCCCTTTAGATGGGTGATAACTGTCTGCAATTCGTCTTTCTTTCCAGAACTCACCCTTATCTTCTCCCCTTCGATCTGTGTCTGAACTTTTAAACCTAATCCCTTTATAATACCCACCAGCTCTTTTGCCTTCTCCTTATCAATACCCATACATATATCCACTAACTGGCGCAGATATCCCTGGAATGCCTTTTCAGGTTCATTGAACTTAAGGGATTTCAAAGAAATCCCTCTTTTAGCTAACCGGGTAGCCAGGATATCAGTAAGGGCACGCAGCTTAAAGTCATCATCCGCGATCAAAGTCAGTTTCTTCTCTTTTCTGTCATAGGTGATAGACGACTTACTGTCCTTAAAGTCATACCGCTGAGACAACTCTTTACTCGCCTGATTTACGGCGTTATCCACTTCCTGCAGGTTGACTTCAGAAACAATATCAAAAGAAAAATTCGGCATTCCTTAATCCTCCTGATAACTCAAGCCATTCGCATCATCGATTTTCGCGGGTGGATTGGGTTGGTTCGGGCAGCATCTAGAAAGTTCGAGCGGGCAGGGTTCGCCTTGTAATGCGAAGTCTGCGAGAGCGAGAAGTTTCTTGAAGCGAGAAATTCCACGCTGGGGAATTTCGAGCGGTGCTGCACGAAACAAACCAAGACACACGCAAAATAAAGAACTGTTTAGGAACAATCCCCTAAGAACAACCCGCTAAGAGCAATATCTCGGGGACAGTCCCTAGACCATTAATTTATAACTAGCTTCGATGGTTTTGACTAAGTCAACGATCAATGAATTCGCAGGCACGGGGATACCGAGCTCCTGCCCCTGCCTCACGATCACCCCATTAATAAAATCTATCTCGGTGCGCTTCTTCTTCAATACATCCTGCAGCATGCTGGATACATTGGTTGCAGTTGCCTCACAGACTGCCTCTACTTTAGCCAGCGGGTCATCGTAGATAAGCTTAACCCTCTTTCTCTTGGCTACACGGATTGCTTCCGTGACTGCATTACGCAATATCCTGCGTGTCCCCTCAAATTCCACTAACCTTCCGTTATTTAAGCGCGTGATAGCAGTAAGCGCGTTTATCCCTACATTGATGATCAGCTTTGACCATAATAAGCCTTTAATATCGCGCGATATCCTGGTCTCAAGGCGGATTTTATTGAATAACTCGCGGATAGAGCGCATTTCAACGGGGATCTTCCCATCGATGCGGCCGATAACCGTCTCCCCGCGCCCGGCATGCCTTACCTTGCCCGCATCCAATAGCGTCGCGCCAAGGTTAGTCGCTCCTCCGATTACTTTATCGCTGCCTGCTATTTCATTCAGTATTTCTATATTGCCGATACCGTTTTGCAACGTAAGAACCCTGGTGTTTTCTCCTACGATAGGTTTGACGTGTAGCATCGCTTCTTTAGTATCATAAGACTTAACGCAGATTATTACCAGATTCGCCTCCCCTATCTCTTTGGCATCGGCAGTTGCCTTTACTGCGGCCTGCCAATTGCCTGAAACGCCCTCCACGGATATCCCGTTTTGCTGTATGCGGCTTGCGCGCTCCTTATTCTTATCTAGAAGCCATATCTCTTCTTTGGATTTTGACAAAAAGGCGGCGAATAAACTTCCCATTGCTCCGGGACCGACGATAACGATTTTCATTTAAGCCTCCTTTAGGCTGATCTTTTCAATCAGGGATAGACCTTTTTATCTTAATGCGGGTGCGAAATTCTCCATTTTATTCATTACCTTCTGGGTTTTTAGTTCCTTTTCCAGATGAAAGGTCAGAAAGGCGTTCAGGATGACGTTCAATTCTTTCTTTATCTGCGGGTTCATCCCCAGGTTAAGGTTGATCCTGAAGTCATTCTTTTCAATGTGCAGGATAGATGCTACTGTCCCCCTGAAAATATTACGCGCCTTGAAATCTTTAGGATAGCATCTTGTACAAAGCAACCCTCCTAATACAAAGCTGAACTTAGAATGCCCTATAATACGCTCCCCGCAGGAAACGCAGGAATCAAAGTGCGGCTTAAACCCGGAAAGGCTAAGCATCTTGATCTTGAATATAGTCGCGATCTTTTCCGGGTTAGGGTTTATCTCTAGCTCCTTAAGGCAGGTAAGCGCCAGGTCAAAGACATCGGTATTAGCATCCTCCTGCGCCATAACCGCGTCTATCAACTCCATCATAAAACTGGCTATACCCACCCTGTATATATCCTGCCTGATGGGACTGAAATTATTCCTTGTATCGCATTGAGAAACCAGGTGCAGCGAAGAATTTATCTTCTTATAGAATACGATCTCGTTATGCGAAAACAGCTCTACGGTGCTGGCAAACTTGGCGGGCTCCTTTCTGATCCCCTTTAAAAGCCCACTCATCTTCCCGAAATCGCGGCTGTAAAGACTGGCGATCAGGGAAGTCTCGCGGAAATCCCACTTATTTAAGACTAATGCTTCGGTTTTGTGTAAAGACATGACTAAAAATAGTGACAGGTTAAACTTGACAGGTTATTTTGGCGACAGGAACAAACCTTTGATTAAAGCCGCTTCCTTCTTGCGCATCATCAATCTGTCTTCTTTCTCGCGGTGATCATAACCCAGGATATGTAATACCCCGTGAATGACATACAAATACAATTCGTATAACGCAGTAGTCTTGAATCTAACGGCATTATCAACGGCCCTCTCGGATGATATGACTATATCCGCGAATATCTTCCCGGGTTGGACAGGCTCTGCGACATCGAATGCGATCACATCCGTAGGACTGTCTTTACCGAGATATTTCAGATTAAGCCTCCTGATCTCCCTGTCAGTTACAAAGGAAAAGGCGATCTCCCCGTTCTTCCTGATTCTTTCTGACGATAAGACTTTCTTGACTGTTTTTATTACTATTTTGGGACTGACGGGAACCTTATTTTGCAGGTTTCTTATGGTTATCTTCACTACTGGCTGCTTCTTTTTCCGGATAGGTTACGCGCGCATGGTATATGCTGCTTAATATACGGATAAATACTACCGCGATCTTCTCCAGGTCCTTTAAGGTAAGGTCGCATTCATCAAGCTGCCTGTCTATAAACTTATTATTTATGATCTTATGCACAACCTCTTCTATATCGTTATGGCTGGGCTCTTTTAAGGATTTAGTCGCGGCCTCTACCGAGTCTGCAAGAAGGACTATGGCCGTCTCCTTTGTCTGCGGTTTCGGGCCCTGATAACGAAAACCCTCTTCCGCAACATTCTCATCCTCTTCTTTGTTCTCCAATGCCCGGCGGTAGAAATAATAAACCAGGCTTGTGCCGTGATGGGTCGCTATGAAATCCAGGAGGCTCGGGTTGAGCCTGTATTTCTTGGCAAGCTCAATGCCGTCATTCACATGGTTCATGATCACAAGCTTGCTCATATTCGGGGCAAGGGCGTCATGTTTACTGTCTTTTACATCCTGGTTTTCGCTGAAATATTCGGGTTTCTGCAGTTTCCCGATATCGTGGTAATACGCGCCTATCCTTGCTAACAATGCATTGGCACCGACTGCCTGGCAGGCAGCTTCGGAAAGGTTTCCTACTAGCAGGCTGTGATGGTATGTTCCTGGCGCCTCAAGCATCATCCGTTGCAATACAGGCTGGCCGAAATCAGCCAGCTCCAAGAGACTTATATTGGTTACGGTCTTAAAAAGGTATTCAAATATTGGAAGGGTCCCTATAACGACCAGGCTGGATATCACGCCGTTAAGCATGAACATAAGATAGATCTCGGGATGACCGATGCTGAAATTGTCAATAAAGAATACCGCGATCGCCTGTACCAGGCCCGCTATGAAACCCGCTCGTATGATCGTTACGCGGTTACGCGCTCCGCTGGCAAAGACTATCGAAAAGATACCGCTGGTCAAGAAGAGTATACCGGTATAGATATCCCCGACAAAATAAGCTATAGTCATGGATGAGGCGAGCGTAATCAACAAGGAGAATGCCCGCTCTTCAAAGAGCATCGCCGAGAGTATAGGTATGACTACAAAAGGGATATAGTATATCGGATGGCCTTCTTGAATAATAAAATAACTTACCGCAAAAATAATTACAAAAAGAAAGGAGAGGTACAAGAACCTGCAATCCTTGAAAAATGCCCTCAGGTAAACAAAAACACAGATCAAAAATAAAGGAAGAATAAAGTTAACCCCCAGTATATAACTAACCAGAAAGACCAATAGCGCCCACAGGGCAAACTTCACCCCTGTATGCCTGAGGCGGATATGCTTATGCAGGAACTCCGACGAAAGAAATTTTTCTTTATTTAACGCGAGGAACTTTGTCATAGGCTTCGATTATCCTCTGCACTAACGCATGCCTTACCACATCCGAACCGGTAAAATAAATAAACTTTATCCCCTGTATATCCTTTAATATATCCTGCGCCTGCAATAATCCTATAGGCTTACCTTCGGGCAGGTCGCTCTGCGTGATATCTCCGGTGATCACGGCCTTGGAGTCAAACCCTAAGCGCGTCAGAAACATTTTCATCTGCTCGCGGGTGGCATTCTGCGCTTCATCCAGTATAATAAAGGCATCATTTAAGGTCCTTCCTCGCATATAAGCCAGTGGCGCCACCTCAATGATTCCTGTCTCCAGGTACTTCTCTATGCGCTCGGCATCCATCATATCGTAAATAGCGTCATAGAGGGGACGCAGGTATGGAGATATCTTTTCAAACATATCTCCCGGCAGGAACCCCAGAGATTCCCCGGCTTCTATCGCCGGGCGCGTAAGCATTATCCTGCGTACCTCCTGTTTCTTTAGGGCCTCGACTGCGCAGGCCATAGCCAGGTATGTTTTACCCGTGCCCGCAGGCCCGATACCGAAGACGATATCATGCTTTTTAATCGCCTCTACATATTCACGCTGGCCTTGTGTCTTCGGGCCGATACCCTTCCCGGAAAATGACCGCGTAATATCCGAATCCGGTATATTCACCGGCCGCGTAGCCTTGCCTTTATTAAAATTAGCTATCAGGCAAAGCAGGTCAGACTTACCTATCTGACCCTGGCCAGAACGCATAGCCGTAAGCATATGTTCGATAAGAAGAGAGGCCTTTTTAATATTGGCCATTGTCCCGCTTATCTTGATATGCTCACCGCGAAGCGTCAGCTTAACCTTGAATTCTTTCTCTATGGCAATAGCATTCTCGTCATGCGGGCCGAATACCCCCTGGGCTTCGCCATGGGTCTCTAATTTGATTATTTTTTCCATTTAAATTAGCGCATGATTTACGAACACCCCTGCTCATCTACCTTAGAGTAAAGACGGTCTTCCCGCCCCATATCTACATGATTGGCGGAAAATGCAAGTAAATCATATGCGCGAATTTACCCATGCCATTTTTGATATAATGATCCTTTGAAAAATGCCATGGGCATACCTTTGCTTATTTTAAGTTGGCTGCCGGCTCCTTCATTGATTCAACCGGTATATCTATAACCTGGCCGGGATAGATCTTGCCCGGGGCTTTCAGCTTATCGCTGTTTGCCTCGAATACCTTATTCCATCTCTTTGTGGTCCCGTAGAACTTCTGTGATATTTTCTGGAGCGTATCCCCTTTCTGCACGGTATATTTTTCAGATTTTCCTTTGGATGCCTTGGATGTTTCTGGCATAAATACTGGCTCTGCAATTTCCTGGGGAGCGCTTTCTGTGATAAATCCCCGGTTGCCCCACAGCTCTCTATCTTCAGTATATCCCGCCGGCTTGGATTTAGGCATCTTTTCAAATCTTATGGGTGAATGTAATTCCACTTCTACGACCCGGGTAGTACGAGTGGCCTTTGTCTCTTTCTTCTCCCCTGCGGGGACATCTCCCAGCAGATACCCGCGGTTACCGGTCAGCCCCTGGTCAACCCTATCTTTTGTAACGGGATAGGTCCTGACCACGCAACCGGATAATACCAGAATAAAAGATAAGCCCAATAAATAAAATCCTCCCTGCGTTTTCATTCCTTCCTCCTCTCCTTTGCCGTTTTCACAGTAATATTCAATTCCTTAAGCTGTTTTTCATCCACCTCTGAGGGTGCGCCTGTCAAGGGACATAACCCCGCACTCGTCTTGGGGAACGCTATCATCTCCCTGATACTCGCCTCACCCGATATTATCGCCAGGAACCTATCCAGGCCTATGGCGATACCGCCGTGCGGCGGCGCACCGTACTGAAAAGCTTCCAGCAGAAAACCAAAGCGCTTACGCGCCTCTTCTTTATCTATACCTATAATACTGAAAATCCTCTCCTGCAATCCCTGGTTATGTATCCTTATGGAGCCTGAACCTATCTCCATGCCGTTCAATACCAAATCATAGGAGCGCGCCTTTACCTTTTCGGGCGCCTTCTCCAGGTTATCTAAATCCTCCTTTCGCGGTGCGGTAAAGGGGTGGTGCTCGCTCTCCCATCTCTTTTCTTCAGCATTATATTTAAAGAGAGGAAAATCCACGACCCACACAAAGGCAAAATCAGAATTTAAATCCTTCCTCATGTCGGGCTTGTCACTTGCGTATTTCTTCATCGCTTCGTCATATGCTATGCGGGGAAAAGGAACCTTTACCTCAATGCCCTTAACCTCTTTTAATACCGAACAGAGCAGTTGTTCGGTTAAGAAAAATACATCCTCTTCATCCACAAAAGAGATCTCCATGTCCAGTTGGGTAAATTCCGGCTGCCTATCGGCGCGCAGGTCTTCGTCGCGGAAGCATTTAGCGATCTGATAATACCTCTCTATCCCGGCAACCATAAGTATCTGCTTGAATAGCTGCGGGGATTGAGGGAGCGCGTAAAATTTCCTGGGATTAAGGCGCGAAGGAACGAGGTAATCGCGCGCGCCCTCGGGAGTAGACTTGGTAAGTATGGGCGTCTCTGACTCAATAAAACCTTCTTTGTTCAATAAGGCGCGTATAGACTTATACAAATTATGCCTAAGGATAAAATTATCGAATACCTTCTTTCTTCTCAGGTCCAGGTACCTGTATTTAAGGCGCGTCTCTTCGCTGATATCCAGGCTCTCGCTTATCTCAAAAGGCGGGGTCATGCTGGGATTAAGTATTTCAAGGCTTTTAGCACAGACTTCTATTTTTCCCGTTGGGAGCTTAGGGTTAATCGTGCCTTCAGGCCGTTTATTGACTAATCCTGAAACCCTAACTACGAATTCACTCCTTAAGTCCTGGGCGAGTTTATAAAAATCACCGGCATCCTTGGGTATAAAAACAACCTGGGTGATGCCGTAGCGGTCGCGGATATCGATAAATATAAGTTTTCCGTGGTCGCGCCGGCTCGCTACCCAGCCAGAAAGAGTGACTTCTTTTCCGGCGTGATTCTCATTTAGTTCTGCGCAGGTATGTGTGCGTAACATATGGTTATGGGCTTGAAGTTATGAGTTTGGAGTCTGGAGTTTGGAGTTACAGGTTTGTAATTCCTCCAGCATATTCTCATGTTTAATTTCTTTCTGCTCTCCCGAAATCATATTTTTTAAAGTCAGGATATTATTTTTCAGCTCTTCCTCTCCGAGAATTAAAACATATTTCGCCCTTAAATCATTCGCCTTACGCATAGCACCCTTCAGGGATTTACCTTCGTAATCCGTATCCGCGCAAATATCTTTTTTACGCAAATATTCCAATATCTTTAAGCCCTTCTTTTTGGCTTCTTCTCCTAAAGTGATAAGGTAAACTAAATTGTTACTTTGAACTCCTGGCTCCGATCTCCTGACTAATAATAGCCTCTCTATTCCAAAGGCAAAACCTATGGCGCTAAGGTCAGGGCCGCCTAATTCACTGACCAGGTTGTCATATCTTCCGCCCGCTCCCAGGGCATTCTGGGCGCCCAGACCGTTATGCACGATTTCAAACACAGTGCGGGTATAATAATCCAGGCCGCGCACAAGATAAGGGTTAACTTTATAATCCACCCTTAATGAATCCAGCCCCCCTTTTACTTTATGAAAATGCCCTTTACAATCCGCGCAAAGATGGCCGTCTCCCATCTCCAGGCTTTGGACGATCTTGACGCACTCTTCGTTTTTGCAATCCAAAATCCGCAGGACATTGCGCCCAAACCTTATCTTACAGTCATCGCAGAGCTTATTATGTTTATCCTTAAGGCGCTTACGCATAACCTCTGTCAATTCCTTTTTATCTTTGGCGCAACCAAGACTGTTTATTCTGATTTCATAGCCTTCTATCCTGTAAGCCTTAAGCAGGTTATCTGTAAGAGAGATAACCTCTATATCCGCCTCCGGGGCACCCGAACCGATCATCTCGCAACCCAGATGATGGAACTGGCGCAACCTCCCCTTTTGCGGGCGTTCCGCCCTGAACATCGGGCCTATATAATAAACCTTTGCTAACCCAGAGCTCTTGTCCAGATTATTCTCAATGTATGCCCGTACCACCGAAGCCGTACCCTCGGGCCTCAGCGCATAAAAATCCTTATCATTTTTTATCAGGAAGATCTGCTTCTGGACTATCTCCGCCGATTCCCCTAATGACCGGGAGAATAATGCCGCTTCTTCGATGATGGGAGGCCGTATTTCGCTGTAATTGTAGAGGGAAAAGATCCTACGAGTAACCCTCTCTATCTCCTGCCAGGAGGATACTTCTTCGGGCAATATGTCTTTTGTTCCCGGGGTCCTTTTAAACATAAATAAGAAATGGCGTTACGTCTATTATATATCTATAAATGTCTACTAGTTATAATCAGGGTTTTTATGGCGGGCTCAGATACTGATACGCAACTCACCTTATTTTAAATGGTAAGCTGTGTTTTTATTTGACTTTTTTCTTTATCTCCAGACCTGGCTTAAAGACCACTACTTTCCGGGGCGGAACAGGTACTATCTGGCCGGTACGCGGATTCCTGCCGATACGGCTCTTCCTCTGCTTTATCTTAAATACGCCGAAATTGCGCAGCTCTATCTTTTCTCCTCTTACCAGCGCTTCAATTATGCAATCAAATGTTTTTTGCACAACCTTTTTTACATCTATTTGTTTTAAATTAGTCTCATCAGATACCTTTAAAATGATATCTTTCTTAGTCATATATCACCTCCTTAATAAACAGATAAGTTTCGGTGTTCGTAAGAACGATGCAAGTTATAGCGTAAGGCCTGTGAATTAATCCAGCCGCCACTTTAAATATGATTTATGAAGCCTTTTTGCCACAGACCTCATTTCTAACTATAATAATACCAAAAATTTACGATGTCAAGTAAAAGTTCCTTTAATGGAACTTTTACTTGATTCTGTGGCAATGTGCCAGAGAATTTAAAGGGAAAAGTCTATATCACTAAAGATACGCGGTCCTCGCCTAACAGCGATTCTATCTCCCGGATTAATTTATCGGAAGGAGAAACGTAAAGCCCTTCCCCGACAACAAGATGCACCCTTGACCTGGCAGGCGTATCCATGTGCATATATATAGGTATCTTACCGGGGTATTGAACCAACAACTCTTTTAAGCTCTCAAAAAGGTTTTCGCGTACTCCTGAAAGGTTTATATTTACGCTGGTGACCAATTTATATACTTCGTCCATAGGAAAAAGGTCATTGGCTACGATTTTAGGTATATCCTCCCTACGGTCAACCCTGCCTTTCACAAGGACCACGGTACTGGGCTGGATATATCTTGAAGATTTCTGGAAGGCAGCCGGAAAAACTAGAACCTCAACAGCTCCATCAAGATCCTCTAATTTCAATATAGCCATCTTCTCCTGTTTCGCGCGGGTAACTGTCTGTTTGATTTTGGCAATTAACCCTACTATCTTTATCTCTCTGCCGTCCTCATGCTCGTGGAGGTTAGCCGTGGATGAAGAGGTAAAGCGTTTAAGTTCATGGGCATAGCGCGCCAGAGGATGTCCCGTAACGTAAAATCCCAGCATCTCTTTCTCAAAAGCAAGCAGTTGCGGCTCGGGCCACTCTTTTATGGAGGGCAAATTGTTTGCCGTGCTCTTAAATGAATCTTCCGCGAACCCTGCGTCAAAGAATGAGATCTGCCCTTTTGCCTTATCCTTTTGCGCCCTGGAAGATATCTCCATGATTGTGGCAAGAGAAACAAACATCTGCGCCCTTGGCAAACCAAATGAATCCAGCGCACCACATTTTATCATGCTCTCCAGGACCTTACGGTTAACCAGCCTTGAGTCAATGCGCTGGCAGAGATCCTCCAGGGAGCTAAACGCCCCCTCCTGCCTTGAGCTGACTATGGATTCGGCAGCTCCGCCCCCTACGTTTTTCACCGCAAGCAGACCAAAACGTATTGTCTTCTCGTCCACAACCTTAAATAGAGCCTCGCTTTCATTGATATCGGGAGGCAGGACTTTTATCCCCATACGGTAGGATTCATTTACATATTCAACTATCTTGTCGGTATTGTCTCTTTCTGAGGTAAGGAGCGCGCACATAAACTCTACCGGAAAATTAGCTTTCAGGTATGCCGTACGGTAAGAGATCATGGCGTACGCTGCTGAATGCGATTTGTTAAATCCGTATCCTGCAAAATACTCTATAAGGTCGAATATACGGTTTGATACGGATTCGCTGATATCGTTTTTGATGCATCCTAAAATAAAGTTCTTCCTCTGTTGTTCCATAACCTCGGGTATCTTCTTGGCTATGGCGCGGCGTAACATATCTGCCTGCGCGAGGCTGAATCCGGCGAGTTCGGAAACTATCTGCATGATCTGTTCCTGATATACGATTATACCATAAGTCTCCTTAAGAACATTTTCCAGCTTCGGGTGTTGGTATTTTATGGACACGCGTCCGTGCCTGCGCTGCATAAAATCATCAAGCATGCCCGAACCGATAGGACCGGGACGGTATAAAGCAAGTAGCGCGATTAAGTCTTCAAAACGGTCAGGCTGGAGTTTTTTCAATAAGTCGCGCATGCCGGAACTCTCTACCTGAAAGACCCCGATAGTCTGGCCTGAATTCAGAAGCTTATAAGTATTGCCGTCATCAAGAGAGATGTTTTTAATGTCTATTTTTATGCCCCTGGTATTTTCTATTATCTTGCGTGTTTCATCGATCACGGTCAGTGTACGTAATCCCAGAAAGTCTACCTTCAGCAAACCTATCTTTTCCAGGACCCCCATGCTGTAGCCGGTGGTTATCTGTCCGTCCTGGGTCTCAAACAAAGGCGTATAGTTATCCAGAGGCTTATCGGAAATGACAACACCCGCGGCATGCGTGGAGGCGTGGCGGTTAAGGCCTTCCAGGGAGATGGCGGTATTGATCAACTTAGTTATCTGCGTATCATTTCTATAAAGCTTTCCTAGTTCGGTCTCGCTTTCTAATGCGTCTTTGAGACTAATACCAGGATCAGGAGGTATCATCTTGGCGATACGGTCAACGTCGGCATAGCTCATCCCCATTACCCTGCCCACGTCCCTGACTACCGCGCGCGCCTGCATTGTTCCAAATGTGATGATCTGGGCAACGTTTCCTTTTCCGTATTTTCTGGTCACGTAATCAATGACTTCGTTCCTTCTCTCGTAACAGAAATCAATATCAATATCGGGGAGACCAAGCCTCTCAGGGTTAAGGAAGCGCTCAAAAAGCAACCCGTACTTCAAAGGATTGATATCTGTTATCCCGAGAAGATAGCTTACTAGGCTCCCCGCAACTGAGCCACGCCCCGGGCCGACGGGAACATTATTATTCTTTGCGTAGTGTATGAAATCCCAGACGATCAGGAAATAACTTACAAATCCTCTGTCTTTAATAAGGCCTAGTTCGTGTTCTAGGCGCGTCATTATATCGGGGGTCGCTTCCGGGAATTTTTCCTTTAATCCTATTTCACTAAGTTCTCTTAAATAATCTTCTTTGTTTTTGCCATCGGGTGGATCATAGCGCGGTAAATGCATCTTGGAAAAGTCCAGCTCTAAATTGCAGCGGCCGGCAATCTCCAGAGTATTAGCGAGCGCTTGCGGTATATCCTTAAAAAGCTCCTTCATTTCCTGAGGGGATTTGAAATAGAATTCGTCAGTCTGGAAACGCATCCTGTTAGGGTCATTCAGCGTGGACTGGGTCTGGATGCAGAGCAAGACTTCGTGGCTTACGGCATCCTCCCTTGAAAGGTAATGCACATCGTTGGTAGCGACAAGCGGTATGTTCAGCTCTTTGGATATTTTTATCAATCCTTCATTTACTATCTTCTGCTCTGGGATGCTGTTGCCCTGTACCTCCAGGTAGAAATTTTCTTTACCCATAATATTCAGGAAATCATCAGCGGTCTTCAGGGCGTCGTTAAAACGCCTCTGCTGTAAGAATGAGGGTATTTCTCCTTTAAGACAGGCAGTCATAGCAATAAGGCCCTTCTGATGCTGGGATAGGATTTCTTTGTCAATGCGCGGCCGGTAATAAAAACCTTCCAGGTACCCTATGGATACAAGTTTTATCAGGTTTTGGTATCCGGCTTCATCGCGCGCAAGAAGTATAAGATGGTATGCTGCTTCATCAATACCTGCGGATGCCTTCTCCAGGCGGCTTGATGGTGCGATATACATCTCGCATCCTATAATGGGTTTTATACCGGCCTTCTGGGCTTCCAGGTAAAAATCTATTGCGCCGAACATGCTGCCATGGTCGGTAATGGCAAGGGAATCCATCTTATATTGCTTTGCCCGCTCTAAAAGCTTGGGAATACGGCAGGCGCCGTCAAGAAGGCTGTATTGGGTATGTAGATGGAGGTGGATGAAGTCGGAGTGAGGCATTAAAAGCTCTATTGCTCTTTAGTTCTAAAGTTCATTGGTTCATAACAATTCTTTAATTACTTACGAACTGAAGAACTTACGAACTTGCGAACCAAATTATTCCCATTCAATCGTCGCAGGAGGCTTGGATGAGATATCGTAGACTACGCGGTTAACCCCTTTTACTTCATTAATAATGCGGTGGGCGATCTTCTCAAGAATTTCATATGGGATCTTTGCCCAATCCGCAGTCATGCCGTCGGAGCTGGTAACGCAGCGCAGTGCCGCTACATTTTCATAGGTGCGCTCGTCGCCCATGACACCCACGCTCTTTATAGGCAGGAGCACGGCAAATGACTGCCAGATCTGATCATAGAGATTAGCGTTCTTTATCTGATCAATAACGCGCCGATCAATTTCTCTAAGAAGGTCAAGCCGGGCAATGGTAACTTCTCCGATAATCCTGACGGCAAGGCCCGGGCCGGGAAAGGGCTGACGGGAAATTACCGCATCCGGTAAGGCCAATTCGCTTCCGATCTGGCGTACCTCGTCTTTAAATAAGTCGCGCAGCGGTTCGATAAGCTTAAGTTTCATCTTTAGGGGTAACCCACCGACATTATGATGGCTCTTGATACGGCTTGATGGCGCGCCGGTAGGAGAGATAGATTCGATCACGTCCGGATAAAGAGTCCCCTGCCCGAGGAATTTTACGCCTTTCAGCTTGGCAGCCTCCTCTTCAAATACCTTCACAAATTCATCTCCGATGATCTTGCGCTTCTCCTCCGGGTCAGTTACGCCTTCAATGCGCTTTAAAAAACGCTTGCTCCTATCCACATAATCCAGGTTCAAATGGAAGATGCCGCGGAATATTTTCTTTATCTGCTGGGGTTCATCCTTTCTGAGCAAACCGTTATCAATAAAGACACACCTGAGCCTCCTGCCTATGGCTTTATGTATTAAAAGCGCTGCTACCGATGAGTCTACCCCGCCGCTTAATCCGAGGACCACTTTGTCCTTCTTTCCCACCGTCTTTTTTATATTATCAATTGACTCGCGGATAAAAGATTGCATTGTCCAGCGTCCAAGGCAACCGCAGATCTTAAACAAGAAGTTGCCGATGATCTGATTTCCTTTATCGGTGTGAGTCACTTCGGGATGAAACTGCACAGCATATACTTTCGTCCTCTTGCTCCCCATTGCCGCGATAGGGGCGTTAGGGGTATGGGCAAGGACATTAAATCCGGGAGGAGTTTTTGTTACGTAGTCGCCGTGGCTGGCCCAACAGGTCAAATTTCCCGGAAGGTTGCTGAACAAGTTACGGTTATTATCAATAAACAGCTCGATCTTACCGTACTCCCGGCCCTTTGTATGCTTGACCTTGCCGCCTAACATCTCAGCGATCACCTGCATGCCGTAGCATATTCCCAGAATAGGAATTCCCAGTTTAAAAATCTTCTTATCCGGATAAAACCCCTTTTTGCCTACAACTGATAAGGGGCTACCGGAGAGTATTATCCCTTTAGGGGAAAGGATGGCTATATCTTTAGCGGGCGTATTATAAGGCATGATCTTGGAGAAAACTTTATTTTCCCTCACGCGCCGTGCGATTAGCTGAGTGTACTGTGAACCGAAATCTAAGATCAGTATAGTCTGCCTGGTCATTTCCCCATCCCTACTCTCTGCCCTACCTGAAATATCTTTCCTTCGGTCTGTATTGAGGGCGCAATTATAATTTCTACATCATGCATATGCCTTAAATCAAGAGCGCCAAGCGACCCCATCGAAGTCTTCAGCGCTCCAATAAGATTTTGCGAGCCGTCATCAACCTTTGCCGGCCCAAAAAGGATCTCTTTTAGCGTTCCGGTTGTACCGACATATATACGTGTGCCGCGGGGAAGATTTACATGGGAAGTCGCCATTCCCCAGTGATAACCCCTACCCGGAGCTTCTTTGGCACGGGCAAAGCTGGAACCGATCATCACAGCATCGGCTCCTGCGGCAAATGCCTTACAGATATCTCCTCCGCGGTTCATACCGCCGTCAGTGATTATAGAGATATACCTGCCTTTGCTCTTATAATAAAAATCCCTTGCTGCAGCGGCATCCACGGTAGAGGTCACCTGCGGCACACCGATACCGAGCACTCCCCTGGTAGTACATGCTGCCCCGGGTCCGATACCGATTAATAGCGCTGCCACGCCCGTCTCCATAAGCGCAAGCGTAGTCTCATAAGTCACACAGTTACCGATAATTACCGGTATCTTAGTTGATTTACAAAATTTAAATAAATCCAGGCTCTTATATTCTTTAGTGATATGTCTTGTGGTAGTCACTGTAGATTGCACCACGAACATATCGGCACCCGCCGCGATCGCGATCTTGGAGAACCTTTCGGCATGGACAGGGATACAGCTTACTACTGCTGTACCTTTCTTGCGCTTTATCTCAGAGACTCTCTTAGAAATCAGCTTTTCCTTTATAGGAGTAGTATATATAGACTGAGTTAGCTCGGTGGCCTTCTCCGAGGTCGCATTAGCGATCTTTTCTAGTACTGTATTCGGGTTATCGTAGCGGGTCTGAACTCCGTCAAGGTTTAATACGGCGATACCTCCCAGTTTGGACATCTGGACCGCGAAACCAACATCTACTACTCCGTCCATGGCGGCAGCCAATATAGGAACCTTGAACTTTCTGCCTGCCATCACAAAAGATACATCAACTTCATTAGGGTTAATGGTTTGCGCTCCCGGGACAAGCGCGACCTCATCAAAACCATAACACCTACGGGAACGCCTGTTTATACCTATCCATTCTCCCATGTCATCTCCTTTACCGGCCTACCCCACATCTCGGCAGGCGTGCTAAACGGTGCTCCTTATTCATCGCACCAGCATCCTATATAAGTTATTATTTATCAATATGTTAAGAATATTTATCTATTTTGCGAGGAACATTTAAGAAAGGTTGTCTAAAATTTTACCTTAATGCCGCAATCTTGTCAATAATTATTTTTTGCACCTGGTGCAAAGCTAATCTGGCACCAGGTGCAAATCCAATCGGGCACCTGTCCCCCCCCATAAAGCAAAAGGGCGAAGCATTGGCTTCGCCCTTTTTATTGCTTATTCCCAGAATCTGCGGTTTAATACATCCCTCCGCCCATTCCTCCCATTCCTCCACCCGGTGGCATAGGCATGGGTGATTCTTTCTCTGGCTTATCGGTGACCACTGCCTCGGTCATCAATAATAACCCGGCAACGCTGGCAGCATTCTGTAATGCAGAACGCGTGACTTTAGTCGGATCGATTACTCCGGATTCAATCATATCCACGTAGGCATCCTGGTTAACATCGTAACCCACGTTGATCTTCTCCTGCTTTACCCGTTGCACCACTACCGAACCCTCTAAGCCGGCATTAGCAGTGAGCTGCCTTATAGGCTCTTCCAATGCGCGCTTTAATATATCAACGCCGATCTTCTCGTCGCCTTCAAGCTTGCCCATTTTTTCTAACGCAGGGAGTGTACGCAAAAGCGCTACTCCGCCGCCGGGAACTATACCTTCCTCGACTGCTGCGCGGGTAGCATGCAAGGCATCCTCTACGCGTGCCTTCTTCTCTTTCATTTCAGTCTCTGTAGCTGCGCCCACGTTGATTACCGCAACACCTCCTGCAAGCTTAGCCAACCGCTCCTGGAGCTTCTCCTTATCATAATCCGAATCAGATTCTTCAATCTGCTTCTTGAGCTGGGCGATCCTAGCGTTAATGCCCTGTGTTTTGCCAGCGCCTTCAACTATGGTAGTATTCTCTTTATCTACCTTTATCCTCTTTGCGCGGCCTAAATCCTCAATATCCACGTTCTCTAGTTTTATCCCTAAATCTTCGGTGATCGCCTTTCCGCCTGTAAGCACGGCGATATCTTCTAACATGGCCTTACGCCTGTCACCATAACCCGGAGCCTTAACAGCAGAAGCTGATAAGGTGCCACGGATCTTGTTTACTACTAACGTAGCTAATGCCTCTCCTTCGACCTCTTCAGCAAGAATTAGAAGCGGCTTTCCGGTACGGGCAATCTTCTCTAATAAGGGTAAGAGATCCTTTAAGGAAGATATCTTCTTCTCGTGGATGAGAATGTATGGATCATCTAAGATTACCTCCATCCTTTCGGCATCGGTCACAAAATAAGGTGACAGATAACCCTGGTCAAACTGCATACCTTCCACTACTTCCAGGGTAGTAGCCATTGATTTGGCTTCTTCCACAGTGATAACGCCATCCTTACCCACCTTATCCATGGCTTCTGCGATCAGGTCGCCGATTGCTTTGTCGCAGTTTGCGGCAATTGAGGCAACCTGAGCTACTTCTTTCTTGTCTTTGATGGGTGTGGAAAGCTTCTTTAATTCCTCTACTACCTTCTCCACTGCCTTTTCAATCCCGCGTTTTAAAGACATGGGATTTGCACCGGCAGTCACATTCTTCAGGCCTTCGCGGTAAATAGCTTCAGCCAGTACCGTAGCTGTAGTCGTACCGTCTCCGGCAATATCAGAGGTCTTTTCTGCTACCTCTTTAACCATCTGAGCACCCATATTTTCAAATGGGTCCTGCAAATCAATCTCCTTGGCAACTGTCACGCCGTCCTTGGTAATAGTGGGTGAACCAAACTTCTTGTCGATGACGACGTTACGACCTTTAGGCCCTAAAGTCACCTTTACTGCCGCAGCCAGCTGCTCAACTCCGCTCAATATCTTTCTGCGGCCTTCATCCTTAAATAACAATTGCTTTGCCATGAATTCCTCCTCCTTTACTTGATAATCGCGAGTATATCCTCTTCACGCATGATTAATAATTCTTCGCCGTCCTTGGTCGTGATCTCATTACCGGAATATTTTCCGTATAATACCTTATCTCCGACTTTTACTTCCGGCGCCTGGACCGTGCCGCTATCCAGAACCTTGCCCTTACCCACGGCTACGACTTTACCCTCCTGTGGCTTCTCTTTTGCTGTATCAGGTAAAACTATACCGCCCTTTGATTTTGCTTCAGCCTCAAGCGGCTTTATCACCACGCGGTCTCCTAATGGTTTGATGTCCATCTCTTACACCTCCTTTAATTAATTATTGGTTCTTGGTCCCTAACATCTATTTTTAACTGTGCTGCTTGGAATATCAACTATGGACTATAATTAGCACTCTTAATTCCAGAGTGCTAATTATAAAAGAAAAAAATTTTTTGTCAAGGAAAATTTTTATTAATGAATACTCCCCTTAATGCTACGATACATTACCGCAGAATCTAACAAATTTCTATAAATAAGGCTCAGGCCTTTTAGGGTCAAATCCTTATCTATCTTATCTATCCTGTGGCAGTATTTAGCAATTAAGCCGATATTACCGCCAGTGCCGATTACCTTCGCATTTCTTCCTATCTTCTGCCTTATTCTCGTAACCAGATCATCGCTGAGAGCGGCGAACCCGTAAATTATCCCGCTTAACATGCTGTTTTTAGTGTCCCGGCCTATGAATTCCTTAGGCTCTTCCAGTTTTATCTTAGGCAGAAGTGCTGTCCGCATATTAAGAGCTTCCAGGGATATCCCAAGCCCCGGGATGATCATGCCCCCGAGGTACTCTTTCTTTCTTGAAACAATATCAAATGTGACCGCGGTACCGAAATCAACCATAATGAGCGGTGCGCCGTAGAGCATAACTCCTGCATAGGCATTTACTAGGCGGTCCTCTCCTACCTGGCGGGGCTTCCGGTAAATGTTCTTTATAGGCACCCTTATCCCCTTACCTATAATATAGGGCCGCTTACCCAGGGATCCCCTCAGCGCTTTTCCTATGGCCTCTTCGGCCGCCGGAACTACGCCGCAGACTATTGCGTCATCAACCTTATTACGCTTAATTATCTTTTGAAGGCGAAGCTTATAATGCCCGGCTTTCGTAAGAATAATAAATCTTTTGATTATCCTCTTATCTTTGAATAATCCCAGGTTTATATTCGTATTTCCTATATCAACGGCTAACAGCACCTCTCCTCCCTCTTAGGGACACTTCTCGTCCCAATCGAGGGACACTTCTCATGCTAATCGGAGAAATGTCCCCATTTACTTAAGATTACCTTCTAGGGGACACTTCTTACTTTGGGTCAAGAAGTGTCCCTGTTACTGTTGATCGGTTTTAGGTCTCTTATCTTATCGCGGATTACCGCTGCTTTCTCAAACTGCAGGTTCCTCGCTGCAAGTTCCATCTCGTATTCTAGTTCCGAAATATACCTGCTTAATTCATATTCATCTTTATCCTGGCCGGTTAAATCTGCCACAAATTCCTGCGCTCCTTCTAAATCCTCTATCCCATGTTTTATGCTCTTCTTAATAGACCGCGGCGTAATCTTATTTTTCCTGTTAAAATCGAACTGCCTATCCCTTCTCCTTTCGCTTTCGGCGATTGCCTTCTTCATTGAGCCAGTTACGGTATCGGCATACATGATCACGGTCCCGTTTATATTGCGCGCTACACGCCCGGATACCTGTATCAGCGAAGTAGCGGATCTCAAGAAACCTTCCTTATCTGCGTCCAATATTGCGACAAGGGAAACTTCGGGCAGGTCCAGGCCCTCCCTTAACAGATTTATTCCCACTAAGCAATCAAATTCTTTACGCCTTAATTCTCTGAGAATCCTTGAACGTTCAATAGTCTCTACCTCGGAGTGTAAATATTTTACCTTTAATCCCTTCTCCTGTAAATAGACACTTAAGTCTTCGGCCAATTTTTTAGTTAAAGTCGTGATAAGGACGCGCTCATTTCGTCGGGCACGCTTCTTTACTTCTTTAATCAAGTCTTCGATCTGGCCATCGGATGGCTTGATTATAATTTTAGGGTCAACCAGGCCGGTAGGCCGGATAATCTGCTCAATGACAAGACCCTGGCTATTTTTTATCTCGTATTCATCGGGCGTTGCGGAAACGAATACCTGCTGTTTTACTATGTCCCTGAATTCTTCAAACTTCAAAGGCCGGTTATCGAGGCATGAGGGGAGTCTGAATCCGTATTCTACTAACACCTCTTTCCTGGCGCGGTCACCTTCATACATGCCCCTTATTTGAGGCAAGGTTACGTGAGACTCGTCGACTACCACGAGAAAATCATCCGGGAAATAATCAATGAGGCAATACGGCCTTGAGCCTTGAGGTCTGCCTGAAAGGTGCCGCGAATAATTCTCGATACCATGGCAATAGCCTATCTCTTTAAGCATCTCCATATCATATTTAGTGCGGGATTCAAGGCGCTCGGCCTCCAATAATTTATTCTTACCCCTTAAGATATTCAGCCTCTCTTCTAACTCCTGCCCGATAGACTTAAGCGCTCTGCCAAGCCCCTCTCCTGAGAATATAAAATGTTTGGCCGGATATATCGCTATCCTATCCAGGGAATTCAGGACTTCTCCCGAAACAGGGTTTATCTGCGATATCTTCTCTACCTTATCTCCGAAAAGCTCTAGACGCAGCGCGACCTCTTCATACGAAGGAAATATTTCTACGACATCGCCCCTGACCCTTATCCTCCCGCGGATAAACTCGTAATCGTTCCTCTCATATTGTATTTTAACAAGTCCTGATATCAAGTTATCGCGCGACACAGACTCCCCTTTTTCAACAAGAACAAGTAAATCGCGGTATTCGTCCGGTGAACCAAGATTATATATGCAAGACACAGAAGCCACAATAAGACAATCGCGGCGTGACATAAGCGAAGTGGTCGCAGAAAGACGCAGGCGGTCCAGCCTGTCGTTAATAGAAGCGTCCTTTTCTATGTATATATCTGTTGAAGGTATATATGCCTCGGGCTGATAATAATCGTAATAACTGACAAAATATTCTACGGCGTTATGCGGGAAGAATTCCCTGAATTCCGAATAGAGTTGCGCGGCCAGGGTTTTATTATGGGAGATAACCAGTGTAGGGTGGTTTATCCTGGCGATAACATTGGCCAGAGTAAAGGTCTTCCCGGATCCGGTCACGCCGAGCAGAGTCTGGTGCTTATTACCCGACCCAATCGAGCCAGATAGCTCTTTTATCGCCCTGGGCTGGTCGCCGCAAGGCTTATAATCAGAGACTAACTTGAATTTTTCCACTAAATTATAATATCTCTAAACTTATATCAACCGAAGCGAAAGAATGGGTCAATTCTCCGATAGAGATCATATCTACGCCTGCAGCAGCGATCTTCCTCACATTCTTGATATCTATCCCTCCCGAAGCCTCTAATTTGGTAGGCGGATGGTGGCTGGTAAATTTAGTGTTATTCCTGATCTTTACTGCCTGTTTTATATCTTTTAAACCCATATTGTCCAGCATGATCACATCCGGCTTAAACCTGAGGGCATGCCTGAATTCCTCGAGGTTCTGCGTTTCTATCTCAATCTTAAAACCCTTAGGAACGCTGGGCAGCTTGGTATAGCCTTCAGTAACTTTAATATGGTTATCCTTAATCAGGACCATCTCATCTAACCCCATCCTGTGGTTGTGCCCTCCGCCTATCCTGACAGCATACTTCTGCAATTCCCTTAAACCCGGCATAGTTTTACGGGTATCAGTGACCTTTGTCTTATAAGGCTCTATATGTTTTACATATTCCCTGGTCTTTGTGGCTATCCCGGAAAGCATACTCAATAAATTAAGCGCAACCCTCTCCGCGGTCAGGATGCTGCCGGCTGACCCTTCTATTCTGGCAACAGCCCTGCCTTTTTTAACAGGATACCCCTCCCTGGCTAATGGATTAAAAATTATATTTTTATCGCTTATGCTAAAAACCCTCTCCGCGACCTTCAAGCCACAGATTATGCAATCCTCTTTTACCGCTAATTCCGCGTAGATCTTTTTATCTTTGGGTATGGTAAGCTGCGTTGTTATATCTCCTTTTCCGATATCTTCTATTAAAGCACGCCGAATAATAGTATCCAATTTTGCCGGATCAAGCTCCGGATTCGACCTTAAAGAGAAATTTTTATTTGAGACCATCTCTGATTCCTTTCAGTTCTATTAACGTTTTATTGAGTTCTTGCAGCCTTAATTCTTCATTCTCTACTACCTCCCTGGGAGCTTTCTTTACAAAGTTCTCGTTAGAAAGGATATTTTTCTTGGCTTTTATCTCTGATTCCGTCTTCTTTATCTCGTCTTCTTTGTCTTTCTTCAGTTTATCGGCGTCTATTATGCCCGAAAGCGGAATGACTATTGTCATCTCCTTCAATATTCTTACGTACTGGGTTTTAAGGGGAGCATAGTCTTGCTTGATGATCAACGATTCAAGCCTGGACATGCCCATAATAAGCGGCTCCATGGATAAAATCAGGTCTTTCCTCGCTTTGTTCTTTACGAATATCTCTGCATTGATCCTGTTTTGAGGAGGTATCTTTAATTCCGAACGCATCATTCTGATAGTAGAGATCGCCTCAAAGATGCCGGCCATCTTTGACTCTGCTTTTTTATCGATCAAATCCTCCTGCAGATGCGGCCACGGTTCCAGCATGATAGAGCCTTTATTCTCGTCAAGCTTGTGCCAGAGCTCTTCGGTTACAAAAGGCATAAAGGGGTGCGATATCCTCAAAAACTTCTCCAGGACCTTATACATTACAACCTGATTGTGTTTCTTCTTTATGTCGGGCTTGATTACCTCCAGATACCAATCGCAAAACTCATGCCAGAAGAACCCATAAAGTATATTTGCCGCTTCGTTGAATTTATAAAGATCGAGCTTCTTCCCGACCTCCTTCAGGGTCGAATAAAATCTGCTCAATATCCAGCGGTTGACTATATCCAGGTCCTCATTCTTGAAGAATACACACAGGTCCGTGTTTATATTGGAAGGTTCCAGATTCATCAAAACAAATCTTGAAGCATTCCAGATCTTATTCGCAAAGTTCCTGCCCTGTTCGAATCTCTCTTGTGATAGGAATACGTCCTGACCCTGTGCGGTTATGGAGATCAGGCTGAAACGCAGCGCATCCGCCCCGTATTCGTTTATAATATCAAGGGGGTCGATTATATTGCCTAAGGACTTGGACATCTTCTTGCCTTCGATATCACGCACGGTGCCGTGGATATAGACATCTTTAAAAGGAATATCGTGCATAAATTCAAGCCCTGCCATGATCATGCGGGCGACCCAGAAGAAGATTATCTCTGGGGCAGTTACTAAAACTGAAGTTGGGTAGAAATATTTCAGGTCCTTGTCAGGGTCTGTCCCCGAAGGGGACTGACCCTGCTGTGCTGGCCAATAGAAAGTCGCAAACGGCCACAGCCACGAGGAAAACCAGGTATCCAATACGTCTTCATCCTGATAGATATCGTTTGAGCCGCAGCGAGGGCATTTTTCCGGTTTAATTTTAGAAACAATAACCCTACTCTTGTTAGGATCTGTCCCCGAAGGGGTCTGACCCTTCTTGTGACAATTATTACAATAATATACAGGGATGCGATGCCCCCACCATATCTGGCGGGAGATGCACCAATCCTGAATATTCTCCATCCAGTTAAGATAGACCTTTGTCCAGCGTTTCGGGTGGAATTTGATCCTGCCTTTCTTAACTGCCTCTATTGCCGGCCTAGCCAACGGCTTCATCTTTATAAACCACTGCTCGGATAAATACGGCTCAATAATAGTATGGCAACGGTAACAGTGCCCCGCGGATAAACCATGCGGTTCTACTTTTTCCAATAAACCCTTGTCTTTTAGGTCTTCAAGCACGACCTCCCTTGCCTCAAACCTGTCCATGCCGCTGTAATCCCCGGAATTTTCATTCAGGCATCCGTCCGGGCGCATAATATTCACAAATTCCAGTTTGTGCTTTCTGCCTAACGCGTAGTCGTTAGGGTCATGCGCCGGGGTTACCTTTACCGCTCCGGTGCCGAATTTCATATCTACCATACTATCGGAAATTATCTTTATCTCTCTGTTGACTAAAGGCAGAATGATGGTCTTACCAATAAGCTTCTTGTACCTTTTGTCTTTGGGATTGACCGCAACCGCAGTATCGCCTAACATAGTTTCCGGGCGGGTAGTAGCTACGACGATATAAAAGTCTGCTTCTTCGGGGAGCCGACCTTTTACAGGATAGCGCAAATAATACAGATTACCCTGCAATTCGTGATGTGGAGCTTCTTCATCCGCTAAGGCCGTCTGGCAGCGCGGGCACCAGTTAATAATATAGCTTCCCCTGTAGATAAGGCCTCTTTCATAAAGCCTGACGAACACCTCTGTCACGGATTCGGAATACTCTGCATCCATCGTAAAGCGCGTCCTCTGCCAGTCACAGGAAGCGCCCAACTTCTTTAACTGACGGATAATGGTGGAGCCGTATTCCTCCTTCCACCACCAGACTTTTTCAATGAACTTTCCTCTCCCCAGGTTCTGGCGTTTTAAACCTTCCTTGGCGATAGATTTCTCTACCACATTCTGGGTCGCTATACCGGCGTGGTCGGTACCCGGCATCCAGAGAGATTCCTCCCCTTTCATACGGTGATACCTAATAAGGATATCCTGAATCGTGTTGTTCAGGGCATGTCCCATATGCAGTATTCCGGTTACGTTCGGAGGAGGGATAACGATGCAAAAAGGCTTTTTAGAAGGGTCTACTTTTGCGGAAAATAGATTATTCTCTTCCCAGAATTTATACCATTTATCTTCGGTATCTTTGGAGTTATAGCGGGTCGGGATATCATTCATTATAAAATGATCTAACTGACTTTATCTTTTATAAGTTTATACTCTATACTATCGACTAAGGCCTGCCAGCTTGCTTCAATAATATTCTCCGAGACGCCGATCGTGCTCCAGGTGTCTTCCTGGTCCTGCGACTGAATAAGGACCCGGACCTTTGCGGCTGTACCTGCTTTTTCATCCAGCACGCGCACCTTGAAATCGGAAAGATGCATCTTTGAGAGCGACGGGTAAAAATCCTTAAGGGCTTTACGCACAGCATTATCCAGGGCGTTCACCGGGCCGTCCCCTTCTGCGGCAGTATGCTCCTTTATGCCTTTTACCTTTAATTTAATGACCGCTTCTGACATGATCTTTTTATCAGACCGCTTCTCTATAACCACCTTGAAACCCTCCAGCTCAAAGAACCTCTTGTATTTCTTAAGCGCCCTCTTCATCAGCAGCTCGAAAGAGGCCTCTGCTGCCTCAAAGTGATAGCCCTTATGTTCTAATGCCTGCACGAGTTTCAGAATCCTTTTTGTCTTAGGGTCTTCCTTGCTTAAATCAATCTCCAGGTCTTTGGCGCGGATCAATACCCCGGTCTTGCCTGCCAGTTCGGATACTAAGATCCTGCGTCGATTTCCTACTAGCTCCGGGTCAATGTGCTCGTATGTTTTTGGGTTCTTCATTACTGCGTTAATGTGCACCCCGCCCTTATGCGCGAAAGCAGAAGACCCGGCATAGGGCTGATCGCCCCTCTGCTTCATATTGCTTATTTCGCTTACGAAATGCGAGATATGGGTCAGGTCTTTCAGTTTCTCAGAACTGATACAATCAACCCCCATCTTTAACTTAAGGTTTGCGATAATAGGGATTAAATCCGCATTGCCGCAACGTTCGCCATAACCATTGATCGTGCCATGGATCATATCGACGCCCGCTTCAACCGCTGCTATGGAGTTTGCCACGGCTAAACCAGCATCGTTATGGCAATGTATACCCAACCATACTTTTATCTTGGGCCGGATATCGCTAATGACTTTTACTATTTCCGAGGTGATGGTTCCGCCGTTCGTATCGCATAAGATTATCGCCTTAGCTCCGGCTTCTTGCGCGACTGACAGACACCTTAAACTGTATTCGCGGTTGGCATTGTAGGCATCGAAGAAATGCTCGGCATCATAAAATACGCTAAGGCCCCGCGCGGCAAGGAAATTGACCGTATCACTGATCATACTTAGATTTTCATCAAGGGTAGTCTTTAAAACATCTCTGACGTGCAGGTCCCAGGTTTTTCCAAAAATAGTAATGACTTTACTCTTACATTTCAAAATGGCCTTAAGATTGTGGTCTTTCTCCGCTTTAGTGTTGGCTTTACGCGTAGATCCGAAAGCAACAAGCTGGCTGTTCTTCAGGCGTTCCCTATCCATCTTTAAATAAAATTCCATATCTTTAGGATTAGAGCCCGGCCACCCGCCTTCAATATAATGGATGCCTAAATTATCTAATTCCCGGGCGATATTTATCTTATCCATAACCGAATAAGAGATACCTTCGCCCTGTGAGCCATCGCGTAGAGTAGTATCGTATAGTTTTACTTTAGACATTTTGCCTTCTTTCGTCTTTTGGGGACACTTCTCCGATTGGCCGGAGAAGTGTCCCTTGATTGGGTCAAGAAGTGTCCCTTATTTAGATAAGCCGAATTTGTCGTGCAACGCCTTGACCGCTTTCTCGGCAAACCTCTTTTTTATAATACACGAAATGCTGATTTCCGAGGTAGAAATCATTTCGATGTTGATCTTATTATCCGCTAAAGAATCGAACATGGTAGCTGCGACACCCGGATGAGACTTCATTCCTACACCGACTATAGAAACCCGCGCAACATCATTATCCTGCAATACTTGCCCTGCCCCTATACCCATAGCCACTTTCTTAGCAATCTTCAGAGTCTTGTACACATCTGCTTTGTTTATGGTAAAAGATATATCCGTCTGGCGGGTATGGCTAACATTCTGGACTATCATATCTACGCTTACCCCTTTATCGGCTAACTGCTTGAATATCTTTGCCGCTATACCCGGGCGGTCAGGGACATTACAAACCGTAATCTTGGCCTCATTTTTGTTCAGGGTTACGCCGTTTACAACCACGTCTTCCATTCTCTTGACCTCCTTGGTAATCATTGTTCCGACCTCGTCATTGAAACTGGAGCGCACATGTATATCTACATTGAACTTTTTTGCCACTTCAATAGAGCGCGCCTGCATCACCTGGGCACCCAATGAAGCCATCTCCAGCATCTCGTCATAGGTAATGGCTTTAATTTTCCTGGCCTTCGGCTCTATGCGTGGATCAGCAGTATATATCCCTTCCACATCGGTATAAATCTCGCATTCGCGCGCCGAGAGCTCCTTTGCCAGGGCGACAGCGGTCAAATCCGAACCACCCCTGCCCAATGTAGTGATATCCTGATTCAGGGCTACTCCCTGAAAGCCCGCCACAATGACGATCTTGCCGCGTCTTAACTCTTCTTTTATTTTTTCGGCATTGATTTTTATAATCCGAGCACGGGTATGACTGGTATCGGTAATAATCCCGACTTGCGCTCCAGTAAAGGATATAGCTTCAAATCCTAATTTATGTATCGCCATAGCCAGAAGCGCTACGGAAATCTGCTCTCCGGTCGACAGGAGCATATCCATTTCTCGCTCTGACGGATCAAAGGTAATCTTACTTGCTAAATCAATTAACTCGTCAGTAGTATCCCCCAAAGCGGAAACCACCACTACCAGGTCATAGCCTTTTTTACGACAACTTACTACGCGACGGGCAACCTTGCGTATCCGTTCCACATTAGCTACGGAGGTACCGCCGAATTTCTGAACTATTAACGCCTTATGCATGTTTTCTTCTCCTGACAAATATAGCCCGCATAACTTCCTGGAACATAAATCCCGTCAACAGAATAAGAACGATAACTACCATAAAAAGTACGATCTCCTTTTTAACTAAATACCTGGATGCCTGCAACAAGAGGGCGGCTACGGTAGTAATCAGCATAAAGAAAGCCGGGATCAAGGTAAACTTTGCAGGTTTTTTCTTGGATAAAAGCCAACAACTTAAAACGAATAATGCCAGCGCCGCTACCAGCTGATTAGAAGCGCCGAATGTAATCCATATCTTAGTCCACTTGCCGCTGAATGCTAAAGCTGCCGCGAAGATCACTACCAGCCCAGTAGAAATATGCCTGTTCTTCAGGCCAAAGAGTTCTTCGGTCAAATAACGCGATATCCTGGTCGCGGTATCAAGAGTCGTGAGTATAAAAGCATTCAATATGGTTATGGCGATTAATTGCCCGTAACCTCCCAGGATACCCCGCGTAATCACTCCGTATCCTCTCCCGAATATCTCTATAGGTGTAAGATTTTTAAGCAGCATGCCTTGTCCGTCTGTGCTATTAAAAAGGACAGCAGCTGAAATTATCGCCAATATCGCTACAACCGCTTCCGTGATCATCCCGCCATAACCGATCCTTTTGGCATAACGCTCATTGGAAATCTGTTTGGATGAGGTGCCGCTTGCAATCAACGAATGAAACCCCGAGACTGCTCCGCAGGCTACGGTAACAAATAAAGCCGGCCACAGATAACCTTCGCTTGTGCTCCATTTACTATAGTAAGGCATATTTATTACGGGGCGCGACAATAATAAGCCTAAATACCCTACCCCTGCCCCGAAAAATAACAAGAAGCTAGAGAGATAATCCCGCGGCTGCAGGAGCATGTTCACCGGCATGATCGAAGCAAAATAACAGTATGCAAATAAAAGCAGGAGCCATGTCTTAAAGCCCATGTTCAAAGACCAGAAATTCCCCAGGAACATCAACCCCATAAGACAAATAAGGCCGAGGATTGTCACCGCTACAGAATTTATCCTTAAATTATAGAGGAAATATCCCACCAGCATTGCTACCGGTATAAGACCTAATGACGGCAGGACCACCCTGGGTTCCTTTATAAATGTCTGTGCACATAGATAAGCAAAAACCGCTATGATCAGGATCAATGCCAGCCAGACAAAGAGGGCAAACAGGATTTTGGCTCGCCTAGATATAACATGCTGGGCGATATCGGCTACGGATGACCCTCCTTCCCTAACGGAAGTTATCAAGGAACCAAAATCATGTACTCCCCCGATAAAAATCGTGCCTAATATGACCCATAATAACGCAGGGAGCCACCCCCACAACATTACTGCCATAACCGGCCCGAGTATGGGGCCCGCTCCGGATATAGAAGCAAAATGATGCCCGAACAATACCAGCCAGTTTTTCGCCGGGACATAATCTACGCTGTCGTATTTAGAATATGCCGGGGTCGACCTATGAGGGTCAATATGCCATAGGGTTTCTATCTTACGGGCATAAAACCTGTATGCGCAAAAAAACAATACCGCTGCAATAAAAACAATGAGTAATGAATTCATCTTCCTTTTCTTAGGGACGCCTTTAAATCAATCAGGGGACGTCCTCTGACCCAATCACTGCCTGCCGGCAGGGGAAGTGGTTTCTTGCGTCAATCATAAGGGTGCCCATATTAAGAGGGGACAGCCTTTGCTTTGAATCTGGGACACCCTTTGCTTTGGTAATAAAGACGTCCCTGGGTTTCTGGGGTTTAGTCCTCGGAAACCCGGATAAAATAATCCATTAGTTCAAAGCCATTCTCAAAATAAAGGTCTGACTTCCCTGACTCCTTCTCGCTGTAATTAAGAAAACCTCTTCCGACTACCCCATTACCAAAGATGCCGAATGGCACGATGTCAGAGGTATGGGTTTTAAGCGAAATGGGAGTGGCGTGGTCAGGTAAAACTAAAATGCGGAAATTCTTGCTGCGCTTAAAAGATCCCAATATCACGCCTACAACCAACTGGTCAAACCTTTCTATGGCCGTGATCTTCTCCCTCAAGTCGCCGTTGTGGCTTGCTTCATCGGGTGCCTCAACGTGCAGGAAAACAAAATCTTTCTTCTCCAGGGATTTCAGCGCCGCCCTGGCCTTGCCTTCGTAGTCCGTATCATAATATCCGGTTGCGCCGGGGACTTTTATTACGTCTAATCCTACGATTTTCCCTAATCCCTTTATTAGATCCACTGCCGATATGACACTGCCGGTAAGACCGTATTTTTCTTTAAATTTAGGCATACTTGAATTCCTGCCCTGGCCCCACAACCATACCATATTCGCCGGATTCTCTTTTAGGTCGATCCTTACTAAATTTATCTCATGGTTCTCCAAGGCCTTGCGCGAATCCTCCATCAGTTTTATTATGATACCCGCGCCATCTCCTTTAGGAAGGTTCCTGGAAATGCTCTGCCCGCTGATATCATGAGGTGGGCTACATCTCAGATCCTCCAGGCGTTCATCCATGCCGTTTTTGACTACCATAAGATGCCTGTAGCTCACTCCGGGATAGAATTTTATCCTGTCCGAGCCTATCTTATCATCGATGAATTTTATCAATATCGCGGCTTCACCGGAACTTATATGTCCTGAGCTATAATCAATCATGGTATCGCTTCCTGCCGTAACCAAGTTACAGCGAAAAGCGACATCCCTGTCTTCAAGTTCTACCCCTAGATTAGCCGCTTCTAACGGACCTCTTCCGGTATAATACTTAGCGGGGTCGTAACCCATGATAGAAATATTCGCCACGTCCGAGGCAGGAGCCATATTCTTCGGTATAGTCTTGACACGGCCGAGCCTGCCGTGTTTGGCAATAAAGTCCATGTTCGGCGTACGCGCCACCTCAAGTGGCGTACGGTTATTATGCTCTTTAAGAGGATAATCCGCCATACCATCGCCCACGAGTACTATATATTTCATTTTAGTAACTGTTGTTCAAAAACATCTGTTAATGTCCGGACTAATTTTCCCGCTAATTGCGTTTTATTATTTAAAGGGCCTTCTATTTTGTCTTTACCTATAAGATAAGCTTGATACCGGTTTTTATAAACGGTATTGGCAATTGTTAAATCAACTTTTGCCCGTTTCATCAGGCTCTTTGCTTCAGCTATTAATATCCTTTTGGTGGCCTTTGGCTCAAACTTAAAACCTACCAAATAGATATCATGGTCGATATCCTTTATCATATTTATTATCTTTGGCGTAGGCACAAGCTCAAGCCTTAATCGTTTGATGCCCGAACCGATCTTCTCCTTAAAAGCTAACCGTAGCTTATAATCAGCCACTGCGGCTGTTTGTATGGCTATATCGTATTTTCGTGATGACAGCTCCCCGGTTATCGCGCGCTTTAATTCATCAAAGAACGTAAAACGCTTTAATTCTATCCTGGTATCCAGGCAGCAGACTCGCGCTGGGCCTAATAAAAGAGTAACCTTGGCGCCAAGCTTTTGCAGTTTCCCTGCCAGTAAAATTCCCGTCTCTCCGGTAGCGGTATTGCTGATCACCCTAACCGCATCCAAAGGGACCCACGTAGGGCCTGCCGTAATAAGAATCCGTTTATTGCGTAAGCTCAATTTTTAGCGTTTAGCGGATAGCAGATAGCATTCAGTTTTATTATACGCTAGACGCTCTACGCTATACGCTAATCCTCAATAACCTATTTCTTTCAATACTGCCTTCAAGTTCGCTTTTATTACTTTCGGCTGCCTTATGGTTTTTATAGCCCTATCCGGGTCTTTTAAGCCATGACCGGTAAGAATGCAAACTATTCTTATAGGTTTGGAGCTTGGAGCTTGGAGCTTGGAGCCTTTAAAATACCCCTTCCTTGTTAATTTTAACAACCCGGCGATAGAAGCGGCGGAGGCCGGTTCAACGAATATCCCTTCCTTTGCTGCAAGTATTTTATAGGCAGAGATGATCTCGCTATCCAAAACCATATCAATAAGCCCCCCAGATTCATCGCGCGCGCGCTCTGCCTGCTTCCAGCTGGCAGGATTACCGATACGAATAGCGGTGGCTATGGTATTGGGGTGTTTTATCGGATGCCCTTTTACTATGGGCGCTGAACCCTGTGCCTGGAAACCGAGCATCCTGGGTAAAATCTTGATTTTCCCGGCAGCTTTATACTCCTTATAACCCTTCCAATAAGCCGTGATATTACCGGCGTTACCGACCGGCATAACCTGAAAAAGCGGCGCTTCGCCCAGACAATCAGATATTTCAAAGCTAGCTGTCTTCTGGCCTTCTATGCGGTAAGGATTCAAAGAGTTTACCAGGGTTATAGGGTAATTTTCGGTGATCTCCCGTACCAGGCCTAAGGCGTCGTCAAAATTTCCGTCTATAGCTAGCACAACTGCTCCATGAATCAGAGCCTGGCTTAGTTTCCCTAAAGCGATTGCACCGCGCGGAATAAGCACTATGCATTTTAGGCCGGCCCTAGCAGCATAGGCGGCAGCAGAAGCCGAGGTATTGCCGGTAGAAGCGCACATAACCGCCTTCGAACCCTCTTCGCAGGCTTTAGAAATAGCCATGGTCATGCCGCGATCTTTAAAAGAGCCTGTCGGATTAAGGCCTTCGCATTTCAGATAAACCTCAAAATTCCGGCCTATCAATCTGCTCAAATAATTTGCGCTTATAAGAGGCGTATTTCCCTCTTTCAAAGTTATTACGGGAGTATTATCAGTTACCGGCAAATACTTCCTGTATCTTTTAATTACGCCGTCATATAACATATCTCTGGCCCCTTTGGTTTTAGACATCTTCTATTCTTATCGCCACTGAATCCTGTTTTATGATATTCAAGCGGCTTATTACTTCTAAGGCCGAACGCAGATCCTTTTCCCTTGCTTCATGAATAATCATAACAATAGGCACAACCTGTGCCCTCTTCTTCTCTTTTTGAGTTACAGAAGCTATGCTTATTCCGAATTTGGCCAGGACCCCAGAGATCTTTGCCAATACACCGGGCTTATCCACGGTCATAAAACGGATATAGTAGCGGCTTTCAATATCGTCTATCCGGCGTAACTTCTTTATGGACTTATCCTCCACTATATTCAAGGTCGCTCTGAACATCCCTGCCTTCAACCCTTGAGTCAGATCTACCAGGTCCGAAACTACCGCGGAAGCAGCGGATAGTTGTCCGGCACCCGGCCCGCAGAAAAGAAGATTGCCCGCCAGATCACTGGATACGTATATAGCGTTAAATATTCCTGATACCGAGGATAAAAGGTGTTCTCTAGGTATAAGGGTCGGATGAACCCGCACCTCCAACTCATCGTAATCTTTTTTGGCTATAGCCAGAAGTTTTATTTCAAAACCCATCTCTGCGGCATAATTGATATCAGCCAAAGATACCTGCGAAATCCCTTCGATAAATATATCCTCCAGGCTCACCAATTTCCCGAAACATAAATAAGTAAGCAGGATCAATTTGTGCGCGGAATCCATGCCTTCTATGTCAAGCGTGGGGTTCTTCTCTGCAAATCCCCTTGCCTTTGCTTCGGTGAGCGCATCGTTAAAACTGCAGTTGATATCGGACATGCGGGATAAGATGAAATTGGAAGTCCCGTTTACAATACCGAAAATGTTGGCAAACTTATTGGCTACTAACCCCTCGCGCAGCGATTTTATTATCGGTATGCCTGCGCCGACAGAAGCCTCAAAATGAATACTCTTGCCGCGGTCACGCGCAAGGGCAAATAGCTCACGACCCTCATGCGCCAGAAGTGCCTTATTGGCAGTAACAACACTCTTGCCTTTTTTTAACGCCTCGGCTATATATTCCTTTGCCGGGTGTATTCCCCCCATTAACTCTACTACAATATCTATCTGGGGATCATTAATAATGTCCCTGGCATCCTTTGTGAAAATGCTCCTGTTAACGGTAACATTCCTCCTGGAAGTAATGTCCTTGTCGCAGATCTTCTTGATATTTATTTCCAGGCCTATTTTATCGCATAAAAATACTCTCCTATCGGAGAGTATTTTTACAACACCTGAGCCGACATTGCCGAAACCAACCAAACCCACGTTTATCCTCTTCACCCCACACTTCCTTTCCTATTTATACCCGCTCCCATCATTTTAAGAAACGCGGGTTCATCGTTGTCCTTTCTTGATATAATAATCTATGCTCTCTTTAAGCATATCCCTGTGTTTTGCATCTATGGCCAGAAACATAATCCGTGTATCATAAATTAAATCCTTGGTGATCTCCCGGGATTCAATGACCTTCCCGGTAAGCATGATCGGATCAGGGTCAAAGGGCAGCCTTATATCTAGGGCAATGTTTGTACCCGCTCCAAGCTTCCTGTTGGTGGTCAACAGCATCCCGCCTAAACTTATATTTTTTGCTTGAGAAACATTTATATGCTCTGTTTCTTCAATTACACGGTAAGAAACAATAAAAGATGCGTTTACGCGAGGGTTTCTTCTTCTCTCTATACCCATATAGTTCATTTCTGCCATCCCCCATGCTTAGATAAGAACCACTTTATATGTTGCCGTATTAATTCTTTATGATTATCCTGTAAATTTACGAATTCTACTCTCGTTATATGCGATTGTCTCTTTACTACCCTGCCGGTAAGCTCTATCCATTCTAACGGCATAGAAGGGATCTTTATGAGGAACGTTATGACATCATTAGGCACGAACTCTTCATGGGTAGTAAAACACATCCCCTTCTCGCTGATATCCTTTATCGAGGTAATATCCCACTTCTTTCCATCTTCAGTGTAGCGAACAGAGATTACCTTTTTGATACGAACGGATTTTCGTCTTTCGTCTGGCATAGTTTAATGATACTGTACGTACTCCGCTTTGTATTGCAAGGCAGAGTACGATTTTCCGACAGCAAATGAAGAAAAATCGGGGCGAGTGGACTTGAACCACCGACCTCTTGAACCCCATTCAAGCGCTCTAGCCAAACTGAGCCACGCCCCGTTTTTCTGTCTTTTACTGTCGGAAAAACGGCACTGCCTGCGATTAAACTCTCTAGCGGTACTTCATTTTTCTGTCTTTTACTTGTCGAAAAAATGATACCGCCTTATCTTTGATTCTTTAGCGGTACTACGATCCTTTATAATTACTATCGGGAAAATGATATCCCGTTATCTACTCTTCTTTTCTCTCCCGCGTCATCAAATCTCGGACTGCCCGCCTGGGAGTTTTATTCTTATAAAGAACAGCGTAAACTTCTTTGGTTATGGGCATCTCTACATTATATTTCAAACTTAAAGCGTATGCCGATTTCGTAGTCGGCACCCCTTCGGCTACCATTTGCATACGGCCTATCAGCTGCTTAAACGCCTTCCCTTTTCCTATCTGTTCACCTATAAACCTGTTACGGCTATAAGGGCTGATGCAGGTAGTCACCAGATCGCCTAACCCGCTTACCCCGCTAAAAGTACTTGCCTTTGCGCCCATGGCATGGCCTAACCTGGAGATCTCGGCTAACCCGCGGGATAAGATCGCTGCCTTTGTATTAGCCCCAAAACCCAATCCGTCAGATATGCCGCAGGCGATAGCAATAATATTCTTCAGGCTACCCCCTAATTCTACTCCGATAACATCGGCGTTTGTATAAATTCTGAACCGCTCAGTCATGAAAACGCCTTGCAGATACTTTCTTAAACCCTTATCATGAGAAGCTACTACCGCGGTCGTGGGTATACCATTAGCCACTTCATGTGCTATCGTCGGGCCCGAGAGGACCGCTAATCTTACGCCCCCTAACTCGCTATGTATTACTTCGGACATCCTCTCCAGAGAACCGATCTCAATCCCTTTAATAGCGCTTAAATATACCGCATTCCTAGAGTAACCTAATTGCTTGACCTTCACTAAAACTTGGCGCAGATGCTGCGAGGGGATCGCAAGAATTATCAGCTCCCTGTCGCATATTGCTTTTTCCAGAGAAGAGGTGATTTTTATTCCTTTCGGTATCCTGACCTTCGGTAAAAAGCTTGTATTTACCCTTTTCTTATCCAGATAAGAAATGTAATCTTCAAACGCACCCCACAGACTTACTTTAAATCCTTTTTGATGCAACAGGATCGCCAGCGTAGTCCCCCATCCCCCGTCGCCTAAAATAGAAATACCGGATTTACGCATTATTATTTATCCTCTCCGGACGCTCCATCTATATAAAATTAAACTTTTGATACATATTAGCGGAATTCTTTTCTTCGCGCGTGATAAACTGGATTCCCACGCTATAGGTTTCGTCGCCCCTGTCTTCTATCCTTACTACTTTGCCGATAATGCCGTTTTGATAGATCAGGCTCTTTTTTTCTACATCCTCGCAAATACCCAACGTGCCCCTGTCAAAAGAGAGCCATAAGATATCGTCTTTATTAACCCTGTCTTTTATATTACAAAGCAGGCCGGACTGGCTTATGTCCGCGGTATAACCCTGGAGCAGTTTATTGATAGTCTCTTCCCTGCATACTTTATAAGCAAGAGGCACTATATGGTCCATCCTCATGAATTGGCGCCTTTGCGGTCCATCGTATTCCATATCCATTATTTTGCTCCCATATTTTCCAGCGAAGCCGGATTAGACTTGCCTGTCCTCATTTTAGCCAGATCCCAACTATATTCATAAAGATGTAACCCCTTGCTTACTGCAACGATTTCGCCGTCGCCGATACCGATCTCTTCCGCCATATACTGTTTTACCAGCTGCAACCCTCCCAGATTAGAAGGAAAGCCTCCCCACAGATCCCAGGAACGAAAATACAAAATAAAATGGAGCTTTCCGTAACGCACCCTTGTATCTATGAGGCGCAAACACGGGGGATCATCCAGCTTGATATCGGAAGGCATGCCTATCTCCATTATCGCCTGGTTAGTGCCGTGCCCCTGCTTTTTATAAATCTTTATCACCTCGTCTATCTGGTTTACGGCCAGGGGCATCTCTTTAATCATTTCTCTGCCGTCAATATTTTCTTTCACCTTTACCCTAGGATCAACCAACCGTTCACCGTATGTATAATCTTCGGTCTTGGTTTTTACTCCTGTCATCAGGTAATTCAGGTAACCCTGGATATAATCCATATCAGTGGGCGCGGGTATGCTCATCCCTTCCGGAATTATAGGAATGATCTGATGGGCCGGTTTCTTAACTCTTACCGCCACAAAGTCAAACTCCAAGCGTTTCTGCCCCTCATAGCTGCCGCGTGTTATGGTATAAACGTGCCCGTTGTCTAATATGCGCGCCAGGCACTGGAACCAGGCATCATCCAGGTCAAAGGCGTCGATAAATACCGGCTCTAAAAATTCTCTTTCTATCATGGTTTATTATAATACTTTCGTCAATAATTTAATACCGCCGCAGATAATTTCATTAATGAAATTATCTGCTCCGGTATAAACTTAGTTTTACATTAAAACTAAGTTTAAGCGGGAGAGGGGAATCGAACCCCCATATATAGCTTGGAAGGCTATTGTTCTACCACTGAACTACTCCCGCATTGCGTTATAGCTTGTCCCGTTACAATCTTTTTGCTTGTCAGTAACGGGATCCCGCCCGCTATAAATTAGCCTAGCGGGAAAGGCTACTGCACTTCCTCTGTACTATGCCCGCGTTAATTCTTGTATAGCTCCTCGCGCCGTTTAACGTTTAATTCACCACCTATAACTTATCGGTGAATTATACCGTGCGAAGCACGGTGCTGCTTGAGTGCCATTGAATTTTCCCTTGTCGGGAAGAGCTAATATAATATGCACTACGCTCGCTGTTTTGCTTGTCGCAAAACTACGCTCGCTTTAGTGCCATTAAATTTTCCCTTGTCGGGAAAATTTAATGGGCAGGAGAGGATTCGAACCTCTGAAGCGCAAGCGCAGCAGATTTACAGTCTGCCCCCTTTGGCCACTTGGGTACCTACCCATCATTGTCAATAATTAACTCTTCGCATAAACACGCAAAAATTCTGTCATAATTTTTGCGTATGCTCGGAATAAATTCGCGCATACAAATTACTCATACTACAGTATTCGTAATTTGTGCGCTCATTTAAGCCGGCGAGAGGAATTGAACCCCCGACCCGCTGTTTACAAAACAGCTGCTCTACCGACTGAGCTACGCCGGCGTAAACCCGTTACTTATCTAAGAAGACTTTTTTACCGCTTCCGGAATTCTCTCTATTATATCGGAGGCGACCATCCCTACCGCGGTCTTTTCCGCTACCGCCAAATCTCCGGCTAAACCGTGCAGATAAACCGCGTATTTCGACGCCTCAAACGCGCCTAAACCCTGCCCGATAAAAGCCGCAATCATCCCCGATAAAACATCTCCGCTTCCCGCGGTAGCCATTCCGGGGTTACCGGTCTTATTTATGAACATATTCCCATTGTAATCTGCAACTACGGTATCATGCCCTTTTAAAACTACGGTTACTTTATTCCCTCTGGCAAACTTATCCGCAACGCCTTTTCTATCAGCCTGAACCTTCTTGACGCCGATACCCAGCAATCTTGCCATTTCGCCGGGATGAGGAGTCAATATTTTAGCGTTTAACGACTTTCTGCCGACCGGCAGGCATAATATTTCTAAATGCCCGGCCAGGGCATTGAGGCCGTCGGCATCAATGACCATGGGTTTATCTATTCCTGTTATTACTTTTCGCGCTAAAGCCTGCGTTGATCTATTCCGCGTAAGCCCCGGCCCGACTACCAATATATCGGCATCTCTGGCAAAACCTTTAATCCTCGCGTATCCGCCAGCGCCGAGCGTCCCGTCGCCTGTTTCTGGCAGAGGCAATAACATTACCTCTTGCGGTTTTACTTTTATCAGTGGACGCGCAAGGCTCTCGGGTATACCTAAAGTAACAAGCCCTGCCCCTGCGCGCATTGCTGCGCCCGCGCACAATACTGCCGCGCCTGACAATCTCAATGAACCGGCTAAAATAAGAATGTGTCCAAAAACGCCTTTATGCGCGTCAGGACTTCTGCGTAATAATGGCGTTGGCAACCGCATAATTTTTTACGTGAGAAATAGATATATGTACATCCAACTTCTTGCCCCTGCCGTTTAAAATCACGCAAGAGGGTTTGCCCTCTTTGTCATTCATTATCTCTACGTCTTTCCAGTTCAATTTCGCATCGCCCAGCGCCTTGAATACTGCCTCCTTGGCCGCAAACCTGCCGGCAAGATGCTGATAAAGGCTGCCCCTGGTCTTAGCATTCTCCAATTCTTCACTGGTGAATACGCGGTTAAGGAAACCACTGCCCCACTTTTCTACTGCCTGGCGCAGGCGCCTCACTTCAGTTATATCTACTCCGGTACCAATTATCATTTCATCAATGCCTTCATCTCCCGCACCGCGCGCTCTAAACCCACAAGCACTGCGCGACAGACTATAGAATATCCGATATTCAGCTCCTCTAATCCTTTTATTTTGGCGACCCTGGATACGTTGTAATAATTTAATCCGTGCCCGGCAAAAACATGCAATCTATTTCCGCAGGCATATTTAACCGCTGATTCTAATTCTTTAAAATATTTATCCTGATCTTTTTTAACCCTGGCATCGGCATAACGCCCCGTGTGCAACTCTACCATTCCTATCCCTAATCTCTTAGCGGCATCAATCTGCTTTTTATCCGGGTCAATAAATAAACTCACCGCTATCCCGCCCTTCTCTAATCTGCCCGCTGCATCTTTTATCTTCTTAAAATTAGAGGCCACATCCAGCCCGCCTTCCGTAGTCAGCTCCCGTCTTCTTTCGGGTACCAGCGTTGCCTGATCGGGTTTTATTTCACAAGCGATATCCACGATATCCAATGCAATGGACATCTCTAAGTTTAATTTTATCTTGACCGTATCCTTCAGGATACGCAGGTCCCTGTCTTTTATGTGCCTGCGGTCTTCCCTTAAGTGCACGACTATACTGTCTGCTCCGGATGTCTGGGCGATTAAAGCGGCGACCACCGGTTCCGGCGTAATGCCGTGCCGTGCCTCTCTTAAGGTTGCCACGTGGTCAATATTTACTCCTAAATCAAGCATAAAGGCTTAGCTTAGTAGTTAACAAGCTTTATCTCGCCCTTGGCATAAAACCAAACCATGATTGCCAGTATAAGCGCGATAAGCTTCAACCACGGGTGATAAGTAAACCAGTGCATAATGCGATAAACAACGCTAATTTTTTCTTTCGCCATTATCTTCTTCCTTCAGTTTTATGATCTCCTTGATCTTTAAAAGCATATCCTCCCTGGTCAAATCCTTGTATATTTTACCGCGGTACACCAAAGATATATCCTGCCTTTCTTCCGAGACAATGATCACTATAGCATCGGTCTCTTCGCTTAAGCCCAGCGCGGCGCGGTGCCGCGTGCCATACCTGCGACTTAAATCATGATTCTCGGTAAGAGGAAATATACACCCGGCGGCAACGACACGACCGTGCTGTATGATCAGCCCCCCGTCATGAAGTGGACTGCCAGGCATGAAGATATTCTCGATCAAGTCCGAAGAGATACGGGCGTCAATAAGCACGCCGCTTTCAATATAAGCGGTAAGCGGGTCGAATTTTTCTATGGCGATAAGCGCACCGATCTTGTTTTTAGAGAGGTTGTCAGTTGCCCTGTTTATCTGCCTTAATATATAATCCAGCTCCTCCTCCCTCAGGTTGGTGCCGAAGATATGGCGTTGGCCTAACCGCGCCAACCCCTGCCTTATCTCCGGGTGGAAGATAATCAGGATAGCGATGACCGATATGGCGAATAATTTCGTAAGCAACCAATTAAGTATCTCCAACCCTAATTTCTGGAATACAAGGAAAGAAAGTGAGAGGATCACTATACCGCGCAGAACCTGTATCGCGCGCGTGCCCTCAAAGAAAAGCATGATGTGGTATATTACAAACCATAGTATCAGAACCTCGAGTATCGGCTTCCATGAATGGATAAAATTTAATATGTACATATGTCTCCCCTATCGCTTTGTGTTATTGATGGCGCTTAATACCTCTATCGCCTGCTTTGCCGCTTTGACATCATGGACCCTAATTATATTTGCCCCGTTTTGTACCGCCAATACGCAGGCGGACAAAGTTCCAAAGATCCTCTCGTCAGGCCCCGCGCTTAGTATTTTACCAAGGAATGATTTTCGTGAAGGTCCCACCAATATAGGACTGCCTACGGCCTTTAATTCCCTTAAGCCTCTCAATATCTCCAGGTTATGTTCAAACTTTTTCCCGAAACCTATACCCGGATCAAGAATAATCTTTTCCCTGCTTATACCAAAAGCGGCAGCCCTATCTATCACACTTTTAAAGTATCGTGTTATCTCATCAATTAAAGATTCGTAAACCGGATTATTCTGCATCGTTGGCGGCCTACCCTTAATATGCATAACTACGATGCCTGATTTATACTTAGATACTACCCTTGCCATATCCTTATTCAATCCGGTTATATTGTTTACCATAACCGCGCCGTTATCCAATGCCTGCCTTGCCACTTCGGGCTTATAAGTATCGATAGAAATGGGTACCTTGATCTTCCTGACAATTTTCTTGATTACGGGTATGGTGCGCTTCAATTCTTCTTTGAGAGGAACCGGCCTTGCTCCCGGGCGGGTTGATTCTCCTCCTAGATCAATGATATCCGCTCCATCCTCCGCCATTTTCTGAACATGGTCAACGATCTTGTTTATTACTCGCTCCGGACTCCTTGCTCCCAATTTATAAAGCCCGTCTCCGCTGAACGAATCAGGAGTAAGGTTAACGATACCCATGATACAGGCCATGCCTTGCTTAAGGGATATTTTATACTTCCCCAGGTCAAGGCCAAACTCATCCCTATGATAATTAGTGATAGTTTCACTAAGATCCCGCGCGATCCTATCCAGCCCGAACGGTTGTTTCTTAAGCTTCTCGGTAAGGCGGTTAAATTGAGAGAGGTTTGCCATAACCAGGCAATCTGTTTTTTTTACCTTACCAGTAAGGGTATCCCTGGATACCGCTACATCCCCCCCCAAAGAAAGCATCTCCTGTTTAAGTATATTTGCCGCGATCGAAGACAAAGAATCTATCCTTACTAGATGCCATACCGCTTTAGGCAGCATGATCTCAATGCCATAGGGATCGACCTTGATATCCTGCATCAATTTCTTTAATTCTTTATGATTGTTTGGTTGAAGGATCCGCATCCGGGGTTCCTGGATCTGCTAAACCAAGCATACGCTTGATTTCTACGCCGCTCAGGACTTCTTTTTCAAGTAGGGTATCGGATAATATCTTGAGCTTTTCCTTGTTATCCTGGATAAGCTTCTTTGCCCGTTGATAACACGTATCAATAATATTCTTTGTCTCTGCATCAATAATGCTGGCTGTTTCATCGCTGTAATTCTTCTCTTCTACTATATCCCTTCCCAAGAATATCGGGCCGTGGCTTTTGCCTAAGGTGATGTTCCCTAAACGCTCGCTCATACCGTAATCACAGACCATCTTCCTGGCTATCTGCGTGGCCGATTCCAGGTCACGGGCAGCACCCGTGGTTATATCGCCGAAATTCAGTTCCTCGGATGCCCTCCCCCCCAACGCTACCGCGATATCACCTAAAAGCTCTGCCTTGGAATGATACCCTTTGTCTTCACGCGGAGGGGTCAAGGTATAGCCGCCTGCCATGCCTCTGGGTATAATAGACACTTTAGTGACTGGATCCACCTCCGGGATAAGCAATGAAAGTATGGCATGCCCTGCCTCGTGAATCGCGGTCAATTCTTTTTCGCGTTTAGACATTACCTTGCTCTTCTTCTCAGGCCCCATGATCACGCGCTCTATAGATGCCTCCATATCATGCTGCTGAACAGCTTCCTTGTTACCCCTGGCGGCCAAGAGCGCTGCCTCATTGCACAGATTTGCGAGATCTGCCCCTGAAAATAACGAGGTCTGCTGCGCTATAGATTTCAGATTGACTTCGGGAGCTAATTTTATCTTTCTGGTATGCACCTTGAGTATAGCTTCTCTTCCGGCTATATCCGGGAGGTTTATCACAATAACCCTGTCAAACCTTCCCGGGCGTAAAAGTGCCGGGTCTAATGTATCCGGGCGGTTAGTCGCGGCGATAAGGATCAAGCCCTGCTCTGTTGCGAAACCGTCCATTTCGACCAAGAGCTGATTCAGGGTTTGTTCCCTCTCGTCATGCCCGCCGCCTATCCCCGAAAAACGTAGGCGCCCTACCGCATCTATTTCATCAATAAAAATAATCGCGCCCTTACCTGAGACCTTTGCTGCCTTGCGCCCCTGCTCGAATAAATCTCTCACGCGGCTTGCACCAACGCCGACAAACATCTCCACGAAATCAGAACCGGATATGCTAAAGAAAGGCACGCCTGCTTCCCCTGCAACGGCTTTGGCGACCAATGTCTTTCCGCAGCCGGGAGGCCCTACCAATAAAACTCCTTTAGGAATCTTACCGCCTAATTTCTGGAACTTCGTGGGGTCCTTCAAAAACTCAATGACCTCCTGCAATTCCTCTTTAGCTTCATCTACACCCGCCACGTCATTATTAAAGGTAATCTTTTCTGCATCCTGGTCATTATGGATCTTCGGTCGCATTTTGCCAAAACCCATTATCCTGTTCCCCAATTGCTCACCCCTTGCCGCCATCATCCACCAAAAGAATATAAGCAGGACTACCGGGCCCAGCGAATAAATGAGGTTTGTCCATAAGGTACGCGGGGGCTTAACGCTGAAATTCTTAACGTTCTGGCGCATCAGAGCGAGTAGGTCAGGATCATTATCCGGGACATACACAAAGAAAACGGTCTTATCCTTTAACTCCCCTTCTACTTTCAACCCTCCTTCTATTTTGGCTGCCCAATCGATATTCTCAGGGCTCTCCTTTAAAAGGGCATAGAAATCAGAATAAGACATCTCTTTCGGTACGCCAGTCAAAGGTACGGTTAAAGAATTAAATAGCAGATAAAAAAGGAATACCACCGCTATCCAGATCCAGGGAAAGCGTCTAAATACTTTGTTTTTGTTAGACTTAGGAATATTGGGCTTTACCATTTATCTCCTCTCTGTAAAATTTTATTATATATGCAGATATTTATAAAATCAAGTATTTATTAATGTCGGGGCTTACGGTAAAAAGAAATTTGGTCTTTCTTCTTGGTTACCGATATCCCTTTAGGCAGGTCGACTATGGAGTTGACTGGCCGGTTAAAAGCGAGGTCTTCCAGTTCCTTGATGTGCTGAAAAGTAATCCTTCGGGTATCTCCCTTTACCACCGCAATACCCAGACGTAAGACTAATCTACGTATCGCAGGATGCAGCCTTATAAGCATCTTGAGATTAATCCTGCCACTAGAACCTTTTATTGCGCGGTTGGCCGCATCTATTAAATAAGCATAATCGTAACCCGTACTTTCTGCCATATTGCTTAATACCTCTTTGATATTTTTGTTGTATTCCTTCTCTAATAAAGGCAAGAGTCTATTCCTGACCTTATTCCTGAAATATACATCCTCTGAATTAGACGCGTCAATACGCGGCCTCACTTTCTTCTTCTTAAGATACGCCTCTATTTCCCGGCGTTTTATTTCTATCAACGGCCGTATGATTTCGTACCCCGCGATATTCCTCTTCGGGAGGATACCTGATAATCCGTACAAACCACTACCCCTGATAATGCGCATAAGCACGGTCTCGGCCTGGTCATCAAGATTATGTCCCAAGGCGATCTTATCCGCCTTTATGTCTCTGGCTACTTTAAATAAAAAACCGAGGCGGGCATTGCGGGCAATCTCTTCAAGAGAACCTTTCCTGGATAACTCTTTGATATTTATCCTGCCCAGCGTTACGGCAATCTTAAGCTTAGTGGCTAATTTCTCTACGAAGTCAGCGTCCTTAGAAGAATCCTCCCTCAGCATATGGTCTAAGTGAGCGACGTGCAAAATAATCTTTAATTCCTTTTTTAGTTTATTCAATAAATAAAGCAAGGCAAGGGAATCCGGGCCGCCAGAGACTCCGATAAGGACCCTGTCGCCCTTAGCCAGCAGACTGAATCTTCTGATAGTATTTTTTACTTTATCCAAAATCATGCAAACAAGTTATGGACTTTTCTTGGCGCAATCAAAGAAGTGCCATGGTTCATGTGGATTTCCTATTGCGCTCTAACTTTATCAATACATCTACCAGGTCTTTATCAAAATGCGTGCCTGTTTCTTCTTTTAATATTTTCAGGGCTTCTTTTTTAGAGTATGCTTTTCTGTAAGGCCTTTCGGAAGTAAGCGCCTGGTAGGCGTCTGCAAGCCCGACTATTCTGGCCAGTAAAGGGATCTCTTTTTCTTTTAATCCGGAAGGATAACCCGAACCATCCCATCTCTCGTGATGATACAGTACTATCGGAACAACGTCTTTTAAGAAATGCATGGCGCGGATTATTTCTGCCCCTATCCTAGGATGCATTTTGATCGTCTCGTACTCCTCTGAGGTAAGCTTGCCTTTCTTTCTTAATATGGCATCGTCTATACCGATCTTTCCTATATCGTGAAGCGCTGCTCCTCTTTCTAAGTTACTAAGCATATCCTGATTCAATCCTATATCTTTGCCGATCATCAAAACAATACCTACCATGTCGTCGGCATGTTCTGCGGTATAATAATCCCTGGCTTCCATTGACTTGGAAAAGGCATACATTGATTCCAATACCACCCGGTCAACTCGCGCTGATAATTTGCTGATTTTCTGCTTCAAAACACTGACCTCTTCATTAGGGCTTGCTTTACGGGCCGGCCCTTTTCTGTTCTTGTATAAATCGCTATAAGCAACAGCCGTGCTGCTCCCAAACTCTTTTGCCCTTTGTGTCGCCCTATCCGCTGCGCTAAGTAATTTATCATGGGTATCGCAATATTCGTCCGAAGAAAGAGTAGCTATACCCATGTTTATCTTTAATTTGATCTTGGCTTTTTCTATGTTAAAGGTATACTTTTTCAATTTAGCTATTAAGCGGTTAGCCAGGTATTGTGCGCCTATTTTATCGGTATGGGTCATCAGGATTATGAATTCTTCTCCTCCGTATCGCGCCAAAACATCACTCTTCCTTAAAGAGTTTTTAATAAAACCGGCAAATTCTGCCAGCGCCTTATCACCTATATGATGGCCGTATGCGTCATTTATAGATTTAAAATATTCAATATCCAGAAGCGCTAAAGAAAACGGGTCATTGTACCTTTTAGAACGGTACACTTCCTCTGGCAATCTCTCCATAATATAGCGGTAGTTATAAACTCCGGTAAGCGGGTCTTTAATGACCAGATCCTTCAGTTGCGTGATATATCTTTTGCTTTCTTCGCTTACACTTTTATTGATGTTTTTAAGTAACTGGCTGGAACGGCAAAGATGAAGTATAAGGTTTCTCTTGGCAGAAGGATCTTTAATGACCGACGTGATTATATCTACATAATAAGGGTTATTATTATTATCGTAATGGATATGTTCGCAGGTGGCAGGACTGAGCCTCTTCAGCGTTTTTCTTAAAGGGCACTCCTCGAAAGTGCCTTTACAGGGAGAGAACTTTTTATGGTCCATCTCATAACATTTCCTGCCGATTACATCTTTTTTAGCCACCCCCTCTTTCTTAAGGTAGGTTTTGTTAACGTCGATAATGGTATAGTCTTTCGGGTCTATGATAAAGGCCCGGTCGGGAATGCTGTTAAAGACGTCCAGGGAGTAATCCTGATCTTTATTTTTCTTCATCAGTATGTTATGGCTAAGTAAAAGCTATTTTATACGTTGGGGCTCTTCCTTCTTCTTAAACATTTTGATTTCCCGTTTATCCTCTGTTTTAGCCCCGTCTATTTTATTAATAGTATCCAGTACCGTTTCTTTGGGGTTACCGTAAATTTTTATCTTGTCTTCATTCCTAATCACAAAGAAACAACCAGAAAGCAAAAATGCCAATATTAACACTAATATCACTTTCATGCTACACCCCCTATTATATAAAACTCACTTTTGGAAACTGATATATGGGTGGCTAGCTCCTTCGCTTCGCTCAGGAGTCATCACAGATATTTAAGAGCATATGATGAAGAGTATGTCCTCAAGAGGACCACTCTCAGAAGCAATTTTGCCGATTAACTAAACGAACACAAAATTGGTGGCGGAGAGTGGATTTAAACCACCGACCAAGCGGGTATGAGCCGCGTGCTCTATCAGGCTGAGCTACTCCGCCATGAAGAAATATTATAATTTATTGCACTGCATTACACAACCGATTTTCAGCGTATGCGAAAAGGTTTGCTAGGCTTTTATCGGAATCAATACTTTTATTCAAGATGATATTCGAGAAGATAACCTTCAATTCTATTTAAAAATCTTTCGTACAAAAAGAATATAGCCTACAGCTGCGGCATTCAATGAAGTAAGCACAACTACAGCCGCAGCGATATCTTTAACCAATTTGATCTGGGTATTGTATTCTTTTTTGAACATATCCACCATAATTTCAATGGCAGTATTAAATATCTCCGCCACGAATACCAGGGTAATAGTTATGCTCAAGGCCACTAATTCAATACCCTTAAGGTTAAAATAGAAACCCAACAAGATGGCGGCAACGCCTAACATGAATATTATCCGCATATTACGGTGGTATAGGAATAAATAGACGATACCCTTCACCGCAAGCTTCAGGCTTTCCAGAAAACCGCGGAATTTAAAAAGATCTCTAAAGATTTTTATACGCGCCATTTTATTTCTTCCTATATGAATCCAAAAAAGAGTCGCAGTATATCTGTTTATTTAAAATCAATTCCGCGGTAATCGCTGCATCCAGCAGCTCTTTGTCTAACGGATCAAATATAGCAGCGTCCAGCCCAAAAGCCACTGCCATAGTCAGGAATATGCGGTTCACCAGGCTGCGTACGCATGTCCCCTGCGACACATTACTTAACCCAACTATGCTTTTGGGGGCAGGATCGGAAATAATCTTAAATTCATGGATAGTTTCTAGGATGTCCTTCATCTGCGCCTGTGCCACATTCACCGGCATAACTATCGGGTCAAGATACAGGTCCTCGACAGGAAACCCATGTTCAGCGCAAGCGGAAACAATGATTGCTGCTAATTCTAACCGCTGGTCCTTATTCTGGGGGATACCCTTTGCGCTGATGGTCAGACCAATAAGCTTACAATTATATTTCTTTGCCAGAGGCACCAGTACCTCTAATTTTTCCGGATCAGCAGTGGTGGAATTTATAATTGTCTTGTTTTTTATTACCTCTAAGCCCGATTCAATAACCTGCAGCTTGCTCGAATCCAAGGCTATAGGCTTATCGGTTACCTCCTGTATTGCCTGAACTAACCATTGGATATCTTCAGCGGGTTTACGCGATGCTGGCCCGCAATTAACATCCAAGGCGTCCGCGCCCGCCTTAATCTGGTCAAGGGCGCATTTTTGTATAACGGCCTTATCCTTATCTTTTATCGCCTGGCCTATATTTTTGTACATCCCGTTTACAAGTTCACCGATTATAAACATATCCTTAAGCTCCAGTCTTTAGCGTTTAGCGCTGCCTGCCGGCAGGCAGGGGTAGCGGTTAGCGTATAGTAGAACTAAACGCTCTACGCTATGCGTTAATACTTGTCAAATTATCTATATAGTTATTTACTTTCTCTATAGCCTTGGGATGCCGCATTACTAAAATATCGCCTCCGGCCTGAATCAAGGCTGTGGCGGTAATAGCCTCCCAGGCTATACCGCGCTCTGACTCTGGGCCCCAGGAAGGGAATTCGTTTGCCGAGGCCTTTGCCTCTTTTGCCCGCCATGCCTCCTGGCCCACGAGGCAGATAAAAGGGCACGCCATCATTTTATCTCCGGAAAGAGCTGCCAGCCTTGCGCGCTCCATTATAGAATATGCGTATTCCAATCCGTAACCCAGCGCGCCTATTGTAGAGTTAATAACGATGCGCTCTAAGGGTAAGCCCATATCGGAAATCAGGATATTTAGCTGCTTGGCGATATTTATATCGATCGGGGATTCCGCTACTATGTTATGTCCGTCGGCCAGAGCCGCTGCGGTCATAGTCTTATAGTTATCCTGTACAGCGCTGCCTACAAGGCACCGCTCTCCTTTGGCAGCTTCACAGCACGCAGGAATAACCAGGTTATCCTTATCATCATCTCCGCATCCTAAAATTATCAAAGGCACATCTACCTTTTTTAATAACTCGCTGATGAATTTAGTTTCTTCATCGGCAGATTTATTGCCGAAGTCCGGATGCGCTCCCTGTAATTTTACGCAGAGCAATTCTGCCTTATGTTTTTTAACGCATTCTTCAGCCCATACAAGCGGATCATCAAAAACACCGGCATAAGCTTTATTTAATCCCTGTGGCCAATCTCCGGGCGCAAAATCCCAGATTTCAAAGGCAATTACGGGCTTATTGGGTATCGCTCCTTCCTGAAATAAGAAAGGTAGTGTCGCCTGACCTCCTATCCGGACAACCCTGGAGCGCGTTCCACCCTCTTCCTTGGTTGCGCCGATATTTACAACGGATACAGCACCTGACCACTTCTCCAACATTAATTCCTGCGCCATAGATTATCTCCTATTGTGCGTAAAGCAGCAAGGCTTACCGCGTCATCCTTAAGCGCCATAAGCGAACTGCCGTTTAAGCTTATTTCAGTTATCCCAGGATCTCTCGGCATATTACCTATATAATCCACTCCCGCTTTCTCTATCCAATCTATCTTCGGGGCCTTATCAGAAGAATTTATAAGCAAGAGAGTTTTACCGACCTTAATATTCAACTCCCTGACTAAACCGCTTATCCTCTCAGCTGACTTTAACCCTACGGCTGTTGTATCTGAAATGATAACCAGCGCATCGCAGGCACGGGTTGTGCGCCGAGAGAGATGTTCCAGGCCCGCTTCGTTATCAATTACGACATAATCATAATCTTTGATCAGTTTACCGATCATATTCCTTAAGAGGTTATTCACATAGCAATAACATCCTGGGCCTTCCGGCCTGCCCATTGCCAAGATATCAAAACCATCCCCTTCGGTTATAGAGGTCTGGATCTGGTATTCAATGAACATATCTTTGGACATGCCGGAGGGGATATTCTCCGGATGCTGGCAGACATCATCCAATATAGAACCGACTGTCTCTTTTATTTCTGCTCCGAGAACCTCTGCTAAATTATTGTTCGGGTCAGCATCTACTGCCAATATTGAACGTACCCTCTTCTCTTTAAGTAACCTCACTATAAGCGCGGCAGTGGTAGTCTTACCCGTACCGCCCTTACCTGCTATTGCAATGGTATAACCCATCTTTTATTTTACGCTCGGAAATTTCGACAAATCCGTATGAGGAAAGAATAACGCTGCCATATATTCGTCCATATATCCTGGCTCTACGGATAATTCAAAATAAGTTATCTTTTTGGCGATTTCGTCTGTCTTCTTAATGGCATCGTAAGACAAAAGTGCCTGGCGCGCTCCAGCCAGAGAACTATTACCTACAAAAATAAATCTAGATCTTTCTAGATCCGGCAATAATCCTATGACTACGGCGCTATCTATATTAATAGACGTACCAAATCCTCCGGCGACAAAAATCTTTTTTATCTTAGAGAAATCCAAATCCATATGCTTGACTAAAGCGGCGGCAGCAGAATAAATCGCGGCCTTTGCCCGCTTGATATTCTCAATGTCTGCTTCAGTGATAACAATATCCAAACTTGCCTCGGATTCGTCCTTAAACACAACTACAAATTCCTTTCCGCCTTCTCCTTCGCGGATACGTTCATGCTTAAGCGATTTTATCTTGCCGTTCTTATCCAATAAGTTTGCCTTAAGCATCTGGGCAATAATATCAATGTAACCTGAACCGCATATGCCGCGCGGCTTGGCTTCGCCGATAGTACTATAAGTAACCTTAAAATCTTCGGGCGTAATCTTGACTTTCTGGATTGCGCCGCGGCTGGAACGCATGCCACAACTTACGCCCGAACCTTCAAAGGCAGGCCCGGCAGACGCAGAAGCCGAAATGAGAAAATCCCGGCTACCCAAGACTATTTCGCCGTTGGTGCCGATGTCAATCAGGATACTTAAATCCTCTATACTGTCCAAGCCGCAGGATAAAACTCCCGCTGTAACATCCCCGCCTACATAACTGGAGATCCCTGGAATACAGGATAAAAGGCCGCGGGGATTTATCTTTATCCCCGCCTCCGCAGCGCGGATAGTCGGAACAAAATTAGCCGTAGGCACATAGGGTTCTCTCCTGATATAGGTAGGGTCAACACGCAATAAAAGGTGCACCATAGTAGTGTTGCCTGCGCACAAGACACAGTTGACGTCATTTAAATCTATATTGTTTTCGCGGATTAATTCCTGAATCATCTGGTTCATCCCGTCAATTACGGCATGATGCAGCTTCTCCAGGCCATCCGGTTCCTGCGCATAAATAATGCGGGTGATAATGTCGCTTCCGAATGTAGCCTGCTTATTGTAGGTGGCTTTTGTGCCGATGACCTTTTTATTGTTTAAGTCTACTAACTGCCCGGATATGGTTGTGGTGCCTATATCAAAACACAGGCCAAAGTTCTTTTTGGAAGTATCTCCTGATTCAATAAGCACAATTTCGGCTGTCCCGTTTCTCTTGCCCAAGGTTACGGTGACCTTCCAATCCGCAGAGCGCAGAACTTCGCCTAAACGCCTGACATTACTCAATCCTGTCTGCATAATCGGGATATCCTGGATGCGCCGTATCTGCCGGTAGAGCCTTTCCAAATCGCTGATTTTATCTTCTAAGTCCGGAGGCGGTAATTCCAAATAGAGCTTTGTTGCTAAAGGCGAGTGCGTAAAAATTTCTTCGCCCAAAATAGATACCGCTGATTCTACGTCTTCCGATTCCGTATAGAGGCCTTTTAGCCTGATGTCCATTTCCTCCGGGCTTAATTTTTCTAAGTCGAGCCGCGACTCGGGAGGAATTACTACTTCTAAATCGCTTTGTATAGTCGTCAGGCAAGCCAGATAAATCCCCCGTTTTCTCTCTTGGAGACTTATCCTACCGCTGGGATGGGTGACAACCTGGCCATTCTTTAAAATAACCTTGCATCTTCCGCATACGCCATCACCGCCACAACCGGAATTAACATAAACCCCCGCGGAAATGGCCGCAGAAAGGATAGTCTTACCCTTATCTACTTCTATGGTTTTATTATCCGGATAAAATGTAACTTTTAATTTTTCCATCTCTCTTGCTTATTTTAGGGACGTCTTTAAATTCAATCGGGGGACGCCTTTGAATCTAAAAGGAAAGCCGTTTCTTCTGTCAATCCGAAAGGTGTCCCCTAAAAATAAAATCTTAAAAGGGACACCCTTTTCTTTGGCAACAAAGTCGTCCCTGCTTTGGATTAGAATCATCTCTGTTTTAATAATAAAGACGCCCCTATAAGTTCTTTAAGAACGAAGGGATGCCTGCTGCTTCTTTCGGGCCTACCATTACCTGCCATCCGGATTTATCCTCCAGATCTCCGCTGATTACCGCTACATACCCCGGGATAATCATCCGGGTATGCGAAACCGCTTCTTTAAGCCCAAACTTATTCAATGAATCTGATATTTTCTCAGGGGTAAATTTCTCAGCTGCCCAGCCAGTTAATACAGACATACCCTCGGTATCCACGCTTACAATGTAAGCGGGAATCTTGCTCGCCTCCACTTCTCCTAATACGGTATAATAAGTCAGTGAAAAATTAGTGGTCACCAATACAGGCGAATTCTTGGTTACGGCCCCCACAGGATAAAGCTTCGGTTCTATCTGTAAAGGTTTCTGCGGGTCCGTATATATATTCTGCCTAAGAGTCAAAAGTGTCAACACCTGCCATGATTCAATGCCCGACATTAAAACAATGCTGGCATATTTCGAAATATAGGTCGCGGCCTCCATCGCTTCCTCGTAAGGGTCCTTGGAATCTATTATTGCCAAAACAGGATACCCGAGGCCGCGGTTAGATTTCTTAAGCGCCTGCCTCCTAATCTGAGTCAAATCCCAAATCTTATCTTTGACCGGCTTCGCACCTGTATCCAAAACTAAATCACTTACTCCCTGGCCGTTTAATTCTTTGGTTAGGTTAGAAAGGGTTTCTAAGTCCGCGGCTGAAGCAACAAGCGGTACCTTGAACTCCTGCGCTAATTTGATGAACTCCGCAGCATTATCTTTCGTGGAGCGGTAAATCAAAGGCTTCTTTGCAGCAGATATATTTAATGCTTCTTTTAATGCCTGCGGTTCATCGCTCATCAATATCAATGCCAGATGCGTATTGTTTATAACTGCCTGGACCACCTCAATAAATTTTTTCTTATCTGCGGTCTGTTTAACGGCTACAGCGTTGACATTCAGCTCCTGGCCTACGCGCTCAAATTTCAACTGGCCAATCCTCTCCAGCCGCTTTTTTATCTCATCGGGCGATAAGCTATCTTCAATGATAAAACCCAGCCCGGCCGGATGATAGAATTTTTCTTCGTGGCGGAAGAGAACGGTCTCATTACCCATCTCTAACCGGTTATCCCCTTCGCCTAAGGTAACTAATTTTATGGGTGGCTGCGCAGAAGCTTCAAGCGCGCTCTTGGCTTCAGCGCTTAGGTAAGGGCATTTATCGATACTTACCGCTTTTTTAGCTAATTGCATGGCAAAAGCCAGGCAGGTTACAAAACCGCACTCACGGCAGTTAGTCTTAGGTAAAAGTTTATAGATATCCAGACCAGAAAACCCCATATTAAACTCCAGGTTATAGCAGTTAGTAATTAGTGGTTAAGTTAAAAACATTATCCCACTTTGTTTTATATAATTCCTTTGCCAAAATTTCCGATTCTTTATGACTTTCTGCATTATCTAACATTCGGATAATATTATCCTTTAGGCTTAAAGCAACCGTTCTATGATTTACGCTATTGCAAAATTCTATTTTGATCCCTGAACCGTTTAATTTCACAATATTTCCTTTTCCATAGGTTGTTCCGGCAGACAATTGCAGTCCATCGATAAGACAAGACTTTGGTTTTCTAACAGCCCCCCAAATTCTAGCATTTAAACCAAAGTATTTTCTGCAACCAAGTTTTTTGAGTGCCATTTCTCCTGCTAAAAGCCCCAAGACCAGATAGGGACCCAAATGGCCGTGGAATCTTTCTGCTTCCTTTAAAGTAATTTTATTATTTCTCATCACCCTAACTACTATCTGCTATCTACTAACTACTTATTTATCAGGCTGGCGAAATAACCAGCGCCGAAACCATTATCGATGTTTACCACAGTGACCCCGGCCGAACATGAGTTAAGCATTGTCAATAAAGCCGAGAGTCCGCCAAAATTAGCGCCGTACCCGCAACTAGTAGGTACCGCGATAACCGGAGAACTTACCAGCCCGCTCACGATACTGGCCAATGCGCCCTCCATACCCGCGACCACGATAATTACCTTTGCCTTCCTTATCAGGCCTATATTATTCATCAGCCTGTGCACTCCGGCGACGCCAAGATCGTAGAATTTGACTACCCGGTTACCCATCAGCTCTAAAGTCACCGACGCCTCCTCGGCAACCGGCATATCTGAAGTACCCGCTGAAATAACCGCGACCAATCCCTTCTGAATCCTGCTCTTTTTCGCCAAATAACCTAACTTAGCCGGGATATTATATTTTAATTTTGGAAAGGACTTCTTTAGATAATTAAAGCTGTCTTTCTCAAGCCTGGTAAACAATAGGTCCTGTTTATTCCTGAACAACTCACGCGCGATCTCTTTAAGCTGTATCTTGGTCTTTCCGGGTGAATACACCACTTCAGAATGGCCTCGGCGCGCTTTCCTGTCTATATCAAGATTAACGAATCCCGAATGGCAATAGCTCTGTTTACGATTCATTATGTATTTATAAGATTCTTTTGCGGCTGGCTACCGGCTGGATCAATAACCCCGGAATATAATAACCAGAATAAGCAATATGATCAAAGCAGCTAATATATAGAAATCATTAAAATAGAAGAAATCGCTGATTGAGTCTTTTAAGGCGTACTTATGTGAAACCGCGGTTTTGTGTTTATGTGCAAGGGGTTTAGAAGACTTCCTGAACTCCGTTATCTGCTCCTGCTTGAACCTAAGATACACCCCTCCTACCCTGTAAGCCTCCAGTTGCTTATTTTCTACAAGGTCCATCACCTCTTTCTCGGAAATACCCAAGGTCAGAGAAACATCCCTTATGGTTAAAAGTTTTTCTGTCATTATTTTCCTACTTTACCCGAGGCAACCCAAGAATCAATAGTCTTCCTTTCAAACCTCCAGTTATTACCCTCTTTCAAACCGGGCATTTTGCCGGAGTTTGCCCATTCCAGTATCGAATTCAAATCTACCTCTAAATAATGCGCGAGTTCATCGGCACTCATAAAATCATGAAGCATACAGCACCTGCCCTCCAGCACCGCGCCTTCCGCAACATTAAGTTTAGAAGGGTATATCTCCCCCTCCACGACAGCTGCGGGCAAAAGCGTCAACCTCTCCTTTGCCACTATTTTGCCTTTGACCCTACCGTCAATGATAATATTTTCGCCTATAATATCCGCCGAGACGACAGCCGTTGATGCGATTGTAAGGTTTCCCCTCATCTGCAAAATCCCTTCGAACTTACCGTTGATACGCAGGTTAACCGGGTCTTTAAAGACCATATTGCCCTGCATATCTACATCCACATCCAAAATCTTCTCTTCAATCTTCTTTTTAAACGCCATCACCCCACCTCCTTTGTAATCATCCCGCCTGCTCTTCTTTTCCAAGTATCATCTTTTCAAGATACCTTAAGCAGAGAAGAGTTATTAAGGCTAAAACAGTGGTAAAAAGGGCTGCCTTATAAAAACCGCATCCGGTCGCAAGCCCTACACCCGCGACTACCCAGAGACTCGCAGCGGTAGTCAAGCCCTTTATGCCTTCTCTCTCCCGTATAATCGTACCTGCCCCTAAAAACCCTATGCCTGTAATCACGCCTGCGGCAATACGGCCTGGATCCAAAGGGGTTTCATTTTTATATATAGCAAAAATGTACAGTGATGTCAACATGATAAGACAGGAACCCAAACTTACTAGGATATGTGTGCGTAGCCCCGCAGTCCTGCGGTGTATCTGGCGCTCTAATCCGATAAAACCACTCAGGACAAGCGCGAAAACCAAACGCATAATAATCTCTGTATCAGTAAGCATATCCATCAAAACCTCCTTCTGAATTAACAGGCAGCTTACGGAAATAATAACAGGGCAGGTTTTAGATAAAGGTCTGCTAATTTAACCCGTGTTCAAATCCAACCCTGACCTGTAACCTTTCCTGAAGAGGCGGTACCCTAAACCCGCGACCATTGCCGCGTTGTCCAGGCAGAGCCTCGTGGGTGGAAAAAATATATCCAGACCATCCCTCCCTGCTTCGCTACGCAATTTTTCTCTTAACCTGTTGTTCGCTGCTACGCCTCCTCCTATAACAAGGCGTTTTGTTCTTTTGATCCTGCAGGCCAATAATGATTTGTTGACAAGCGTATCCACTACTGATTCCTGAAAGGAAGCGGCGATATCACGGATGAATCTGCTGCCGGCTTGTGAATGCTTTCTTACGGTATATAGCACTGCCGTCTTTATACCGCTAAAACTGAAATCCAACGGACGGTCAGTATTAGAACATTTAAATTTAAACTTCTGGGGGTCCCCGGACCTGGCCAGGCGTTCAATTACCGGGCCCCCGGGATAGCCGAGCCCCAAGATCTTAGCAACCTTGTCAAATGCCTCTCCGCAGGCGTCATCATAAGTCCTACCTAAAGGATATATTTTATCAAAATCTTTTACATAAAACAAAGAGGTATGTCCACCTGAAACAATAAGGGCAATAAAAGGCATCCGCAAGGCAGACGCATTTAGAAGATTTGCATACATATGGCTCACCACATGGTCTACTTCCATTAAAGGAACCCCGAGGCCGAGGCTTAAGGATTTAGCAAAAGATATACCTACAAGCAAAGAGCCTGCCAGGCCGGGTCCGGAGGTCACGCTCACCAGACCTATCCTGTTCAATTTAACCCTTGCCTCCTTTACGGCGCAATCCACAACCCCGCAGATACTCTCAAGGTGCATCCTGGAGGCTATCTCAGGTACGATCCCTCCGTATTTCTTATGCTCATTAAGGCTTGAACTGACTATATTGGAAAGAACAGCCTCACCGTCCATCACTACCGAAGCAGCAGTCTCATCGCAGGAAGTTTCAATCCCTAAAACATACATTATTTCACCATCTCAGAAATAAAAACAAATTCATATCCTTCTTTTTCTATTTGCGGCATTATCTCCTTCATAACCTCCAGGGTATTCCTGCGGTCATGGCCCACACCTACGGCATAGCCGCGCAACAAGGCCTTTCTTTTTAATTTATAGAACTGCTCCTTTATATATCCGGGGTCTTCATTATTATCAATAAAGACGTCTCTTTTTATAAAACCTAAGCCGGATTTCTCCGCAAGCCCGGAACAGATGGTTTTGGAGGAAACTACGCTATCCAGAAAAAAAAGATTCCTCTTCTTCAGTTCTTTAAACACGATACCCATAGTTTTAGGGTCTTCGGTAGCCTTGGAGCCCATATGATTGGATACACCTACCGCATATTGAATATCGGCCAGGTCCTTCCCGATGATACCCTTTATCTCCTGTTCGCTCATAGAAACAAGTATAGTATTCTTCTCTAATCTTGAGCTTTCCCGGGGCTCCATAGGCAAATGTAGCATGACCTGGACTCCATTTTCGTGCAATTCTTTTGCAACTTCCTTTGAATAATCAAGCCTGGGCAAAACCGAAGCGGTAAAAGGATATTTTATCTCATTCAGGATATTGAGATTATCCTGATTGTAACCCCAATCATCAATGACTATTGCTATCCTGCTCTTTGTAACCGCAGGTATCTTGGCTGCCTTCCTGGACACGGTCCGGTTTATCCACAGATGTATAAGCAATACGGTTTCTATGATTACCACAGACAATAAAATAAAGGTCAGGATCTTGTATACGGGCCGTCTTTTCACTTATTTCCTGTCTTCCTTATATATACGGATCGCCTTTAAGACATCCACCGCCCGCATGAGCTGATTATCGGAAGTATATTCTTTAGAATCTTCTTTCTTCACGGGCTTATCCTTCTGTTCGATCTGCTCGAATATCTCTTCAGGTTTCTGGATCTTGGGCACACTCTCTTCAGTAAGTTCTATCCTGCCTTCTTCTACAACTATATCAGGCACTATACCTTTCTCGTGTATCTGTCTACCTGAAGGAGTAAAATACCTGCTCGTGGTAAGCCGAAGCGCAGAACCATCGCTTAACGGAACTATCGTCTGCACCGAGCCCTTACCGAATGATTTAGTACCTAATATTATGGCCCGCTTATGGTCCTGGAAAGCCCCAGCCATGATTTCGCTGCCTGAAGCAGAGCCTTCATTTATCAGTACCGCCATAGGCATATCTGTAAAAGGATGTTTCTCCTCAGAATAAAACTTCAGGCTCTGGTTGGGTTTACGGCCTTTGGTATAAACAATCAACTTATCTTTATCAAGAAATTTCCCGGTAATCCTTACTGCGGCGTCAAGGAGCCCGCCGGGATTATTGCGTAAATCCAGTATAAGCGCATCCATCCCCTGCTGCTTTAAGCTCTCCAAAGCTGCGTTCATATCTTTGGCGCTGCTCTCCCCGAATTCAGCCAGACGTATATAGCCGATCTTATCCTGTAGGATCTTTGTTTCTTTTATCTTGTTCACTTTGATAATATCGCGCACTATCTTAAAATCCAATATCTTTTTTTCTGACTCCCTCAAGATAGTGATATTTACCGCTTCTCCGGGATTACCTCTTAGCCTCTTTACTGCTTCCGTGAGAGTCATATCACGGGTTAATTCTCCGTTGATCTTTACAATCCTGTCATTAGGCTTTAACCCAGCTTTCCATGCCGGCGTGTCTTCTATGGGGGTTACGACGGTCAACAATCCGTCAGCTATGGTAATCTCTATACCCAGGCCGCCGAACTTCCCTTCCGTATCTACCTTCAATTCGTTATAGGTATCGGGGTCCATAAACTGGCTGTGGGGGTCAAGAGATGAAAGCATACCCTTCAGGGCACCATAAATTAAACTACGAGGCTCACTTTCGTCGACATATTCGGATTTTATAATTGCCAAGGTGTCGGAAAAAAGCTCTACCTGCCGGTATAAGTCGTCTTTTGTATCCTTGGGCGCCTTATTCTGGTCCCCGTCCGATGAAACAATGGAATAAATCCCAAAGATCAGCAAAGCTGAGATTATCACCACAGCAGTTCTATTACGCATCCTTCAACCTCCTCCTTAATATATCCTGGATTACCTTCGGATTGGCCTTACCATGAGTCTTTTTCATCACCTGGCCGATTAAGAACATCACTGCATTCTCTTTGCCGGCTTTAAAGGCCTCTACGGATTTAGGGTTTTCTTTTATGACTTTTTCTATGTCTTCTTTAAGTACGGACTCATCAGAAATCTGAATGAGGTTTTTCTCTTTGATGATTTCAGAAGGCGGTCTTTTAGTCTTAACCACTTCATCCCAAACTGCTTTCGCGGTCAGATTAGAAATCGACTCCTTGTCTAAGTAGCGAAAAATTTCGATATAATATTCCTCCTTAACTTCCAGTTGCGTTATTGAGCATTTTAAGCTATTGGCTGTAGAAGAAGCAACATTAATAAGCCAATCGGCAACCAGCTTCTTGTTGCTGTAATTCTGAAGCAATCTTTCGCTAAGCTCTGCGTCTATTTTAGATGAAACCAAGGTGCTAGCAGAAGAAGCCGATATCCATTGCATGAATCTCTGTTTCTTCTCTTTAGGTAACTCCGGAATGGATTTTCTTATTTCTTCAATCTTTTCTTTAGTGATTATAAATGGCGGCAAGTCCGGCTCGGGAAAATAACGGTAATCCTTTGCCTCCTCCTTTGTGCGCATGGATAAGGTTTCCAGGCTCTTGACGTCCCACAACCTTGTCTCCTGGACGATGACCCCTCCTTTATCTAATAATTCTGTCTGGCGCTCTATTTCAAACCCCAATGCTTCTTTTACCGCCTTGAATGAATTCATGTTCTTTAACTCTGTTTTTACTCCAAGCCCCTTTACGCCCTTCTCCCTGACTGAAATATTGGCGTCGCATCGTAGAGAACCCTTCTCCATATCGCAATCAGAGACTTCCAGGTATTCAATAATGCTCTTTAGGGCGGTCAGATATTCGTGTGCTTCTTGGGGAGAAGATATATCCGGTTCGCTTACTATTTCAAGCAGTGGTACCCCTGCGCGGTTAAAATCCACAAGACTTTCGCGATCCTGATGAATCAGCTTCCCGGCATCCTCCTCCAGGTGCACGCGGCGTATACGTACGCGTTTAACCCCATCATGCGATTCCATATCCAGAAAACCATCCAAGGATACGGGAAGGTCGTACTGGGAGATCTGATAATTTTTAGGCAGGTCGGGATAGAAATAATTCTTACGGTCAAATTTAGTGTATTCCTGGACACTGCAATCCAGGGCGAGCGCCACCTTAATCGCATATTCAAGGGCGACTTTGTTTAAAACCGGCAGGCTACCCGGAAACCCCAGACATACGGGACAGGTCTGTGAGTTTGGCTCTGCGCCGAATTCCGTAGAACAACCGCAGAATGCCTTGGTCTTTGTGTTTAAGTGAACATGTACCTCTAATCCTATCACCGCTTCATACATAATTTTATCCTAGCACCGGGTGCCAATCCTATCTTGTACCGTCTGCAAACCTAATCTCGCACCTGGTGCCCGATTGGCTTTGCACCTGGTGCTATCTTATAATTTGGGGCTCATCTTATGCCACTCCGTGCTTTGTTCATATGCATAAGCGGCCTTGAACAACAATCCTTCGTTAAACGGCTTCGCCAGAATCTGCAATCCTACCGGCAGCCCCTTACTGGTAAAACCGCAGGGTACGGATATCGCCGGTATCCCCGATAGATTCGCTGATATGGTATATATATCCGAAAGGTACATCTCTAAGGGATCTTTTGCTTTTTCACCTATTTTAAATGCGGGCGTAGGGGACGTAGGGGTAACCAAACAATCAAATTTTGTAAAGGCCCTGTCAAAATCCTGCTTTATCATGGTCCTTACTTTTAGAGCCCGCAGATAATATGCGTCGTAATATCCGTGCGATAAAGCGAATGTTCCAAGAATAATCCTTCTTTTGGCTTCCTGCCCAAACCCTTCTCCGCGTGTCCCTTTATACATATCTATCACTCGGTTCTCGGTTCTCGGCTCTCGGCTCTCGGTTCTAAAACCATACTGCACTCCGTCAAAGCGCGCTAAATTGGAGCTCGCCTCTGCCGTAGCAACAACATAATAAACCGGTATTGCATGCCGGGTATTCGGCAATGAAACCGGTTTATGCTCGGCTCCCAGGCTCTTTAGTTTATCTATAGCTTCCTCCACTATTATCTTGACTTCTTTATCCATACCAGCAATAAAATATTCCTTTGGAGTGCCGATCTTTAATCCCTTGATATCCGCCCCCAATGATGCGGTATAATCCGGCACATCAATATTTACGGAAGTAGAATCATAGTGGTCGTATCCGGAAATGACATTCATTAAGATCGCGCTATCCCTGACATCTTTGGTGAGGGGACCGATCTGGTCCAGGCTTGAGGCGAATGCAATCAACCCATAACGTGAAACCCTCCCATAAGTAGGCTTAAGCCCGACCACGCCACAGAAAGATGCAGGTTGACGGATAGAGCCGCCCGTATCCGAACCCAAGGCCATTATCGCCTCATCTGAAGCTACTGCCGATGCCGAACCTCCAGAAGAACCACCTGCAACAGTCTCTAAATCCCAGGGGTTATGTGTCGGGCCATAGCGGGAATTCTCCGTTGATGAACCAAAGGCAAACTCATCCATATTGGTCTTTACCGGGAATACGGTCGCACCAGATTCTTTTAATTTCCTGATTACTGTGGCATCGTACGGCGGATTAAACCCCTCCAGGATCTTAGAGCAGCATTCGGTATTATAACCTTTAGTGCAAATATTATCTTTGATAGAGACAGGTATGCCTTTTAAATATAGATTGGAGCTGGAAGCTGGGAGTTGGGAATCTAGGGCTTCAGAGTCAAGATGTCGTACGTAGGCATTAATTTTATGGTCTATATCCTTAATTCTTCTTTTTAACGAACTAACTATCTCCCCGGGCTTGGTTGCTCCTGATTTTATCTTCTCGATAAGCTCATGTGCGGTTAACTTGTTTAATTCTATATTATTTCTCATAACTCACTGTTCACAACTCATAACTGAATTATTCAATTACTTTTGGCACCCCAAAAAAGCTACCCTGCTTTTTTGGGGCGTTCTCCAGCGCTTTGTCGGAAGGCAAAGATGCAACCGGATCATCCTCTCTTAACACATTATTAATAGGCAGGATATGGCTTGTAGGGGCAATATCTTTTATATTTACTTCCGTCAATTTATCTATAAAGTTTAATATCTCTTTAATTTCATGAGAGAGTTTCTCTAACTCTTTGGGGGATAAATCAATACGTGCCAGATACGCCACGCGCTCCACTGTTTCTTTTGTTATCGCCATCACTCTTCTCCTTAATTAATCGGCAGTTTTTAATCATAACATCCTTTCCTAAAAAAGTCAAACAGATAAAATAAGTAGGGACACCATTGAATTCAACCCCCGCCTTCCCCCTGCCTGACAGCAGTCAGGACAGACAGGGCAGACAGGAAAAAGGTGACAGTTGAATGAAAAATGTCGCTCGAGGGGACACCCTTTCGAATAATAGCATAAACGCTTTCCGATTACATTTAAAGACGTCCCTGATTTTTTTCTGAATTTTCTTGTGGACAAATGCTTTAAAATATGTACAATAATTAAGTTAACATATCGGAGAGAATTATGATTAGGAATCATAAAAACAGAAAACCCGGATATCGCCTAAACGCAAAGGACAAGGAATTTGTTATCGAAAACTACAACCTTGCCAAACCCTTTGCAAATTTCTTTCCCGGCATCGCTGGTAAATACGGCATACCGATGTGGGTATTCTATGTCAACCGAGGCCAGGGGATCGCCAGCTTCGGCACAAAAGATAAAGACCATGCCATCCTGGAATTCTTCCCCGCGAACAAAGCCTGGCAGATGGTATCCCTGCATGGCTTTCGCACTTTTATAAAATTATTTACCGGCAAGAAATTTGTCCTCTATGAACCCTTCCATAACGGTTTTGCTAATTTAGGTTACAAACTGGATAACCGTATGCGCATCACATCGCATGGTTTAATCATCGAAGAAAATAACTTTTCGCTTGGCCTTTCCGTAAAGGTAGAATATTTTACAATACCGGACGACTCCTATTCTGCCCTGGCAAGGATAGTAACCGTAAAAAATTCAAACGCCGTGACCAAGGAAATGCAGGTCATAGACGGGCTTCCGCAAATCGTGCCATTCGGGGTAAATGACCTTTTCTTAAAGAAATTAGGCCGCACGGTCGAGGCATGGATGAACATAGAAAACCTCGATAAGAATGTGCCTTTCTATAAACTTGACGTTGACCCCACTGACAGGCCTGAAGTAATACATATAAAAGAAGGCAACTTCTACCTAGGATTTTCCTGCGAACGGGGAAAAACAAAGATCATAAAGCCCATCGTCGATCCGGAATCCGTATTCGGAGCGATTACAGATTTCTCCTGTCCGGTTGAATTCTTAGCAAGAAGGAATTTCATATATCCAAATGATAAACTGACTAAAAATAAAACGCCCTGCGGGATGACGCTCCTAGGCTTCGAGCTGGGAAAGAATTCAGAAAAGAATATTTATTCCATCATCGGATATATGCGTAGCCGCGATACGCTTAACTCTACGACCACCAGGATCGCAACTGCGGAATACATGTTAAGAAAAAAAGAGGAAAATAAAAAGACCATCGAAGACCTGCAGGCGGATATAAGTACGCAGAGTAGTTCCAAGGAATTCAACCTCTACGTCCAGCAGACCTACCTAGATAATATTATGCGCGGAGGTTACCCTTTGATCTTCTCCGGCTCATCTGTCCCAACATCCCCTGGGATTCCTCCCTCAGCAGGAAAGAGCGATTCCACAGAATCTGTATTCTATTTATACTCAAGGAAACACGGTGACCTAGAGAGGGACTACAATAGATTTCAGATTCAGCCCACTTATTTCTCACAAGGTAACGGCAATTACCGCGATATGAACCAGAACCGCAGGACAGACGTCTGGTTTAATCCGCAAATCAAAGACGCCAATATCATCACCTTCTTCAACCTTATCCAAACCGACGGCTTCAACCCCCTGGTGATCAAAGGTACAACTTTTACGCTCAAAAATGAGGATGATTTTAAAGTAACACTGGAAGGCCTGATAAAAAAAAATGGTATCGCTGAACTTACCTTATTCTTGGATAAACCTTTTACCCCGGGAGGCGTAATACTTTTTATTAAAGAAAACAAAATCAAATTAAAGGTTTCTTACGATGAATTCTTAAATATATTATTGTCCCGCTCCTTTAAGAACCAGGAGGCCGAACATGGCGAGGGCTTCTGGACTGACCACTGGACTTATAATCTTGACCTATTATACAGCTATCTGGGCATTTATCCTGAAGAACTAAAGAAAATTATCTTTGAGAAACGGGCCTTTACTTTTTACGACAACACTGAGACCGTAAAACCCAGGGCTGAAAAATACGTGCTTCATGACGGTAAGATCAGGCAGCTGCATTCGGTTACCCCCTCTAATGCAAAAAGGGGATTAATCAAAAAAAGGGCGAGTGACCCCCACAGCGTAAGGACGGACTACGGCCGGGGCGAAATCTACCAGACTACCCTAATAAATAAATTATTGTGTTTGCTGGTAAATAAGCTCGCATCTCTAGACCCGTTTGGATGCGGCATAGAAATGGAAGCGGATAAGCCTAACTGGTTTGATGCCTTAAACGGCCTCCCCGGTCTCCTTGGATCCTCAGTTAATGAAACTTTTGAATTAAAGAGGCTCTCGCTGTTCATCAAAGGCGCTGTAGAAGAATGCGCAATAGAGAAGATCCCAGTTACGGAAGAGGTTCATGATTTCCTGGTCGATCTCGATAAATTGGTCCGCGAATACCTGGAGAGCGACTCCAGAAATAAGGATTATTACTACTGGGACAAAAGCTACTGCCTTAAAGAGGAATACCGAAAAAAGACAAAGCTAGGAATGAGCGGAAAAGAAGTGAGCCTGGAAGCCGGCCGGTTATTAAATTACCTGGCAAGCTCACTGAAAAAAATAGAATCCGGGATTGATAAGGCGCTGGATAAACAAAAGAATATTTATTGCGCTTATTTTATAAATGGAGTTGCTGAATACAATAAGGAATCTTCTTTCCTGAAACCGGTCAAATTTAAACAGACTAGGCTGCCTTTATTTTTAGAGGCACAGGTCCACGCCTTGAGGCTAAACGGAGATAAAAATAAGGCGAAGGCGCTATATGGAGCAATAAAAAAGAGCGACCTCTATGACAAAAAACTTAAGATGTATAAGAGCAATGATATTTTTTAAATCTTCTGCCTTAAGTTCGGTGTCAAACTTAACGCCCAACCCCTCTTTTGCCTTAGTTAAAATATGCTCAAAATCTTCTTTGGACACGCCCAAAACGATATTGCCGAACATCTGGATGAATC
>JBDRAV010000015.1:0-48612 GCA_043823435.1 Candidatus Omnitrophota bacterium | reverse complement strand
GTGCCGGTTACAAATGCCTTTAAATTGCCCTTAACCTTTCGAGCCTTTTCTTGAGGCAGGAAATAATATGTTGACCAGAGCTCCATTGCAACAATGGGCAGGAAGAAAAGATACGGGACGTAACCCGGGCATTTCAGGTTGCGTAAGATCTTCTCTGAGATTATGATCCAGGAATAAAAGCAGGCTCCGTAGATTACGGGGAATAAGGCTTGAAAGGTCTTAACCGGTAGTTTTTCTCTTGAAAGGGCCATTATCTGTTTTTGTTAAGGGGGGGGTTTCGATCTTACTAACATAGATCACAAGACTTAAAAAAGCATACTGTAATTTTAGTTAATAATGAATAAAATGTCAAATACATTTTTAGGTACTGTCAAGCCAAAATAGAAATGTCGTATTTTTAAGTTTTTAAAGAGCGCCTGCCAAAGCTTCTTCTCTTGCTTCAAGCCTTTTTCAGCATTTTAGTCTAGTCCAAAGTAGCAGTCATTATCTCTATCTATAATTCCGAGAAGACATTGTGTAGCGTTTTTGAGCATATTCCTTATTATATCTTTTTCCAGGTTCATGCCAAGGGGGGAATTTCATCTCCCAACCTCCGGAATAAAATAGAGCCAAATGCCCATACAAAAGCTGAAGCCAGAGCAGCAAAGCCGCCGAATATGACATAAGATACCTGTGATTGTACGATAAATTTTCTCTTTTTAAACAGAGCTTGCCAATAACCCGAGGATGATCCACCAGATAAAGCTGACCTCCGGGAGGTAAAAGCTAAAGTCAAGCAGGTTATGGAGAAGAAACGCGGCGTTTGCTATGAAGAGTCCGGCCATCGGTCCTGCCGCGGGCCAATCTTTATTGTTTCTGACCGCGGCTTTAAACACGGCGATGAACAGCCAGATGAAGGATAACGCCCCAAGGATCCCCATCTCCGCCCAGATCTGCAGGTAGGAGTTATGGGCGTAACGGGAATTTACAAGGGTAAAGTTGCCTATTCCAATCCCCGCCAAAGGGTGTCTTGCAATTATATTCAGAGTATCTTTCCAATAGTTTAGCCTCATCAGCGCTGAGAAAACGGGTCGCAAATGCTCCTTTGCGTAGTAAGACCTTGTTATAAATACCAAAGCGATAATTACTGATATCACCAAGAGGAGTACGGCATTTCTTTTTTTGAATCTGGTCAGCAGGAAAAAATACACGCCTAAAGCCAGAGAGAGGCTCAGCAGCGCTCCGATTGACCTGGTGAGCAAAAGGGCTATGGACAAAGGAACTGCCAGCCAGAGGCCTTTCTTATAAACCGTTGTAAGCGGGATTACCATAATCAGATAACCCGCCAATATATTAGGTGTGACAAAAGGCAGGAACGCCCGCCTTCGAGCGATATAATCCAAAACAAAAGGGTCGGATATTCTTTGTTGAGCAATATAGTCTAAAATGTGTCGGAAGCCGAAGAGGCTTTGATAAATGGCTAACAGGCTGATAACGAACCCGGCCAGAACGAGGGTGCGGATAACGCGCGTTTTGTCATTCCAGCTTAAAGCTGCAGCAATAAGAAATAATGATAATGCACTTATATACTTATAGAGCTCTTTGAGGCTGCTAAGTCTATCGTTTGAAAAAATCACCGAGATAATTACGGATAACAAGAATAAAATCAGAGGATAACTTAGGTTTTTGAATTTGTTTAAGGGGGTTTTCTTAAATGCAAGCCAGATAATTAAAAAAGATAGGAGCAGGGCAGAATAGATGGAATTAAGGCAAGGGAAGGCCAGGGATGAAATAAAGGGCCGGATGAAGATCAGGATTAAAAGAATCGTAAGCATTATCATATAATTTTAATCTAAAACTTCAACCCAGTCAAATAAAATAGTATTTGTTGCGCAAGAGGGTTAAAACAATGCCTAAAGAAACCAGTGCCAGGAGATGCCTGTGATTAAACTTAAAGAGAATTTAGATGGACGCAAGGTAAAATCCGTATGAGTATAGTACTCATGCGAAGCATTATTCTTTTGAACATAATATTTAAAAAAGATGCTTCCTGAGTTATCTTTGCTGGTAACGATAAAATTTTCAGAGAGAAGGCGAAGAAAAAAAAGGTACAAAGCCTATTTTAAGGATATGTTCGGCGGGGACTGCACGGATAAAGGCAAACGATTGCTTGCCGTGAATATTGCCAGCGCAATACTGGAGGCGCTCTTGGGCAAATAGAGTTTACCCTGCGCAAAATTACTCCGGATAAAATAATTATTTAGCCGCAGCAAGTCACGGCGCAGACCAATTAATCTTTCGTGCTCTTTTACCACGCCCGTATAGTTAAATCTTCCATTTCTCCGTCGGATGATAAAAATATAACTGGTTCTACCGAAAACAAAAAATACTTGACAAAGACAAGATGTTGTGATAAAAAATAAGATAGGAGAACATATAGAAGAAAGTTTTTAAGGGGGTTAAATACATTAAATTGAGAAAATCAGGTGAAAACTTAAGGGCTCTTCAAATACAAGAGCCCTTTTTTATATTCATATGAGAACGGTCGGCCTGACTTACGATTTAAAGACAGATTATGAATTCAAGAAGGATGATCCGCCTGATGCCAATGCCGAGTTTGACCATCCCTCGACCATAGGCGTCATAGCTTCTGCCATCGAAACCTGCGGTTTCAAGGTAAAAAAGATCGGCAACGTATTAAACCTCTTGGAAAAGATAGATAAATTAGGCGTAGATATTGTATTCAATATCTCTGAAGGCCTTGAAGGTAGAAACAGGGAATCTCAGGTGCCGATATTGCTTGAGATGGCGGGTATTCCCTTTGTGGGAGCAGATGCCATGACATTGAGCCTTACCTTGGATAAGATCATGGCCAAGAAGGTCTTTATCGCCGAAGGGATCCCTACCCCGAAATTCTTTGAATTAAAGACTTCAGACAGCCTTTTAAATACCAATCATTTTAAGTTTCCTCTTATTGTAAAGCCGCGCTTTGAAGGCTCATCTAAAGGCCTGACCGAGAACTCCCGCGTAGAAAACAAGGATGACTTGAAGACCCAGGTAGAATATATAATAAATACATACAAGCAGCCCGCCTTGATCGAGGAATTCATCTCCGGGCAGGAATTTACCGTTGCAGTAGTCGGCAATGATCCTCCGGAAGCGATGCCTATCGTACAGATAAAAATAGACGGAAGGCTTAAACTAAACGATAAATTTTATACCTTTGCGCGCATACGCTCCGATAGATTAGAATATATCTGTCCTCAGCGCATCAATAAAGATCTTGCGAAGAAAATATCGGATCTCGCTTTGAAGACTTACAATGCCGTAGAGTGCCGGGATTTCGGGAGGGTGGATTTCAGGGTGGATAGGGGAGGCAACCCTTTTGTGCTGGAGATAAACCCGCTTCCTTCTTTATCGACGGGAGACGTATTCATGGTCGTGGCTAAAGAAATCGGGATCTCTTACGCTAAGATGATAGGCAGGATCCTTGAGAGCGCGCTCAAGAGGCACAATCTGAATTAGATGAAGATCGCCTTAACTTATAATTTAAAGAAGAAAGACGAGACTAAACCCCTGGACTATTTTTCGGAGTTTGACTCCGAAGAGACCATTAACGCGATATCCTGCGCCCTTAAAAACATGGGACATGACGTCTCTCTCGTGGATGTCGAACAGCAGAACCTTTTTTATTATTTTAAGAAAAACCGCGTGGATATAGTCTTTAATATCGCGGAAGGAAAATGCGGAAAATTCCGCGAGTCAGAGATACCCGCCATACTGGATTATCTGGATATCCCCTATACAGGCTCAAACACATTCTCTTTGGCCCTGGCCCTGAATAAGGCGCTCACCAAGAAGATATTAAAAGCAGAAGATATACCTACCCCCCGTTTTCAGGTTTTTACCCGGGGTAGCGAAGAGTTAGAAGCTGATTTAAAATTCCCGCTTATCGTAAAACCTAACCGCGAAGGATCGGCCAAGGGTATAAACGCATCCAACGTGGTCAATGCGAGAGATGGCCTTATCAGAAAAATCAAAGAGATACAGGGGCTGTATAAACAGGAGGTCCTTGTGGAGGAATTTATAAAAGGTAAAGAGCTTACCGTAGGCATCTTAGAAAACGGGAAAGCAGTGATATTGCCTATTTTAGAGATAGACTTTTCGGATTGCCAGAAGAGCGGAGAGTATTTTTATTCCTGGCGAATGAAAGAATATCAGGGGAACACCGAGTATGGCCTCGTGCCGACATTCCATTGCCCGGCGCGTTTGGATAAAGAAACGGAAGAGCGGGTCAAGGGCGTGGCCTTAAAGACCCACCAGGCAGTGGGGTGTTTTGATATGTCGCGCACAGACATACGGCTCAGCAGAGATAATATCCCTTACGTATTGGAAATAAATCCTCTCCCCGGGCTTAACCCTACGGAATCGAATTTTCCTATTATGGCTTATGCCGCAGGAATGAAATATGAAGATATAATAGAGGCGATATTAATGAATGCCTTTGAAAGAGGGAGAAACTAAAATGATTAATAACGCCACAGTAGTAGAGAGTCATAAGATAGCGCAAGAGGCCCCGGCCCAAACCCGTACTACATCAAGGAAGTCTCAGGATTACCAGCAGATAGCTTTATATAAAGACGTAAATCCTCTGGACTGGGAGGATTGGCATTGGCAATTAAAACGCAGGATCCGCGGTAAAGAAGAGCTTACGCAGGTAATCAAACTCACTCCCGATGAAGAAGCAGGAATAAAAAAGGCAAGCGGAAGATTATCTATGGCAATAACCCCTTACTGGGCGGCTTTAATCGACCCCGAAGATCCTAATTGTCCTATTAGGCGCCAGGCTGTCCCATTGTCCTCTGAATTCTCCGTTGGGCCCCATGAGATGGTTGACCCTTGCGCCGAAGACAGGGATTCCCCGGCTCCGCATATGGTACACCGTTATCCCGACAGGGTGTTATTATTGGCTACCGAGTCCTGCGCGATGTACTGCCGTCACTGTACAAGGCGAAGGCTAGTCGGAGAACATATTGAAGATAGTTCTTCCGGCAGGTTCGATGCGGCAATTGAATATATAAAATCAAACAGGAAGGTCAGGGATGTTCTTATATCAGGCGGCGATCCTTTTATAATGGAGGATGAAGAAATTGAGGATTTAATCCAGAAGTTGCGCTCTATCTCGCACGTGGAATTCTTGAGAATAGGTACCCGTGTCCCCGTAACCCTCCCGCAGCGCATTACCGATAACCTGGTGAATATGCTTAAAAAATATTCGCCTATATGGATCAGTATCCATTTTAACCACCCCAAAGAGATTACTAAGCGCTGTAAGATCGCCTGCGATATGCTCTCCGACAGCGGTATACCCTTGGGAAGCCAGAGCGTGCTCTTAAAAGGGATAAATGACCGTCCGTATATCATGAAACGCCTGATGCATGAACTGCTGCAGATAAGGGTAAGGCCGTATTATATCTATCAGTGCGACCCTGTAAAGGGGACACAGCATTTCCGCACGCCCGTAGCCACAGGCATAAATATAATAGAGAAATTAAGGGGCCACACTTCAGGATACGCCGTGCCTGTTTACGTTATAGACGGCCCGGGCGGAGGCGGGAAGATACCGGTTGGCCCGAACTACGTGCTCTCCCAGGCAAAAGGAAAGTACGTCCTGCGTAACTATAAAGGAAAGATCTACACGTACTTGGAGTAATCCGTCCTTTTTGTCCTTGACCCCATATCCGTAGTATTATATAATAGAGATTCCTTATCTTAATCTTAGAGCAAAAGGAGAATTTATTATGGATGTGCATAATAAAAGAAACCTTATCCTCTTAGGCCATGCCCAGTCAGGAAAAACCACGCTGTCGGAAAGCCTGCTTTATTTCGCTAAAACCACCACAAGGAAAGGCGCTGTTTCCGACGGAACTACAATAAGCGACTATGGATTTGACGAGATAGAAAGAAAAAGTTCCATTAATTCCGGCATAATTTTTTGCGATTATAAGGGTTCAAGGATCCAGATTATCGATGCCCCCGGATATGCGGATTTTCTGGGAGAGGTGATTTCCGGGTTACGCGCAGTAGATGCCGCGGTAATAGTGGTAGATGCCAGCGGTGGCGTGGAAGTAGGTACTGAAAGGGCCTGGGCGCTTTTAGAGGAAGCTGGTTTACCATGCATTGTATTTATAAATAAACTGGATAAGGAGGGCGCGGATGCCGTCAATGTGCTCTCCGATATAAAAGAGCGGTTTTCTGATAGGGCATTAGCCATAACTTCTTTGGATGACCCTGATTTAGTTGAGGTTATCGCGGAGAACGATGACAGTTTAATTGAGAAGTATCTGGAGGGAGAAAAGCTTTCCAACGAAGAATTAAGCCAGGGTTTACGCCAGGCAGTAAGCAAGCGCGGGATCTTTCCAGTGGTTTCTGGCTCGGCGTTGAATGACAAAGGCGTAGAAGAGTTATTAAATGCGGTTATTGCCTGTCTGCCATCGCCTGCAGAGAGGCCGAAAATCGATGCCCACGATCCTTTGAACGCAGAGAATGTAAAAGAGGTCATATTAAAGGAAGATGCCCCGTTCGGGGCATTTGTATTCAAGAGCATATCCGATCCTTATGTCGGCCAGTTAACGTGCCTGCGCGTTTTCTCGGGTACGCTTTCTTCGAATACGGGCTTTTATAATGTAAACAGAAAAACAAAAGAGAGGATAGGGCAGATATATATTCTACAGGGTAAAGAACAGAGGGCGGTGGAGGCTGCTTCCTGCGGGGATATAATAGCTATTGCCAAACTGAAAGAGACCTTTACGTCGGATTCCCTCTGCGATGAGAAGAATCAAATTCTCTTTGACCCTATTATTTTCCCTGAACCGGCCATATCCGCATCGGTAAAGCCGAAATCCCGGCAGGATGAAGAGAAGATCTCCGGAGCGCTCAGTAAACTTGCTTCCGAGGACCCCACATTTAAAGTTACCCATGATCCGCAGACCAAGGAATTGATTGTATCCGGATTAGGGGATTTGCATCTGGCTGTTATGGTGGGGCGCATGAGAAAAAGATTTAATGTAGAGGTAGAATTAGGGACTCCTAAAGTTTCTTATAAAGAGACTATCAGCAAGAGCGTTAAGGTCCAGGGCAAGTTTAAGCGTCAGTCCGGAGGCCGCGGACAATACGGCGACTGCTGGATTGAGGTAGAGCCCTTAGAGAGAGGCAAGGGCTTTGAGTTCATCGATAAGATCTTTGGCGGAGCCATCCCGAGGAACTTTATACCTTCGGTGGAGAAAGGCATAAGGCAGGCATGTCTGGAGGGTGCGGTGGCAGGGTATCCTATAGTAGATATACTTGTACGGCTAGTAGATGGCTCTTATCATGAAGTTGACTCATCAGACATGGCCTTTCAGATCGCCGGATCCATGGCTTTAAGGAAGGCGATTATGAGCGCAGGACCTGCGCTCATAGAGCCGGTTATGGATGTGGAGATCGTTATCCCCGAGGAATCCTTGGGCGGCATAACGGGAGATATCAACTCCAGGCGCGGACGCATAATGGGTATGGAGGTCAAAGGAAAAAGCCAGGTTTTAAAGGCCCGGGTTCCTTTGGCCGAGATGTTTACTTATGCCAATGATTTGCGTTCCATCACCGGAGGACGAGGGGCCTATACCATGCGGTTTTCACATTATGAAGAGGCCCCCCATAAGATCGCCGCGAATATTATTAATCAATACCAGGCCACGAAAAAACACGAAGAAGAATAATAATTAGATAAAAGTGAAGATCGCAATATTCTCTATCCCTGATATCCCTTCTGGAAAACATAATATAAAAGATACCCGCCTTGATGAAGTAGATAAATTAGTAAAGGCTAAGAAAAAGACCTATCTTCAGCTTGAGCTGACAAGTGAAGACGCCGCGCAGGATGCAGATGCGATATTGGTATTGAGTGAATCACGGATGGACTTAATATTGAAAGACCTGGAATTTGTTGAAACGCGCATCAATCGTAGTGAGCAGGAAAACGAAAAGATACTATTGGGTAAACTGAAAGCAGCCCTGGAGAAAGAGGAATTTATTTTTAATTTAGATTTAAGCGAGGAAGAAAAAAAGATGATCTCCGGATACGGGCTTCTAACTAATAAGCCCGTTATAGTCGCGAAGAAAGAGGAATCAGGAGAACAGGATAGTTTATTATCCAGGGCATTTAAAGAGAGCGGTTTTATCAGTTTTTTTACTGCCGGAGAAAAGGAGACTCGCGCATGGCTGATCAGGAAGGGCACAACTGCCTGGGAGGCGGCAGGCGTCATACATTCCGATATCCAGCGGGGTTTTATCCGCGCGGAGATCATTGCTTTTTCCGATTTCATCCAGGCAGGTGGGGAAAGCCAGGCCAAGCAACAGGGAAAGTTGCGCCTGGAGCAGAAAGATTACGTGATACAGGACGCCGATCTGGTAAATTTCCGTTTTAATAAATAAGTGAAGCCGCAATTTATGGAACCCCGCTACCCTAACTTAGGTTATCGGCCGGGACCCCGCCGTTATTACATGATTAGCGGGAAGTGAACATAAATTGCATGGCTGAACTTATACCTGCACCAATAGGTGCAGGTATTAATTCGCACTTATAACTTACTCACACCCACCTGTTTATCTGATGACAGGAGCAGACAGGTGGTTCGTAAGTTGTGTGCTCATTAAGGAGAAATTAATGGTTAAAGTTAAGCGTGCATTAATCAGTGTTTCTGATAAGAGCGGGATTTTAGAATTTGCCAGGGAGTTAAATAAATTAGGCGTAGAGATCATTTCTACGGGCGGAACGGCAAAATTATTACGCGATAATAACATACAGGTAAAGGAGGTTTCTGAATATACGGGTTTTCCGGAGATGCTCGACGGGAGAGTCAAGACCCTGCACCCTAAGATACACGCAGGCCTGCTCGCCTTAAGGGATAACCCTCAGCATATGCAAAGCCTCAAAGAGCATGATATCGGGCTTATCGATATGGCGGTGGTGAACCTTTACCCGTTTGAAAAAACAACACAGAAGCCCGGCGTAAGCATAGAAGAGGTGATTGAGAATATCGATATCGGCGGCCCGTCAATGCTGCGTTCTGCCGCCAAGAATCACCGGGACGTAGCGGTGATATGCGACCCCTCTTACTATGGCCGTGTTATCGAAGAATTGAAGAAAAATAATGGCGCCTTAAGCGTAGAATTAATGCGGGAATTAGCCATAGAGGTCTTTGCCCATACGGGGCGTTATGACAACACCATCAATAATTATTTGAACAGTTATTTCAAGGGGCAACCTTCATCTAAGGGGTTATCGCATGAGCTGAATTTATCTTTTGAAAAAATACAGGATCTAAGATATGGAGAGAATCCCCACCAGAAAGCGGCATTCTATAAAGAAAAAGGTAAAACCAGGGGTCTAATAAATCTGAAACAGCTGCAAGGTAAGGAGCTCTCTTTTAACAATATCCTGGACTTAAATAGTACTTATGAATTGGTGCGGGAGTTCCATAAACCCGCGGCGGTAGTTGCAAAACACAATAATCCCTGCGGCGCGGCAGAAGACGGTAACCTTGAAAAGGCGTTTCTGGATGCGCATAAATGCGATCCCCTTTCTGCTTTCGGAGGGATAGTGGCGTTGAACAGAAGGATGGACCTTAAAACCGCCAGGGCTATCGCAAGAAGCGGGTTCCTTGAGTGTGTCATTGCCCCGGGATTCGATAAAGGCGCGGAGGATCTCTTTAAAGATAAGAAGAACCTGCGTTTATTGGAGCTGGATGAGTTGGAGCCTATAGCTGACCATGAGCTTAAACGCGTAAGCGGCGGACTTTTACTTCAGGACAAGGATCTATCCACGTTGGATTTAAACAGCCTTAAAGTAGCCACTAAAAAGAAACCGACCAAAAAGGAACTGGAAAGCCTTATCTTTGGATGGATAGTGGCTAAGCATACGAAATCCAATGCCATTGTTTTAACGCGCGGGAGAAAGACCGTAGGTATAGGGGCAGGTCAGATGTCCAGAGTAGATTCAGTAAGGATAGCGAAGATGAAGGCAGGAAAATTAAGCAGAAATTCTTGTCTGGCTTCCGATGCGTTTTTTCCTAAAGCAGATGCCGTTATAGAAGCAGCGAAGGCAGGGGTAAAAGCCATAATCCAGCCTGGAGGTTCGATATCCGACGCAGAGATTATCAAGGCCTGCGATAAATATAAGATTGCGATGGTCTTCGCGGGAATCAGACACTTCAAACATTAATAAATTCGCACATACAATTTATGTTTCCCGAAGGGAGAGATAAATTGTACGCTCCTTTATGACCTACCTGCAAACAATCCAATACCTAGAATCTTTAGCCGATTACGAAAAGATCTCCGATTATCATTACGGGAAGTCTTTTAAATTACAGCGGATTAAAGGTTTCTTGGGCACTATAGATAATCCCCAGGAGGGCTTAAAATACCTGCATATTGCAGGCACAAAAGGCAAGGGCTCAACCTGTGCCTTCGTTGCTTATATATTAAGAGAGGCCGGATATAAGGTCGGGCTATACACTTCTCCCCATCTTTCGGATTTCCGGGAAAGAATCCGTATATTACAGTACCGTCTGCTAAACCCATCGGGCACCAGGTGCCCGATTAGGTCGGCACCAGGTGCAGGATGATTTTGAAGGGATGATCCCTAAAGGCGTGCTTGCATCTTTAGTGGAAAGGTTAAAGCCGGCTGCAGAGGATTACAATAAATATTCGGAATACGGCCCGCTCTCTTTTTTTGAATTTTATACCTCTTTGGCCCTTATTTATTTTAAGGAAAATGATGTTGATTTTGCGGTTTTAGAGACCGGAATGGGAGGAAGACTCGATGCTACTAATGCGCTTAACCATTTAGTCGCTGGGATAACGCCGGTGAGTTATGAACATACGCAGTATCTGGGGCCGACTTTAAAAGATATAGCCTTTGAGAAGGCGGGGATAATAAAAAATAAAGGGATCACCGTAATCAGCGCGCCGCAGGAAGAAGAAGCCGCGCAGGTTATAAGAAAAAGATGCAAAGAAACAGGCGCAAGCTTATATGAGATAAACAGGGATATCACCTATCGGGAAAACGGGAACGGGTTCGACATCAGGGGGGTTTATGCAGAGTACCCGGATTTGAAGATAAAGCTGCTGGGAACCCACCAGATAATAAATGCGGCGGTGGCCTTGGGAATCGTTGAGGCCCTGAGGTTGCATAATATAAATGTAGGCCACGATGCCATAAGAAGCGGCCTTTATAGTACTCTCTGGCCGGGGCGGTGTGAGGTTATATCTACTGATCCTTTGGTTGTTTTGGACGGAGCACAAAATGTTGCTTCGGCGCGGGCATTAAAAGAGACGGTTAAGAAGATCTTTGAATACAGGAAGCTGATCCTTGTTTTAGGTATTTGCGCAGATAAAGATATAAACGGGATATGCAGTGAAGTTTATAACCTGGCAGATAAAGTTATTTTAACCAAGTCCGGAAATCCTCGCGCAAGCGAACCCGCGGATTTAGCCAAATATTTTGACGCAAAAGAAGTTCACATAACTGATAGCGTGGATGAGGCAAGGCGGCTTGCGTTACGTATCGGTAAAAAGGAAGATTTAATACTGGTTTGCGGATCATTATTTGTGGTGGGTGAATTCAGAGATGCCCGGATATAATATTAATGATACTATTGCGGCGATTGCTACAGGTGTTGGAGAGTCGGGTATTGGCATTGTGCGCATAAGCGGGAAAGAGGCCTTAGCCATTGCGGACAGGATATTTATTTCCCGCGATAAAAGACCGCCCTCTACCTATAAGACCTATACTACGCATTATGGCTGGATTGTTCGTCCGTTCTCTAGTTCTAAAGTTCTAAAGTTAGATAAATTAAACTCACGAACTCACGAACTCACGAACTCACGAACTAAAATTATAGATGAGGTTATCTTGACCGTGATGCGCGCGCCTAAATCTTATACCAAAGAGGATATCGTAGAGATAAACTGCCACGGAGGCATTCTGCCGTTGCGGGAAGTTTTAGAGCTGATTTTAGAAAACGGCTGCCGGTTATCCGGGCCGGGAGAATTCACCAGGCGTGCGTTCTTAAACGGAAGGATTGATCTGGCCCAGGCAGAAGCTGTTTTGGATATTATCCGTGCCAAGACAGACTCTGCTTTAAAGATGAGCGCGCAGCAGCTGCACGGAGCTTTATCCGCCCTGATATGTAGGATAAGGAGGGCGCTCTTGGATATACTTTCCGCGTTAGAAGCAAATATTGATTTTCCTGACGAAGATATCATAGGGGTAGACCCGGGTAAGACCGCGCAGAAATTGCGTGCCATAAACAGTGAGCTAAAGGGCGTCATTGACGGTTCGAGGCAGGGCAGGGTATTCCGCGAAGGTATAAATGCGGTAATCTGCGGGAAGCCCAATGCGGGTAAATCATCACTTTTAAACGCACTCTTAAAACAGGAACGCTCTATCGTTACCCCGCTTGCCGGGACAACGCGGGATACAATCGAAGAGGTTATTGATATAAAAGGTATACCCGTAAGGTTTGTCGATACCGCAGGCATCATCGAGCCGCGGGATCTGGTAGAAAAGAAGGCAGTCCAGCGCTCAAAGAGGTATATCGGTTTAGCCGACCTGGTGATACTGCTCTTTGACGGCAGTAGGAGGCTTACCGGAGATGATGATGTGCTCATAAGAACAATAAAAAAGAAGGAGACCCTGGCGGTAATAAATAAAATGGACTTAAAGCCGAAGATAGAAGATGATAAGATACGTAAAAGATTCAGGCGGGTAATCAATATATCTGCCAAGAAGAATAAGAACATAGACCTGCTTGAGGGCGCGATCGTAGATTTATTCTGTCAGGGAGAGGTCGATCCCGCCGAGCCGGTAATAGTCAGCAACCTTCGGCATATCGAAGCGGTTAAAAAGGCGCAAAAACTTATTGCCGAAGCAGTTAATTCATTGGATAATAAATTATCGGAGGAATTTGTTGCCCAGGATTTAAGAGACGCGCTTGGCTATCTGGATGATATCTTGGGAAGGAGATTCTCGGAAGATCTGTTAAATAAGATATTTTCTCAGTTCTGCATAGGGAAATAAGTAGGGCATAATTTACGGATCCCGCTATAATTTAAACAAGAGGCGTAAGCTATCTACTCATTGAATACGGAGGCCTAATGGATAAGAAAAAGATTAAAAAGGCGGTCAGGGATATACTGGAAGCGATAGGGGAAGATCCTAGAAGGAAGGACCTTTTAAATACCCCGGAGCGCGTCGCAGAAATGTATGAAGAAATATTCTCGGGTATGAAAGAGGACCCCCGTAAGGAGCTGGAGGTTATCTTAGACCAGAAGCACGAAGAGATAATCCTGCTGAAAGGGATATCCCTGTATAGTGTCTGTGAGCACCATCTGCTCCCGTTTCTGGGCAAGGCGCATATCGCCTATATACCCAAGGGAGGACGTGTGACCGGTTTAAGTAAATTAGCACGCGTGGTTGATATCCTGGCAAAGCGGCCTCAGGTCCAGGAGAGATTGACTACTCAGATCGCCGAAATCATCATGTCAAAACTTAAACCTCAAGGGTGCATGGTAGTTATCGAAGCGGAACATATGTGTATGTCCATGCGTGGAATAAAAAGGCCCGGGGCAATGACCGTTACTTCAGCGGTAAGGGGGATATTTAAGGAGAACGAGAAGACGCGCAGCGAAACCCTCGCTTTGATCAAGTAAGCGATTAGAAATGGAGAAGAGCATGAAAAAGACGATCCTGTTAATTTTATTGGCGCTATTTTTGTCGGGTTGCGCGAACTATAAATTTCACCGCGGTAAAGAGCCTTATAATAAAGGTTACGTGGTTTCACGGGACGGTTATACAATACCGGAATACACTATAGGTAAGGGTAGCAGCGTGCCGAATCTAGGGTTGGCCCGCGAAAGATTCAAAGAGCGTAAAGGTACGGTAGAGCATTACTATAAGCAGATGGGTTATATCGAGAACAATTTTAAGGGCGCTACCTGGGGCAGGGCGGCCATGTTTTTAAAATTCACAGGCGGGATATTTCGCCTTCCTTCCATAGCAATTTCAGACTATAAATACGAGCATAACCCCGAGTATAGGGAGAAGGTCATACAGATACAAAAGGAACGGGACGCAAAAGATGGGGCGCGTATACAGAAATTAAAGGGCGAGTTGAATTCCTATATAGAGAAGGAGCTGGAAGGGGAGCGTAACCCGGAAGAACCAGTTTCAAAATAGCGGCCAATGGATAGATTGATAGCCAAAATAAAGCAGTACTATTTATTGTTTATACTCTTATGGATGGGGGCAATATTGTTTTTTGCTTATGCCTGGGTCCCCGGAGGGTTGGATGTGGACTCCTGTAACTACGCTGCAGTGGCGAAAGAGATCTTGCGTACGAATAGGTGGCTCGGGCTTTATGACCCCGTCTACCAGGGGGTATTTTATTATCATTTTCCGTTATGCATCTGGGTTACCGCGCTCTTTTTCAAGTTTATCGGAGTAACTACATTTACGGCGAAGTTATTTTCTATGATGAGCGGGCTTCTGTTGGTAGGAGTTATATTTTGTTTCGGAAAATTGCTTAAGAATCAATGGACGGGGTTTTTTGCGGGCATAAGTTTTCTCATCACCAATCATATCGTGCGCCTTTCACGGCAGTGCCGGATGGATCTGCCGGTCAGTTTATTTATTACCCTGGCAATTCTTGCCTTTATCCTTGCCCAGAGGCGTTCCCGCAGGTTTTATCTTTTATTCGGTCTATTCACCGCTTTTGCCATATTAAGCAAGGATGTTTCGGGGCTTGCCCCCCTGGTGATCGTTTTTATTTATATACTTATGCTCCGGAAGATAAAAGAGCTATTCCGCCCGCTTTTTATCCTGGGGTTATTATGCGCGGCCGGACCGGTTTTATTATGGGTTTGGTTTGACAAAGGAACCTTATTTATCCCATGGCTTAACTGCAACTTTCTGCATCTTTTGAACTCCCCCGGCTTTAATGTCCCCTGGTATTATTATATGCAGGCGATAATAAACAAATATTTTTATCTTCTGCCTCTTGCTGTTTACGGCGGATACTTGGCGGTTAGGGAGGCCCGCGCTAATAAAAACTATGAATTTTATCTTTTGATCATCTGGGCGCTTATCTTTCCGCTGGCCTTCTCGTTCGGCAGGCAGAAAATTCACTATTTTATACTCCCGATGTATCCGGCTGTTTCATTGCTGGTAGGGTTGGCCTGCGACAGGATTATCAAAGAACCGGTTAAGGCTAGGGTAGCCTCCGGGTTAAAATACATTTTGATTATATCCGGTATCGCTATGCTCTGTCTCCCTCTGAATATCCGTAGTAAACGCTTTGACGAGATAGTGCGGATGGCCCCGGCCATAGATAAGGTATTAGAACAATTGCCCGAATACGAGTTTATCGCGTATAAACAGGATATGGCATCCATCTTGTTTTATTCTCAAGAATTATCCCGCGTCAGATATATTAAGGATAGGGTTCTTCTGGAGAACGAATTGTCCGCTCCTTACACTAAAACAAGGCTTTGCTATATAAGTGAAGAAGACTTCTTGGGGCTTGAACAATCCGTGAAAGCACGATGCCGTACCGCATTAAAGTATAAAGACAGGATGCTTATTGTAAGCCCGCCAGAGACGCTTTTAACTGTTACATTGCCTTAGGTGGCTTAATTGAAAAATGGACTAATAAGCAATATCCTTATTTCAGCAGCGGCTGTTTTTATCGTATTATTTTCTGCCGAAATCATACTGCGCTTTTCCTGGGAGATGAGTGGATGGGTAAAGAGGCCGATCTATAGAAGAAGCCTTGACCCGTACCTGCGCTATGAACTTGTCCCGGGAGCCAAAAGCGCTAATATATCGATAAACTCCGATGGATTCCGCGGAGAGGAATATTCCATAGCCAAGCCCGCAGGCACATTCCGCATAATTATGCTCGGAGATTCCGAGACTTTCTCTTTTATGCTTCGGCAAAATGAGAGTTTAGCCGCACAATTAGAGGAAATGTTGAACAAAAGCCCCGGTTCAATTAAATACGAGATCCTTAATTTCGGCGTAGAAGGATATAATATCCTTCAGGAGCTGGAGATGCTCAAAAACAAAGGCCTGAAATACGATCCCGACCTGATTATATTAAATTATGTCTTGAATGACCCTGAGCCGGGGGAATATTATTTCAATAAAAACTTCTTTATGCGCCATAGCGCCCTGGTGCGTTATTTTAGCTACCGCATAAAGAAGGCGATGATAAGAAGGGAAAGGAAGGGGCTTAATATAAATACGGAGGTGGATAATTATTATTATTACCATCGCCCCAAGTATTTTCTGCATGTCAAAGAGGCGATGCTGGAGATGGCTGGTATTTGCGCGGCTAAAAACACCAAGCTTGTGGTGGTGATATTCCCCGTATCCAGCATTATGGTGAAAGACTTTAAAGAAGGTTATCCTTATTGGCCATTGCATGAGCTGGTAAAAAGTGTTAATTCCCCGAATATAATATTTATAGATTTGATAGATGAATTCAACCGGCTGGGGATGACTCCGCAGGTAGTGGCCATAAATTATCAATATGACGAAAGTCATAAGAACGCCTTCGCGCTTAAAATATCATCCCGGTATATTTACAGCCTCCTCAAGTCAAGCAGGGTTATAGCTGAATGAGATCCAGCGTAAAGGCGAATTCCGGAAAGGATATTTATTGCGGTGGGCATGATTTGCATATATGCTATCATAGAGAAGAGAAAATAAAGGCGGTTATCAGACTAATAAGGGTTAACAATGGAAACTAAAAGATTCGGGACCTTTGACGGGGTATTCATTCCCACGGTCTTAAGTATCCTGGGGGTCGTGATGTATTTGCGCCTGGGGTGGGCGGTCGGCCAGGTGGGCTTAGCCGGGGTGCTGGCCATTGTTATTATAAGCAACCTGATTACGCTGTGCACTGGCTTATCCATCGCGAGCATTACTACCAATATCAGGATAGGTACGGGAGGAGCCTATTCGATAATTTCAAGGTCGCTGGGCCTTGAAGTAGGGGGTGCAATAGGCATTCCTTTATATCTTTCCCAGGCAATCTCAGTCGCCTTTTATATCATCGGTTTTACCGAATGCTGGGTTTCGGTCTTTCCGCAGTACAACTTTATTTTTGTCTCCTTGATTACATGGGGTATCGTTCTGGTTATCTCGTATCTTAGCGCAAAACTGGCTTTCAGGATCCAGTATATTATCTTGGGGATTATCGCTTTTTCTCTTTTGTCGATATTTCTGGGCAATGCCAGGGCCCAAGAGCCGGTTGCTTTTCTGCATGGCATAGGAGAGGTCGGTTTCTGGGGGGTCTTCGCAATATTCTTCCCGGCGGTAACGGGTATCCTAACCGGAGTCAGTATGTCCGGTGAACTAAAAAAGCCCGAACGCGATATTCCCATAGGTACGCTTCTTGCCATCGGTGTTACCTTTTGCATATATATTGCCTTATCTTTCTGGTTTGCCTATACTGCCAGTCCCAGGGATTTAGTAAATAATACCACAATAGTCATTAACCTTGCGCGCTGGCGTCCCATTGTCATCGCGGGGATTATGGGCGCGACCCTTTCTTCCGCGCTCAGTATGTTTGTGGCTTCGCCACGGACGCTTTTGGCGTTGGGCAAACACAGGACAATCCCGTTCTCTTCTTCTTTTGAATATGTAAACCGCAGGGGGGAACCGACTACGGCAATCCTTTTGACTGCACTCATCTCTCTGCTTACGATCGCTCTGGGTAGGCTAAACGCCATAGCGAGTATTCTGACCATGTTCTTCCTGATTACTTACGGGACGCTGAATATAACCGTTTTTATCGAGAAGATCACCGGCATAGTAAGTTTTCGCCCTACATTCAAGATACCTATTATTGTCTCCCTGATAGGCGGGATTGGTTGTGTATATGCGATGTTCCTGATTAATCAGCTTTTTAGCGTTATCGCCATCACCGTAACCATATTTATCTATATCCTGCTTGTGCGCAGGCGCACTCAGCATAATTTTCCGGATATCCGTAAAGGGATATTTATATTTTTTGCCGAACAGGCGACCAGGGTCGCCTCGCAGCTTCCTTACCATCCGAAGATATGGAAGCCGAACCTTCTCATCCCGGTTGAAGAGCCAAAGGATTGGTTGGGAACAGTAGATTTCATAAAAGCGATTGTCTATCCCCGGGGAAGGGTTGATTTGTTTACCATTGTTGACAGGCGCCTTAAAGATAGGGTAGCCGTAAAAAAAGAATCCCTGGATGCGCTTACGCTATTAAACACGCCGTTAAGAGAGGATGGCGTTTATGTCTCTACATCGGTTGTTGATTCCACGGATTTTCTTGAAGGTGCGACAACAGTGGCCCAGACCTTAACGGGGCTAACGCTTTCACCGAATACCTTATTTATGAAGATCGGCTCAAATCAGGATAAAGACACAAAGGTCAAGAATTTCATCGTAGAGGCCGAAGCATTGGGTCTTGGCATCATCATCTTCATGCTGCACCATAAATTAGGGCTCGGCCAGAAGCAGGCCATTAATCTGTGGGTCAGGAGGGGGAGCCCGAATATCCATTTAGCAATTCTGGTCGGCCTGCAGCTGGAAAAGAACTGGGAAGCTATGTTGCGTATTATTCAGGTCGTGGGTGATAATAATGAACAACGGGAAGCGCAGGCATATCTTAGTAGACTTAAAAGATTAATGAGGTTAACAAGCGAGACGGAGATCATTGCGGTTATCGGTTCTTTCAACGATGTGATATCGGATGCCCCCTTGGCAGATATAAATATCTTCGGGATAGCCAAGGAATACGATATGCCGTGGATGAGGAGTGTCTTTGGGAAGATCAACACCTCTGTACTGTTCTTAAAAGATTCCGACCAGGAGAACGCTATTGTATAAAATTGTTCCCCGGCTTATTGAGGAAAGGAGCAAGCAAGATGGTTGCATTGTTCAGTTTATTGATAATCATAGCTCTTTCTATTATCGTAGTAAGGATAGGTGCTATTGCCCTTGAGCTTACGGGGCTATCTCCGGAAATAGCCTCTTTTCAGGCACAATCGGCATTCTCCGGGGTGGGTTATACTACCGTAGAGTCAGAGGCGATAGTTACACATCCTGTGCGCAGGCGCATCATCAGGATCCTTATTCTTCTGGGAAGCGCCGGGGTGACGACCGCCATTGCAACGTTGGTCCTAGCATTTGTCGGGCAGACAGGAAAGCATGCCCTTGTAAGGGGAGAGGTTCTGTTATTAGGCCTTTTGGGCATATTCTTCATCGCCCGCTCAAGGCATATTTATAATATGATGAAGGCCATTATAACCAGGGCCCTTGAGAAGTTTACGACATTGCGCATCTATGATTACGAACAATTATTCGGTTTGGGCGAGGGGTATGCCATAGCGAAGATTACCGTTAGGGAAAACAACCTTTTAAGCGGAAGGCCGATAAAAGACTTGAAATCGCAATCGAATGAGATCCTTATTCTTGCCATCTACCGGAAGTCCGGTAAAAAAATAGAGTTTATCGGAGCCCCGCACGGGGACGTAGTGGTTGTGACAGGCGATGAGCTGATATGTTATGCCAAGCAGGAAGCAATCAGCAGGATTTTCCCTAGGTAACACTCCCGTTTATATCCATTCTTCTGATGCAAAAGAACCCTGGAAATCAACCCGGGTTCGACTTCGGTTCATGCGAATATTTCGGCGGTATACTATTATGCGGGATAATGCGATTCAGCTATCATGCATTGCGATTAGGTAATTGAGTGCGGTTATAAAGTACGCCCTGAATTCTTAAATCTTCTTAAGGCACGCGGGAATATGAATTACAACCTTAAATATCCGCAATATAAAATATTCTGTCAGCTCATTCTGATCGTATTCCTCTGTCTTGTAATTTATATCCCTTCCCTGCAGAATGGTTTCATCTGGGACGACGACGTCAATATATATAAAAGCCCATGGTTCCAGAAGGCAGACGGGTTACGGGTCATCTGGCTTACCGGAAGAATGTACCAATATTACCCCGTTGATTTCACGACTTTCTGGATCGAGCATAAATTATGGGGGGTGGATCCTTTCGGGTACCATGTTGTGAATTTGCTTTTGCATATTTTAAATGCGCTTTTGGTCTTTTGGGTAGTGCGCAAATTATATGCCCGCCTTGCCTTGCCGGTGGCTTTATTATTTACCATCCACCCAATCCAGGTAGAGACCGTGGCCTGGATTACCGAACGGAAAAACCTTCTGAGCCTTTTTTTCTTTCTGCTGGCGGTATTGTCATATCTGCGCTTTGACCGCACGCAGAGAATCAGGGATTACCTGCTGACGGTTATAATGTTTATATGCGCTTTGTTAAGTAAATCCATTGCCGTATGTTTTATATCCTTTCCTGCCTTATATAAATGGTGGCATGACGGAAAAGTTACGCTACGGGAAATCAAATCCTGGGCTGTTTTTGCGGCCATAGGCCTCATCAGCGCGCTGTACACTCTTTATTTAGAATTTTATAATGTCGGGGCGCAAGGAAAGGGGTTTGGCTTAACCTTTATGGAGCGTTTTCTCCTGTCAGGCAGGGTAATATTTTTTTATATTCACAAAACCCTTTTTCCTTTTAACTTTATATTTTTCTATCCGCGCTGGGCAGTGGATGCCGGGATGTGGTGGCAATGGTTGTTTCCCTTTGCTGCTATCTTAGTTTTAGCCGGACTTACGCGTTACAGAAAGAGGGTCGGCCGTGGCGCGTTAGCGCTTTTCCTTTTTTACATAATCTCCATCTTCCCGGTGATGGGCTTCTTGAACGTGTACGGGATGGTATTCTCTTTTGTCGCAGACCACTTCAGTTATCTTTCCACTCCGGCTCTTCTGTTATTGCTTTGCGCAACCATAGGTTTCCTGTACGATAAGTTAAGCAAAAAAATTCCTTTTTTTAGAGCGCTTCCCAATAGATTCATCATTGCCGGGTTATTTATGCTTATAACGATTTATATGGTTACAGAAAGTATGGCCCTGACCGGGAATTACAAGAATAATTTTACGCTTTGGCGCGGATTAATCGAAAAGAATCCGGGGGCCTGGATAGCCTACAATAATCTCGGTACGGCCTACGCGAACACCGGCAGGCCCGAAGAAGCAGTGGTCTTGTATAAAAAGGCCATAGAAGTAAAGCCGGATTACGCAGAAGCCTACAATAATCTCGCTACGGCCTACGCGAACACCGGCAGGCCCGAAGAAGCCATCGCTTTGTATAAAGCCATGGCGCTTAAACCCCAGTTTGCGCGCATGCCGCTTAGCTATTATAAACTGGGCAATATATATCTTAACTTGGGACGAATCAGGGAGGCTATCGAGGAATATAAAAAGGCGATAGGGCTTAATCCTTATTACCCTGATGCGCACAACAGTCTCTGTAACGCATATATAATTATCGGTAATAACCATGAGGCGATAGATTCGTGCAGGAAGGCGATACATTTTAATCCTGATATGCCGCAGGCATATTATAATCTCGGCGATGCTTATGACAGGAGCGGCAGAAAGGATGATGCTATAGAGGCTTATGAAAAAGCAATTCGTATTGCCCCGGGGTATGTCGAGGCATTTAATAATTTGGCATCGGTGTATGCGGATACCGGAGAGATCGATAAGGCGATAGGGCTATGGGAGAAAGCAGTGCAACTTGATCCGGGGTTTTCAACAGCGCACTTCAATTTGGCGGTATTCTATTATCAAAAGGGAGAATACGACTTAGCGGTTGAGCACTGCGATGAGGTAATCAAGCTAGGGAATCGGGTAGACCCGGAGTTTCTGGAATCGTTGCGAGAACAACAAAAGGGGCATTATCCGTATCGATAAAATTGAAAAAGAGGACCGCATTTTCTTATGTATGGTTGTATATATTTACCGGTGTTGTTTTCGGTTTATTGACAAGCGAGGCGGCATTGAGAATTATGGTAAAAAAGGAAAGTTCTATATACCGATTTAGTAAGGATCCGGTTCTTAAATTTGAGTTTATCCCGAATAGCTGGCGCGATTTCATACGCATCAATTACGAAGGTTTCCGGGGCAGAGACCAAGAAGCTTACTGAGATTGCCCCTTCCGGCCAAGTAATAAAAAATGAGTAGGAGGGTTCATATATGTTTATCCAGGACACTGTGCTGTAAAAAACTAGGCCAATGCGTATAGATAACCGCGTTCAAATACAAGCGAATCTACGTCAGAAAATAATTCTTATATTATTCGGATTAGTTTTATTAGTTATCATGCTTGAAGTAACATTGCGCCTAGGCGGATTTATATTCCTATCCATGCAGGAATACAGAAATTTGTCTTCGCTCAAACAAAAGGGAACCTATAGGATCGTGTGTATAGGTGAGTCTACGACGGCTAATATCTACCCCGTATTGCTAGAAAAAATATTAAATCAAAGAAATGCAGGCATACGTTTTTCAGTCATTAATAAAGGAGTGCCAGGAATTAATACCTCTGCGATCCTGGAAAAACTGGAAAGCAACATTGACTCTTATCAACCCGACATGGTTATTGCAATGATAGGGCTCAATGACGCAGGTAAACACATTCCCTATGCGTCTATCGGGAATTCAAATAATAAGAAGTTTTTTAATTCTTTAAAGGTATATAAGTTGATATGTCTTCTCTGGGCGCACGCCACTAACAAAATGCATGAATTAAGAATACGCAATAAAAATAGTAACGACGCCCCCTCCCCAATTGCCCGCCCTTTCAGCAATACGTCCGTTCCATCTGAAAAAAATGTGCAGGCTCAATATGACAATACAGAAGCAGATGCCTTAAAAGATGCGATAGTTATGAATCCATCTGACGACCACGCCTATGATGCATTAGGCCAATTTTATATAACCCGCTATAAATTTTCCGAAGCCGAAAGGCTGTTTAAGAGAGCCTTGGAGTTAAATCCGGGTAACCCCTGGTATTATTCTAATCTGGGGTTCATTTATACCCGGTACAATAAAATGGATCTGGCAGAGGAAATGTTTAAAAAAGCAATAGAATCCGATCCTAAAAATGCAACAACATATTTTGAATTAGGTTTATATGTGTATAAAATACGCGGTGACTTATTACGATTAGAAGAAGTTCTTCGCAACGCTATAGCGCTAAACCCCGGGTTCTGCTGGGCATATATCGAATTGGCACATTGCTATCAGAAGCAAAATAAATTTGCTGAGGCCGTAGAGGTATTAAATAAAGCCATAAAAATAGACCCGGATAATACGGATCGGTATTATGGTGCGCTAGCGAGTTTAAACATGATAACGAATGACAGAAAAGACGTGCAGAGGTATTATGACAAAGTTAAACAGTTACGTTTTGAAAATTATAATCCTGTTACCCGGAATAATTACTTAAGGTTTATAGAAATATTAGATAGACGTAAAGTTAGGTTTGTGTGCATGCAATATCCCGTACGCTCCATTGAGCCCCTGAAAGTAATATTTCAAAATCAAGCGGGAATAATATTCGTTGATAACGAGAGAATATTTAAGGAGGCTATGGCGAAGGGAAGTTACGAAGAATACTTTCGTGATATGATTGGCGGCGATTTCGGGCATTGCACAGAGAAGGGGAACAGGCTTTTAGCCGAGAATATTGCAAACGTTATATTAAAAGAAGTATTTGGCAAATAGATATTGCTACTTTCCATAACCATATTGGATTGCGTAAAGTGTGGGCATTCTTTTAGCCAGCATACTCTTGCCGCTACCGGCAGGCCCGATCATCAGGATGCTGTGAACGCAATACAACATTTGAGTGGGAATTAGTAGACACCCTGCCTTAAATCCATACCATTTTAAATGGAAGTGGTATAATTAAAGCGTTATGCAAAAGAATAATCCAGCCAAACCAAAAACAGCCCTTAAAACAAAAATAACTTTGGTTATATTCGGACTATTTTTATTTCTTATAATTTTAGAAATAGCTTTACGCCTGGGCGGGCTTGCCCTGTTATCTCTACAAGAATACTGGAACTGTCAAACCATAAAACAAAAAGGCACCTACAGAATCCTTTGTATAGGTGAGTCTACCACTGCAGGAGAATACCCTGCTTTTCTTGAAGAGATATTAAACCAGCGTAACATCGGTATAAAATTTAATGTAATAAACAGGGGGAGCATCGCAGCTAATACATCGCAACTTTTAGGGCAACTTGAATCTAATATCAATAACTATCACCCTGATATGGTAGTTACGATGATGGGGATAAATGATAGAGGAGGACATCTCCCTTATGAAATAGACACTACTTCAAATATCTGGCTTTTCTTTAAATCCTTCAGAATTTATAAACTATCAAGGCTTCTTTGGTTGCATATCTTAACTAAAGCCAAGGAAACAGGACTTTATAAACCTGACAAAGACAGGCAAGGCTCCAAGAAAATCCAGACTTATCCTCCAGGAGTCGGGTTAAAAGAAGCTTATTCTGAGCCTGTTTTAGATGTAGAGTCATTCCAAAAAGCCATAGAGCTGAACCCTAAAGACGGCGATGCATACCGTGAATTAGGGCGGACTTATCGAGATCAAGGGTGGCTTTATCTAGTTCAAGGCAAATACCCCCAGGCCGAAGAGTCATTCCAAAAAGCCATAGAGCTGAACCCTAAAGACGGCGATGCATACCTTGAATTAGGGTGGTTTTATCGAGATCAAGGCAAATACCCCCAGGCCGAAGAGTCATTCCAAAAAGCCATAGAGCTGAACCCTGAAGGGGGCCGTGCATGTCTTCAATTAGGGTGGCTTTATCTAGTTCAAGGCAAATACCCCCAGGCCATAGAGTCATTCCAAAAAGCCATAGAGCTGAACCCTAAAGACGGCGATGCATACCGTGAATTAGGGCGGACTTATCGAGATCAAGGGTGGTTTTATCGAGTTCAAGGCAAATACCCCCAGGCCATAGAGTCATTCCAAAAAGCCATAGAGCTGAACCCTGAAGACGGTACTGCATACTATGGATTAGGGTTTGTTTATCAGTCTAAAGGCAAATACCCCCAGGCCATAGAGTCATTCCAAAAAGCCATAGAACTGAAGCCTGAAGACGGCAATGCGTATGGAGCAATCTCGGTATTATACGAAGAAATAGGTAAATCAGAACTGACAAAAGAATACGCTAACAAGGTGAATAGATTGAGATTAGGATATTATAACCCTGTTACAGTTAACAACTACCGTAGGTTTAAAGAAATCTTAGATAAAAAGAAGATAGGATTGGTCTGTGTGCAATATCCCATGCGTAGTGTAGAGCCTTTGAAGAGGATATTTGAAGGCCAGCAAGAAGGTATTGTTTTCGTAGACAATGAGCAGATATTCAAAGATGCTATTAAGACAGACGGCTTCAGTACATATTTTATAGATATATTTGGCGGCGATTTCGGACATTGCACAGAGGAGGGCAACTGGCTTTTGGCCGAGAATATCGCAAATGTAATCCTAAAAGAAGTATTCCATAAATAGTTTACCACCACTGCCTATCCAAGCTCCTATACTGTATTGCTTCTGAAAGATGCTCAGTATTAATTTCTTCATTCCCTGACAAATCCGCAATCGTCCTTGACACCTTCAATATCTTATCATAAGCCCTTGCGATAAAATTTAATTCAGTCATAGCCATTTTAAGCAATTCGTTTTCTTCTTTACCCAGGGGGCAAAACTTACGAACCTGTTTATGGCTCATCTGCGCGTTAAACATAATGCCTTCATTTTTTCCGCCGAAGGCGGATCCGCCTGCGGCGGAAAATCTCTCTCGTTGAATAACTCTAGCTTTATTTATCCTCTCTCTAATTTGAACAGAAGCCTCAGCAGGCAGGTTGCTGGATAGTTCTTGATACCTTGCAGCCGGCACTTCAATGTGTATATCTATCCTATCTAACAGCGGCCCAGAGAGTTTCGCGTGATACCTTGCAATCTGAGTGGTGTTACACCGGCAGGGGCTTTTCAGTTGTCCCAGCGTTCCGCAGGGGCAGGGATTCATTGCGCAGACCAGCATAAATGCTGCGGGGAAAGTAAAAGATTTTGCCACCCGCAAGACGCGTACAGACCCGTCTTCCAGGGGCTGCCTGAGTGCCTCCAGGCAATCGCGATGGAATTCCGGAAGCTCATCCAGAAACAATACCCCCTGATGCGCCAGGCTGATTTCTCCGGGCCTGGGTATAGACCCTCCTCCTATCAGTGCTATGCTTGAGCTGGTGTGATGGGGTGAGCGGAATGGGCGCCTGCTTATTATGCCTTCTTTAGATGGTAAAATCCCCGTTACGGAATGTATCTTAGTTACCTCTAATGCCTCATTAATAGTTAAGTCGGGTAGAATAGTAGGAATTCTTTTGGCAAGCATGGTTTTCCCGCTACCCGGCGGGCCGATCATCAGGATATTGTGACCTCCGGCCACACCCACTTCTAAAGCCCTTTTGGCCAGGTATTGCCCTTTGACCTCAGAGAAGTCTACTCCGTATTCAATCCTCTCATTGAATAACTCGCCTAAGTTTACTCTCATGGGTCTGGAGGTATCGGGATTATTCAAGAATTCCACTGTTTCTTTTAGTGTCTTCTTCGGCCAAACGCGTATATCTGAAACTATAGCCGCTTCTCTGGCATTTTGGTAAGATACAATCATATCTTTAATTTTATCTATCCTTCTGCCATACAGGGAGTTAGCCATTGCTATGGCTATGGGTAATATACCCTTAGAAGGCCTGAGCGATCCATCCAGTGACAATTCGCCCAGAATGCAATAATTATTCAATCTCTCGCCATTTAGCTGTTGGCTTGCGGCGAGTATCCCCAATGCAATCGCCAGGTCGAAAGACGCGCCTTCTTTCTTTATATCAGAAGGCGCTAGGCTCACCGTAATCCTTTCCGCAGGCCAAGTAAAGCCAGAATTCTTGATGGCAGACTTAACCCTGTCTTTGCTTTCTCTTATCGCCGTATCCGCAAGGCCGACTAAAGTTACAGCCGGCAAGCCTCTTGAGATATCTATTTCGATCTCAACAGGATACGCTTCCATGCCCCATAGCCCGAAACTGAATATTCTGGATAGCATTTTAATAATTTCCTTTCTGCCATAATAGACGCAAGACAATAAGCTTTCTAACAGAGAATTTACGCCTAAAAAAGGCTTGCTTTTCAGGGTGCTTATTATATAATAAAAATTCTATGGACCCAAAACGCTTAAAAAGCTATAAGATTGTACTGGTTGTCTTTCTGCTCGGTATAACTATTTTCAGCCTTTTTAAATACCTTTTGATGGCGAGAGAAAAATATGTTTTGTTGAATGAGTTAAATCAGGCAGGAGAGCAGGTCCTGGCTTTAGAAGAAAGGGTCCAGAAAGAAAAGGAATTGCAGAACGCACTGGCAAAGGAAAATTCGGCGCTAAAAGATGAACTAATGGCTGATACAGAAAAACTTACGCAGCTTCAGATAAACCTCCAGAATTCACAGAAGACCATTGAGCAGATAATAGAGCAGATTGCGCTTGCTAAGACCGAAAATGCCGCGCTCAGAGAAGAAAAAGGTAAAATTATTCTTAAATTAAACTGGGTCTCTCAGGAAAGAGACGGCCTCAAGGCGCGTTTAAGTTCTCTCTCGGAACTTAAGGAAACAATCAGGGAAGTAAAAATCAGGACGCAGAAGGCAAAGTCAATAATTAATAAGATAACCGAAAGCAAAAGGGCCATCGCAGGAAACAGGGGCTATTTAGTGAGAGACGGAGAATCTACTTTTACCGGCGCCAAGATTAAAATAGAAGTAATGCCCACCTACCATAGCAAATAATGAGTGAAATGTTCATCGAGGTAAGTAAGAATAAGGTCTTTATAGTTACCATTTATGGATGGATAATCGCCCAGACCATAAAGGTAATCATAGGCGTAATCCGTCAGAGGAGGTTCGATTTCCGCTGGCTAATAGGTACAGGCGGTATGCCGTCCAGTCACGCCGCAGGGGCCGCGTCTTTAGCCACCATACTTGGCCTTGAATACGGCTTTGATAGTGCTTATTTTGCCCTGGCCGCTTCCTTTGCCATAGTGGTGATGTTTGACGCGCAGGGCGTGCGCAGGTCTACGGGAAAGCAGGCCCGTATATTAAATAATATGATGGAGGATATTTATTGGAAGGGCAGGACCTCTGAAGGCCGGCTGCTTGAATTTATCGGACACACACCTGTAGAGGTATTTGCAGGGGCCTTATTAGGCGTAGTAGTTGCCTTCTGGTTACATTAAGTCTGACTGAACTCGTCCCTCCCCGCTAATCATGTAAATATAGGGCGGGACCACACTGTTAGATGAGCGGGGCGCTTGCGTAAGCAGCCCGTTTATTACGAAAGGAGCTTTTCTATGAACAAGAGATTATTGATAACAATTGCTTCAATTTTAGTCTTTATCATTTTCCTGCTTTTGGCCATAAGTAAGATAAAACTAAACACACATATAAATGCGGGCCAGGTTGTTTCTTCATCCACTCTATCGGCGCAGGCCGCAGAGTCCTTACTGAAAGGAGGGCTGTTGGAGGCAAAGTCGCTCTATCAGCGGTTAATCCATGAATTTCCGAATTCTCCCGAAGTGATGAATTGGGAGAAAAAGTCGGAAGAGATAAACCTTAAGCTATTGTTTTCTCCTATGCTGACTCCCGGAGGCATGCTTTATGAGATAAAGTCCGGGGATACACTGAATAGAATCGCCGGAGAATTCAATACCACAGTTGAATTAATCATGAAGAGCAATAACCTCAAAGACGATAAAATCATCCCCGGGAGGAAAATTAAGGTATGGATAGCGCCTTTTAGCATCGTTGTGGATAAGTCACAGAATACGCTTATCCTGAAGACTGGCGAAGAGATTATCAAGACCTATATCGTTTCCACGGGAGTGAATAACTCTACCCCCGTAGGCAATTTTAAGATTATCAATAAGCTTATTGATCCTACCTGGTTTAAGGCCGGATTAGTGGTAGCGCCAGACAGCCTTGAGAATGTACTCGGTAGCCGCTGGCTGGGATTCGACCTGACCGGTTACGGTATCCACGGCACCATAGACCCCCAGAACCTGGGTAAACAGGTCACCCAGGGTTGCATACGCATGTCTAATCCCGAAGTAAAGGAATTATATATGATAGTTCCTATCGGGACAGAAGTGACGATTATCGACTAATCTTTAACAATAGGCCATCGAACATTATCCAGAATGAGCGGATTGGATTTTGAAAAACCAATTATAGAGCTGGAGAAGAAGATCCAGGAATTAAGGGGGTTTATTTCGGACAAGAAGATCGACCTTTCATCCGAGGTAAAGCGCCTTGAAGAGAAATTAGAACGGTTAAGGCATGATACTTATGGCAATCTGAGCGCCTGGCAAAAGGTGCAGATAGCCCGGCATCCGCGGAGGCCTTACACCCAGGATTACATCAATATGATCATGTCAGATTTCATTGAATTGCGCGGCGACCGCACCTTTTCTGACGATAAAGCTATGATTGGGGGGTTTGCCAAGATCGGCCGCAAAAAGATCATAGTTATCGGGCATCAGAAAGGCAGGGATACTAAAGAGAACCTGAGCCGCAATTTTGGTTGTGCCCACCCTGAAGGTTACCGTAAGGCCCTCAGGTTAATGCGGCTGGCGGAAAAATTCAATTTGCCGGTGGTGATGTTTATCGATACCCCCGGAGCCTATCCCGGAGTGGGCGCAGAGGAGCGCGGCCAGGCACAGGCGATCGCGCTTAATTTAAGAGAAATGATCAGTATGGCCGTGCCCCTTGTGGCTGTTATTATCGGAGAGGGCGGTTCGGGAGGGGCATTGGGGATAGGAGTTGCGGACAGGGTTTCTGTATTGGAGAATGCCTATTATTCTGTTATTTCGCCCGAAGGTTGCGCGGCGATATTATGGAAGAATGGATCAAAAGCCCCCCAGGCAGCAGAGGTATTAAAGTTAACCGCCCCTGACCTCTTAAAGATGAATATTATTGATGAGGTGATACCCGAGCCTTTAGGGGGAGCGCATACAGACCCGCAGGCTATGGGCCAGACCTTAAAAAAAGCTATAAACAGCAATCTAGATGAATTGGACACGTTAAAAAAAGAGGAATTACTTAAATTAAGGTATCAGAAATTCAGAAGAATAGGTGTCATAGGATGATGGGGCATGAATTAATCCTGCTCGGCCTGCTTAAAGAGAGCCCGAAACACGGATACGAGATAAAGAAAAAGATCGGGAAGATTTTATCCTTATTCGCGGGCGTAGACCTGAAATCCATATATTATCCTTTACGCATCATGGAGAAAGAAGGGCTGGTAACCAAAAAGATAAGCAAGGCAGGGAGGCGCCCGCAGCGCCTTACCTATGCCCTGACCCGAAAAGGCAAAGACAGGTTTAGCCAATTGCTTACCAAGAGCCTGCTTGATTTTAAACGTCCGCAGTTCAGCCTGGATTTAAGCCTTTATTTTCTGGATTATATGAATCCGCATATCGCAAAACGCAGGTTGTGCGCACGCACGGTTGTCTTGGTAAGGCTCGCAGAGGGCCTGAAACAGACGCTTGCCTCTTTAAGAAAGAAGGACCCGCCATCATTAACCTACATTTTAGAGCATAACCTTCAGATGGTTGAGACTGAACATAAATTCCTCATCAGGTTAATAAATACGCTTTAGGCTGAATGTCGCTTTTTCTGGCCGCAGTAGTGGTTTCCATTCCTAGAGACCCCCTTTAAAACCATAAATTCCCACAGTTAAAGTTCTTGACATTTAACGCTTTTTCGAATATACTTAACATAGTTAATAATCAATAGTACTTATTATTAAGAGGATTAACTATGTCCCAAAGCTCCTTACTGGAATTTGCGGATAAGATGAGCGAGGTTATGCCTGGGGTCATCCAGGGTTTTGCCCGGCGCCAGGCGAATGAATTATATAAAGGGAAGATCACCCTCCCCCAATTCCTGATCCTGGACTTCTTGAACAGGCAGGGCGAATCGAGAATGACGGATATCGCGCATTTCATGCATGTGACTACCGCAGCGATGACGGGTATCGTGGAGAGGTTAGTCAACGCCGGCTATGCTGCCCGGGTCTATAATCCAGAAGACAGAAGGATAATTAAGATAAAACTGACGGCCAGAGGCAGCGAACTGGTAAGGAGGGTTAACGAACAGCGCCGGAAGATGATTATAAATATATTCGGCAGTATTCGCGAAGATGACCGCCGGGACTACCTGAGAATACTGGTGCGCATAAAGGAGATACTGACCAGAGATAATCCGGCCGTTAAATGAACCGCATAATGAAGAGAGCCCTGTTTCTTTTGCTGATAAATTTATTGTTATTAAGCCGCAATTCTTTTGCCGCCGGCACAAAGTTTACAAGCGCCGCCGAAGAGGAGAGGCAAAGAGAGATAGAGAAAGCCATCTTTATTGCCTCATCCAACCAGGACAGGATATTAAAGATCGGCCTGGTAGATTGCATCGCCTATGCCTTAAAGAATAATTCCGAGATCAAAATAGAGCGTATTGAGCCTGAATTAAGAGAGGCCGACGTAAATATCGCCAAGGCGGATTTTGAACCCGTCTTCGGCGTGGATTTTACAGTTCACGATAATACCGAGATCGCCACTTCCGGTCTGCAAGGGGCAGGCGCCAGCACCTTCGGTTCGCATGACACCACTTTTAATACATCGGTTTCGGGGAAATTGATTACCGGCACCGAATACGACGTGGAATTATTCGGCCAGAGATATAAGAGCAGTTCCTCTTTTCAGATATTTAACCCCTATTATTCTGCAGAGCCGAAGATTACCATAACCCAGCCGCTTTTTAAGGGGTTCGGTGTGCTTGTTAACCGCGCGGATATTATTATCGCCCGCAATAATAAACAGACTTCGGTAGAAACCTTTAAAGATAAGGTCATGGATATTATCAGCCGCACTAAGACGGCTTATTACGACTACATTTATTATCTGGAGAATTACGCGTTGCTTAAGGTTTCTTTGGGGCGCGCGCAGGAACTCTTTAGGATAAATAACGCGCGTTATGAAAAAGGATTATTGAGTTCGGTCGACCTCCTGGAAACCGAGACGGCCCTTGCCGAAAGGGAAAAGGCGATCCTTGGCGCGGAAGCAAGCCTCAAGAAGGCACAGGATGACCTCAAACTGATCACTAATTTGGTGGATGACCCCGAGGTCTGGAACGCGAAGGTGGAGTTAATAGACCCAAAACCGGATTTCAAGGAAGAAAAGGTAGACCTGGTCGAGTCTTTAAAGAATGCCTTTGTATACCGGCCTGACTATAATTCGCAAAAATTCGCTTTAAAAAACAGGGATATAAGGATAGTTACCGCCAGGAATGCGCTCTTTCCTACGGTAGATCTGGTTTCCAGTTTCGGTCTAAACGGTCTGGGTGATGAATATCGGGAAGCGCTGAAAAATGCAAATAGTAATTATCGCGACTGGAGCGTAGGTTTACAGATAAGCCTGCCCTGGGGCACGGCTGAACGCGCGAAGTTAGGGCAGCGCAAGCTGGAAAAGGCACAGGCGCTCCTGGCTTTTAAAAGGTTAGAGCAGAATATCATCCTGGAAGTAAGGGACAAGGTCAGGGCCGTTGACATACAGGCGCGGCAGGTTGAGGCCGCCAGGCTTTCCAGTGAAAAGGAGAAACAGAATTACGCGGCGCAGACAGAGCGCTACGCTGCGGGTCAGGTTTCTACCCACGACATGCTGGATTACCAGGAGAAATTGACACAGGCCGAACTTGATTATTTAAAGGCGGTGATAGATTATAATATCGCATTTATTAATCTGGACAGGTCAGAAGGCCGGACGCTTATGAAAAATAACGTGAAATTGGAGGAAGGATGAAAAAGATCAATCTGGTTTTAATCATAGCGCTTTGCCTTTTTTCATTAGCGGCTTGCGCCAAGAAAGAAGATATATCCAAAACCGCGGAAGCGGTTCCGGTAAAGGCCATGCGGGTTGAACTCAGGGATCTTTCTGAAATACTGGAGTATGTCGGCAACATCAAGGCCAAGGATGAAGCAATGGTTTATCCCAGGGTAAACGGAAAGATTATCGAGAAGATAAAAGAGGACGGGATCCACGTTAGCAAGGGGGAGCCTATTTTATACATTGACCGCGATGAGGTCGGATTTAAATTTGAGAAGGCTCCTGTTGAAAGCCCTCTGACCGGAATTGTGGGAAGGGTTTACGTGGATATCGGAGAGAATGTGACGACGCAGACACCCGTAGCATTAGTGGTAGACATGGATAAGGTAAAGATAGATTTGGATGTGCCGGAGAAATATCTTCCCCAGGTTTCTTTAGGGCAGTCAGCCACGATCGGTGTGGATGCATATCCTGAAGAAGAGTTCCTCGGTATCGTGACCAAGGTGAGCCCCGTTGTGGATTTAGAAACGCGTTCAGCCCCGGTCGAGATAACCGTAGATAATCCTCAACACCGCTTAAAATCCGGCATGTTTTCGAGAGTAAGGCTGGTCCTGAAGGAGCATAAAGACGTCCCGGCCATCATGAAAGAAGCGGTGATGGGTAAGGAGCCGGACCTATATGTATATTTGATAAAGGATAATAAGGCGGTTTTAAGAAAAGTAAGTTTAGGGTTACGCGAAGGGCCGTATTACCAGGTGCGCGAAGGCGTGAAAGAAGGGGACCTCGTTGTAATCATGGGACAACAGAGGCTCAAGGAAAATAGTCCGGTAAGCGTGGAAATAGAAGAAACTAAAAAGTAGAGAAAAGATGAATCTTCCCGAATTCGGCGTTAAAAGGCCGGTTACCAATTTAATGATCTTTTCGGCTATCCTGATTATTGCCCTTTATAGCCTCTCGCGTTTAGGGATTGACCAGATGCCCGAAATTGAGCCTCCGGCGATCACCGTGATCGCTTCTTATTTCGGGGCAAGCCCCGAAGACGTCGAGATAAAAGTGACTGACCCTCTGGAGAACCAGCTTGCGACTACTCCCGGCCTGGATAAGCTCACTTCCCGTTCTTTGGAGGGGGTCTCTTTGATTACCCTGAAATTCAAGTGGGGGACCAATCTGGATGAAGCCTCCAATGATATCCGCGACCGTATAGAGCGCGCCAAGCGCTTCCTTCCCGATATCCCGGATGAGATGGATAATCCTTTTATCTATAAATTCAATACCGCGATGACCCCGATTCTTTTCATGGGGATAACCGCGGAGCAGTCATATTCCGAACTCTATGACCTGATAGATAAGAGGGTGGGGGATGCGCTCAGGCAGCTTCCGGGAGTGGGGACGGTGCAGCTATACGGGGGGCTTGAGAGGCAGATAAATGTCTGGATAAACCGGGAGCGGCTGGAAGGATACGGGTTCTCTATATTGGATATAGAGGATGCTATCAACAAGGAGAATATCACCCAGCCCCTGGGCAGCATAAAATCAGGGCTCACGGATTATCTTCTGCGCCTGCCAGGAGAGTTCGCCAGCCCCGAGGAGATGAACCTGATCATCTTGGGCAAACGCGACGGTAAATCGGTTTATCTTAAGGATGTAGCCAGGATCGAGGATAGTTTTAAGGAAGTAACTATGAATGTTAGGATTAACAGGCACTTAGGCCTCCTGTTGTCTATCCAGAAACAGACCGGGGTCAATACCGTAGAAGTAGCAACGCGCGTCAAAGAGAGGCTGAAGGGGCTGGAGAATAGTCTTCCCTCCGATGTGAAGATGTTTACCATATTTGATAGCTCCCAGGATATTATTAACGCCCTTGATTCGCTGACATCAGCGCTATGGTATGGGATATTCTTTGTTATCCTGGTAGTCTGGTTTTTCCTAAGGCAATTCAAGAGTAGCCTGATCATCGCCCTGACTATCCCTTTCTCGCTCCTGATCGCTTTTATATACCTCTTCTCAAGTGGCAGCACCATAAATACCATCAGCCTTTCTTCCCTGGCTATCGCCTGCGGTATGGTCGTGGATAATGCCATTGTCATCGTAGATAACGTTTATCGCCACTTTGAGCGCGGCCAAAGGCCGCATGAAGCCGCTATCTTTGGGGCCTCCGAGATGCTGCTTGCGATAGGTGCCTCTACCCTGACTACCGTAGTTATCTTTATGCCCATGCTATTGGTCAGCGGTATCGTCGGGATCATGTTCGGGGAATTAGCGGTTATTGTTATAGTGACGCTCCTGGCCTCCCTTTTTACCGCCGTGACTTTTACCCCTATGCTTTGTTCAAAATTCTTTAAGGTCAAGACCCGTTCTGAGGTCGATGAGGAAAAAGCCAGTTCTAAGGGCATGCTCAAGAAACTATACGAGATATCCGAGAACTGGTTTAAACACGCGGAGGATCTTTACGCCAGGGCCCTTGCCTTTTGTTTGGGGCATAAGAAGATGGTTATCTTCGGATTCCTGGGGGCCTTTATCTTCAGCCTGTTTGCCACCCGTTTTATCGGCAATGAATTCATCCCCGAGGAGGATACCGGGGATATCCGCGCCACTATCAACCTTGCCTTGGGTACAAGGCTTGAAGAGACCGATAAGGTTTCCAGAAGAATAGAGGATATCTTACAAAAGTATGTCCCTGAGGCGAGGCTGATCTTTTGCAGGCCCGGGACTACTCCCGGGGCTGCCAGGGCTATGGGTGCCGGGCAGTCAGGGGAGCATATAATCGTCGCCGGGGCAAAGCTGGTGCCTAAAGAAAAAAGAAAACGCTCTGTTTTTGAGGTAGGGCAGGCGTTCAGGGAGCAGGTAAGGCGTATACCGGGTGTGCTAAAGGTAGATATTACTACCGGTAACCCCATAGGCAGGATGATCACCGGTATGGGGGGTAAGGCAATACAGCTTGAGATCATCGGGCATTCGTTCATAGAGACTAATGCCCTGGCCGAGGAGATAAAGGAGATGGTGGAGAGTGTCCCCGGAGCGGTAGATGTGAGTATCTCAAGAGAGATAAACCGCCCCGAGTTAAGGATAGCCGTAGACAGGGAGAAAGCGGCTAACTTGGGGCTGGATATGAATACTATTGCCTCCAGCATCAAGACATTTATCGAAGGCTCGACAGCCAGTAAATACCGCGAGAAGGGCGAGACTTACGACATTTATGTCAGGCTTGAAGAAGGGTCGCGTTCTAAGATAGAGGATATCGACAGTCTGGCGCTGGTTTCTCCGGTTACGGGAAGACACGTGCGTCTTGCCAACTTCGCCCGGGTCTTCGAAGTAACCGGACCGGTCGAGATAGAGCGTAAGAACCGCGAGAGGGTAGTCAAGGTAGAGTGTAACGTCTTTCGCCGTTCGGCAGGAAAGGTCAGGGAAGATATAAAGAAGGGGTTGGATAAGATAGTCTTGCCCGACGATATCATGCTTAATTTCGGAGGCGAGGCAGAAGAGCAGTCCAAGGCCTTTAAGGATCTTACCCTTCTGCTTATGCTGGGTATCGTCCTGGTATATATGGTCATGGCTGCCCAGTTTGAATCGCTCTTAGACCCTTTTATCGTCATGTTCGCCGTGCCGTTTACTTTCAGCGGGGTATTCCTGGCATTTCTTTTGACCGGTACGACCCTTAGTGTTATCAGTTTCCTCGGCATAATCATGCTCATGGGTATCGTGGTCAATAATGCAATAGTGCTTATAAGTTATATCAATATACTGCGCGCCAGGGGTTATTCTGTATTGGAGTCGGTAACCCGCGGAGGTAAGGAGCGTTTAAGGCCGGTCCTGATGACTACGATCACCACCATAGCAGCCCTTTTGCCTTTGGCGCTCTCAAGGGGGGAAGGTTCGGAGGTCTGGCAGCCGTTAGGCACAACTATGATCGGCGGCCTGGCTGTTTCTACGCTTGTTACCATGTTATTTGTGCCTACGCTTTACGCGGTAATGGAGGCAAGGGTTAAGAAGGGGGGGTAAAAAGATATGAATAAGATGGTAATGGTTTCTTACAATGAGGCTGTAGATACCGAAGTAATGGAGGTTTTATCTGCTTGCGGGTTAGAAAATTATACCAAGGCCACGGGCACGTTCGGTAAGGGTACCACTTCCGGCACCCATTTAGGCAATGATATCTGGCCGGGGAGGAATAGTCTTCTTTATATTGCCTGTGAAGAAAAAGAATCCCGCCAGCTGATCTCCTGCATCAAAGAACTGCGTAAGAAGCTAGGTAAAGAAGGCGTTAAGGCATTCGTCCTGCCCATAGAAGAAGTTACCTAAAGACCGCGCATTAACTTTCTTACAAAAAATTATTTTGAGAAAAGGTTGCGTTTTATTCAAAATGCTGTATAATAATTACAGTAATGAGGGAAAACAGCATAATTACCTTGGGGGGTCCGGGGAGAAGAATTTAAGAGCCTCTTTTAATATGTTCGGGCCGCCATCTTTAGGATTATAGGGTGGTGGTTTTTTGTTCTATAGCAAAGGAGCCTATCTATGTTACAGTATCTTGATCTTTCCGTTTCAGGACAGAAATTATTTGAGATATTCCTTCCCGCGTTAATCTTATTGGTAACTATGCTGTTAGGATATATCCTGCGCAAGGTTATCTTTCAACGGTTTACCCTTTGGGCCAGAAATACTAAATCGCAGGTTGACGACGCGATTATCACTGCGGTCAAGGGCCCGTTCATTATATGGTTCCTGATGTTGGGTATTTATTTTGCCCTGGAATTCTCAAAACTTCCGCAGGATTTAACCCATACAGTCAATAAAATCTTGCTTATACTGGGCATCTTTTCCGTAACTTTAGTCTTTGCAAACATATCCGCCAAACTTATAAAAATCTACTCCAGCAAGGTAGAGACAACCCTGCCGGTAACCTCGCTTACCCAAAATATCAGCCGGATTATTATTTTCTGCGTAGGTATCCTGATTATTTTAAATAGCCTGGGTATCTCTATAACCCCTATTCTGGCTACTTTGGGCGTAGGCGGGCTAGCCGTGGCCTTGGCCTTACAGGATACGCTCTCTAACTTTTTTTCCGGATTCCATATTATTATGGCAAAGCAGATAAGGGTGGGGGATTATCTAAAGCTGGATTCCGGGAATGAAGGGTATGTCATGGATATCACCTGGCGCACGACCAAGATAAGGATGCTGCCTAATAATGTAGTATTGGTCCCCAACGAGAAATTGACCAAGGTTATCGTGATCAATTACTGTTTGCCGGACAAAGAGATGGCAGTACTGATAAATGTAGGCGTACATTACAAAAGCGATCTAAAGAAAGTCGAAAAGATTACCTGTGAAGTGGGCAAAGAAGTGATGAAAGAAGTCACTGGAGGCGTCCCCGCTTTTGACCCCTTTATCAGGTACCACACCTTTAACAGTTCCAGCATTGATTTTACCGTAATCCTGAGGGCGAAGGAGTTTGTTGACCAGTATCTGGTTAAGCATGAATTTGTCAAGAGGCTGCACGAACGTTATACCAAAGAGGGTATTGTGATTCCTTTCCCGATCAGGGCGATAAACTACGAACAGGAGAAATAAATAGCATGTTTGTTTTATCCAATCTTTTGGTTGCCTTGGCGAGGATCATGGATATCGCCCTGACCATGCTCTATTGGCTTATACTCGTGCGCGCGTTAATCAGCTGGGTAAACCCTGATCCTTACAATCCCGTGGTGCAGTTTTTATATAAGACTACGGAGCCTATACTTTATCCGATAAGAAAGTTTTTGCCATTAGGTTTTCGTTTCGGTATAGACATCTCTCCGATAATAGCTTTCCTGGGGATAATGTTCCTGAAGTCATTTCTGGTAAGGACGCTGATAGAAATAAGCATGCGTTTGAGATAAAAAAGGATAAGGATATGTGGACGAAGAAAGATCTGCAGAATCTGGTTAAAGATAAGATGGGCGATTATATGTTTGTCGTCGTATCCAACAGGCAGCCCTATATCCATATATTCAAAAAAGGCAAGATTGAATATCAGCGCGGTGCCGGAGGCGTCATCACTGCTTTAGATCCTGTTATGCAGGCCTGTAACGGTACTTGGGTCGCTTTCGGAAACGGAGAGGCTGACCACAGGGTTAGCGATGAGCACGGCAAGATAAAGGTACCCCCTGATAAATCCTCATATACTTTAAAACGCATATGGCTCTCCAAAGAGGAGGAGAACGGTTATTATTACGGGTATTCAAATGAGGCGCTCTGGCCTTTATGCCATATGGCATTCCAGAGGCCGACATTCAGGGAAGAGGATTGGGAATACTACGTGAAGGTCAATCAGAAGTTTGCCAGGGCGGTAATAGAGGAATTAGCCGGCAGGAAGGCCTTTGTCTGGATACAGGATTACCACCTTTGCCTCCTGCCTAAATTTCTGAAAGAGATGGCCCCGAACCAGTTGATCATAGCCCATTTCTGGCATATACCCTGGCCTAATTATGAGACCTTCCGGATATGCCCGCAGAAGAAAGAGATACTGGAAGGGTTGCTCTCCAATGACCTCCTGGGTTTTCATATCCGTTATCACCGCGATAATTTCTTTGATGCTATAGACCGTGAGTTGGAAAGCAAGATTAACCGTGAACGTTTCTCCATAATCCGTAAGAGCCACGAAACACTGGTCAGGCCTTATCCTATCAGCGTAGATTTTGAAGGCGTCAATGAGCTTGCCGGTTCAGAGACTGTGGCAAAAGCGCGGGAATCCTTGGTTGAGGAGTTCAGTCTTTCCGGGCTTAAGGTTCTGCTTGGTCTTGACCGCATCGATTATACCAAGGGTATCCCGGAGAGGCTCCTGGCCATTGACTCTCTGCTCCAGGACCACAGCGAACTGAAAGAAAAATTTGTCTTTCTGCAGATGGGAGAGATTAGCCGTATTCATATACCTAAATATAAATCCCTCAATGATGAGATAAACGCGCTGGTAGAAGAGATAAACTGGAAGCATTCTACAGAGGGCTGGAAGCCCATTATACTGGTCAGGCGGCACCTGTCTTTTGCAGAACTCCTGGCTTTTTACCTGCTGGGAGACATCTGTATCGTAAGTTCCCTGCACGACGGGATGAATCTTGTGGCAAAGGAATTCTTATCCAGCCGTTCAGACGAGAGCGGCATGCTCGTTTTAAGCCAGTTTACAGGCGCAGCCCGGGAATTGACTGATGCCGTGATGATCAATCCGTATGACCGCAAGCAATCCAGCGAAGGCATATTTGCCGCGATGACCATGCCTGATGATGAGCGCAGGAAGCGCGTGGTAAGGATGCGCCAGATAATTCAGCAGAACAATATCTTCCGCTGGGCAGGCAAGATAATCTCAGAACTGTTGAAGTTTGAATTCAAGGAATGATAGATGCGCTTAGAAGAAATAAGGCCGGACGGGAAGGTCGTACCTAAATATCCGTTAAAAATAATGAAGCATATTTTTAAAGATTGGGATAAGCTTAAAAAAGAACTGAGCGACAAGTATATCATGCTCTTTTTAGATTACGACGGAACGCTCACCCCCATAGCAGATAAGCCTAAGGATGCGAATATTCCTCTGAAAACAAAGAGTGTTTTAGAGGGTTTATCGCGGAGGCCGGACTGTAAAGTGGCAGTTATAAGCGGCAGGAGCCTGGAAGATATTAAAAAGATGGTCGGGATAAAAGGCATAATTTATTCCGGGAATCACGGCCTGGAGATAGAAGGGCCCAAGATTAAATTCAGGCATAGCGTTTCTGCCAGGTACCAGAGGATATTACAGAATATCGAAACAAAACTTAAAGAGAAGTTTGTTTCAGTGGAAGGGGTCTTTGTGGAAAATAAGGTTTTTTCTCTTTCTTTTCATTTTCGGCTCGCCAAAGAAAAAGATATCCCTTTTATAAAAGATTCATTCCGCGAAGCGACAATATCGTATTTGTTGAAGAATAATATCAAGGTGGGGCTGGGGAAAAAGGTGCTTGAGGTCAGGCCGCCTATAGAATGGGATAAGGGCAAGATCGTCCTCTGGCTTCTGGCAAGGCAACAGGTGAGCCGGGGGGAAGAGAAGATTCTGCCTTTATATATAGGAGACGATCTTACCGACGAAGATGCTTTTGAGGTGCTAAAAAATAAGGGGCTGACCGTATTTGTCGGCACTCCCACCAGACAATCGCACGCCAGGTATTATCTTGAAGATACCAAGGAGGCCTTCGAATTACTCAACAGGATCCTGGCGGCCAAGAATAAAAAAAATAATGCCTGAATTAAAAGAAGCCAAATATCAGTTTAGATTCTTTACCAGGCTGCACTTATCCGAATTAACGGGTTTAAGGGCCACTACTTTAACCCAGCTGTTGGAATTTATTAAAACAGTCCCGGGTTCATGTATCTATCATCACACCCACAGGTTTCTACAGCAGCATCAGTATCTTTCCCCGGAGCCGCCCAATGATTTTGCCTACTGGGTAAGCCAGATGCTCGCAGAGGATGAGCTCGCGGAGCAACTCGCGAGTATCGATACTATCCAGTTCTCTACAATACGCGACTTGAGGAAGAAGATAGTAGATACGATCGAGGATTACCTGAAAGCTAACCCCCTGGCAACGCTTAAATTCACAAAGAACAGTGAAGAGTTCTATTTCATGAAATCAGTAAGCTTCGTCATACCCACGAACTATGTTGTCAATGACCTGAAAGAATTCTGCGAGGTATTAAAAAAGATCACCATAGATTCCATCTATTTTCATATCTTTGAGTCGCGCCTGAGGCTTGAAAGAGGCAATAATGATTTTTCTAACTGGATAGGGACATCTCTGGGGTATACCGAATTAGCGGAAGAGATTTCAAGGCTTGACCCGTATACCTATACCCTGGAAGAATTAAGGAATGTACTCCTCAAGATAATCATGAAAAGGATTAAGAATTAATATGGCAAATAATATAGAAGAATATATCCCTATAGTAGGCGAATCCGTGATAAATGACATGCGGCTCATCGCTGAGAAATTAAAGGGGAAATCCATACAGCATATTAATTCAACTCCGGTAGGGGGAGGGGTAGCGGAGATATTGAGCCGTATGAATCCTCTATTAAAAGAATTGGGAGTGGATAGCCGCTGGGATGTAATAAAAGGAGGGGAGCAGTTCTTTGATGTAACTAAGAAGTTCCACAATGCCCTGCACGGAAGGCGGGAAGATATAGGCCGGCACGATTTCGACATCTTCATAGAAACAAGCCAGCGCAACATCGAAGAACTAAATACCTCAAGCGATATTGTTTTTATCCATGACCCCCAGCCGATTGCGTTAGTAAAGAAAAAATCGGAAAATAAATGGGTCTGGCGCTGCCACATAGATGTATCCAGTCCTAACCAGAGGGTCTGGCAGTTCCTGATGGATTTTATTGCCAAATACGATTCCGCGGTCTTTTCGGCACCGAGTTTTTCCCCGAGATTATCAATCAGACAGTTCCTGATCTCTCCTTCCATAGACCCTTTGAGCGATAAGAATAAGGAGTTGCCTAGCGAGACAATAGACGCGGTTTTAAAGAAATACGCTATCCCTAAAGATAAGCCCATATTGACACAAATATCGCGTTTTGACCGCCTTAAGGACCCCATGGGTGTTATAGAGGCATATAAACAGGTAAAGAGATATATTGATTGCCGTTTGATCCTGGCAGGTGGTACGGCAGCGGATGACCCTGAAGGGTTAACGGTACTTGAAGAAATAAAAGAGAAATCGCGCCAGGATAAAGATATACATATTTTACTGCTACCGCAGGATGACATAGCAGTCAATGCCCTGCAGAGGGCCTCTGACGTGATCATCCAGAAGTCTCTTAAGGAGGGGTTTGGCTTAACTGTTGCGGAAGCGCTCTGGAAAGGGAAACCAACGGTCGCCTCTAATGTCGGGGGGATACCCCTGCAGATAAAACACAAATATTCCGGTCTCCTCTGCCATTCAGTAGAAGGAACTGCCTTTGCCATAAAGCAGCTCTTGAACAGCCCAGCGTATGCGAAGAAACTTGGTGAAAACGGCAGGGAGCATATAAAGAGTAACTTCCTGCTTACGCGGCACCTGAGGGATTATATGTTACTCTTCCTTTCGTTGTATCATCAGGAAGACATAGTCTATTTATAATCTTTAAGAAATAACCTAACCCGCGCAATATCTTCGACTTTTATACCTAAAAAAAATCATTGACACCTTCCGTTTTTTTCGTATATAATATATAAAAATTTGTATAGTAAAATTTTACTATATTTCAACCTTCCTTTTGGAGTCTTTGAGCACGTTAAGAATATGGATGTAGCTAGGATTCTGGAAAATCAGGCTAAAGTTAATCCGGATAAGCCCGCCTTAGTCTTTCAAAACCTTACCATATCTTTTTCCCGGTTAAGGGATATCGTCTTTCAGCTCTCAGATGGCCTGAAAGGCTTAGGGATAAAGAGGCAGGATAAAATTGCTATTTATCTTCCCAATTCCCCCGAATATGTTTACAGTTACCTGGCTGCGTGGTGCCTGGGGTTGACCGTCGTTCCTCTGGATTTTATGCTCACGGAGGAGGAGCTGGTCTCCTGTATTACTCACTCGCAGGCCAGGACATTGATCGCCAAACCCAGGTCCTCGCTTTCTTTATCTTCCATTGAAGAGCGCTGCCCTGGCCTGAAGAATATCGTTGTCTCTCAGGGGTCAGGGCCTTTCTTATCCTTTGAGGAGTTGTTCAAGAAAGGTAAGAAAAGTGCCCCTGATACGCTGATAGATAACAGGGATTACGCGATCATCTTTTATACTTCCGGTACTACGGGTAAACCAAAAGGCGTCTTGGTGAACTATCTGCAGCTGGGAGCGCCGGCTGAGGCGATGAAGTATTTTGTAGATTTTAAGGAGGACGACATTATTTTATGCGCGCTCCCCCTGTCGCATTTGGGGGGGTTGGTTTACCTGCAGAACAATATCGCCTTTGCCCTGACCATGATATTGATGGAGCGTTTTACGCCTTTAGAGTTCTTAAAGAATATTCAGAGATACCGCGTTACCTGCCTGTGGATTGTGCCTTCTATGTATTATGCACTTTTGCAATTAAAGGAATTTGAAGATTTGGATCTTTCCAGCCTGCGCTGGATAGTCAGTTTTGGCGCAGCCAGCTCTTCCGATGCCCTGCGCAGGTTTCATCAGTATTGCCCACAGGCGCATTTTCTGAATGGCTGGGGTCTGACCGAGACCAATGCGCCTACTACCGTTATTCCTATGGGTTCAGATAAACTGGAGAGCGTAGGCAGGCCTGCCCCATGGATAGAGGTAAAGATATTTGATGAAAATGATAAAGAAGCCCCTCATGGCGGCATAGGCGAGATAGTGGTGCGGGGTTGGGTAGTTACCGACGGCTATTATAAGGATCCGGAGGCTACCGCTTACGCCATGCGTAACGGCTGGTTCCATACCGGAGACCTGGGAAGGCTTGACAGTGAAGGTTTTATTTATATTGCAGGCAGAAAAAAAGAGATGATAAAGGTGGGCGGCGAGATCGTCTTTGAGCCGGAAGTAGAGGCTGTCTTGCATAAACATCCGGAGGTAGCGGAAGCGGCAACTATAGGTATACCCGATAAATTACGCGGTGAGGTACCCAAGGCATTTGTGGTTTTAAAAGATGACAGCAGGCTTACCAAAGAAGATTTACGTTACTTCTGCCGCGGGCAGCTGGCGCATTTTAAGGTTCCCCATCACTTTGAATTTGTACCGGTCCTTCCCAAAAACAGTGCCGGAAAGATTGATAAAGAAAAACTGAGAAAGAGCCAGAATGAATAAGTTCCTGAATTGGTTTAGTCACGGGTTGATAAGGTACAGGTACGGTTTTCTGGGCTTATGCCTTATCATCAGCCTCTTTTTTGCCTATCAATTAAAGAACCTTAGTTTTGAGACAAACCTCGGGGATTTTTATCCCTTAAAACACCCTTACCTTAAGATCCAGAAGAGGCTCAACGAGATCTTTGGCGGACTTAATCAGGTCTCTATCGCCTTAGAAGCGAAAGACGGCACTGTCCTTAACCCGGTTACCCTGGATAAGGTCTGGCGGATCACCAATCAACTTTACCTGACTGAAGGCATAAATGCGGCGAGGGTCGTTTCCCTTTCAGCCCGTAAAGTAAAATACATTGAAGCCAACGAAGAAGGTTTCGTTACGGAATGGATGATGCATGACCCGCCCAGGACGCCGGAAGAGATTAAGAGGCTTGAGTATAAGATTAAAAGGAGCCCCCTTGTGCTGGGTCCCATCGTATCAAAGGACTTTAAGGCGACGCTAATTCAGGCAGATTTTGAATCCGATATTTCGGCAAGAAAGATCTTTAATGTCTTACAGGATATAAAGAAGCAATACGAGGATAAAAACCATAATATTTATATTACGGGCCAGCCCGTTCTCCAGGGTTGGCTCGATTTTTATCTGCCGCGCATGAGCAGCCTTTTTCTGGTTACCTTGCTGGTGGTGGCACTTGTTTTATACAATGTATTCAAGTCCAAGCGCGGGGTCATGCTTCCTTTGATGTCTGCGGGGATGGCTACACTCTGGGGATTAGGGATGACCGTTCTTTTTGGATATAAACTTACACCTTCCACTGTGCTCGCGCCATTCTTAGTCTTTGCCCTGGGGGTAAGCCACTCCGTACAGTTTATCAAGCGTTATTATGAATATATGAGTAAACATAAACGTAATTCCAAGGCCGCAGCCATAAATATTACCCATTCTCTGTTCATCCCGGCCTTTACAGGTTTGCTTACCGACGGTATTGCGCCTTTTGCGTTACTGATAGTCCCGCTGGGAATGGTCAGGAGCCTTGCCATCGCCATAGGCTTCGGGATATTAAGCGTGTTTTTCAGCACGGTTATTTTAGTCCCTAATATGCTGTCTTTCATGGCCCCTCCCAGGCGCCTGGAGGTTATCAAAGAAGAGAGGACCACGCTCACTAATAGAATACTCGGGTATTTTGCCAGGTTAGCGGTGAACAGGAGGTCGCGCTGGATGACCATTGCAGGTTTCTTTCTGTTAACGGGGATCGCCGTATTGGGGATGAGCAGGCTTGAGGTCGGAGATAAGAAACCGGGGTCCTCTCTGCTTTACGGAAATAGCCCTTATAACCGGGCAGAAGGGTTTATCAGTGAGCATTTTGCCACTACCGATCCTTACTACATATTTGTGGAAGGAAAAGGGCAGGATGCGTTTTTGAATAATACGGTCCTGAGGGAAATGGACAGCCTGCAGCGTTATCTGGAAAAAGAAGTGGACGGCGTTGGCCGCAGCCTTTCGCTGGTAGAATATATAAAAGGGATGAATATGGCTATGTTCGCGGGTGACCCCCGGGAATTCAAGATCCCCGATAATGACCAGACTATCGCCGAATACCTGTTTTTATATTCTTTGACCGGATTCCCGGGTGATTTTGACCCGGTGGTTAACTTTAATTATAAATACGCTAACATCAAGGTGGACCTTAAGGATCATAAGGCATCAACTATGAATAATGTGATCGGGAAGACGGAGGATTGGATCAAGGCAAACCACAAGACGAAAGAGGCGGACTTTTATTATGCCGGAGGGACTATCGGGATGCTCGCCGCCGTCAATCAGATCGTGGCTACCATGCTCTCGGCGAATTCGCTCCTTACTGCGGCCCTGGTCTTTTTATGCCTTGTCTTCGCCTACGGGTCGCTGGTTTCGGGGTGGCTGTTAATGATACCGTTATTGTTCAGGACTCTACTCGTGTTCGGAATATTAGGTTTCTTAAACGTAAGCCTTACGCAGGAGATGATCCCCGTGGTGGCATTAGGGATCGGCTTCGGCGACGACTTCGGTATCTATATCGTATCACGCATAAAAGACGAATTAAAGGAAGGAGGTGGCAAGATAGAATTAAAAGACGCGCTTATCGAGACAATGTCATCGTCGGGCAAAGCAGTCTTCTTCACCGGTATTACCCTGACCATCGGTATAGCTACCTGGATCTTTTCCAGCATACTTCTGCAGGCGAGGTTAGGGGCGCTATTGGCGTTCTTCATATTTTTTAATGCCATAGGAACACTGGGGGTCCTGCCGGCGATGATTATGACACTTAAACCAAAGTTTTTAACAAGATAGAAGGAAGGAGGAGGAGGAGGAGATGAAGAAAATTGCGTTTTTGATCGCAGCAATCGCTCTTCTTGCGGGCTACGCATTCGCAGCGGAATTGGAGTATTTCAATGTTTATACGCCCAAGGCAGGCATGAGCGCGGATGATATTATGAGAATAATGTATTTCAATAAGTATACCCTTTTTGCCCATGATGTCCAGTATACGGGCAAGGCATACTTTGTTGACAGATCCGGGTCTACCAGAGAAAGATCCACGGCACGTAAAAGGATTAACCTGGGCAGAAAATCTGACGGCATAGCCTATAAGGACTTGACCGTTTTTACCGGCCCTACCCAGGTAAAAGGTTTGAGTAGCCTCAGTTGGACATATCTTAATCCCCAGAGGGATCAGGACGTGTGGCTGTGGCTCCCGTCGCTGAAGAAGATCAGGAAAGTTTCCGCTTCACAATCGGACGATTCATTCTTAGGGTCTGATTTTACGGTTGAAGATATCAGCACACGCCGTTTTGAGGATGAGAGCTATAAATTGGTGAAGGAGGATAGTTTCTCCGGCTACACCTCAGATTTTATGAAGAAGACCTACTATAAAGATACGCCCTGCTATGTGATCGAAGCAACCCCCAAAAGAGCTAATTGGTATTATGCCAAGAGGCTCGTGTGGGTGGATAAAGAATATGGCACCAATATTTATGAAGAGAAATTTGACGCCAACGGAAATAAGTTCCAGACCCTCTTCCGGGAGCATCGGGTTTACGACGTAAGCGGAAAAGAATTCCCTATCCAGATATACTTAGAGGGTAAAAACTTAAGGTCCGGGCATACCACAGAGATAATCAACGAGACCGTAAAGATAAACCAGGGTATATCCGAAGAAGAATTTACCGAAACGGCTCTTAGCCGTTCACGCTGGTAAAGAAAGGAGGGAGGAGGAAAATGTTGAGAAGATTTTTACCTATTTTTATAACGATACTTTTGTGCCATTCCTTTGTATTTGCCGGCGATCTCAAAGATAATCTTACGCTCGCCGGTTACATAAAGAATGAGTCCTCAATACGGATACAGGATTTTAATAGCGACCTTACAAAATTCAAAAATATTGCCCAGCTTTCCGGCGAATACGTGTTTGATAAGGACCTGGTGTTCTTTGCCAAGGCAAGATACTGGTATGACTCCGTGTATGGCTTCAGGGATAAATATGACGACGGCCAGCATTATCAGGGTCATGTGCAGCGTACGGACTGGCTCAGGGATTGCTATTTAGACTATACGAATGGTCCGTGGTTCTTGAGGATGGGTAAACAACAGGTGGCCTGGGGCCAGGCAGACGGGATCACGATCTTAGATAGAGTCAACCCTGTAGATTTGACCGAATACTGGCTGCAGGATTTTGTGGATATGCGCATTCCCTTATGGATGGCGAATATTAATTATGCCCCGAAGCTTAACTCTAACCTGCAATTCCTCTTCATCCCGGATTTTGAAGCCTCAACTGCTACCTATCCCAACGGCCCATTTCTTTTTTATTCAACCGAGCGTTATGAAAATTGGCGTAAGGC
>JBDRAV010000014.1:0-84229 GCA_043823435.1 Candidatus Omnitrophota bacterium | reverse complement strand
AATCTGGATAATCCCCAAGAAACACAACAGTTATTTTTGTCATATGCCGATTGATGAGATACCCGATTTAGCGGCTATATTAAAAGATACCCTGACTAAACTAAAAAAAGTATTTGCCAGCCCCGCGTATAATTTTATGCTCCATTCCGCGCCCGTAACCAGCGATGACGGCGTAGAATACTATCATTGGCATATCGAGTTAATGCCGAAAATTACGCGCGTTGCCGGTTTTGAATGGGGCTCCGGTTTCTACGTTATCCCTACTCCTCCGGAATTAGCGGCAAAATATCTCAGGGAAAAATAAAAGCAGTTAAATAAACTGACAATACGGAGGTGTATCGTGGCAGTGAAAGTAGGTATCAACGGTTTTGGAAGGATCGGAAGGCTCGTTGCCAGGGCTATACTTGAAAAAAAGAGCACGGATTTGGAATTGGCGGCGGTGAACGACCTCACCGACGCAAAGGCAAATGCCCATCTTTTAAAATATGATTCTATCCATGGCAGGTATCCGGGAGAAGTGAAGGTAGAGGGGGAAGATTCCATTTCGGTTGACGGGAAGGCCATCAAGGTCCTCGCAAAATCAGACCCTTCGGAGCTTCCATGGAAGGACTTGGGCGTAAGCATTGTTATTGAATCTACGGGGCTTTTTACCATAAAGAAAGACGGGGTGAATAAAAAAGGAAGGGCAGTAAAAGGCGCCGAGAACCATATTACCAAAGGCGGCGCAAAAAAGGTAATTATCTCCGCTCCCGCGCAAGGAGAAGATATTACTATCGTGATGGGGGTCAATGAAGATAAGTATGACCCCAAAAACCATAATGTTGTCTCAAATGCATCGTGTACCACAAATTGCCTTGCGCCTGTCGCGAAGATACTGAACGACCGATGGGGGATCGAAAAGGGATTGATGACAACTATACATTCTTATACAAACGACCAGCGCATACAGGATATGGCGCATTCAGACCTGCGGCGCGCACGGGCAGCTGCAATTTCTATGATCCCTACCTCTACAGGCGCTGCCAAGGCGATAAGCCTGGTCATACCTGAATTAAAGGGTAAGCTTGATGGTTTTGCCATCCGTGTGCCTACCCCTAATGTTTCGCTGGTAGATTTGACCTGTTCGATGTCCAAGAAATTAACCGTGGAAGAGATCAACGCGGCGTTAAAAGAGGCCGCTGAAGGAAAACTAAAGGGGATACTCGGGTTTACCATGGATCCGGTTGTTTCGGTTGATTTCAACCACTGCCTTCTTTCTTCAGTAGTAGACGGCCCGAGCACTAAGGTTATACCGGATAACTTCATTAAGGTGCTCTCTTGGTATGATAACGAGTGGGGTTATTCCAACCGCGTAGTGGACCTGTGCGAGTATATGGTTAAGAAAGGCCTGTAATAAGATACGAGTTTTAAGGGGCGGATTTCCATCCGCCCTTTTTCTTATAACCCCCTCATTTATACGATGTTTCCTTCCTGTTAAAATCGTTTATTACTCCTCAAAAACTCAAAATTCTCCTTGATTTTGTCGCAAAATATGATATTATAAAATTTCTGCAAAGATCAGTTCAAAAATTGAACAAATATCAAAAATGAACAATTCCGTTAAGATCATTGATTCCGAAAAGACCCTCCGCGTCCTAAGAGAGATTGAGCGCAATCCACAGATAACCCAGCGCGACCTTGCCCAGAAGTTGGAGATTAGCCTTGGAAAGATCAATTTCCTCGTCAGGGCTCTTATAGATAAAGGTATAATTGAGATAAAGAACTTCAAGAACTCCAAGAATAAACTTGCCTACACGTATCTGCTTACACCCCATGGCTTAAAGATAAAGATTCAGCTTACCCATAAGTTCTTCGTATGGAAAGCGCAGGAATACGAAGAGTTAAAGAAGGAGATAGAGCGTTTAAACAACAAAACACCTGTTATTTTATCCGGAGAGGAACCCGTTTAAATATAAATCCTACCCTTCCTAAAAAGGGTGGGGGGAAAAACAGAAAGGAAGGGCAGGGTGAAAGGTATAATTTTAGCCGGCGGCAAGGCTACCAGGCTCTACCCCATAACGCGGGGCGTCTGCAAACAAATGCTTCCCGTATACGATAAGCCGATGGTTTATTACCCGTTATCGGTTTTGATGCTTTCCGGAATAAAGGATATCTTTTTGATATCTACTCCTCAGGATACGCCCAGGTTTAAAGACTTGCTCGGAGACGGAAGCGATTTAGGCATATCTATCTCTTACGCCGTACAGCAGGAGCCAAAGGGGATAGCGCAGAGTTTAATCATCGGTGAGAAGTTTATAGGTGAGGATAATGTCTGTTTAATCCTGGGAGATAATATATTTTACGGAGGGGACCTGGTGAAGTTATTAACAGAAGCCGCCTCCCTTAAAGAAGGTGCGGTTACCTTCGGTTATTATATAAGTGATCCCCGAAGATACGGAGTAATTGAGTTTGACGATAAAAACATGGTGATTTCCATAGAAGAAAAACCCGCTAAGCCTAAATCGAACTATGCGGTCTGCGGCCTCTATTTTTATGATAACAATGTTGTTAAGATTGCTAAGGCCTTAAGGCCTTCCAGCAGGGGAGAATTAGAGATCACCGATGTAAATAATGAATACCTTAAAAAAAAGAAGCTAAGGGTTAAATTGCTGGGCAGAGGCTATGCCTGGCTTGACACGGGAACATGCGATTCGCTGATTGACGCGTCAATATTTATAAAAACAGTGGAGGAAAGGCAGGGTTTAAAAATAGGCTGCATTGAAGAGATCGCCTACAGGAAGGGTTACATAAACAGGGCGCAACTGGAGGAGCTGGCAAAGGGGATAGAGACTGAGTACGGGGAGTATTTAAAGATGGTTTGCAAAGATGAAAGATAGAATACTTATATTGGGTGCCGGGTTTATCGGACGAAGGCTGCACGGGGAGTTAAAGTGTGATATCTCCGATAAAAAGATATATACGTATCAGGAGGCCGAAGAAGAGATCAGGAAGTTCCGTCCGGATATACTGCTAAATTGCATAGGCTTTACCGGAAAGAACAACGTGGACGATTGCGAGTCGAATAAGGACAAGACCATCTCGGCAAACGTATTCGTTCCCATCATTCTGGCTGAGGCGGCCCTCAGGAATAATGTCAGATTCATCCATATAAGCAGCGGCTGCATCTATCATTATGACTATTCCAAAGACGCGCCGATAGGCGAAGAGAAAGAACCGGATTTCTTCGAGCTTTTTTACAGCCGGACCAAGATATACGGAGAGCAGGTGTTAAAGATATTGATGCCAAAGCACCCCGCTTTAATCATAAGGATACGCGTGCCCATAGATAACCGCCCCCATCCCAAGAATCTTCTCACCAAGCTGATAAATTATAAGAAAGCCATAGATATCCCGAACTCCGTCACCTATATACCCGATTTTATTGATGCCCTTAAGCACTTGATGGATATCGGCGCCAAAGGGATTTATAACGTCGTAAACAAGGACCCTCTTGTATATTCGGAACTGCTGAAAGTATATAAAAAATACGTACCCGATTATGAGTATGAAGTGATCGACTTCAAGAAGATAAATCTGGTAAGGACTAATCTTATCCTCTCTACCCGCAAGCTCGAGGATAACGGCTTCAGGGTTAGAGGAGTAAATGAGATACTGGAAGAATGCGTAAAAGAATACCTAAAATATTAGTCACGGGAGGCGCCGGCTTTATCGGCAGTGCCTTCGTCCGGCAGTTAATTATGGGTTGTCCCCGCAGTACGAAGGGGCTGTCCCCGCAGGAAGCTATTTCGAAGAATACCAAGGGGACTGTCCCTGAGGTGGTTGTTATCGACAAATTAACCTACGCCGGGGACCTGAAGAGGCTTGAGGCTGTAAAAGGAAGGTACGATTTCTATAAAACCGATATCTGTGACGAGAAGCGGATAAAAGGGATCTTAAAAAAGGAAAGGCCAGAGGCTATCGTTAACTTTGCGGCGGAGACCCACGTGGATAGAAGCATCCTGGACTCCAAGGAATTTTTGCGGACCAATATCGCAGGTACGCAGAACCTGTTAGATATATCGCGAAGATATAAAATCAAAAAATTTGTGCATATCTCAACCGATGAGGTCTACGGAGACATAAAGAAAGGAAGATTCCACGAAGATTCGCCCCTAAAGCCCAATAGCCCTTATGCTGCGTCCAAAGCGGCAGCGGACCTGCTCATAAAATCTTATATCAGGACATACGATTTTCCGGCTGTCATTATCAGGCCGTCCAATAACTACGGCCCTTGGCAGTTCCCCGAAAAGCTTATACCCGTGATAATAAATAACGCCGTACAGAACAGAAGAGTACCTGTTTATGCCAAGGGGCTTAATATGAGGGAGTGGCTTTATGTGTCGGATTGCGCGGATGCGGTCATATTCCTGCTTAAGAAGGCAAAAACGGGCGAGATCTATAATTTAGGCAGCGGACATCATGAAAAGAATATAGATGTGGTAAAGAGGATACTCAAGATACTAAGGAAACCCTATGCCCTGATAGAGTTTGTCAGGGACCGTCCGGGTCACGACTTCCGTTACGCGCTGGATTCATCAAAAATAAGAAAGCTGGGATGGAGGCCGAAGATAAGTTTCTCCCGTGGCCTTGAGATGACCGTAGCTTGGAATGTGGCGAACCGCAGGTGGCTTAAGGATAAAGGGCTATAGTCAAATGAAGATTCCCGTATTCGCGTTAAAAGAACAATTCAGGAAAATAAAAAGAGAAGTATACCCTGCTGTTTCACGGGTCCTTGAGAGCGGATTTTATATTTTAGGCAGGAATGTAGGCGCATTTGAAGATGAGTTCTCCGTATATTGCGGGGCGAGTTACGGGGTAGGAGTGGCGTCTGGGACTGATGCGCTTATTCTGGCATTAAGGGCGTTGGATATAAAAAGGGGTGATGAGGTTATAACTACCCCTTTTACGTTCTTTGCGACTTCCGAGGCGATATGTAGCGCAGGGGCAAGGATAGTCTTTGCGGATATAAATTTAAGTTCCTATACTATAGACCCCGAAAAGATAGAGAAAAGGATAACCCGAAGGACTAAAGCAATACTCTGCGTCCATCTTTACGGCCAGCCCTGCGATATGTCCGGGATAATAAGGCTGGCCGCACGCTATAAGCTGAAAATAGTGGAAGATTGCGCCCAGGCAACCGGGGCAGAATATAAAAACAGAAAGGTCGGTACGCTCGGCGCAGCCGGTGCTTTTAGTTTTTATCCTACCAAGAATTTAGGTGCTTATGGGGACGGGGGGATGGTAATTACGGACAATAAAGATGTAGCGGATGCGGTGAGAAATTTGAGGGTTTACGGCAGCAGGGACAGGTGTCATTACCCCGTCCATGGTTACAATAGCCGTCTGGACGAATTGCAGGCAGCGATTTTAAGGGTAAAACTTAAGCATCTGGATAAATGGAATGAAGCGAGGCGTAAAATAGCGGCATATTATAACAGTAAATTAGCGTCTCTTAAGGAAGATGGTTTTCTGGTTACGCCCAAAGAGGAGAAATATGCCCAGCACGCTTATCATCTTTATGTCATCCGGGCAAAGAAGAGAGATGCATTGCGCAAATTCCTGGATTCAAACGGGATTACTACAGCCGTCCACTACCCGCTTCCGCTGCATCCGCAGAGGGTATATAAGGAACTCGGTTATCGCCTTGGCGATTTCCCGAATGCGGAACTGGCGGCAAAGGAGATAATAACGCTGCCCCTTTTTCCGGAGTTGACGGAGAAGAATATTGATTATATTGCAAAAAAGATAGGTCAATTTTACAGGGGGAAGAGATGAGGCTCATGGCGCAAAAGAAGAACATAAAGATCGGGCGCGGCTCTTTCGTTGACCCGAAAGCGGTAGTAGGCCATAAGTCACTGCGGTTAAAAAGTAATAAAGACCTTTTTGTTCTTGTCGGTGCGAATTCGCGTCTTTTAAGCGGCAGCGTTATCTATGAGGGTGTGCGTATCGGGAAGAATGCCGTGGTCGGGCACAACGTGACGATTAGGGAAGGTACCGTGACCGGAGACGATATCATGCTCTGGAGCAACGCGGTCATTGATTATGAGTGCAGGATAGGGAATAACGTAAAGCTGCATTCCAATGTTTATATAGCCCCGCAGACCGTTATAGAAGATGATGTTTTTATTGCTCCGGGAGTTATCTTTGCAAACGTAATCCATCCGGGTTGCGCCTTGCTTCAGAAGTGTAAGAAGGGGCCTGTGATAAAGAGAGGGGCCCAGATAGGGGCGAATGCCACCATAAATCCGCATATCACCATCGGAGAGAATGTAATGATCGGAGCCGGAAGCGTGGTCACTAGGGATATCCCTAAAAACTCATTTGCCTACGGTAACCCCGCGAAAATAAAGGGGAGCATATTCGATCTTAAGTGCAAAACCGGTCTGACTGCCCGGCCGTATAAAAAGGAGAAAAGATGATGGCACGTAAATTTCTCAAAGCCGTTATGGTCAGCCTTTTGGTGTCAGTTTCATTGTTATTGCTTTTAGAGCTCGGGCAAAGAGTGCGCTACGCGATAAAAAATAAAGATGCTATGTGGTTAAGGTACGGTTTCCACAGGGTAAACGGGCGTTTTCCTTCTGGCGAACACACCTATAATGATGTTACCTATACCATCAATTCCCGCCAGTTCAGGGGAGGGGAGTTTCCGGTACCTAAGCCCGCGGATACCTTCAGAATCGTCTCGTTAGGCGACTCCATCACCTTCGGCATCGATAATCCGGATGGATATACATATCCTCAGCTTTTGGATAATCTCTTTAGAGAGAAGAATAAGGGCATCAATAGAGTAGAGGTGATCAACGCCGGGACCCCGGGATACAGCTCGGAGCTTTGCCTCAAGTTATTTAAAAAAGAGGTATTGTCGATAGAACCGGATCTATTGATAGCGATGGTGGGGTGGAACGACGTTATAAACGGTATCTATGAAGGTTCTACCAGTATAAACAGCATATCGAACAATATAATATGGTTCCTTACCAGGAAGAGTATTTTAGTCATGACCGTAAGGGAGAAACTCGCGGCAAAAGACGGGAATATCGATAAGATGTACTGGAAGAAGATATATAACCGCCCTCCCGATATAGTCTTTAAAAGATATCAAGATAATTTGAACAAGATTATAGCATTGGCGAAGGCCAACAAAATAGGGATATTCTTGGTCAAGTTCCCGCATCAGGAGAAGAAGGTAGACACTAAGCAGGAGTATCAAAGAATGGTCCAGAAGTATATGGCCGTAGAGCTTAAAGAGGATTACAAAAGAGTACACGGTATTATGGATAGTGTCGGCAGGGAGAATAACGTGCCCGTATTGGATATAGCGGCATATTTCTCAAAGATGGGTAACCCGGACAGGCTTTTCAGTCCCGACGGTATCCACCTGAGCAACGAGGGCAACAAGGTATTCGCCGGGCTGGTATATGATTTTATTAACGCAAATAACTTGATTAAATAAGCGATGGCAAGAGTCCTGGTTTCTTTATTATGTTTTAATACCCGTAATGCCACCGAGGGGGTTCTGAATAAGTTCCCTCCTTCGGACGGCTCTTACGATGTGATCGTGGTCAATGACGGCTCCACTGACGGCACCACGGAGCTGCTATACAGTTTCAAGCGGTTCAAAGTGATAGAACATCCTCAAAACAGGGGATTGGGAGCTGCGATTAAGACTTCCGCGAAGTTCGCGCTGGAGAATAATTACGATATCCTGGTGATCATGGCCGGAAACGGCAAGGATAACCCCGAGGAGATACCGAAGATATTCAGGCCGGTAGCGCAAGGAGAAGCGGATTACGTACAGGGTTCCCGCTTCCTGAATGGGGGCAGTTCCGATAACCTCCCACCATTTCGTTACGTGATGATAAAAGTTTACGCCTTTTTCTTATCGTTTATCACTCGCAGGAGAGTTACCGACCCCTTAAACGGGTTCAGGGCGTACCGGCTCGATATTTTAAAGGACCCGCGCATTAATGTATGGCAGGATTGGCTTAACCACTATGAATATGAAACCTATTTAAATTTAAATGTCCTGCGTTTTGGCTTTAAATACCGGGAAGTGCCGGTCTCAAAGCTTTATCCGGAAAAAAAGAAAAAGATAAAATATACGCATATCAGGCCTTTTATTGACTGGTGGTCCATACTCAGACCCATACTTTTCTTATACCTGAGGATAAAGAGATAGGATATGAATAAGAATCATGCGGTATTAGCCGTTTTTATCATCGCCTTCCTAGCCAGGATCGCGGCATTAGCGGTTTTACCCGAGCGGGGTATAACGGGAGATAGCCAAAGCTATGATGACCTGGCTGTCAGGATCGCTCAGGGGCACGGGTATACCAGTAGTTTAGCTCCGGATCTTCCCGCTACCAGGAGGCTCCCTGGGTATCCGGTTTTTCTGGCTGTTATCTATTTCATTTTCGGCCATAGTTTGGCCGCGGTTAAAATATTACAGTTCATCCTTGATTCATCTACCTGTGTCCTGCTTTATAAGACCGCTGAACTTTTATTCGGGAAGAGGATAGCTCTTTGGGCAGCCCTTTTAGCGGCCCTGTATCCTCCTTATATATTATTTGCCAATTTCATCTTAAGCGAGGCCCTTTATCTCTTTCTTGTGGCGCTATCTGGATATCTTATGGTAAAGGGATTTAAGGGGGAAGGGAAGCGTGATCTTATCCTTTCGGGTTTCTTTATGGGGATTTCTAACTTGGTCCGTTCGACGCTCATGCTCTTTCCGGCAGCTTTATTTGTTGCTCTGATAACCTTTGCCAAAAGATCAAGGAAGAGGCTCGCGGTATCTTTTGCAATATTCATCTCTTGTATGGTATTAGCGATGAGTCCGTGGATAATCAGGAACTATCTTTGTTTTCATAAGATTATGTTATCGCATCAAGGCCTTGGTTGGGCATTATGGGTGGGTAGTACCGATTTCAAGGATCAATTTTATCCACATTGGGATCAAGAACCTGTAAAGTCAATGATTAAAGATGCAAATTCTGTGGATGATATTGACCGGATATTCCTTCCGAAAGCGATTAAAAATATAACGCAAAACCCGTTTGCATATATTACGCTCATCATGAAAAAGTTCTTCTCTTTTTGGACTATCCCCTACGGCCTCGACCTGGTTTCGGCAAAGAGCGAATTACTGGGCATATTGTACAGGCTTTTTTATTATGTGGTCTTCTTTTTCTTTCTTGCGGGGGTTTTTCTGGCAGACAAGAAAGAAAGGGCAATATCGGCGATCCTTATTCTGATGCTCTATTTCTCGGTATTTCATGCAATATTGATTATGGAGCCGCGCTATTCGTTCCCCGTTAATCTCTACATCTTTATCTTTGCGGCTTTCGGATTTCAAAATTTTTCCAATATATTTAATTTAAAAAGGGGCCACAATAATGCAACGAAGTGAAAGATATGCATTGACGGCAATTGTAATCTTAAGCTTATTCCTGACTCTCTATCGTTTAAACAAGAGCGCGATGGTTGCGGTAGACGAAGGGCTTTATTTTAATTTCGTCAAAACAATGCGGGTGCCCGTAGACTTTACAATTTCTAGATTCAACAATAAATTAGCCAACCTCAGCTTTGTCCAGTATCTGCAGCAAAAGGGCGGTATTATTTATATGGCAGGAAAACCGACTTATTTAGGCGTGGCATTCCTGGCATCTTTGCTGATAGGCCTTAAAGACTATACGCTGCCCATTGTTTCTGCTTTAGCCGGGGTGCTTATTTTGATATTGGTTTTCTTTATATCCCGCAGGCTGAAGGATACCGGATTGGGCGTGATCTCGGTTTTATTATTAGCAGTATCCTGGTTTCACCTTACATATTCGCGTTCCGCGTTTCCGCATGTCACCGGAACTTTTTTTGCATACCTTGCATTTCTTTTATATTTAATGGCTCAAGACTCAGGAAATACAAACCGCAAAAAAAATATGATTATCTTTTTGTACGGCGTTTCTATAGGGCTTGCGGTTACGACACATTATTACTTCTATTGGCTGATATTCTTATTCGGGATGCTGGAACTTATTAATTTCGTGCGCGGCGCAATCAATAAAGAGAGTCCTTTCGGGCGTTTTTTGATATGGTCATTCGGTTTATTGCTCCCTATATTATTCTGGCAGGCAGTAACGTTTATTATAAAGTCATGGATTGATTTACACCCCGATTATTTAAGGCTATCAAAAGGGATGTCGGGCGAGGGTGGATTTGTCAGCTATTTTGAGCAGCTTTATTCGCAGGTGTCGGCATCAAACCGGCAGACCGGTTATCAAGGAAATCTGTGGTTTTATCCAAGGATAATTTTTCTAAAGGAAGGATTGCCTTTCTTGCTGGCTTTTGTAACAGGTTTGGACATTATGCTATGGCGAACCATAAGGAAGCCGGGCGCAAATGTAAATATTTTGATTCTTACCTCTTACTTCCTTATAACTTATGTCAGCCTCGGGCTCTATTCGCATTTTCCTACTACGCGGACATTTTATATCGCCATACCGGCTATGTGTATAATAGCAGCTTATCCTTTAAGTATTATTTTCTCAAAAAGGAACTTATTGCCGGGCATATTCTTAACTACGGCTGTTTTAGCGGTTCAACTTTCGAGTTCTCTGCCGATTTTGCGCTCCTCCAGTGGCTTTAAAGACGCAATAGATTTTATGCACAATAATAAAGGGGTTAAGCATTTGAGTTCGAATTACCTGATCTCCCGCGTTTATGTTGATAGAGATCAAGCGTTTGATATGAGTTTTTCTTATCGCGATAAAGATATTGACCCATCAGGAAAGACTCACATAGATATCAAAAAGCTGAAGGATTTTGCCGTGGCTAATGATGTTCACTATTTACTTCTGGATCAATACCGCTTCAATTATCCAAATGAGATTTTAAGGGCTTCTACGAAATTAAAGCCGCTATTTTCCGAAAAGCACTCAACTTTTAACTTTTTATATGATAACAAAGAATCACAACAGAAGAGCATCCTGGAGTCCGATCAAACGATAGATATCTATGATTTAAATGAAGTTGTTAGGACCATCGAGAGGGGATAGGTTGAAAAGAAGAATAGGGTGTAGTTTAGCTGAGAAAGAAAGGCTCCTTAATTGCAGGGAGGCTTTTGAAAATAAGAACGTACTTATTACCGGAGGGCTGGGATTCATAGGCAGTAATCTTGCGCTCAGGCTCGTTTCCATGGGGGCGAACGTAGCCCTCCTTGATGCGATGATACCCGATTACGGAGGGAACCTCTTCAATATAAAACCTGTCGAGGATACGGTTACCGTTAATTTCGGGGATATACGTAATCACAATACGATGAATTACTTGGTAAAGGATAAGGACTATATCTTTCATTTGGCAGGCCAGGTTTGCCACGTAATGAGCCTGACAAATCCGTTCCCGGATATAGATATCAATATAAAGGGAGCCGCGGTCCTTATGGAGGCATGCAAAAGGAATAATCCCGGCGTAAGAGTGTTATATACCGGGACCCGCGGGCAATACGGATCGAGCGTGCATCTTCCGGTGAACGAAGAAGCGCCTACCAAGCCAAAGGGTATCTATGAAATATCGAACCTTGCCGCCGAGCAGATCATTAAGGTTTACAACGATATCCACGGCATAAGATCGGTGATGTTGCGCCTTACGAATATTTACGGACCGCGCGCCCAGATGAAACACCACCGTTTCGGCGTGGCAAACTGGTTCATCCGCCAAGTCATGGCAGGGGAGACGGTAAAGATATTCGGAGACGGGAAAATACTCAGGGATTTTCTCTATGTGGAAGACTGCGTGGACGCGATCATTATGTCCGCGGCAGTGCCTGATGCATACGGAGAGATATTCAACGTGGGTATCGACAAGCCGACCAATTTCATAGAGCTGGTCGAGTCCATAATTGGTGTCGCCGGGGGAGGGAAGTGGGAGTTCGCTCCTTTCTCCGCGGAACGCAAGGCGCAGGAGCCGGGAGATTTTTATTCCGATATATCCAAGATTAAAAAGATCGTCGGTTGGGAGCCGAAGACGGAGCTTGAGGAGGGGGTCAGGAAGACCATAGCATATTATAAGAAACATAAAAAGTATTACTGGTGAGCTATGGATAAAGAGATGAATACCAAAGATTTCCTGAAGAATGATTCTCGCGGGAACCTTATCGGGCTCTATGTTCGCTCCAACGCCTCAGGGGCACTCCGTTTCATCGTCGAACAGCTGGTAACCGCCCTGGCCGGATGGATCCCGACGCCCGCCGGGATGGTTATACGCGCGATCCTCTATAAGCCGCTCCTACCGGCAGGCTCGGCAGCCTTCTTCAGCGAGCAGAACGTGGATATCAAGTATTTCAACCGTTTATGGTGCGGGAGGAACGTCTTTATCGACAGGAATTGCCGGATACATTCATCGCCTGCCGGTATACGTATCGGCAGGAACACCCGGATAATGTTCGCAAGTTACGTTTGCGCCTTCTCAGGCCACCTCAAAGAGAATGAAGGTATTTATATAGGGGAGAGCTGTTGGGTAGGGATAAATTGCGTCATCGCCGCAGGAGATGCAAGAGTGGAAATAGGGGATAATACCCTTATCGGGCCCAATGTCACTATTGCAACCGGCAACCACAAATTTGAATCAGGTAAATTGATAATGGAGCAGTCCTATGAACAGGAACCGATCAGCATAGGTAAGGATTGCTGGCTGGGGGCGAATAGCGTTATCCTGGGAGGGGTAAAGATAGGAGAGCATAGCGTAGTAGCGGCAGGAGCAGTAGTGAATAAAGATGTGCCCGCTTATTCCATAGCCGCGGGGGTACCGGCAAAGGTGATAGAGGAGATAAAGTAGATGACAAAGACGAGAGTCGTCAAATCCGTGTTCATCATAACCGTATTTTACTTCCTTTCACTCCTTATAAATATGGCGGTCCAGATCATACTCGCCAGCCGTTTCGGGGTGGGGATAGAGATGGATTCCTATTTTGTCGCATTTACCATACCTACATTCGCTATCCTCATATTGAGCGCCAGCATATCTAGGGTATTCATACCTCTCTTCATTGATTCCAAGGTCAAGGGCGGTGAGGCTCGCGCGTGGGAGTTCGCGTCTAATTTCGTAAATACCCTTTCTGTATTCCTCGCCTTATTGGTCGTTACCAGCCTCTTTTTGATACGTTTATATATAAAATGGCTCGCTCCGGGGTTGCCCCCGGTTTCTTATGAGCTGGCAGTCGGATTGAGCCGGATATTGTTCCTCGCCATATTCTTTAACGGATTAAGTACGCTCTTTACTAGTCTCTATTATGCCGATAACCGTTTCCTTAAGCCTTCGATCGCGCTTCTTTTAAACAGCGCTACGGTCTGCATGACGGTATTCTTATCAGCTAAGGCACTGGGGATATATAGCGTAGCTTACGGGCTCCTGCTGGGGGCGGCCATACAGTCTATATTCCTTTTGCCGGTCCTCTCAGGGAAGTACCGCTTCCTGATTAGGATAGGGGATAGTGAATTAAGGAAGCTGACGAGGCTGATAGTGCCGGTGATAATAGGCGCGGTCTTCTATAAATCCGCGACCCTGATCGAAAAGAATTTTGCCTCCGGCATATCTACCGGAACCATATCTTACCTCGGTTACGCCTACCGCATTATCCCGATACTTCTTGCGCTTACGACGAACGGTATCTCAACGGCATTCTTCCCGTTATTATCCAAGTTTGCCAGCACGAACGACTGGGAGAACGTCAAGAGGACTTACCTCAAAGGGATAAACAGCTTGATGATCATGGTCAGCCCTATGGTGATATATCTTATCATCCTGAAATTTGACGTGATACGCCTCCTGTACGAAAGGGGCCAATTCACGCAGCAGGATACGATAAATACCGCTTCAGTCTTCGTATATTACCTGATAGCGCTATTTTTTATGGCGCTGTCTACCTTGCCGAGCCAGATATACGTGATTACCCAGGATACGAGGGTCCTTATACCTGTAGGGATATTCGAGATAATCGCGTATTCATTCTATTGCTCATTCCTTTCAAGAACCCTAAGGTTACAGGGTATCGCCATAGCCTTCGCGGTCTATTATATGATAGCGTTCTCCATCAACTATATCTTCCTGTATCTTAGGATCAAGAAGCTTTCCATAAAAGAGATCTTTTACGCCCCCTGCAAGATATTCGTAACGGCTTTATCCTCGGGGCTCCTGCTTTATTACCTCAATTCATCTTTGCGGCCGCTGCTGCGGGGCGTTCTGGCGCACCTGGCATTTTTATCGGTAAGCTGCGTTTTATGCGTGAGCCTGTATCTTGTGGCGATGTATTATCTGAAGATAGAGGAAGTAGGAGAGGTGAAGGATATAATCCTCTCTAAATTCAAAAGAGAAAAAGTGCAGGCACCTGTATTTTCGGAAAGTTAGAGATGTTTAGATACCTAAGATCAAAACTTTATCAACGGAGGTATTTAAAGAGCTGGACGGGGGGTGTGTGCTTTCTGGGATATCCGCCGAGCGAACTCTTCATAGAGCCGACGAATAATTGTAATTTGCGCTGCCTGATGTGCCCTCAGTCAAAGGGTTTAAAGAGGCCCAAGGGGTATATGGATATGGAGCTATATAAAAAGATAATCAAAGATATAAGGGGCCTTGAACTGAGGAGGGTCAATCTTTTTATGGGAGGGGAGTCGTTTCTCCATCCCAGGATACCAGAGATGATAAAGATCGCCAAGAAAGCCGGGCTTAACGTGAGGCTGCACACGAACGGCACGCTCCTTGACAAAAAGCTGAATAAAGAGATCATCTTTTCCGGCTTGGACAGTATCTCTTTTAGCTTTGACGGTGAGACCAAAGAGAAATACGAGGAGATGAGGCAGAAAGCCGATTACAATGATGTGCTGGAGCGCATACGTTCCTTTCTGAAGGAGAAGCTTACCCTGAGTAGGAAGGCACCGTATGTGCAGGTCCAGGTGATAAAGGATTATGACAGCCGCCAGGAGAAGCCTGTCGTAAGCGAAGATTTCAAGAGGCTTTTTTCTGGGTTGCCGGTAGACAGGTTTAACGCGATATGGTTCCTTTCGTTTGGGGGCCATCTGGTTGATTCCGGGTTCAAGTATCCGGAAGGGAAATTTTATCAGCCCTGCAGGCAGTTGTGGAGCCGTTTTGCGATAGGATGGGACGGGAAGGCATTCGCCTGTTGTATCGATTCCAATGGAGAGCTGCAAGTCGGCGATGCAGTTTCTCAGAGCCTTATGGATATCTGGAATGGGGAGGCTATGCAGAGGATGCGCCGCCTGATGGCTGAGAAGAAGTTGGGGGAGTTACCTTCATTATGCAAGAGCTGCAATTTGATCTGGTCGGATAGCGATTATCTGGAGTTAAAATCTAAAAAAGGCAGGAAAGATGCAAAGACTGAAAAAAGCGGTTAAAGCCGTCTTCGGTACGCTCTGCAACGGCTTTTATGAAGCGTTGCTGAGAGGGAGAATATGGCATCTTACAAAAGATATGCAACTCGGCAAGAACGTATATATCCGCGCCCCTCTTAATGTATTTCATCCGGAGAATGTCAGCATAGGCAGCGACGTCTGCATAAATTCCGGGCTGACGGTCCTGGCGCACGATAAGGTATCTATCGGAGATTCCACAATGATCGCGACCAATGTTTCTATAATCACGGTAAACCATGATTACGAAAAAGTAGGCAGGGCCTCCTATAATGCCCATAAGACCGCGCCGGTTTCCATAGGTAAGAATGCCTGGCTGGGCGCGAATGTCACGCTCCTTCCCGGCGTGGTCATTGGCGAAGGCGCGGTGATAGGGGCAGGAAGCGTGGTAACGACGGATATACCCCCTTATACCGTAGCCACAGGAGTGCCGGCAAGGGTGATAAAAGAGAGATTAAAGAATAAGGATTAGAAAGATATGAAAGATAACCATAAGTTGAAGAGATGCGGGATATGTAGCGCCCTTACGGACAGGGTGGCCTTCAGCTTTAAAGAGCCGCATAAGATGTATAAATGCGGAGGCTGCGGTGTTATCTTCCTTGAACCCGTACCCGATAGCCGCACGATAGAGGAATTCTACTCGGAGGAATATTTCCGCAATCATAATATCCAGTATTTGAAAGGCCTGGATGACGCTGCGGTTGAGTCAAGGATACGCCTTGCCGAAGAAAGCGTCAGGTATGAGATACACCCTTTTAAAAAAGGAGGGAAGCTCCTTGAGGTCGGATGCGCCTCGGGTTTCTTCTTGAAGGCTGCCGAACGCCTGGGATGGGAAGTAACGGGTATAGAGGTCTCGGAGTTCGCTTCTTCATTCGCCTCCAAGCGGTTAGGCCTTAAGGTGATGAATTCACGCCTTGAAGACGCTAAATTACCTAAAGGATATTTTGACGCGATAGTGATGTTTATGGTCTTAGAACATTTGCCTGATCCCGTGCGCATATTAAAGACGGCCAAAGAGTCGTTGAAGCCGGACGGGATAATGATCATAAAGATTCCGAACTATCGTTGTGTTGAATCCAGGATATTCGGCGCCAGGTGGCACCAGCTTTCCTTCCCCTACCATCTTTATATTTTTTCGCCTGTCTCGGTGAGGCATTTGGCGGATAATCACGGTTTTAAGGTAGCCAGCCTCTCTACGTACCGTCATTTCAGCAATTATGTGAATCCTGTGAGCGGGCATATCTGCGGGCGTATGGTAAAGGGGAGCGTTAATTTCAAGGATAAGATAGGGGCCCTTAAGAAGCCCTTGAAATTCCTGTATAGGTCCGTATTCTCCGTTATTGATGAGCGGATGCTTATGGGAGAGCAGATAAGGATCGTACTGAAGAATAATGGATAAACCGGAGAATAGAAAAAGGCTCAGGGTTCTATTTTTTACCCTCTACGGTTTTGGCGGGGCAAGCAGCCGCTACAGAGTCTATCAATATCTGCCTTTTCTTAAAGAGGAAGGGATAGATTACGCGATTTGTCCTTTATATACGGATGATTTTGAACGCATTTCGGCCGTGCTTAAGAGATGCGGGTCCTATTTAAGTCGCCTATTCAACAGGGCCTATCTATGCTGGGGGTATCTGCGCCGTTTCTTTCAGATCCTCGGCGCCGGAAGGTACGACAGGGTATTTATTCAAAAAGAACTGATGCCGGCGTTCCTGCTGGGATTATTGACCTGCCGTAATCCCGATATCATCTTTGATTTTGATGACGCGATATACCTTTCTGACGAAGAGCAGCGTAAGATATTCGGCAGGGTCATGTTAAAGGGGACAAAGGGGAGGATAGACCGGGTGCTTTCGCGTTCCCGGAAGGTGGTGGTCGGGAACGAAGTTATCGGTTCTTACGCGAAAGGGTTCTGCCCTGTGGTCGTGAAGATACCGGTGGCGATAGATACGCATAGGTACGGGTATAGCCGCAAAGAGCGCGGTGAAAAGATCGTATTAGGGTGGATAGGAAGGGAACGGAATATATCATATCTTGAAGAGTTGGGAGGAGTATTCAGAAAACTACTTGGGCTCTCCCTGGATTTTCAGCTTCTGGTGATCGGGGTGGATGAGAAAAAGATAAATATGGATGGGGTGCCTGTGCGTTCTTTGGACTGGAGTTATCAGTCCGAGATTGAAGACCTTTCAAATATAGATATTGGCCTGATGCCGCTCGCCGACGATGACTGGTCAAGAGGAAAGGGCGGCTGCAAGCTCCTTCAGTATATGGCGCTGGGCATACCCACGGTTTCATCTCCCGTGGGTATTAACGCGGATATAATCCGCGACGGGATGAACGGCTTTCTGGCCTCCACGCAGGATGAGTGGATAGATAAGATAGCGCGCCTGGCCGGGGATAGGGATCTACGCGATAAGATGGGTAAGAACGCCAGGGATACCATTGAAAATGAGTATTCCCTGCAGAAGTGGGCAAGAATATTCATCCACACGTTAGAAGAAGGGGGCCATGCAAATTAAAAGATTAAAGGAGAATATACGCTATTCTATTATCCTCAGCCTTATCGCCGGTCTGGCACTTGTTTTAGCCGACGCGCTTGGCCTATTTTTGTTCAAAGGCCGTTTCTTTAATTCGGCAGCAGAGATGGGCCTCTTTCTCATCCTTTCTTCGGGGGTAGCCGTTATCTTTTCATCGGGCATAGGTATCGTGGAGAGCCTATTTGTTTCTTTCACAGAAGATAAGACGGCTATCCTGGCGGAATCCATTCTTACCCTGGGATGGGTGGTCTTCTTGTATGCGGGCCTGGAATACGGAACATTCTTTCATAAACCCAGGGTTATCGTCATATTGACCATCGCCACTTTATCCGCATATCCCATGATCAGGGTCATCCTGCGCGATTTACGCGCGATAAATAAAAGAGAGCGTGTAACCAGAAGAAAACCGAAGATATTCATTTACGCGGTGGCACTGCTCGTCTTATCTTGGATAAATTCGTGCCTCTTCTTTAACCAGAATTTCTTCCTCCATCTGATAATGGCCTTTATGATATTCTTCCTTGCCCAGCTAATCCTGGCATATATTATCCGGAGTCGGGTCTCCACTACGGGTTTTATGGCCGGTACTTCCGTAAGGGTCGCAGCAGTCATTCTGGTATGCGCGGCGCTCTTTTCGGTATTCGGATTCAACCTTAGCCAGAACGTAAAACGCCTGAGCTTTGATCAGACATCAATAGAGCGCTTTATGCTTTATACCTTAAAACGGGCCTTTGATTTTGACGGGGATAAATACACTGTTCTGTTCGGCGGCGCAGACATGGACGGCTTTAATAAAAGAGTGAGCCCAGAAGCCCAGGAGATCCCCGATAACGGCATTGATGAAAACGGATTTTGCGGGGATTATAAGAGCGGTGATCATACCTTATCGGCAATCGCAGGAACGCGTTCGGTTAAGCCGGCGGGGTTCGGTAATTATAATGTCGCCCTGATCATAGTTGACGCTATGCGGCCTGACCATATGGGTTCTTACGGGTATGCCCGCAAGACGACTCCCTTTATCGATGAGCTGGCAAAGGACGCTTTTATCTTTGACCACGCTTATGCGCAGGCCTGCCATACGCGCACATCCTTGCCTTCTTTTATGCTTTCGCAATATCAGCCTTTTGCCGGGAAGAAATGGAGGTATCACGGCAAGACGATCGCCGAGCTGTTCAAAGAGAAAGGTTATTATACCGTCTCCGTTATCTTCTACAAACTGGGGGATATCTTTGTAAGGGGCTACGATGAATTTTACTCACCGGATACCCCTCCCGCAGGATGGAATCGGAAAGACCCTTTTATACCTGCGGCGTTGGAGAAGATTGATAGGGCGAAGGAGAAGAAGTTTTTTCTCTGGATGCACCTTCCGTATCCGCATCATCCGTATTCGCGGCATCCAGACATAGACGATTTTGGTAATTCTAACCTGGACAGGTACGATAATGAGATACTTTACACGGACAGGCTGATAAGCGACTTCTACGAGGGATTAAGCAAGCGCGGCCTCGCCGATAAGACGATCTTCGTGATTATGGCTGACCATGGGGAGGAGTTCGGAGAACATGGAGGAGAATATCACAATAGTACCGCATACAACGAACAGATACATGTCCCCCTGATCATTCTTATACCGGGGAGAAAAAGGGGGTTGCATATCGCACGAAACGTGCAACTCATAGATTTAAATGCAACCCTTCTTGACCTTTCGGGGATAGAGAAGCCCGGTTATTACCTGGGCAAGAGCTTCGCTGGCCTACTTGATGGCAAAAAAGAAGGATGGGATAACCGCGTTATAAGCGGGCCTATAGGTTCATTCCAGAGATTTGCTGCAATAGAGGGAGGATGGAAGGTCATCTACAATATGCGCAATAACTCCTACGAGCTTTACGACCTCGAGCGCGACCAGTATGAACAGCATAATTTGATGGATATCGCGCGGTACAGGGATTCTCGCGGGAAGGATCTGCTCGGGTATCTGCATGCGGCGATAGAAGAGAATAATTTAGCTAAACAGGACAGGAGAAAATGAGGCCTAACAGCGATAATAAAAAGAGGGTCTGCGTCATTACCAGCTCATTCCCGCGCTCATCATCCGATTACGCCGGCGTATTTATTTACGAACTTCTTGAGGAATTATGTAAACAAGGTTATCTCTTTGAAGTGGTCACCCCGCGCTCTAACGGCAGCGGGTTTACCGAAGGAGAGCAGAATCTCGGAGGCAATATCAGAGTAAACAGGATAGGGTATTTCTTCCTTCGCCGATGGGAGAAGCTTTGCTACGGGGATGGGATATTGAATAATTTCCAGAGACATATCCTTGCTAAAATACAGCTAGTTTTCTATATATCCTCGGCGTTCGTGTATTCGGCATTAGCCTTAAGAAGATGTAATATCATCTGGTCACATTGGGGATTGCCTTCAGGGTTGGTAGGGGCAGTGCTGCGTCGGTTTTCCGGCAAAAAGCATATCCTTAGCCTTCACTCCGGATGGTCATTTTTGCTGAAGAAAGGGGCAATAGGGAGGCAGATTGCCCGCTTTATCATTAATAACAGCGACCGGATAACGGCAGTAAGCAACGGCATAAGAGAAGAGGCCCTCAATATTTATTCCGGAGCGCTGCGCAGGAAGTTAAGCGAGCGGATCTTTCTCCTACCGATGGGGATATCCGTTAAGGATTTCTTTGAATCAAGCAAGATCCCCCGCAGTTACTGCAGGGAAAAATACCATATCAATTCCGAAAAAACAGTACTTTTTATAGGCAGGTTAACCGCTTCTAAAGGAGCCGGCTATTTAATAGAATCGCTGAAAGACGTTTCTAATTTGACTCTGATGATCGCAGGTTGCGGCAGTCAGGAGCGGATTTTACGCGATATGGCGGAGGCTGCTAAATGCGACATAAGATTTTTCGGAGCCGTATCCGGGAATAAGAAACTGGAGCTCTTCAGGCTTGCAGATATAGTTGTTATCCCTTCATTAGGAAATGAAGATGGAGAATCCGAAGGTTTGCCCGTGGTAATGCTGGAGGCGATGGCGAGCAGTATCCCGATAGTATCTACGGGCCTGGGGGGCATCAAAGAAGTGATAAAGGACAGCTTTAACGGCTTGATTGCCGAAAGGCGGCTGGCAGGTAGCCTTAAAGATAAAATTCTTCTTCTTTTAAATGACCCTTCTCTTTATCGCATGATTTCACAGAATGCCTTGGCTGAATCATCCAGGTTCGATATAGAAAGATTAGGGAGACAGATCGATGTTGTTATACGGAATTGAGTAAATTATGCAAGCGCTTTAAACCGGAAAAATAAACCGTCCTAAGACAAGAGGTGCGATTATGAGTGGATGCGATGTTTCAATAATTTTGGCCGCTTACAACGAAGAGGCGTGCATAGCCGACGAACTTAATATAATCAAACAAGCAATGGATAATTCATCCTTCACCTATGAAGTCATTGTTGTTGACGACGCCTCTACGGACAGGACCGCCCAGATAGTCAAGGGGTTCAGCTGGGTTAAATTAATTCAAAACCACAGGAATAGGGGGGCGGGAGGCGCGCGGAAAACGGGTACCTTGGCCGCAAAGGGGAACATTATAGTCTGGTCTGATGTAGATATGAGTTATCCTAATCAAGAAATACCTAATCTGGTTAAGATGCTGACGGAGAAAGGGTATGACCAGGTTATTGGGGCGCGGAAAAGCGAAAAGGGTACGCTTAAACTGTTAAGGGCGCCCGCAAAATATATTATCCGCAAGCTCGCGTGTTTTCTTTCCAAGACATATATACCGGATCTGAACTCCGGTTTAAGGGCTTTTAAACGAGAAATTGTCTCTAAATACCTCTATTTATTGCCGGAAGGCTTTTCTTGCGTAAGCACGGTTACCCTGGCATTCCTCTGCAATGGCTACGATGTAGGCTACATGCCTATAGATTACCGCAAACGCATAGGCAAATCAAAGTTCCATCCCGTCAGGGATACCTACGCCTATTTCATACAGGTCATAAGAATGATTACTTATTTCAGCCCGTTGAGAGTTTTCCTGCCGATAAGCTTATTTTTGTTCTCCGTGGGCATTGTCTCGGCAGTGATTAACATATTCAGTTCAGGCGGACTGCAGCAGATGGACGTAATAATTATATTATTCGCCGTTATGATAGGAGCTATCGGGCTGTTGGCCGATAGCATAGTTATACAGCATAAAAAAGAAACAAGGGATGAACCCGTATAGATATTCATTGACAACGCGTTTAAAGGAAGATTTCCTGATCAAGCTTATGGCCCCTGGGGCTCACGATACGATCCTTGACCTTGGCTGCGGGCTGGGCTATTTTATGGGCATTATATTATCCAGCGGGGCAAAGTCGTTCGGTCTGGATTTTAATTTTAAATCCCTTTCTCTGGCAAAAAAGGAGGTCCCCGGGGATTATCTTTTGGCTGATGCTGGCTCTATCCCCATAAAAGACGACACATTTAATAAAATACTTTTTACGGATGTAATAGAGCATCTGGAGAACGACGGGCAGGCTTTTACCGAGATATCGAGAGTGGCCAAAGACGGCGCGCTGGTAGTAATCAGCACTGTCTGCATGGAGGGTATTTTTGCTGGTTCCAGGTTAAACCTGCTCTTCCACGATAAACCGGGAAGCCCAGAGTACCATTTCAGGCCGGGATATAAAACAGAAGATTTGATAAAGTTGATGGAAAAACATAATATCGCCTGTACCGACGTAAAGTATACAACCGTATTATTGGGGGAGATATTCATTGAAATGCTTAAACTGTTTTATTCACGCCTAAAAAAAGATTTCCATACCCAGGCGGATGCTTCGGGAGAAGAGAAATCTTTTTTATTTACGATATACAGGAAACTCATTTTCCCTGTTTTATTCGGCATCTCAAAACTGGAGGGCCTGTTGCTCTCTATGCATCTAAAAGGCCATGTGGTAATGGTAAAAGGAATAGTCAACAAAAGCGGTGTTCATAGTGATGTCAGACCTTAATACGTGGGAAGAATACTGGGGCCGCCCTTCATTAAAGAGAAATATAATAGAAACATTGCGGCGGGTGTACTTTACAAGAGTTTTTGCCAGAGAGGTAGCTTTTATAGCAGGGAAAAATGCGAGAATTCTGGAAGCCGGATGCGGATCTGGCAAGTACCTGGGTTACCTGAAAAAAAAAGGTTTTGAATGCTGGGGGATGGATTATTCGCTTAATGCGATAATAAAGACAAGACAGGAAATAGAGGGAAGGCGGCTAGTTATCGGCGATATAAAGAAATTGCCTTTTGGCAATAAGGAGTTTGAGCTGGTCTATAACCAGGGAGTAATGGAGCACTTCAATAAAGAGGATTTTATGAACATACTTTGCGAAATGAAGAGGATCGCCCGTAAAATTGTTATTATCGTGCCTTCTAAACTTTCTATTTTTAGAATCTATGACCCGATAGGAGATGATCCACAGAAACATTTTTTTAGTAAGCGCGAGCTGTTCTCTTTAATGAGCTCTATTCTTGCAGATGTAAAAATAAGGTATATGTGGGAAACCGGCTATTTATCCCTAGTCGGGACCGGAGAGGCCTAAAGAAGCCATGAGGGGAATCTATAAGAAAGTAGTTTTATCGCAAATTCCAAGGATATTGTCGCTTGAGGACCGTAATAATCTGTCCCGTACTTACGGCTGCCTTGACCGGCAATACTGGCATTACAAGACCTTTCAGGAGTTCCCTTCATCCACTTACCAGCAGCCGGTCTTGACCCTGGGGCTTTTATACAAGAATAACTTTGAAGGTAATCTTTATTACCGGAAGATCCCGGTATTGAATTGGGTGATAGCGGGTATGCTGTTTTGGTGCAACAGCCAGAAATCAGACGGGTCTTTTGATGAATGGTATATCAACGAACACAGTTTTTGCGCCACCGCTTTTACATCCTGGGCTATATCGGAAACATATATGTTACTCGAGGATGAATTGCCGCAAGAGGTTAAAACAAAGGTCGCCGCCGCTCTTTTTAGGTCAGGTGTCTGGATGATACATAACGATCATCCTCTGGTGGCAAACCAGAGGATTGCGGCAATGCATAGTTTGCATAATATCGGGGAAATTTGTAAAAACGAAGATTTCCTGAAAGGCGCTGAAAGGAAGAAAACAGCTATTTTAGACACCCAGGATGAAGAGGGATGGTTCCCGGAATACGAAGGGGCAGACATAGGGTATTCTCTGGTGCAATTGGAAATATTGGCCAGTTTTTACAATAAGACTAAAGACGCGGGAATTCTTGCCGCGATAGACAAGTTGATTGATTTTATTTATCCTTTTATTCTCCCTGACGGTTCAATCTCCGATGAATGCGGCAGCAGGAGCGGACAGTATCTCCAGCCTAACGGATTAGAGACGGCGGCATTCCATAATAATAAGGCGAGGGTTATTCTGAAGAGGTTTCTGGATGGCCTAGAAAGAGATGCTGGACTCAACCCTTATTCCATAGACGACAAATACCTGGCTTATTTTTACATAAACTCATTTGCTAAGGCGTTGTGCAGCGATTCATTTACATCCTTTCAGGATTGTGATGAGGACAGGGAATATCTAAGAATATTCAAGAATGCCGGGTTCCTGGCGTTTAAGAACGGGACGTACCATATTAATATAAGCTTTTTTAGGAATGGCGTTGTCAGGATATACCATAAAGGCCGCCTTGTGTATTCTGATTTAGGATATTTGGCCGAAATGAATAACGGCAGGCAAATATACAGTTATGCATATACCAGGAACCGCCATTTTGATATTTCAACTTTTCATAAAGGGAAATGTGTGGTTTGCGTCAAGGGGGATTTCGTTCACGTTAAAGACAGTCTGCCTTTAATAAAATACATTGTTCCGTTCAAGCTCTTTACGGGTTTCATATTAAAGAATGATTTTATAGCCAGGATGTTCAAGGGGTGGTTGATATCAAAAAGGATATGCTTCTCTAAAAGCGAGGGCTTATTATTAACAAGAGAGGTAACTTTGTCAGACGCTTCGGTTGAGGTGAATGATTCTATAATAAAGAAGGGGCGGGCCGATATTTCCCGGATGGGGATTCAAAGAAGCATGAATATACCCTCCACCCCTTCGGCAAGATATTTTCTTCATTCGCAGCTGGATGCCGGAGATGATCTCGTGGATACCGAGGCAATCAACAGTCTGAATAGTTCGGGGGAGGTGCGTTTCTCGACGAAGATAGCGCTTCAGGGAGAAACGCAGGTATCCAGAGATATGATCAAGGAGTAGACTTTATGCGTATATTAGCGTTAGTACCGGGAAGCAAATTCAGCAAGAATGTAGCCCGCGATCTTGTTTACGGCTGCTGGTGTAAGGGGAAAAGGATTGCGGGGATAAAATTTCCGCCCCTTTCGCTTCTTTCGGTAGCGACAGTGCTTCGCAACGAAAAATTCACGATAGATTTTGTCGATGCCGCAGCCTTACAGCTGTCCCTTCCGGATTTGCAGAAAAGGATATCCGATTACAACGCGTTGATAATTCTTACTTCCACGATGACTTTAAATGAAGACGCGGAATTGCTACTGCAACTGAAGAAGACGAATCCGGCTTTATGCACTATTGTTTTCGGCGGACACGTTACTGCGGAACCGGAGAGCACGCTTCAGAGGAAGGGGGTGGATATAGTTGTGAGAGGTGAGGCCGAATACATTATCCGGGATGTAATAAAGGCTATGTCTGCGGGGGTTGATTCATGGCGTGAAATAAGAGGGATATCTTTCATAATGAACGGACAATGCGTTAATAACCCGCCCTACCCGTTAATTGATAACCTGGATGATCTGCCTATTCCCGATAGAAGCATGCTTTCTGCCGATATAGACTATTTCAATCCCGTGATCAAAAGGATCCCTTATACTACTATGTTTACTTCTAGGGGGTGTCCGGGTGAGTGCATATTTTGTTCTTCCCCCTATTTTTATGGAAGAAAAATACGATTTAGGAGCGCGAATAGAGTGTTGGAAGAAATGGAGATGGTTTCTCGGGCAGGATATAAAGAAGTCTTTTTCAGGGATGAAATATTTACCGTTTCCAAGAAACGGGTATTGGATATCTGTAAAGGGATAATAGGGCGCGGATTGGATTTAACGTGGGTTTGCAGTGCGCGTATCGGAAGCGTTGATTTAGAAATGCTTAAGATGATGAAGCTCGCAGGATGCCATATGGTAAGGTTCGGGGTCGAATCGGGAGCGCAGAAGCTCCTCGACAACATCAAGAAAGGGACAACATTGGAGCAGATATATCAGACGTTTAACTGGACGCATGAGCTTAATATAGATACGCATGCCCATATGATGATTGGTTTGCCGGGGGAGAATAAAGAGAGTCTGGAGACTACAATTAAATTTGTTAAGAAAATAGAACCTACCGTTGTTACCTTTGGTATTTTGACGGCCTATCCGGGCACTCCGTTGTTCAGCAAGATAAAGAGAGGTCACCCTGGGATAGGAGACGGCACGCAGGCAGATTTAGGCAAGCTGCATACGAACAGTTTTTACAATGAATACTTTACGGACCTGGATCAGAAGGAGTTATCTGCATACATCAGGAAAGTATATAGAGAATTCTATATGCGCCCTAAGTATATCCTGAAATGGCTCAGGAGAATAAACAATATCGGTGAATTAAAGCGGATTATTTTGGCAGGCACCCAGGTGTTCGACTTTATATGTAATAGGGGGGAGTGATAATTTATAATGTATTTTTCTAAGAGGGTCGCCGTAATTATCCCGGTTTATAACGAAGAAGAATATATCAGAGAGGTACTTCTATACGTTCCTGATTTTGTCGATAAGATTATCATAGTAAATGACGGGAGTACTGACGGTACGATTTCTGCAATCGCGAACATAGGCACCTATGTGGATAATAGATTAGTTTTGATTAACCACCGCAAAAATGAAGGGGTTGGCGCAGCGATAACTTCGGGATATAAAGAATCTATCCGGATGGACTGTGATATTTCATGCGTTATCGCAGGCGATGCTCAGATGGACCCAAGAGAATTGGAATCTTTAGTTAAGCCCATAGTCTTCGGCAGTGTCGATTATGTAAAAGGAAACCGTTTTGCCTTTTCGAAAATATGGTGGCAGGCGACAAAGGTGCGCTTTCTGGCAAGTATCATTCTATCATTCTTTACAAAAATGGCATCGGGGTATTGGCATATTACCGATTCTCAATGCGGTTATACGGCCATAAGCAATGAAATGCTTAAAAAAATCGACATATCGAAGATATACAAAAGATACGGTTACCCTAACGACCTCCTAATAAAATTAAGCAGCATTAAAGGTAGGGTAAAGGATCTTCCCGTAATACCTATATATCATTGTAGCGCAGGTTTGAATGTGGAATTTCTTAATGCTGCCCCCGTGTTTTTATTGATCCTATTAAAAGGTTGCGCGCAGCAGTTGAGAGAAAGGCTTTTTATAAATAGCCTAATAATAAAATAGAAAGGAAAATAATGTCTTCGGAGCACGGGAAGCCAAACATAGTTATGATTACGGTAGATATGGTGCGTTGTGACAAGCGCGGGTGTTCTCCGATATTCGCGCAACTCGGAGGCGACGGCGTGCTATTCTCGGAGATGATCACCCATGCGCCATACACTATAGCGTCATTACACGCGATATTTTCCGGTATGCTCGGAAGCCAGACCGGAGTGGACGCGTATTACAAGAGTGTCAAATTCGACAACGAGAATTGCCGTACCCTGCCGGCGCACCTGAAAGATAACGGGTATTATACCCTGGCCGACCTGATGAGCCCGCTTACCGCCCCTTCGCAGGGGTTTGACGAGGTCCTGATACACGATGAGTATAAGGATGACCTGTTAGAGCGCCATAAGTCCATACTGGCGCGCCTTAAGAATGAGCGCCGCGATAAACCCTTCTTCGCCTATCTTCATTACAGCTATATCCATCGCGAGATCGTCAAGAACGTGATCAGGAAATACGAAGATTTTGACGAGAAATATTTCAATAACCTGAAGGCGAACGAGGAGAATTACGAGCAATACGTCAGGATAGCCGGTGATTACCTTACGGCGATCATCTCGGAGGCGAAGAAGCTCGGGTTCTATGGTAATGACCTCTTCGTGATACTCACCGACCATGGATGCAGCGTAGGGGAGAAACCTGGGGAGAAGGCATATGGCATATACGCCTATGATTACACGCTTAAGGTCTGGTGTTATTTCGTATATCCGGCGCGCCTCCCCGCCGGATTAGAGGTGAAGACCCAGGCGCGGACGGTAGATATCGCCCCTACGATCATAGATATGTTGAAGATAAACCCTAATGAAGGGAAAAAATGCATGATCGGAAAAAGCCTCCTCCCGGTGATAGACGGCGTAGAGAAAGCTGACAGGGAAGCGTATACGGAGACTGCTGGCCTTGACGGGCCGTACCCTTCTCCTTACGAGCCGAATATATTCTGCGTAAGGACGAAGAAATGGAAACTGATCTACAACTCGGCTACCGAAAAACGCGAGTTATACGACCTCCAGAACGACAAAGAGGAGAAGAACAACCTAAGCGGGAGATATCCCGATATAGAGGAAGAGTTGTTCGGGCGCATCAGGCAGCGCGGGCTTTAGCGGATCATCTGAATGAAAGAAGAATATAAGTTTCCTTATAAGATAGTCCTTTATACGTTTTTGCTGCTGGCGGCACTTCTTATATTCTCCTTTTTCTTCGACAGGTGTTTTATAAAAGCGGTAAACAGCATTTGGTGCGGGCCTTTAGTGAAGAGGTTCTTCGCTTTATTAGAATATCCGGGGAACTTTTTATTCCTCTCTGCAGTATTCGCCGTTGTTTTATTGGGGATCCTCTGGAAGCGCTTTAAGCGGTTAAGGGTCATAGCCATGGTCGCCATCGCAAGCTATATATTGACCGTTTATTCGGTCGGCATAATTAAAGGGAATATCCACAGGCCGCGGCCATTCGAGCAGATGTATAACCTCGACCTGTGCAGGCTCACCTCCGCGCAGTCGACCGCAGATTCTTTCCCTTCGGGGCATACGGCAGGAGCTTTCGCGTTGCTCTTTCCATTTATTCTTTATTCGCGAAGGCTCCGCTCCAGGGCGCTGCTGTTTGTTTTAGGCGCTTTGATGGCATATTCGCGGGTATATTTAGGGGCGCATTTTTTAAGCGATGTCGTTGTTGGAGCAGCCCTGGGAGCAGGGATAGCCACTCTTTGTTATCGCTTATTTGTTAAAGGTGACGCAGAGTTGAGGATGCCGTTCCCTGAAATATCCGTATGGGTCATTATCTTTCTTTTCGCAGCGGTCATTATGCACAGGCCTTTAATGCTCGTTCATCCTGTCACGGGAGAGGGTTTTGGTTCGGGATATGCCCTGCATTATCCGTTCATCAGGTTGTTCTTTGAACCATACCTGGGGTTAGTGGCATATTTTAACCTTTCAGGGTATATAACCGTTCAGCAACTTTCCTGGTTCATATGGGGATGCACGATATCTTTTGCGGTGCTCTCGCGTAAGAGAGGATTTAAAGAGTGTGGGCTGAGGAGGAAGGCAGCTATCCTTATTGCGGTCGCGGTATCAATAATTCTTCTGCAGCTTTCATTCTTTTCGGGGAGGCTGCCGGCTTATAAATTGGTAAGCAGCAGAAAAGGTGATTTTATAGCCGATCTGCATACCCATACGAACGCGAGTTACTCCTGGCAATGGGGCCCGAAGGCTATGATATATCAGCATATCCGTTCCGGATTCCAAGGTTCTTTTCTGACGGATTATAACACGGTCAGGAATTTCAGTGCCGGCCAGAAGATAATAGAAGAAGAGAAGCTTGATTTTATGCTGATGCCGGGTCAGGAATACAGGGGAGCAAAGATACATCTATTGTTTCTTGGTCTCGAGGAAGATATCCCAGCGGGAAGATACAGCCCGCAGGAGGCGATATACCGCACTCATATGCTGGGAGGAGTGGTAATAGTCCCGCATTATTGGGCGATTACGTACAGGAATTATTCGCTCCGTGATTTAATGGATATGGGGGTGGATGGTTTCGAAATCGCGAACAGGTCTAAACTTCGCAGCCCCCATCAGAAGAAGTTGGCCAAAGATATATATGGTCTCTCGGTGTCAAAGGGCCTCTTGATGGTCGGTGGCACAGATAATCACGGCTTACGCTCCGCTACCTACGTATGGAATATTTTCGCTCTTGATGGGGAAGGGGGGGGTAGCAATAAAGAGCAACTTATGGATATTCTTCGGGGACGAAAACAGGATAGGATAAAGGTAATTACGCTTGACGGCGGGAAAGAATACCACGGATTGTTGCGCCCACTCATTGACCCGCTTTTCAGTTCGTTTTATTATTTCAGGAGTTTGAATTTATTGCAGTGGTTTTCATGGACCGGATGGGCGGTCATCATATACCTGTTGGTCAATATCAGCCGTATTCTCAGGAGATCAAAGAGGAGATGAACAAGACAAAGACATTCATAATCGGCCTCGACGGGGTAAGTTTCCGGTTGATCAGGCGCTGGATATCCGATAACCATCTTCCGACTTTAAAGTCGCTGATGGAGAAGGGGTGTTATTGTGACCTTGAGAGCGTATATCCTCCACTTACACCCGCTGCCTGGACCTCATTTTATACCGGCAAGAATCCCGGTAAACACGGGCTCTTTGATTACCAGTATCGCCGCGAAGGCACTTACGAGATGCTCCCCGTTGATTCCGGGAGAGTAAGGAGCGATTCCTTATGGAAGATTCTGGGAACTTATGGTAAGAAGGTAGGGGTGATCAATGTGCCGATGACCTATCCTGCGCAAGAGGTGAACGGCTTCATGATCACCGGCCTTTTTACTCCTAATCTGAGCGACCTGGATAAGACTAATTTTACTTATCCCGAAGCCTTAAAGGATGAGATACGCTCCAATATAGGAAGATACCGTATCCATCCGCGCTACTTTTATGCCAAGGGCAATATAGATGAACTGGTGCGCGATTATTGTGAACTTATAGACCAGCGGGTTGAGACAACATTGTATCTTATGAGGTCAAAACCGTGGGACCTGTTGATGATGGTGATTAACGAAACGGACCATATACAGCATCAGCTCTGGCATCTATTAGACCCGGATCACCCTGATTTTGACGCGCGGGAATCCGAAAAATACCGCGATCTATTCCTTAGAGTTTACCGTAGGATTGACGAAGGCATAGCCCGGATGCTGGAGGATATAGATACTGAGAACACGAATATCATAATCATGTCCGACCACGGGCTCGGTCCGGTATACAAATGGATAAACTTGAATACCTGGCTGTTAAAGAAAGGATATATTCGCATAAAGAAGTCGCTCCGTTCGCGGCTTAAATATATCGCCTTCTTAATGGGTTTTACGCCGGCGAACGCATACCGGATGATGCTGCGGTTGACGAAGAATAAAGGGAAAAAGGGCGGAAAGCTCGCGACAGGCAAGCGCTTCCTGGAGCGTTTGTTCCTGAATGAGGAGGATATAGAATGGGAGAGAACCAGGGCATACAGTTTATCTCATATGGGGCAGGTGAATATCAACCTGAAAGGCCGTGAGCCGCGAGGTATGGTAGCGCCTGAGGATTACGGCGATATGATAAGAGTGTTGCGCGATGACCTTCTTAAGGCAGGCGCAGATAATAGTACCGCTGATAAGCTTATAGCAGGGGCGTTCACTAAGGATAAGCTTTTTCAGGGGCCATACGTTGATCAGGCCGCCGACCTTTATCTTAAAGTCGCGCGCGATCATTACCATATACTCGGAGGCGCGGCTTTTATATCCAATAAGGTCATCGAGCGCTCCTACGGGAATAGCGCCACGCATAGGATCGACGGTATCTTTATCGCCTGCGGTCCTGCGGTGAAGAGTTCGGGCGCGATCACGGAGAGGATCAGGATATTTGATATTGCCGCGAATATCCTTTATATGATGAAGATACCTATCCCTTCGGATCTTGACGGAAAGATAATAGAAGGGATCTATACTGCGGAATATTTAAATGGGAATAAAGCGGAATACAGGAACGCGAATCCAAGAAAGAAAGCGGTGAGCTCCGGGTCCGCAGGCTTGAGTGAAGAAGAGATTGCGGCGACGCGCGAGATGCTTAAGAAGCTGGGTTATGTCAGGGAATGATATAATGAGAGTTATATCACAGGCGAAGATTATGCCGCGCACGACATATATGACATGGTGGGGGAACTTGGCATTACTATCTTGTGGTTCAGCGGCCCGTACTATTGCAGTAGGTGCGGCGAAGTGGTAACGGAAAAGATCTGCCCCCATCCGGAGGATTTTTATCAGCATATCAACGGAACGCTGATCAGGAAGTTTCTGGCGGAAGGCAGGATGCCACCGGAAAGATTAATGAGGCCTGAGGTTTTCAGGTCTCTTCTTAAAGAGTCGCGATCAAAGCATATTTTCTGGAGATAAAAGAGAGGATACAGGATGTCTAAGACGACTACGATAACCAAAGGGGCCATCTTCTTGCTTTTTTCTAAAGTCTATTTTATGGTCAGCGGCTATGCTATCTACATGGTCCTTACGCGTTCACTTGGGCCGGAGCTATTCGGGCTATACAGCATAGTTATCGGCGTTGCCTCGGCTATCAGCCTGGTATTGATAGGAGGTATAAACCAGACAACTTCAAAATATATTTCCGAACAGCCGTCGCTTGCCCCGGGGATAAAGAATAGCTCATTTCGCCTGCAGTTTCTTATTGGAAGCTTTACTTTTCTGCTCTTTCTCGTCAGTGTGAAGCTGTTATCTAACCTTTTTAACGACTCAGGCCTCAAATATTATTTTCTTGTGGCATCCCCGATGATCCTCTTTTATTCCTTATACGGGGTGTTCATCGGCTACGCTAACGGCCTAAAGCAGTTCAGGAAGCAGGCTATGCTGGAGATAATATACTGCACGTTAAAGGCATCATTAATAATCGCTTTGGTCTTGATGGGGTTCTCGCTTACGGGTGTGATCGCGGGGTTCGTTTCATCTACGTTCCTGGTCCTTTTAGTCGCGCTTTTTATCTTCGGTATAGACCTTAAAGGGGAAAGATATCCTCTGCTTAAGATATTCAGGTTCGAGGTATGGATAATCATCTATACTTCCATCATAAATCTCCTTCTGAACGTAGACCTCTTTATTTTAAAGGCTTTATCCGATAAGATGGTGGCGAACGTTTACGCCGGTTTTTATAACGCGGCCCTTACGATAGCGAGGATACCTTACCTTGTGATCATACCGATAAGCTACGTTGTTTTTCCGTTCATCTCCGAGTTCACTTATGCCAAGGACCACGCCAATACTAAAAGATATATAAACGGGAGCCTTAGGTATTGCGGGGCATTCCTGGCATTGGCGGCAGTCCTGGTTTCCGCTAATGCCAGGGGGATCATAACGCTGCTTTATTCAGAGGTCTACGCTCCGGGCGCACTCCCTTTATCCATAGTCATCTTTGGAGAGGTATTTCTTGCGATGATACTTGTATCTACGACCATTATCTCCGGAGGAGGGCTGCCGAGAGATTCCATAAAGATAGCAGGCTTCATCCTTATCATTGATTCGATACTGAATTATCTTCTTATACCCAGGCTGAATATGGTTGGCGCCGCTCTTGCCACTACCATTGCGATGGGGATAGGTTTACTGGTAACAGCGGCGTATCTGTTAAAGCGCCACAAGGCCTTTTTGCCTGCGGTGAGCTTATTAAAGATAACCTCCGCATGCATTATTATGTACATTCTTTCAAAATCGGTCAACGTATCCGGGATATTGCTGATAGTAAAGTTGGCCGTCCTGGCGGCGATCTATATCGCTACACTCGTATTATTAAGAGAGTTGAGGTTCGCGCTCAAGGTCCCGTTCATCACCATCAGGAATAAATGAAGATACTATATCTTTTGCCTACGCTGGATACGGGAGGGACTGAGAATCAGGTCTTAGAATTAGCACGCTCCTTAAAAGTTTTTGGGTATATGCCAGCGATATGTTGTATGTACAGGTCGGGCGAGATGGCTGATCGCGCCAGACAGGAGGAGATAGATCTCTTCTGCCTTAACGCGCGGGGGCCATTTGACCTCTCCATAGCCTCTAGGCTCGGCAAATTGATTAGGGAGGGTGGTTATGATATAGTGCATACCTTTCTTTTTGACGCGAATACCTGGGGGCCGGTCATAGCCAGGCTATGTAAGGTTAAGCTGGTGATCTCCGGGAGGAGGAACTACGATGATTGGATGCGTTGGCCGCATTTTGCCCTGCAGAAGTTTTGCAACCGCTTTGCAGACCTGATAACCGTTAATTCCGAAAAGGTAATGCGGTTCGTGATAGAGCGCGAGAGAGTCTTTCCAGCAAAGGTGAAGTTGATACATAACGGTATAGATATCGAACGCTTTCAGAGGAGGTTCTCATCAGCTGACCCGCTATCTATACGTAAGGAATTCAGCATCAGCCGGGAGGCGACCGTTCTCGTAGCAGTCGCCAACATGAAGCCGGCAAAGGGTATTGAATATCTGTTGGAAGCGATGGTGATAATAGTGAAGAGGCGCCCTAAAGAGGATATAAGGCTTTTGGTGGTTGGGCAGGGACCGCTTGAGTCGCACTTGAAGGAACACGCGCGGAGCCTGGGGATATCGGGCAAAGTTATATTCACTGGTTTACGCAGGGATGCGATAGAGATCCTTTCCTGCGTTTCTATATTCGTGAATTCTTCTATCAGGGAAGGGATGTCTAACGCGATACTTGAGGCGATGGCGGCGGGTCTTCCGGTAGTGGCTACCGATGTCGGGGGTAACGGCGAGGCAGTCATTGACGGAGTGAACGGTTATATCGTTGAACCAAGAGATGCGGATGTATTAGCCGAAGCAGTAGAAAAGTTCCTACGCACCCCCGGATTGGCGGAAAAGATGGGGGATGAGGGGAAGAAGCGCGCGCGGGAAGAGTTTTCTTTAAATGAGATATGCGCCGGATTCAGGAGGCTTTACGAATCCTCCTTCGGCAAAAATTGAGGATGATTAATATGCGCGGATCGGAATTCTATGATATACTTGCCTGCCCGAAATGTAAGGTGCAGCTTAATGAAAAGAAGGGGTTATATTGCCCGGAATGCGGCTGTACCTTTGCCGTAACTGGTGAGGGGAAACCTGTATTGATTGACCCTGATGACCCTGAGACTTCGGAATTTAAAGAAAGACTAATGAAAGAGGAGAAGGAGCGGACGGGAGCAGGGAGCTTGGTCAGAAGCCGTCGGCTGTCCCGTTTACTGGGATTCTTAAAGCCGCCGTCTTTTTCTCTGAATACGAGCTTTCCGCAGGTAAGGGAGGCTTTATTTGAGAATACCGGCACGGGATCTCCGCGCGTCTTATTTATCGGAGGGATGAGGAAGTCGGATCTTAAATATTTTGATTTTGCAGAAAGGGTTGTGATAGATATCAACGATTCTCCCACCGTAGATATGATCGCGGATGCACACAAACTTCCGTTCGTAGCGCAGAGCTTTGACATATTGATATGCCAGGCGGTCCTTGAACACGTCATAGACGACGAGGAGGTATTGCAGGAGATCTACCGGGTGCTCAAGCACGGAGGGTTAGCTTATGTGAGTATACCCTTTATCCAGCCTTACCATAGTTCTCCCTGCGATTTCAGGCGTTTTACGCTCACCGGCCTTGAGTCCAGGATGAAGAGTTACCGCAGGATAGCCAGCGGCGTGGCTTCGGGACCTGGTTCTGCGATGGCGAGATTGATCGTAGTCTTCGCAATGAGCCTATCCGACAACCAGCTCCTCAGAAGAGCAGCATTTTATATATTCGGATGGTTATTCTTCTGGTTGAAATACCTCGATTTATTTTTACACAGAAAGAAATACGCTCACCTGATGTGCGCTGCAGTCTACTATGTAGGTAAAAAAGAAGATGCGCGTTAAGATAATACTTGCGGTGATTTCAGGGCTCATACTCGGTTCCGTTATCTTCTTCCTGCCCTGGTTGGCTTTGGTCTTGTTTGCGGTCGGGGGGATAATGGTTTCATTATACTCGTTTCTCCCGCACGAAAGCCGTAAGTTCCTGCTTGCGCTCTTTGTTTCGGCGCTCGCCTTACGCGTGATTGTGGCTTTGATGTTATTCATAGTCTCTTACGGCAGCGATATCCTGCGCCCTTCTTCCGTTAACGTGAACCCGGGAGAGACGATAATCGCGGGAGACGCTTCGGGTTATTCCGCTTACGGATGGCTCCTTTCGGAGTACTGGAAAGGGGACAGGAGCGTATTTTCAAAGGATGAACAGGTGGCGCTGGGGCGGTATTTCTTCACGGCGCAGACTTACCTGTTGGCTATTTTATACTATCTCTTCGGATGTATGCCTTTATTGGGTATAATACTTAATTCCATTGCCGGGGCCTTAAGCGCTGTTATCATCTTTTTTATCGCGCATAGATGCTGCGGCCTTTCCGCGGCCAGGATAACCGCTATACTGACGGCCTTTTGGCCGTCGATATTCTTATGGTCCGTTAATAACAGCAAAGAGCCCATAAGCATGCTTTCTATGCAGGCCGCCCTATTGGCAGGAATGATCCTTTACAGGAAGATCTCATTGCGTTTTCTGGCTCTTTTCGCAGCCGGCGTATCGGTATTTTTTATTTACCAGCCCCAGCTCGCGGTCTTTTTTTTGTTCTGGTTAGCCCTGATTTTTATAATAAAGATTTTTCGTTATCCGGAGGTCAAAGCGAATCTACGCGGTATTATTCTTATCTGCGTCATCTGCATATTGCTGCTGAACCTGGTTATGCCTCTTTCGGGAATTATCCGCGTAAAATCGACTAACCTGTTAAACGCCACCGTTTCAAGGAACATAGGCAGCTTTCTTACCGGAGGGAGCGTATACAAAATCTTTCCAGACAGCTTATACACGAATGAGGTTTTCAGGACAGGCAGCTTTACGGATAAGATTGCGCCGTTCAACTGGATGCTTGCCGTCTTGAAAGGGCTCTTTTATTTTCTTTTTGCGCCTTTCCCGTGGATGGGCGGATCTCTTTTGAAGAGTGCGGGTAAAATAGAGATGTTGCTTTGGTATATTATGATGCCGTTTTTCTTCTTCGGCATCCTTTTGAATGTAAAACTGAGGAACAGGGAATTGGGGCTTCTGGCCGTATTCCTGGTCTTTGTAACCTTTGTATATTCTTTGGCTGAGGCGAACGTCGGGACTACCTTCAGGCACAGGTCGATAATCCTGCCGCTTTATTTCCTATTTGTCGCTTCGGCGCTCGATCATTTAGGAGTGCATAACTATGGCACGGTTCAATAAGGTTTTATTGATCAATCTCGCGTACCCATCGACAAAGTTCACTATGCCGGTCATACCCGTAGGTATAGGTTATATCGCGGAGTTCCTGAAGAAGAATGGCATCCGTTATTTCATCTTTGACATGACGCTCGGTCATAACGGGGCCGAATTAAGAAAACGTATCCGCAAGGAGAGGCCCGACATTATCGGCATATCTATGATGAGCTTCATGTATAACAGGCACTATAGTCTTATCAGTTCGCTAAAGCGCGATTTTCCGGATATACCTATCCTGGTAGGGGGTCCGCATATATCCACGATGAAATCAAAGGCTTTGGAAGAGTGCCCCGCCATTGATTACGGGATCATGCAGGAGGGTGAGGTGCCGGCATTATCGCTCTGCTTGGGGGATGAGCTGTCAAGGATACCCAGCTTGATATACAGGGATTCCGGGAAGATCATAGTAAATTCGGTCCTCCCGAACCAGGAAGCCGGGCTGGATATGCTGCCTTTCCCAAGATATGAAGGTTTTGAGCTTGGTAAGTACGGTTACGGGATATGCATAGTTTCTTCGCGTGGATGCCCCTACGCCTGCATTTATTGCATGGCTTCCGTTACCAGGAGGAAATTCAGGGCTAGGGGTGCCGTTCATATAGCCGATGAGATCGAGCATTGGTATAAGCGCGGATACCGCGAATTCGATATGCAGGAGGATAATCCAACCTTTAACCGGGTCCGTATATTTGAATTATGCGATGAAATAGAGCGCAGGGGTCTGAAGGACCTGGTGATCATGTGCGGTAACGGCGTAAGGGCGGATAAGGTGGACCGCGAGATACTGAAGCGCATGAAAGAGGTCGGATTCAAGCGCCTGGGATTCGGGGTTGAAGCGGGCAATAATAAGGTGCTCGAGAGCATAAAGAAGGGGGAGACTATTGAGGTGATTAGTAAGGCGGTGCAGGAAGCCTGTGAGCTGGGATTTTTTGTCAGTATCTTTTTTATAGTCGGGTCTCCTACCGAGACCCCCGATGATTTTCAGGATTCCGTCAATATCGCGCTCTCTTATCCGATCTCGCACGTGAATTTCTTCAACCTTATACCTTTGCCGTCAACCGAACTCTACGACTGGGTAAAAGATAACGGATATTTCCTCGTAGAGCCCGAGGTGTACCTGAATGCCGGCTCTTCTGTACAGATGTCCTGTAACCCGGTATTTGAGACCCCTTATTTCAATAAGAGAGAACGCATTAAGGCGCTTAAGAAAGGTAAGTCCATCGAGCGCTTCGTTAAGCGCCGTACCATAGCTAAGACGTTCCATAAGATACGCCCGTTCAATCACCTGGTGGCGTGGCTATATATGATGCCGGTGGTGCAGGAGATAGAGAACCAGATGCTGCGTTCTCTCCTTTACCGCAGGATAATGGATAAGATACGCAATAAGGTCAGGATGTTATTCTATAAATGAATTCTGTAAAGGTATTATATATTTCGTACGACAGCGCGCTTGAGCCGATCCCGCAATCGCAGGTGATACCGTACCTCAGGGAATTATCCAGGGACGGATATATCTTCCACTGGTTATCCTTTGATAAGCCGCACCTTTTCCGTCGGGAGAACCGCAGGGAGGAGTTGCGTCTTGAACTGCTTAAAGACGGGATTACATGGCTCTCTTTAGATTATTACCGCTGGCCGTACCTGCCGGCAAAGGCCTTTAATATAATCTGCGGGATAGTTGTCGCCGTTTTTTATATCCTTAAAGAGGATATAGCCGTTGTGCACTGCCGTTCTGAGGTCGCCTCGGTGATTGGTTGCATTGTCAGCCGCCTGTTCGGGAAGAAGATGATCTATGACCGCAGGGGTTTTATGGCCGAAGATTACGTTGAGGGCGGGATGTGGAAGAGTCGGGAGTCTTTTTTATACAGGGCGATGATCTGGGCGGATAATAAGCTTCTCGTATCTTCCGACCGCGTCGTGGTCCTGACTAACAAGATGAAAGAGTGGCTTGTCGATAACCGCCCCTCATTGGGACTGCGGGACAAGATACGGATCATACCCTGTTGCGTTGACGCGTCGCGTTTCAGTTATGAGGGTAAAGAGGAGGCGAAATCCGCGCTGGGATTCGCGGGTAAGTTCGTTTTTATATATTCCGGTTCTCTCGGCACATGGTATCTTCTGAATGAGATGATAGATTTCTTTAATTCCGCGAAAAAACTTATTCCCAACGCCCATTTCATTATTCTGACGATGAGCGACCACGATATAGCAAGAAAGGTTATCTCGCAGAAAGGAGCGCCTCAGGAGGATTTTACGCTTGAAAGGGCTGATTTCTCTCAGGTCCCCAGGTTCCTGCAGTGCGCTGACTGCGCCATATGTTTTATCAAGCCGGTCGTTTCTAAATACGCCTCATCACCCACAAAACTGGCGGAGTTCCTGGCGAGCGGGATACCTGTGGTCATAAACAGAGGTATAGGCGACAGCGACAGGATGCTGGAGGACGAGAGATCGGGCGTGGTGGTGGACGATTTTACGCAAGGAGCATACGATAACTGCACGCAGGAGCTGGTGCGCCTGTTAAAAGAAGAGGATGTTTTGCGCGAACGCTGCGTAGAAACGGCGCGAAAATATTTTTCCTTAAGCGACGGTATAAACGAATACCGTCAGATTTACCGCGAATTATCATGAAGAGGAGGTCTTGATGAAAGCTTTGGTCACGGGGGCAGGAGGGATGTTGGGGGTAATGCTTTGCGGGGAACTGAAGAATAATGGTTATGAGGTCTTCCCGACAGATGTCATCCCGGGCGGGGTGGATATGAGGCCTTTGGATATTACGGATATGAAGGCCGTGACGGATTGTATAAAGGATATCAATCCGGGTATAATATTCCATGCGGGTGCTGAGACCGACGTGGATAAATGCGAGAGAGAAAAAGACTACGCCTATAAAGTGAATACTCTGGGTACCGAGAATATCGCCCTCGCCTGTCAGGGGCGCGGGATCACCATGGCTTATATAAGCACCTGCGGGGTATTTGACGGGATGAAAGAAGGGCCCTATAACGAATTCGACGAGCCCGCCCCTATTAGTATTTATACGAAGTCAAAATACGAAGGGGAGAAGACGGTACGCGGGCTGCTCAACAGGTATTTCATATTCAGGGCAGGATGGATGATAGGGGGAGGCAAGAAAGACAAGAAGTTCGTCGCCAAGATACTGAGACTCCTTAAAACAAAGAATACTTTGACGGTAGTCAACGATAAGTTCGGTTGCCCCACTTATACTAAGGATTTCTCACAAGGCCTCCTTAAGGTGGTGGGGTTATCGCGCTACGGATTATATCACATTACCAATGAAGGACGGGCATCGCGTTATGATATCGCCTGTAAGATAGTCGAGCACTTAAAGAAGGATAACGTGACCATCAAGCCGATATCCTCGGCAGAGTTCCTTCTTCCGGCTCCGCGCCCGCGCTCGGAAGTAGTGGATAATTACAAGTTAAAGCTGCTTGGGATAAGGATGCGGCCGTGGGAAGAGGCCTTAAAAGAATACTTGGATGAATTCAATAATGAAGAATGAGCATCTCGTAAAGGAAGATATCGTAATCTTAGGGGCGGGATTGGCCGGATTGAGCGCAGCGCAATGCGGCGGCGTAATATACGAAAAGGAACGCGAGGTCGGCGGGACCTGCCGTTCGCAGCGTAAGGCAGGGTATGCCTTTGACCAGGGGATACACGTTTTGCATACCAGGAATAAATATGTCCTGAGGCTCTTATCGGCAAAGAAAGGGCTCGGTTTCACCCGCAAGAAGAGGTCGGCTTGGATATATTCGCACGGTGCGCTGACAAAATACCCCTTCCAGGCGAATACGTTCGGCCTGCCGAGCAGGATAATCTTTGAATGCCTGGCAGGGTTCATCGATACCTTTGATAAGCCGCGCAAGAGGTATGGCAATTACGAAGAGTGGATATATGGGGCTTTTGGTAAAGGGATAGCGGATAATTTTTATCTTCCTTACAGCGAGAAGTTCTGGACGGTCGGAGCCAAGGAGCTGACGACCGACTGGCTGGATGTACGGGTCCCCCGGCCGAAAACGGAACAGGTGATCGTCGGGGCATTCTCTTTACAGAAAGAGGAGTTCGGGCCCAATACATTATTCCGTTATCCGCGCCGCGGCGGTATACAGAGTATACCGGAAGCGCTGTTGGGCCAGAAAAAGGATATCGTCTTCCGCAAAGAAGCGGTAAAGATAGATACGGTTAATAAATCGGTATTATTTTCAGACGGAAGCAGGGTATATTACAGGAAACTGATCTCAACTATGCCTCTTCCCGAGATAGTAAAGATCGTTGATAATGTCCCCGCGCGGGTCAGTAGAGCGGCGGGAGAACTCAGGCATAATTCGGTTTTATGCATAAACCTGGCGGTCAAGGATGAACGCTTGAACGCGACGCACTGGATATATTTCCCGGAAGAGAAGTTCGCGCCGTTTCGCATCAGCTTTCCCAGGAATTTCTCCTCCTTGACCGTTCCCAAAGGTTGGAGTTCGATACAGGCGGAGATATCCTATTCTCGCGAGAGACCGCTTGCTCGCGGCTCTATCGTGGATAAGGTCATCAAAGGTCTTATTGCCGCCGGGATACTCAAAGGGGCGGAGAAGATAAAGTCCGTGGGTACCGATGATATCAAGTACGCCTACGTTATATATGACCATAAGCGCCGTTCTAACGCAGAGGAGATACGGAAGTTCCTGCGCGAAAATGATATTTATACTGCCGGCCGTTACGGGGAATGGAAGTACCTCTGGATGGATGAGGCGATACTCAGCGGCAGGCAGGCAGCTATGGAAGCAGGGAAGATGAGCAGATGAAGGCACTATTCATAATACCTTATCCGACAGAAGGGCCGAGCAACCGCTATAGGGTAGAGCAATTCCTCCCTTACCTTAAAGAGAAGGGGATAGAATATACCGTGCGCCCTTTTGTCTCTTCCGAATTCTTCAGGATAATATATAAGAAAGGGAATACCTTAAGAAAGATAAGGTTCTTCCTATCCGCTACCTGCAACCGTATGGTCGACCTGCTGAGTGCTTCAAAATACGACCTGATATTCATACATATAGAATCATTCCCATTCGGGCCGGCGATAATGGAGCTGGCGTTTTCTCTCCTCAAGAAACCGATCGTTTACGATTTTGAGGATGCGGTCTACCTCGATAATTTCAAAGGCCAAAGCAGACTCATAAACCTGCTGCGCTATCAAAGAAAATTCTACCAGATACTGGGATTAAGTAGTCATGTGATCGTCTGCAACCGTTATATGAAAGATATGGTAAGTGAGTTCAATAATAACGTTACTGTGATACCTACTTCTATTGACACCGAGAAATTCAAGGCGAAGGATTACGCTGTCCAAGCGAAGCGTCCGGTTATCGGATGGATAGGCAGCCACACTACGCTTTATTGTTTAAAGTCATTGGTAGGCGTTTTCACGGAGCTGGCAAAGAGGTATGATTTTGAATTAAGGGTGATAGGGGGAGGGGAGGATTTCGCTGTTCCGGGCGTCAATGTCGTAAATAAAAGATGGTCCCTTGAGACGGACGTGAAAGACTTTCAGTCCCTGGATATCGGCGTTTACCCGCTTCCGAACGACGAGCGCGCGGTGGCAAAAACCCCCTTTAAGACGATACAGTATATGTCCGTAGGGGTACCTCCCATCGTATCTAAAGTAGGGGGGAATATAGATATTATCGAGGAAGGTAAGAACGGGTTCTTCGCTTCTAACGAAAAGGAGTGGATAGATAAGCTTTCTATTTTGATAGAAAACGCCCAACTGCGCCGCGATATCGGCCTGGCGGGCAGGAGGACGGTAGAGGAGAAGTTCTCGGTCAGCGCTAATGCGCCGAAATTCATAGATATAGTGACGCAAGTTTATGGTAAGAGGAGGAATTTATGATAAAGGTCGCCGTAATAGGCTCCGGTTATTGGGGCAAGAATTTAGTGAGGGTCTTCTCTCAGTCGGGTGTTCTGCATACGGTATGCGATACCGCCCCTGAGAGGCTGGAGGCGGTGAAGAAAGATTATCCCGAGGTCAATGTTACCGCCTCATATACGGATATCCTGAAAAACAAGGATATAAAGGCTGCGGTCGTGGCAACGCCGGCAGAATCGCACTACCGGCTCACTAAGGAACTTCTCTTGGCGGGGAAGGATGTTTTTGTGGAGAAGCCGCTATCGCTTACGGTGAATGATGCCGTTGAGTTGGAAGAATTGGCGGAGAAGAAGAAGGCGATAATTATGGTCGGCCATGTGCTCGAATATCACCCGGCGATAAAGAAACTGAAGGAATTCATGGAGGCGGGAGAATTAGGCCGCATACAGTACATATATTCCAACCGGCTTAACCTCGGGAAGATCCGCAGGGAAGAGAATATATTATGGAGTTTCGCCCCCCACGATATATCCGCGATACTCCTCCTCCTTAATGAGATGCCAGAGAGCGTTTCCTCTTTTGGAGGGAACTATCTCCACCGTGATATAGCGGATGTGACCTTAAGCAGCATGAACTTCTCAAGCGGGGTAAAGGGGCATATATTCGTAAGCTGGCTCCATCCGTATAAGGAGCAGAAGCTGGTGGTGGTGGGGGATAAGAAGATGGCGGTATTTGACGATGTGGCAGAGAAGTATAAACTCAGGCTCTTCAGCCATAAGATCAACTGGATAGGTAGGGTTCCTGTCCCGCGCAAAGAGGATGCGGAGAATATAGAGTTCAAGATGGAGGAGCCGTTGCTACTTGAATGTAGTCATTTTATTGAATGCCTGAAGAACCGCAGGAAGCCGATGACCGACGCCAAAAGCGCCCTGCGCGTACTTTCGGTCCTTGAGGCGTGCCAGGAATCATTAGAGAATAATGGAGCACTTATCAGCCTGGAAAGTTCAGTATTCGCTTCGGGAAGGAAGAAGAGGTGTTTTGTCCACCCGACGAGCATAGTTGAAGAGCTTTCACAGATAGGCGAGGGTACAAAGGTATGGCACTACTCCCATATCATGAAAGGCGCAGTGGTGGGACGCGGATGCAATATAGGGCAGAATGTTTTTATCGGCTCAAAAGCCCGCATAGGGAATAACGTAAAGATACAGAATAATATTTCCATATATGACTGCGTTCATATAGAGGATGACGTCTTCTGCGGCCCTTCAATGGTCTTTACCAACGTATTCAACCCGAGGAGTTTCGTGGAGAGGAAGAAGGAGTATAAGGCGACCATTATCAAGAGAGGGGCGACGCTCGGAGCTAATTCCACGATAATCTGCGGGAATACCATAGGTGAATACGCTTTTGTAGGTGCGGGTGCGGTTGTTACGAAGGATGTCCCGGCATATGCCTTGGTATACGGCAGCCCTGCCAGAATAAAAGGGTGGGTATGTAAATGCGGGATGAAACTTTTATTCAGGAGCAAGGCCGCTAAATGTTCAGGTTGCGGGATGAAATATAGAGCCCTTAAAGAAAGAATAGTCCCTGCGAATAAATAAGATATGTGCGGAATCTGCGGAATAATCGATTATAATTCACAAGGGAAGATAGGCGATGAGGCCTTGCGGCGGATGTGCTCCCGTTTAAAACACAGGGGTCCTGACGATGAAGGCATATATTTAAGTGACTCCGCGGCGCCATATGCCGGTTTAGGGCACAGGCGCCTGAGTATCATAGACCTGTCGGACGCCGGACATCAACCTATGTCAAATGAGGATGGCACGATACAGGTGATCCTCAACGGAGAGATATATAACTATAAGGAGTTGCGGATAGGGCTTGAAGAAAAAGGCCACAGGTTCAAGTCGAATACCGATACGGAAACCATCCTGCATCTTTACGAAGATCACGGCATTGATTGCGTGAAAGAGCTGGACGGGATGTTCGCCTTTGCCATATGGGACGAAAGGAAGAAGATGCTACTCCTTGCGCGGGACCGTTTCGGTAAGAAGCCGCTCCTCTATTATCATCAGGGAGGAAGGTTCTGTTTTGCGTCCGAATTCAGCGCGCTATTGGAATGTGGTTTTATTAAGAAAGAGATAGATTACGGGGCTTTAAGGGAATATTTTACTTTTGGTTATATCTCAGCGCCCCTTACCATATATAAGCATGTTTTTAAAGTCATGCCTGCGCATCTTTGCGTGCTTAAGGGCGGGAACCTGAAGCATGAACCATACTGGTGCCTTGATTATGCACCGAAGAACCGTATTACGGAAGAAGAGGCGAAAGAGGAGGTGTTAAGGTTATTGAAAGATGCGGTGCGTAAGCGTTTGTACAGCGACGTGCCGCTCGGCGCTTTCCTGAGCGGCGGGATAGACTCAAGTGCCATCGTTGCCCTAATGTCGGAACTTAACACTGGCAAAGTAAAGACCTTCAGCATCGGGTTTGAAGAATCCGTTTATAACGAATTATCGCACGCAAGAATAGTTGCCGCGCGCTACCGGACAGAGCATACCGAGTTTACCGTGAAACCTGACGAGGTTGAATTACTCCCGAAGTTAGCGGAGCATTACGGTGAGCCTTACGCCGACTCTTCGTGCATACCTACATATTATGTTTCCAGGCTAAGCAGGCAGTACGTGACGGTTGCCCTGAACGGAGACGGGGGGGATGAATCGTTCGGTGGCTATGAAAGATACGCGGCTATGCTCCTCGCCGAGAAATTAAAAAGTATCCCTGCTTTGGCCAGAAAGTCGCTCGGTTTTCTGACTAATATGCTTCCGGCCGAAGAAGAGCCGAAAAATCCTTTGAAGCGCCTTAAGAAGTTCGTATCCGGGATAGAGCTTCCTTTTATAGAGCGCTACCTTAACTGGATGAGTATATTTACAGATGTTCAGAAAAGTGCATTATTCTCCGAGAGGATGAAAGAGGAAGGCGCTTTAGGCCGGGGCCGCGGCATCCAGCCCGGGCCATACGGGCTTACGCTGGATACGCTGCTCAGCATGGATATATCGGCATATCTTCCGAACGACCTTTTGGTAAAAGCCGATATCGCCAGTATGGCTAATTCGCTGGAGCTGCGTTCACCATTCTTGGATTATAAGCTCGCGGAGTTCGTTGCGCGCCTGCCTGCGGAATACAAGATAAAAGGCTCAACGCTTAAATATATCCTCAAAAAAGCCCTTAAAGGGATATTGCCTCCTGAGAATATAAACCGCAGGAAGATGGGGTTCGGCGTCCCCGTATCCGGATGGTTAAGGGGGGGGCTACGCGAATTCGTGTGCGATATACTACTTTCCCCTGAGTCGTGCAGAAGAGGGTATTTTAACCAGGCCTTTGTGGAGGATATGATAAAGAACCATATTGATTCAAAGCAGGAACATTCTTACAGGCTCTGGTCCCTGTTGATGTTTGAGCTATGGCACCGTAAATTCATGGATTAGGAGTGCCCGAATAATGAACGATATCGTAGATAACGAAAATAGTTTCTTGCGGGAACAGACGCTCCTTGTATCCCGGCAGGCGATATTCCTCTTATGTGGCCTCTTCATTGAGACCATTATCAAGTATGGATATAATATCCTGCTTGGCCATACCCTGGGAGCGGAGATATTAGGCAGATATTTCCTCGGGTTGACGGTAGTTACATTCATCGCGACCCTGGGGTGTTTCGGAGTAGACGGAGGGATCATCCGTTATGTATCGCAATACCTGGGAAGGAATGAAACGAATAAAGCCAAGGCGATCTTCTACAACGGATTGAAATTCGCAGTATCGGTAGGCATCGGCCTTGCGATCTTATTTTTTACGCTTGATAAGATTGGGTTCCTTTCGCGCCTTCCGGTACTGAAAGAGATACGCGTATTCTACGGCGCGATACCGTTCTTGATAGTCTTCTCCGTTATAATATCCCTCTTCCAGGGGTATAAGAAGATCCAGTATCAAGTCTATACCCAGAGCCTGATACGGCCCCTCCTTAACCTTATCATCTTTCTTTTTCTACTTAGGATGGGATGTCAGCTCTCGGCGGCAATCTGGTCATTCGTTATGGCGGTAATATTAGCTGATTTCGCCGCGCTATTCTTCCTGAAAAGGGGATTCGGGATATTCTCAGGAGAGGCCGATTGGGGGTATGACCGTAAGGGTTTTATGCACCAGTCATTCTGGATATGGGTAATATTGATCGCCAACCTTATGATGCGTTGGAGCGATACGGTAGCCTTAAGCATCTTCCGCAATTACCATGAAGTGGGGATATATGGTGTCGCCGTACGCGTATCGGCGGTATTCGAGCTCTTCTTTACCCCTATCGCCCTGATCTTCGGTCCGGTCGTTTCCCATCTTTATGACCAAGGGAAGAATGACGAGATAGAGAAGCTTTTAAAGACGGTTTCGCGGTGGCTCTTTTCGATAATCCTGCCGCTATTCGCGCTTATCGCTTTTAACGCAAGAGCGATAATGGGTGTCTTCGGGCCGGAATTTAAGGATGGGAGCAGCATACTGATAATCCTTAGCTGCATCTTTCTCCTGACTTCCTTCACAGGGGCTTTCAACGTATCCTTACTGACTATGACCGGGAAGGTGCGTCTCTTTTCGTTCAATATACTCTTTTTCGCCGCCCTAAACATCATCCTTAACCTGATCTTTGTGCCGGCATACGGAATGTTTGCAGCGGCCTCCATAAGCCTGGCGTGTTTCCTTTTATTATCGCTGCTTACGATATTACAGGTCCACCGCCTTTATCGGATACACCCTTATAGCCTGGATCTGTTACGTCCTTTATTAGCATTGGCGGCCTCGGGCGCCGCCGTTTATCTTATTGCCGGTATCCCCGCGGTAAATGCCGCGGTAAAATCTGTCATATTCATTGCACTCTATTTTATCACCCTGGGTTGCCGTCCGGAGGATAAACTCGTGTTTAATATGGTAAAAGAACGACTATTGAAAAACAAATGATGAAGATTATGCGCGTTTTAAAGGATATCGCGGTTTTTGCAATAATTTTCCTGGCGCTTGAGATGATGGTCCGAGTTTTCCTTCCCGCCTATAAATCCCTTGACCACGGCAAGGGGATTACGGGTGGGATACCTTTTACGCTTAATTCAAGGGGCTTACGTGACTACGAGTTCGAGAGCCGCAAGGAACAAGGAGCGATAAGGATAATGGCCCTGGGTGATTCGGTCACCTTCGGATGCCAGAACAAGCTTAGCGATACCTATTCGAAACAACTAGAGAAGATGCTCAATAAGGACGAGAATAAGGTCTATCAGGTGATAAACTGCGGGCTGATCATGACTTCCGGGGTAGGCACCAGCATAGAATATTACGGCCTCCTGAACAGCATAAACGGGATAAACCCGGACTTGGTGATACTGGGGTTCTGCCTTAATGACGTAGGCAACGTATACTACGCGAAAAGTAAGGGGGTTGACCTGAAACATTCGCAGGTCAGCAACCGTTCTTATTCCGGGATGGTCATACCCTTTAATAAGACCCTGAGCGATAAGCTCAACATTATGCGCTGGGTATTGCGTAAAAGCGCCCTGGTATCTTTTTTTGACGTGAAGACCACTCGTTTTCTTTATAAATACGGTTTTAAAAAATATGACTTCAGCCGCTATAACGAAAAGGAAGAGATGATTTCCTTCGGTATCTCTCCCGAATCTCGGGCAGCGTGGGAAGAGACGCTGGATTACCTTGGGAAGATAAAAAGGTTCCTTGATTTAAAAGGGATAAAGTTTTTTATCGTGGTATTCCCCTTCGAATTCCAGGTCGCGGATAATTATTTTAATATCCACCTTTCCAAGCTCACTATTGACCCGCAGGAAATCATAAATACATACTGCACGGATAATAATATAGCGTTCCTCGATCTCACCGCCTATTTCGCTCGGGAGCAAAAAAGATTGTTCTTCCCCATGGATTATTGCCATCCAAACCCGCTGGGTAACAAGATAGCCGCAAGAGCGATATATAAGGAGCTGAAGGAGTCAGGGCTGCTGGAGTGTTTAAGCAGAAGAGAATGAGAAGGAACTTTCTTTCATTACGCAGGAATATAGCCAAAGCAGTGAGCCGTTACGGGTTGGCATGGTTTTATCCCTTTCGCCTGATTAATAACGCGCTAATTTCTCTGTTGAAGTCGGATTTCGCTATCGTGCAGGGGCGTAAGATGTTCCTTGACCCGAAAGATAACCTTTGCCTCTCCATAAGCGATACCTGCGAACCACTTGAGACGGAACTGGTGAAGAGCAGCGTCAAGGAGGGTCAGGTGGTCGTCGATATCGGCGCCAATATCGGGTACTATACCCTGCTTTTTGCGGAGCTGGTCGGGAAGGGAGGGAAGGTATTTGCTTTCGAGCCTAACCCGGATAATTTCTCGCTACTAAGCAAGAATGTCTCAGCTAATGGTTTTGAGAATGTGGTGCTTGTCAATAAGGCGGTATCGGATATGACCGGTCCAATAAAGCTTTATATCTCCAAGCGTAATTGCGGAGACCACCGGATATACGACTACGGGGAGCGCCGCAGGGTAATAGAGGTCGGTTCGGTGCGGCTTGACGATTATTTCCGCGATTTTGAAGGCAAGATAGATTTTATAAAGATGGATATCCAGGGCGCAGAACTCTTGGCCGTGCGCGGCATGCCTTCTCTCCTTGAGAAAAACAAGGATATCAAGATGGTTACGGAGTTCTGGCCGATAGGGTTGAATAATTCTGGGGCGAGGCCCGAAGATTATCTCAATACGCTTAAAGGGCTGGGATTCAGGCTGATGCACCTTGCTAACGAAGAGGAGGAGTTCGGACTTATCGATGAGTCCCGCCTGCTGAAAAATTATACTATCGCAAACGGCAGGCACACCGACCTCTTTTGTATGCGCGAAGAAAGATGAATATACTTTACCTGATAAGCACTTCCCGCTACGGCGGAACCGAGAGCAACCTGCTCGCCTTGTTAAAGCTCCTTGACCGCGATGAATTCAAAAGATATGTTATCGCGCAGCCGGGAGGGGAATTGATAGATGATTTCCGCAGGTTCTCTACGGAAACTATCTGCCTGGACCTGCAGAATATCTTTAACCTTCGCAGTATATCGGCTATACGTAGGTTCATTAAAGAAAATAAGATAGATATAGTCCATACAAATTGCTTTACCGCGGATATATTAGGGTGTATCGCCGCGAAAAGTGCAGGTAATGTAAAATTGATATCTACGATACACGGCTTTAATTTTACATCCGAAGAATATGAAAATAAGCTGATAAAGGCGAAAAAGAAGCTTTTCTCACTTTTATACCGTTTCGTCTATCTTTTTTTTGATTGTGTTACCGCAAATTCAGAGGCGGTAAAGAGAGACCTTGCAGAGCGGCATGGCATCCGTATCAGCGGAAACCGGATCGAGCAGGTATACCCTTTAAGTGTAAATACTCCAGGTTACGGTGATGGCCAGGAAAGATCACTGCAGGGATTAAACTCCTTACCGGCTGGTGATAAGATAGTACTTACCGTAGCAAGCTTCTTTAAGAATAAGGGACACGCAGTATTATTGAAAGCTATCCCTCTTGTGCTGGGATCGTTACGGGACGTAAGATTTGTTTTTGTCGGAGACGGCCCTGAGCGCAGCAATCTTGAAACGCTCGCAAAAGAGCTGGGCGTATCTGAAGCAGTTCACTTTGCCGGATATTCCAGCTCTGTGCCCGCATTCATGAAGGTTGCCGATATCGTGGTGTCCCCTTCGTATTGCGAGGGGTTCGGCTTGACCATTCTCGAAGCATTAAGTTACGGGAAACCAGTGATCGCCGCAGATGCAGGGGGCGTATCGGAGATAATAGAGGACAAAAAAACAGGGATTTTAGTCCCTGTTGGAGACCACGTGAGCCTTGCACGCGCGATCAGCGGGCTCCTCGCTGACCATAACGCGGCAACGCGGCTGGGTCAGAATGCAAAAGAAATAACCGGAGAGAAGTTTGACCGCGCTATGTTGATCCGTAAGTTGGAAAGGATATACCGGAGGGTCTGTAATGGCTAAAAGGTTAAAATACACCGTCCTTATTTTGCTCTTTACTTTTATCTGTGGCGAACTATTTGTCAGGATATACGATCTTTACGCCGGTATCAACGGTTATTCCCATAATAACCTTGAATTCATCTATATCCCCAATTCCTATTATAATTATTCATTCCGCCCCGGGGCAGTGGCGAGGATAGACCGCAAGGACCATAAAGAGATAAGGATAAATTCTCTCGGGTACAGGGGGGATGATTTCGGTCCCGTAAAGCCCGAAGGTACATTCCGGATAATCTGTTTCGGCGGATCATCTACCTTCGGGGTATATGAAAAGGATAATTCCTCTACCTGGCCAGCATTATTGGAAAGAAGGCTGCGGGGGGCAGGCAGTAAGAAAAAAATAGAAGTGATCAACGCCGCAGGGCCTGGATATACTACCTTTGAAAGCCTATCGCGTTATATCAACGAGGCGGTAAACTTTTCTCCGGATCTTATCATAGTATATCATACGATAAATGATGCCTATCTTTCGGGGAAAATCAGGGCTGATAAGCCGGTTGAGAAAGTGCGTAATTTTCATAGGCTCCATAACCCGCTGAACCGTTTCCTGTTGCATTCGAGGTTATACTCGCTGGTATATTCTCTGGCGCAACAGAGATATCTTTCGCGCTGCAGGGAGACTGTTCCAAAAGACGCGGATCTTTCTTTTTCGCGCCGCGCGTTCAAACGTAACTTATCATTATTCGTCAGTGCCTCGCAAGAGGGGAATGTGAGGTTGATATTGGCAACGCAGCTGATAGACGGGGCAAAGTGTCCGCCCTGGCTCGTGCCGGTGGTCGAAGATTATACAGCTATAATAAGAGAGGTATCCGCTAAATACCGCCTTACGTTAGTCGATACCCAGACATTGATTTCAGGGGAAGGGATGAACACGCTTTTAAATGACGAAGTGCACTTTAATAGTACCGGAAACGAGTGGCTAAGCGATATTTTCGCCCAGAAGATCAAAGATGAAGGCTTTCTTGAAGAGCAATTATAAGAGAAATAATATACGTGTTGTCATCCTTATTGCCTTAAGCGCCGTCGTCTTCTTGCTCTTTGGCGAATTTGCCTGTCGGGTGTTTGTTCTATTTAAGAATTCATCCGGCTATATGCGGGCAAGCTCAAATAAAGAGCTGGGCATGGAATATAAACCGGGCATAGAATACGTAAATAAGTTTGGGGTCAGGAGAAAGTTGAATCCCGAAGGTTTTGAGGGTCCGGAATTATCAACGGTCGATAAAGGGGCATTGCGCATAATTTTCTTCGGCGACTCGATCATTGAAGGTAGCTATTTACCGATGCGGGAGCGACTTCCAGCCCTGCTGGAAAAAGAGATTTATTCTAAATCCGGCATGGAAACTGTAGTCTGGAATGCCGGAGTAGGAGGTTATAATTCCCGGCAGGTCTATGAGCTTATTAAGGAGAATATAGCCGAGTATCGCCCCGACCTGGTCATAGTCGGGATATGCCTGAATGATTTCGTAGATACGAGGCCGAGAGTATATACTTTTCTCGGACGGGTCTATCTTATTATGCGCGACGGCTCTAAAGCGAGGTTCATCAACTGGCTCTACCAGAAGAGCGAGTTATATAAGCTTACTTACGATGCGCTGAACAGCTATTACCGCATGAATTTTATCGGAGACGGTTATAAGAACTATCTTAAGAACTACAGGTTTGAGATATCAGAGCCCCAGTGGGGAAGATGGATAACGTGTCTTAAAGAAACGCACGAGCTATTGCGGCAGAATGACTCGTGCGGAGTATTTGTCGTCTTTCCGCTCTACAGCCAGCTGGTACAGGGCGATTACTCTATACAGGAGAGGCTTGGCAGGGTTTTCGCGCAGGAGAATATTCCTTTCATAGACTTAAGTGGAGCTTATAAGCCATATATTTCCCAGGGTATATCTTTATATTTAGAACGCGATATCATACATCCGAATAAAAAAGGATTCTCTGTTGCAGCGTATGCGCTATCCGGTTTATTGGATCAGAAAGGGTACCTGAACACAACGCGGAGGTAATATCAAAATGCCAACCAGCCACTATTGTCAGATATCGGGAATAATGGACATGATCACCATATTGAATCCCCACTCTATACTGGATGTCGGGGTCGGATTCGGGAAGTACGGGGTCTTATGCCGTGAATACCTTGAGTTATGGAACCGAAGCGATAATTACCGCGGCTTCACCAGGCGTATAGACGGGGTGGAGATATTTGAAGATTACCTGACCCCTCTTCATAAGTTCGCCTACGATAACCTGTATATCGGTGATATCGTAGAATTAGCCACGAAGAGCGACTTTAGATACGACCTTGTGCTCTTGATAGATATTCTGGAGCATCTGGATAAGGCAGCCGGCAGGAAACTGGTCAATGACCTGATGCAGAGGAATGAGGGGGTATTGCTCGCCGTCCCGAAGGATATCGGAATTCAGGGAAGCTCTTTTAATAATCCCCACGAGAGGCATAAGACCGGCTGGACAAAGAGGCAATTATGTAAATTGGGGAGCGTGATCTATCTTAATAACTCCTCAAGCCATATCGTCTATCTCGGTAAGCGCGATAAGGTCGCTTGCGTAGAGAAGGCCTTGCGCGTAGCAAAGGTAAAAAGGTTTCTCCTTTCATTTTATATATTCAGGAGATTGCGCCAACTGATAAAAAAAAGATGAAGAGCGACCGCCAGCAGGCGACAGAAGAGTCATACGGATTCCTTTGGGGAAAGTGTAGGGAGGCAACTGCGGTACCCAAATGGCACTTTGATTTTGTCCAGGAGGCATTCAGCGAACCGATTGTAATGGGAAAACGCGGTATTGACGCCGGTTCGGGGTGCGGATACGATACTTTTATAATGGCGGCGAAGAACCCGGGTACCAGGATCACCAGTATCGACTTAAGCGACGGCGTATTCAGGACCCGTGAACTAACCTCGCAGCTGGAAAACGTCGAGATAATAAAAGGTTCGCTCATTGATATGCCGTTTAAGGATAGGGTTTATGACTTTGCGTATTCCTATGGCGTGTTGCATCATACCTTAAGCCCCGAGCGTGGCCTCTCTGAGATCGGGCGTATCCTGAAGAATGGCGCCCCCGCATTCATTTATCTCTACGAGGACCATTCCGACAATATTCTTAAATACGCCGCGGTGAATATAGTGCGGGGAGTGCGCTTTTTTACCGTAAAGTTGCCTCCGCGGGCGATATATTTCCTTTCATTCGTCTTGTCGCCCTTTGTTTTTCTGCTATTCTCGCTTCCCGCGAAGGCCTTGGGGGCTTTTAAGGTAACGCGCCCGGTTGCGCAGAAGTTCCCTTTTAATTTCGCTAGAGGCCCTTTTTCACTTAGAGGGGACCTTTATGACCGTTTAAGCGCACCGGTAGAATTAAGGTTTAACAAAATAGAGATCCAGGAGTTGTTTAGCTCTTGTGGTTTCGAGAAGGTCTGCATTATAAAGATGAGGGACCGCGCCGGCTGGCTTGCCAGGGGCTATAAGAAATGACGCCAAAAATCAAGAAATTATTGCAGAATACGACCCTGATTGCGATAAGCACTGTCTTTGTTTTTGCCGCACTTGAGGCCTTCTTGAGGCTATTTTATGCAAATCACCCCTTGACCCCGGGCACATATATCTCGCATGAGACGCGCCGCTATGCTTTTCGCCCCGGTTTTCGCGGGAAGACATACGGTCGTCCATACCGCATAAATTCATTCGGCTTGCGCGATCACGAATATTCTCTATTAAAGCCCAAAGGGACTTTTAGGATCTTAGCCGTTGGGGATTCCTGCACATTCGATATCGGGCTGGACCTGGAAGATACCTATCCGAAACAACTGGAGAGATCTTTGCGGAAAAGGTATCTCGGCAACTCAATAGAAGTGATAAATTGTGGAATACCAAGCTATAATACTGCATGCGAATACCTATTCCTTAAAGAAGAGGGGTTGAAGCTTGACCCCGATCTTGTTATCATAGGTTATGTATATAATGACAGCGTATATAATTATCCCTTGACCACTTCAAAGTCTCCTTTTGTTAATTTAGCGAAAGATATCTTACGGTGGCTATACAGTTACGAATTTATCCTTGATAAACTCTATAAATTGAATTATATTTTAAGGGGTTTAGCGGCGAATGATCCGGGCATCAGAAGGGAGAACCTGCAGTATGTTTATTCCGACCGCTATATCGGCTGGCTCAAGAATAAGGAGGCTTTTTCTGAGCTGGAAGCGCTTTCGAAAGAGAAGAGTATCCCGATAGTCTATGTGATCTACCCAAAGTTTGAGAAGCTGAAGAGCGGTTATCCTTATGGGTTTTATCACGAACGTGTAGAAGAGGCGCTTAAAAGAGAGCCATACGTGTTTGACCTCTTGCCTGTTTTTAAGAGGAATAATGCGGAAGACCTTTGGGTCAACAGTTCTGACAGCCATCCGAATAGGGACGCGAACGGCAGGATCGTAGAATCCATCTCAGGTTTTCTTTCGGATAAAGGATTGATCAGTCATAAGGCAGGACAGAAAGAATAGAAAGATGACCATACGAAACCAGAATATAATCTGCATCTCTTCCATTGACTGGGATTTCAACTGGCAGGGGCATCAGGAGGTGATGTCTGAATTCGCCAGGAACGGCAACAGGGTACTTTTCATAGAGAATACCGGCGTAAGGGTCCCACATTTAAAGGATATCCCGCGTCTTAAGAAGCGTTTTATGGCGTGGCTTGGGAGCGTAAAGGGCTTCAAGCAAGAGATGGAGAACCTCTATGTTTATTCTCCCGTTGTGCTCCCTTTTCCCTACAGCCGGATTGCCCGCTGGATAAACAGCCACCTGTTGCTTGGCGGATTAAAGAGGTGGATGAAGGCGATGGATTTCCATGAGCCGATAATCTGGACCTTTCTTCCGACCGGGACGGCGCTGGATATCATCGCGAATATAGACCATAGGTTGCTTGTTTATTACTGTATCGCCGATTTTTACGTGCTGGCGGATAATCCCAGAAAGATAAAGAAGACAGAGAATGAGCTGCTAAAGAAGTGCGACCTGATATTCGCGCAGGGAGAGTTCTTGAAGGAGAGGTGCTCCCGCTTGAATGATAATGTGCATATTTTTCCTTTCGGCGTGAATACCCAGGTTTTTGATGAAAAAGAAGACAGCTCTCTTGATCCTCCCGCCGATATCAGGAAGATAAAGAAGCCGATAATCGGATATGTAGGGGGCATCCATAGGCACGTTGACCTAGGTCTTATCCGGTACCTGGCCAAGAACCACCCGGAATGGTCATTTGTGCTGATCGGCCCGGCGCAGGAAGAACTTTCAAAGATAAGCGGTTTGAATAATATATTTTCCCTGGGAAAGAAGGAGTTCTCGGAGTTACCATCCTACATTAAATATTTTGACGTCGCGACAATACCTTACGAGATAAACGAATATACGACTACGGTCTTCCCTACGAAATTAAATGAATACCACGCCTTAGGCAAGCCCGTTGTTTCTATCGATCTGCCGGAGGTGATAAAATATAACAAAATCAACAATGACCTGGTGCGCATAGCGATGACATATCAGGAGTTTGAAGCGCATATCAATAGCGCCCTGGGTGACCGCGATCAAGGATTGATAATGCAGCGTAGGATATCAGCCGGAGAGCATGATTGGGAGAGGCGCATAGAAGATATGAGCGGACTTATGGTGAAGGCAATGAAGGAGAGGTTTAATAAGTCCTCTGACTGGCAGCGTCGGTTCCTTAAATTCTACCGTGTCGCGAGAAGAAAGGCAATGCGTATCGTCGCGGGAGTATTACTTGTTTACTTCATTGTTTTTTATACTCCTTTGGCCTGGGTCGCGGCCGGGCCTTTAAAGATCTCAGAGCCGCCCGAAAGCTCGGACTGCATAGTGGTTTTTGCCGGAGGGGTGGGAGAATCAGGGAAGGCGGGCCAGGGCTATGAAGAGCGGGTCCAGCGAGCGGTAGAATTATATAAAAAAGGGTACGCAAGGCATATCATCTTTTCCTCGGGTTATATGTACGTATATGAAGAGCCTTTATTGATGAAAGCCCTGGCAGTATCGCTGGGAGTGCCGGCTGAGGCAATACTGATCGAAGACAAGGCCAAAAACACCTATGAGAACGTACTCTTCAGCGAGAGGATACTCAGGCAGAATGGCTGGCAGAAGATAATCCTGGTGACTTCGCCCTATCATATGCGCCGCGCTTCTCTGGTCTTTGAGAAGAACGCGCGTGACCTGCGGGTCATCCGTGTCCCCCCGCGAAAAAGCATCTTCTATGCGGGTAATGATACCAATGTTTCCGGAATAAAATGGTGGCGAGACGTGAATCTAGAGCAGATCAAGGGCATATTGCATGAATATCTCAGTATCATATATTATAAATGGAAAGGTTATATCTAAAATCCATACAGGATAATAGCGGGAGGTAATGCCATGAAAATAGTGGATGATAGAGGTAGGTTATTCGGAAAGATCAATATTATTGATTTTGCGGTCTTTATCTTTTTGCTGCTGTTGATCCCTGCGGTATTGGTCTCGTGCATGGCATCTTTAATGGTGCCTGATAAGATCGATGTGGAAGAGAGGGAATTTACGGCAATAGAGTTGCCGGGTTATTTCGTCAAGATAGATCCCGAACTGATGTCAGAGATAACGGTCGGAGATAAGGAGAAAAATAAAACAGGAGAGGTGGTTGGAGAAATAACCTGGCTGGGAGAGCCGGCAGCATACGTACCCTCTTTTAATATAGGAGGCGAAGCGCAGATAAAGAGCATAGAGAACACTTCGAAGATGATACCGGCGAAACTCAAGCTTAAGGTAGAGATAAGGGGGCGTGATCTTCTCTATAATGACCAGCAGGTCTTCCTTGCTATCCCGCTATTATTCGCGGCGAATGGTTATTGCGTGGAGTTCGTCCCGGAACCGACCAGAGAAAAGCCAAAAGAAAAATGGGCGCAGATAGAGGTAAAATTCGATTCAATAAACTCCGAATTGATAAGAATAATTAAGGAGGGCGATGTGGAGAATGACCTATCAGGGCATACTATCGCGGTGGTGGATCGAATCGTAGAAACGAGCCCTTCGGAGTTCCTGGCTTTCATGCCCAGCAGCGGGATGCTTAAAGCCATAGATCACCCATTTTTGATGGAGATGGTGGTATTATTTTCCATATTATGCCAGGAGAAAGGTGGGGACCTTTATTTCAATAATAGCGCGGTAAAGATAGGAAACACCTTTTCATTCATTACGAAAACCTATGCCTTTTCCGGTAAGATAATCACTCTTAAAGAGAGATAATGAGCGGATACTCTCAAACGAGCTTGGTTTTTTGGTCTTTGCGCGCCTTGAATAAGGTTTCGGGGGATATCTGCGTATTTGTCCTTGGGGCATTCAGGGAGAGCATGATAGGAAGATTTATCCTGGATATGGGCAGGTCGTTGGGAGCGGCATGCGCCGCTTCATATTTAAGAAAGGTAATCGTCCCCGACATACAGAGATTAAGAATAACTATCATTAACAGCGCGTTACTGCGGGGAATAGCTTTGTTTGTCGTAAAGGTATATTCGTATCTATTCCAATCGCTTAGAGCAAGCCTGAGCCGTAAACTAATACTAAAAACAACTGATAGCGCGGATTATTTCTCCGACCCCGGAACATTGGGTATAGTTATCGCTGTTTCTGCTTTTACCTGTGCGGCATTGGCATTGGGCTTTCAGGTTAAATACCGCGTTTTCCTTTGCGGGATATGTGGGATGATATTTCTCCTCGCTTTACTCATACCGCGCCATATGTCTGAATGGGGGGAGGCGATTAAAAGAAGCGTTATTTTACGTGCTGCCGGATATTTAGCGGGATTGTAGCATTAACAGGAAGAAGTTTATGGAATATAAGAGGGGTGGTTTACAGAAAGAGCATTACGGGAAAGAGGAAGTTGTCTTGCGCGATTGTCCGTTATGCGCGGGAAAAGAATATTACCTCGTTTATACCGAAAGGGGAGCGCTCGGGGTAGTGCGTTGCAGTAATTGCTCCCTGCTATACACTAATCCCATGGTAAAGGACCCCAACAAGAATTATTGTGGGGACGCGGATAAATACTACGAAGAGGCGAGGCTGATATTCCATGGGGCAGCAAAGCACCACCGGGACTATAATTACCTGAAAGACCTCAAACGCATAGAAAGGATCAAGCCGTCAGGGGATCTTCTTGATATCGGAACGAATATGGGTTCCTTCTTGCGGCATACCCGCGGCAGGAGATGGAATGTTACGGGGGTTGAGCCTTCTCCGGTTCTTTCGGAGATGGCGCGTAAATATTACGGCCTGAATATAAAGACGGGCTATTTGGATGATATTGATTTCAGAGATAAATCATTTGATGTCGTCACGCTTATAGATGTCTTTGAGCATATAGCGGAGCCGAAAAAGATGCTTTCCCGCATACGTAAACTAATGAAAGATGACGGCATAATGCTCATCAAGGTCCCTAACGGCAGATACAACCTGTTGAAGTTATGGATGGCAAGAGACACAGGCAAGCTGAATAAATACGATATCTTTGATTCTTACGAGCACCTCACTCATTATACGCAGGAGACCTTGGTACGGATCTTGCGTGAATGCGGGTTCAGGATAAAGAAGCTTACTATCGGAGAGCCTATTCAGCTTCCGGCGTGGCATAAACACGTCGGACAATACTATCAGTATCCGAGCCCATGGACAATGGATCCGAAAAACTACATCTTGAGGGTATTATTCTACTGGACATCTAAAATAGAATTCTTATTGAGGTTTGGCCGTGTGGGATATTTCGCTTCTAATATTATTGTAATTGCCGGAAAGAATTGATACAATAGGATAAATTTCTAAGAAAGGAAGATTAGATGAAGTTTTTGATCACCGGAGGCGCAGGTTTTATCGGTTCGCATTTGACAGAGGCGTTGGTTGCCGCCAATAACGAGGTAATCATCCTGGATAATCTTTCCACGGGCAGATACGAGAATGTCGAACACCTGATAAATGACAAAAGTTTTACATTCGTTGAAGGGGATATCCTGGATGCCAACCTCGTAGATAAACTCGTTGAAAAGGTCGATTCTATTTTTCATCTGGCAGCCGCAGTAGGCGTGGACCTGATCGTCAAGAAGCCGCTTGAGTCCCTTACTACCAATATAAAAGGAAGCGAGATAGTCCTGGAATCATCCCTTAGGTACAGGCGCAAGATATTGATTGCCTCTACCTCCGAAATATACGGTAAGAATGTCAACGGACCGCTTAAAGAAGACGACGACAGGATCCTCGGATCTCCTTTAAAGAGCCGCTGGAGTTATTCGACGGCCAAGGCAGTTGACGAGATGCTCGCCTATATTTACTGGAAGGAAAAGAAATTACCCGCTATCATAGTACGCCTTTTTAATACCGTAGGGCCGCGCCAGACAGGTTCTTACGGTATGGTTATGCCGCGTTTTATTTCACAGGCATTAAGAAGCGAACCGATTACCGTATACGGAACCGGCAAGCAATCCCGGTGTTTTTTGCACGTCAAAGACGCGGTCTCGGCGCTGACCAAAATCATTAAGGAGCCCAAGGCCTTAGGCGAAGTATTCAATATCGGTAGCCAGGAAGAGATCACTATCCAGCAGCTGGCGGAGGAGATAATCAAGAGCACCAAAAGTAATTCCACAATAGAGTATATTCCCTATGAGAAAGCTTACGAAGAAGGCTTTGAAGATATGCAGCGTAGGGTTCCTGATATCTGCAAGATTAATAGGTTGATCGGCTTTAAGCCAACTTCCACTCTGAAGGAGATTATTAAGGATATTGTAGCATATTTAAAAAGCGCAAAATCCTGAAACTTCCCGTAAGGCCTTACCATTTTTCCCTTATCAAATGAAAAAGATAAAAATATTAAGGGTTATCGCCCGCCTCAATATTGGAGGCCCGGCGATACATACGGTCCTTCTTACCGAAGGACTGAACAGATCCGGGTTCCAATCACTCCTCGTCTGCGGAAGAGTCGCCAAAGATGAAGGGGATATGTCTTATTACGCGCTCGACAAGGAGGTAAAACCAGTTTTTATCCCGGAACTTACGCGCAAACTTAATCTTTTTAACGACATAACCGCGTTCATAAAGATATATAAGATCATTCGCTCACAGGAACCCGATATAATCCATACGCACACAGCCAAAGCGGGAACTTTAGGGAGGCTTGCCGCCATATTCTACAATCTCCGGCGTTTTTCGCGTAAGCGCGTTATCATTATACACACCTTTCATGGGCATGTCTTTGGAGGATATTTTAATAAGATCCAGACCAGAATCTTTATCTTTGTTGAGAAGTTGTTGGCGCGTTTCACCCATAAGATCATAACCGTGAGCGACTCAGTAAGGGAAGAGCTTATGGAACTTGGCATTGCCGGTGAGGGGAAGATAGAGGTTATCCCTTTAGGCTTTGAGTTGGACAGATTCTTAAAGATACCACCTAAGGATAACATTGGCTTGAATGTCGGCATCGTAGGCAGGATTGTGCCGATTAAGAACCACCGGTTATTCCTTGAGGCCGTCTCCGGATTTATGGCCGTCAACAAGGATATCAGAGCAAGGTTCAAGATTATTGGTGATGGGGAGTTAAGGGGGGATTTGGAAGAACGCGCGCGAAAACTGGGTATCGACAAATACGTGGAGCTGGCAGGATGGCAGAGGGACCTTCCCGTTATCTATTCTGACCTGGATATAGTCGCACTTACCTCTAGGAATGAGGGGACGCCGGTATCATTGATAGAGGCGATGGCTTCGGCAAGAGCCGTAGTAGCCACTGATGTCGGAGGAGTAAGGGACCTACTAGGGCAGGATACGGGCAGGGAAGAAGGTATCTCTTATGGGTTCAGTATCATGGAAAGGGGAATAATGGTCAGGCCTGATGATGCCAAGGCCTTTGCCGCTGCGCTGGGGTTTGTAGCGCGGGATAGTGCGTTGCGTAAAAGCATGGGGGAAGCTGCAAGGGATTTTGTGAAAGATGGATTTAGTAAAGAAAGATTGATCCGGGATATCGAAGATCTATACACCCGCATCCTCAACCTTCCATAAGAAACCGCACAAGTCATCCGGCGAAAAAACTATAATAGAAAATTTAAGCTTTGTGCTATAATATTAAGTTATGGAAAATCAAACCATACACAATCTAGTTATTTTTCTGATATCTTTTACCTTAAGCCTTATTTTTACCCCTGCCGTGCGGCTGTTCGCGGTAAAAAGGGGGCTAGTATCATATCCACGCGCCGACCGCTGGCATAAGCACCCTACTGCAGTCCTTGGCGGCATAAGCATATACTTGGCTTCTATAATCTCCGCTTTCTTAATTGGTAGCGTAAACAAAAGCACTCTAGGTCTCTTTTTCGGCGCAACCTTTCTGTTCCTCGTCGGCCTTATCGATGATAAAAAGCATATCAAGCCTTACACTAAATTGTTCCTGCAGATCATTGCTGCTTGTATCGCCGTATCTTTCGGAGCCATAATCGGGCTGCCGGTCAGCAACAGTATAACCATACCACTGACTTTGATATGGATAGTGGGGGTGACGAACTCCTTCAATCTCCTCGACAATATCGACGGCTTGGCGGCAGGCATCGCCGCCATATCTTCTCTGATGATATTCTTCTCATCACTGATTTTCGCCAATAATAATCTGCTTGGGGTATTCAGCCTGGTTTTGGCCGCAGCCGCATTAGGGTTCCTGCCCTATAATTTAAACCCCGCCAAGATCTTTATGGGCGATTCAGGGAGTATGTTCTTGGGGTATTCCCTTGCCGTTATCTCAATAAGCGGTACGGGACGCCATATATCCAACCTCTTTGCTACTATCCTTATCCCCGTATTTATCCTGAGTGTCCCCATCTTCGATACTATATTCGTAATGATCATGAGGAGGCTTAGCGGTAAAAAGATCTTTGAAGGAGGCACCGACCATACTTCGCACCGGCTTATAGCCCTGGGGTTGTCGCCGCGCAAGACCGTATTCCTCCTCTATGTCATAAGCATAGCTTTCGGAATTATCGCGCTTTCGTATTCCCGAATAGACCTCTTTGTCATCTCGGTCATCGCGTTCCTAGCCATCGTAATATTGTTATTTTTCGGGTTTTTTCTATCCGATTCGGTCTCCTATAACAATGAACTTATAGACTATAAGAAATGGCAGGAGTTAAGGAACAGCAAGACCATCCTGAACAATATGTTATTATATAAACGCAGGATAATGGAGGTTTTGTTTGACTTGGTGTTTATCTGCGTTGCGTATTACTCGGCTTATTTCTTGCGTTTTGAAAGCCCGATATTAGCGGTTAACCTGCAGTTGGCGGAGAGGTCCATCGTATGGCTCATCTTGATAAAAATATCAGTTTTTTATATGCTGGGGCTTTACCGCGGGGTATGGAAATATATAAGCGTATCGGACCTGATCACCGTATTCAAGGCGGTTACTCTGGCTTCTGCTTTTTCCGTGATAATCTTCACCTTCTTATTCAGGTTCAAGGGCTTTTCGAGGGTGGTCTTTTTCATAGACTGGCTTCTTCTGCTTTTTCTCGTTGCCGGCTCAAGGATATTGTTCAGGGTGCTGGGCGAACTGTTCAGCCGCGTGCGCAAAGAGGGGAAGAACATATTGATATTTGGGGCAGGGGATGCTGGTGAACTGGCGGTAAGGGAGATAAAGAGAAACAAGACGCTTAACTACAATCTGGTCGGTTTCATAGATGATAACCCTTCAAAGACAGGCTATAAGATACAGGGCATACCTGTTCTCGGCGCGAGGGATTCGATCAGGGAGCTTGTTCGCGAGCATAATATAGAAGAGGTGATCATCGCAGTTCCTTCTATTAGCATGCAGATATTTCACGATATCACTAGGATATGCCGCGATTGTGGCGTCTCTTACAGAAAAATAAAGGGCATTTTGGACGAAGAGGATATAATAGATGGTTTGGGACAAGACGAGATTAATTAATACCTTAGACAGGATAATTATATTCTCGCTTTACAGCATGGCGCTTCTTTTTCCAATTTCCAAGGCCGCTATCGAAATATGCAGTACCTTGGCCATCGTATGTTACGTGTTAAAAATGTTCCTGCGCAAAGAAAGTCTCCCGAGGTCATACCTTAATTCCGCGATACTTGTTTATTTAGGCATATGTTTCGTCTCGGTTTTTACAAGCGTTAATTACGGGATCAGCGCTAGGACATTTTACGGCAAGATAGTGCAGAATGTATTATTCTTTTTCGTCCTGATAGACGCGCTTAACAGCGAAAAGAAGATCCGGAATTTTCTTTATATCATGTTTTTTTCTTCGGCTGTAGTCGGAATAGACGGAATATACCAGTATTTTACGCACAAGGATTTCCTGCGTCACCGCCCAGCCATATTCGTCAAGCGCATTTACGCATCATTCCTTACGCCTAATGATTTTGGCTGTTATCTTATAGCCGTAATGCCATTCTTAGTGACCTTTCTTGTTACTAAATTGCGCTCCAGGACTGGTAGGTTACTGTTAGGGGGGCTTTTTTTTCTTCTTTTTACCTGCCTGATGATGACGGTTTCAAGGGGGGCGTGGTATGGATTTGCGGCATCCGCGTTATTTTTGGGGTTATGGATATATCATCTTGGTCTATTCTTTTTGCTGCTTGCGTTTTTTATAACGGTTACCCATCCGTTTTATCCTGCACTAATAAAGGAACGGTTAAACAATTTCTTTGTCGGATTTGACGTCTCTTGCTTCAAAGACCCCGGAAGCGTGGAGAGAAAGATATTCTGGGAGGCAGGGTGGAAGATGTTTATCGTAAGACCATGGATAGGGCTGGGTCTGGGGACGTTCATGTTTAACTTTAAGGATTTTGTGCCAGAGGCTTACCAATATGGGCCATCCTATGCCCATAATTGTTACCTGCAGATGCTTGCGGAGATGGGGGCAGTAGGCCTGGTATCGTTTTTAGTTATACCGGCTCTCTTTTTTTACAGCGGTATCAGAATAATCAGTAAGAACAACAGGAGTTTCTCTTGGTATATATTGCTGGCGAGCCTTGCCGCATTGCTGGGTTATTGTGTGCAGATGGGGGTGGATACGATATTCTATTCCCTGGACCTCGGGCTCTTATTTTGGATATTGCTCGGCCTGGGTGTTTCAGCGATGAGCAATATCAAGTCAGAAGTAGTTACGCCTAAATGATGTTTTTTAGGATGAGGAGCGTTATAAAAAGGGACAGTCCCCTTCGGGGACAGTCCCTTTTTGTTTTTACCTTGCATGGACAGTCTCTTCTTGTTTTTACGGTTCTGTTGGTAGGCTTAAGCGGTATAGTGGCGCAGGTAGTGCTGCTGCGCGAGCTACTGGTGAGTTTTTACGGCAACGAACTCTCGCTAGGGTTGATCCTTGCCAACTGGATTATGTCAGAGGCCGCCGGAGTCTTTATCATCGGCAGGGTTATTGACAGGGTAAAAAATAAAATAAATATTTTTATTATCCTGCAGGTGATATTCGCCTTGGTGCTTCCTTTATCCGTTTACCTGGCCAGGTGCGTCAAATCTATAGCAGGGGTGCCTTTTGTAGAGGGGATGTCCCTGTCATTGATATTCTATTCTTCTTTATTCATAATGTTGCCGGTAGCGTTCTGCCACGGCGCACTATTCAGTGCTTCCTGTAAGATATATTCCTCATATGCAAAAGATTCCGCGGACTGCGTAGGAAGGATCTATGCCTGGGAGACTATCGGCACGATCGCAGGCGGAGTGCTCCTTACTTATCTTTTGATACCGCGCCTGGATTCTTTTCAGATAGCATTCATTATATCCGCATTGATTATCTTTGTATGCCTGCCTTTTTACAGGCGTATATCTACGGTATTCAGATATCTTGTATTCTTTGTGCTCCTGCTTGCGGCATACCTGTTTTTAAGTGGCGCTGCGTCCAAGATAAGCGCTTACGCCATCCAAAAACAATGGAAGGGTGAAGAGGTCCTTGATTACCGCAATTCTATTTATGGGAATATCGCCGTGGTCCAGAAGGAGGGGGAGCGCACATTCTTCTACAACGGCCTGCCCGTGATCACTACGCCTTATCCGGATATGGTCTTTGTGCAGGAGTTCGGTAACCTTCCTTTATTATTCCATCCCGCGCCAAAGGATGTTTTAATTATCGGCGCAGGTGCAGGCGGCCTAATAAATGAGATGCTCAAATATCCCGTCAAAAGGCTCGATTACGCGGAACTTGACCCTTTGATTATCAGGATGCTGCAAGAGTACCCTTCCAGCTTGACCGCGAGGGAACTTGGCGATAAGAGGGTAAACGTAATAAATAAAGACGGGAGATTCTTTCTTAAGCGTACGCAGAATAGATATGACGTTATGATGGTCGGCCTATCCAAACCTTCTGACCTCTCCAGTAACCGTCTATTTACCGAAGAGTTCTTTGACTTGGCTAAAGGAAGGATGAATCCGGCCGGCGTCCTTGCGCTTTACCTGCCGGGTTCAATGACTTATTTAAGCTGCGATCTGCGCGATTTAAACGCGTGCGTATTAAACGGCCTTAAGAGCGCATATAATTATGTGCGCGTCATCCCGGGTGATTATAATATCTTCCTGGCATCTGACTCAGCGGGGATTATGAGTGTTACCCCCGGATTGCTCACGCAGAGGATGCGCGGTGAGAATATCAAACCAGGCATACTCGTTCCTGCATACCTGGAATACAGGTTGAACAAGAGCCACCTGGAATGGTTCAACCGCTCTTCACTTGGCGCTACCACTAAGATGAACCGCGACTTTATGCCTTTTGCGGTTTACGAGATGCTCATCATTTGGAATAAGCAGTTCTCTTCGGGTTTTGCCGGGGTCCTGGGAGCCATGAAGAACCTTGATTTGGTCGTTCCATTGGTATTAGTTCTCGTATTGACTTTTGCCCTGATAATGTTTTTATCTTGTAAGCGCAATTTAGCTAAATTAAGCGTTCCTTATGCCGTGGCTACTACCGGTTTCTTCGGCATGATGATTAACCTTGTGCTGATATTCAGTTTTCAGGTGGTCTACGGCTACCTGTACCATAAGATAGGTATCCTCATCAGTATCTTCATGGCAGGGACTGCCGTGGGGAGCCTCTTTATGACGCGCAGCCTAAGAAATATAAAGAACAGCATAAACCTGCTGATCAAATTAGAAATAGCGATGATCATATTTTCATATTTGGCTTCGGCCGTGATCACGGGCCTGGCCGCCGAAGCGAGATATATCGCGCCCATATTTATCGCGCTATTCTTTGTCTCAGGGGTATTCATCGGCCTGGAGTTCCCGCTCGCTACCGGAGTATATCTTAAAGAGAATCGCGGCGTAGGGCTTACTTCGGGATTATTTTATTTCTCTGACCTGATGGGAGGGTGGCTCGCAGGCATTGTGGGGGGTGTCTTGCTTTTACCGGTACTGGGCCTATTTAATACCTGTATGGTAATCATATTCATGAAATTAAGCAGCCTACTGCTTTTAGTAATTTTTCGGAAAGGATTGACAAGGGCAACGATTTAAGATATATTATGATTTCTTAAATGATGACAGTAGGGACACTGCGTAGGCACCCAAACCTATCTGATGGTTTGGTGCCCCACCTCCTGTGGGGGGTCAGTCCCTGTCATGATGCCCTTCGCGAGCGTAGGGACAGTCCCGTCAAAAAGGAAGAGATGGAGAAGCTGACATTAAAGGATATGGAACTTAAGGGCAAGGGCGTGCTTGTGCGCGCTGATTTTAACGTGCCCCAGGACGATAATCTGAATATTACCGATGACTCGCGTATTAGGGCGACCGTCCCTACCTTGAAATATATATTACAGAATGAGCCAAAAAAAGTAATCTTAATGAGCCATTTAGGAAGGCCTAAAGGGAAGGCGGTAGATAAATACAGCCTGAAGCCCGTAGCGGTTAGGCTATCTGAGTTGCTGGGTGTGCCGGTAAAGTTCCTGAATGACTGCGTAGGCGATAATATCAAAAAGGATATTGACGCTGCTAAAGAGAAGGTGGTACTCCTTGAGAATTTAAGGTTCCATGCCGAAGAGGAGGCCAACGATCCGGCCTTTGCCAAGGGTTTGGCAGCTTTGGGAGATATATACGTGAATGATGCCTTTGGCACTGCCCACCGCGCGCATGCATCTACAGAAGGGGTGACCTGCTACCTCAGGTCAGGAGCGGGCTTTCTTTTGGAGAAAGAGATTCAGTATTTAGGCAGAGCCGTAGAAAACCCCAAGAGGCCATTTATGGTCATCTTAGGTGGTGCCAAGGTCTCTGACAAGATAGGGGTGATCGAAAACTTCCTTCCTAAGTCCGATGCCATAATCATCGGCGGAGGGATGGCGTATACCTTCTTGAAGGCACAGGGCAGGCAGATCGGTAATTCCAAATTAGAGGCGGATAAACTGGAGCTGGCAAAGAATATTTTAGATAAAGCCTCATCCCTTAAAAAGAATATATTGTTACCCGTAGATAACGTAGTGGTAGATAATATAGCCCCGGACGCCAAGGCTGAAACCGTAGGCGAAGATATACCCGAGGGTAAGATCGCGGTTGATATCGGGCCTAAGACGGTCGCGTTATTTGAAGAAGAACTTAAGTCCGCGCAGACCATAGTCTGGAACGGGCCCCTGGGCATATTCGAGATGGATGCCTTCAGCCACGGCACAGAAGAAGTTGCAAAGTTCTTGAGTACGCTTGGCGTGACCACTATAATAGGAGGAGGGGATACGGCTGCAGCCATAGCTAAATTCAAGCTTGAAGATAGGATGACTCATATCTCCACAGGCGGAGGCGCAAGCCTTGAGTTTTTAGAGGGTAAAGTACTTCCGGGGATCGCAGCTTTAACTGATAAAAATTCACAATGAATAACTTATCCTCGCATCCAAAATGCTTGACAGCAAGCGAGGTAAATTCGCACAATAACTTACTCACGCTATTGCGTTCGTAAGTTATGTGCTCATTTATGCGAAAGACGATCATCGCGGGAAACTGGAAGATGTACAAGACTATAGGTGAAGCCATAGAGTTAGCCAATGGCTTAAAGAGGGAGCTTTATAAACTTGATAACCAGGATATAGACATTGTGGTATGCCCCGCGTTTACCGCTTTAAGCGAGGTCTTTGAGGTGGTATTAAATTCCAATATTTCTCTTGGAGCGCAGAACATGTATTTTAAGGAGGAGGGCGCATTCACCGGAGAGGTCTCACCCGTAATGCTTAAGGATATAGGTTGTAAATTCGTGATCATCGGCCACTCTGAACGCAGGCAGTATTTCGGCGAGAGCAATGAATCCGTGAACAGCAAGATAAAGGCGGCGCTAGAACATGGGTTGACGCCGATCGTCTGTGTAGGAGAGACATTGAAGCAGCGGGAAGCAGGAGAGACCTTCAAAGTCCTGGATGACCATATAGGTAATGGCCTTAAGGATATCGCCGAAGAGAATATGCTGAAGATAGTCATAGCCTATGAGCCGGTCTGGGCGATAGGCACAGGCAGGACCGCGACCTCTGACCAGGCGCAGGAGGCGCATAAATATATTCGCGATCTGCTGGTTAAGATGTATAATAAGGGTTTCGCCGATAAGATAAGGATCCAGTACGGAGGCAGCGTAAAGCCCGAGAATATCGAGGAATTAATGGGCCAGCCCGATGTTGACGGAGCGCTGGTAGGAGGCGCGAGCCTTAAAGTAGAAACATTCGTAGAGATCGTAAGAAAAGGAGCGGCGGTTAAAAAATGATGGCTTTTATAATTGCAATACATGTAGTTGTTTGTGCTTTATTGATTGTACTTATCCTGATACAAAGGGGCAGGGGCGGCGGCCTGACCGAGAGTTTCTCGGACGTGGAGTCGATGCTGGGGACAAAGACGAACACCTTTCTTACCCGCACTACTACCATATTATCCGTATTGTTTTTCATTACCTGTCTTAGCCTGGCGCTTCTGTCAATTAAACAGAGCAGGTCTTTGATGAGAGGTACTAAGTCGCAGGCTGCTTCGGATACGCAGCAAGCGGCTTCGGCAGCATCGGCTGAATTGCCTAAGCAGGCCACGCAAGAGGTGCCTACACCTAAGGCGGAAGAAAAGCCAACCGCAGAGAAAACGCAAGGAGCGGCCGCTAAGACTGAATAATCAGAGTGTTTACTGGCTGTAAATCAAATATAATCATAAAGCTACCGGTTTTGCTGGTAGCTTTTTTATTTTGCTCTTTTAATCCGGCCTTAGCCGAAGATTACGGCGACGCAATTGTAATAGGCGCAATCGGTGATGCCAGGACCCTCGTGCCTATATTGGCATCGGATTCGGCATCAGCCGAGATATGCGCTATGGTATTTAACGGGCTGGTCAAATACGACAAGGACTTGAACCTTACTGGCGATCTGGCTGAAAGCTGGGATATAGAGGATGAGGGATTAACAATAGTATTCCATTTAAGAAAGGATGTCTCCTGGCATGACGGCGCTCCTTTTACGGCGGAAGACGTAGAGTTTACTTATCAGAAACTCATTGACCCTGATGTCAGGACCCCGTACAGCGGAGATTTTGAGCGCGTAAAGTCACTTAAGGCCCTGAATAAATATACGCTCAAGGTTACTTACAAAGAGCCGTTTGCCCCGGGATTAAGCAGTTGGGGTATGCCGATCATCCCCAGGCACATCTTAAAGGATGAGGACTTGCATAATACTAAATTTTCAAGGAACCCGATAGGCACAGGCCCGTATAAATTCAAGAGCTGGTTGCCGCAGGAAAAAATTGAACTTATATCAAACCACGAATACTTTGAACACCGGCCGTACATCGACCGCTACATTTACCGCATAATACCCGATAGTGCGACTATATTCCTTGAGTTGCAGACCCAGGGGGTAGATTATACCGGTTTATCTCCTTTACAATATACCCGTCAGACTGATAGTTCGTTCTTTAAGAAATATTATCAAAAGTTCAGGTTGCCGAGTTTTGGATATACATATCTCGGTTATAATCTAAATAATCCTAAATTTAAGGATAAACGCGTAAGGCAGGCATTGAATTATGCCGTGGATAAGGATGAGATAATCAGCATAGTTCTTTTAGGGTTAGGCAGGAAATCCACCGGGCCGTTTATACCTGATTCCTGGGGTTATAACAGCAAGGTCATACCTATGCCATTTGACCCTGCGAGAGCAAAGGAGTTATTAAAGGAGGCGGGTTGGCAGGATACGAATGGCGACGGAGTGCTGGATAAGAGGGGAGAAAACTTTGAATTTACCATTATCACCAACCAGGGGAATGATGAGCGGGCCAAGGTCGCCCAGATAATCCAGAGGCGGCTTAAGGATATCGGGATTAAAGTAAAGATAAAGGTAGTGGAGTGGTCGGTATTCTTGACTGAATTCATAGAGAAGAAGACTTTTGATGCAGTGCTTTTGGGGTGGTCGCTTGGCCGCGACCCGGATAATTTTGATATTTGGCATTCATCCAAGATCAAGCCGGGTGAATTCAACTTCATCAGTTATAAGAATAAAGAGGTGGATAAACTGCTCGTTGAGGCGCGGCGGACATTTGACCAGAAGGAGAGGGAGGCGCGCTACCACAGGATACACGAGATACTTTATGATGAGCAGCCGTATATGTTTCTTTATATTGCCGACAGCCTGACAATATTGAATAGCCGTTTTCAGGGCATAAAGCCAGCCCCTATCGGCATAAGTTATAATTTTATAGATTGGTGGGTTCCCAATAAGGAGCAAAAATACACCACCCATTAGGGACACTTCTTGACCTAATCGGAGAAGTGTCCCTAGGTGTATGTAATTATTGTAATTAGGGGACACTTCTAGCTTTGGCTTAAGAAGTGACCCTTAAAAAGAGAGATGGTTAATTATATTGCGCGTAGATTACTGGGAATTATTCCGCTGCTATTGGGTATCACTATAATCAGCTTTGCTATTATCCATCTTGCGCCCGGCAAACCCACCACTATTGAGCAATCCCTTAATCCTAAGGTTTCTCTTGAAGTTAGGGAGCGCCTGGATAAGCTCTATGGCCTGGATAAACCACTGCACGTTCAATATATAAACTGGCTGAATAAGATAATCCGCCTGGATTTTGGACGCTCATACGGAGATAACCGGCCGGTAGTTGAAAAGATAATAGAGAGGCTCCCGGTTACCCTGACCATAAATATCCTTTCGTTATTTTTTATCTTCCTTATCGCCATACCTATCGGCATAAAGAGCGCGGTAAACCCGAACCGCGCCTTTGATAAGTTCACCACCATATTCGTATTCCTCTTTTTTGCCGCTCCCACATTCTGGCTTGCGCTCTTATTGATGAACCTCTTCGGTATAAAATTAGGGTGGCTGCCGATATCGGGCATCAAATCATTGGACTTTGAGTACTTTACATTTTCTCATAAGCTTCTTGACCTGGCGCATCATCTGATATTGCCTGTATTTGTTTCAAGTATCGCAGGCCTGGCAGGCCTCTCCCGTTATATGCGCTCAAGTATGATGGAGGCATTGAATCAGCCGTATATCTATACTGCCCGCGCTAAGGGCCTAACCGAGAATCAGGTCATTAAAAAGCACGCCCTGCGTAATGCAATTTTACCCATTGTTACTATCATCGGCTTAGCCATACCCGGCCTCTTGGGTGGAAGCGTAATCTTTGAATCCATATTTGCGCTCCCTGGTATCGGCAGGTTATTCTACGAGTCAGTGATGATGCGCGATTACCCGTTGATCATGGCAGAGGTGGTTTTAGGCGGGGTCTTGACCATGCTCGGGAACCTGATCGCGGATATAAGTTATGCCTATGTTGACCCGAGGATAAGGTATAAGAAGCAGTAGCTAGTAGCTAGGTTTTAGGATGAATAAAACATTATTAACCGGAATTCTGATTATTGCCGTCTTTAGCATTATTGCTATCTTTGCGCCGATATTAAGCCCTTATGACCCTTCGCAGATAGATGGAGCGAGCCTCCTTATGCCGCCATCCGGCAAACACCTTTTAGGGACTGACAGCTTAGGAAGGGATATTTTAAGCCGCATGATTTACGGTGCAAGGATATCTTTAAGTATCGGACTTATTGCTGTTGGCATTGCTACCAGCATCGGGTTGATATTAGGGTCCCTGGCAGGATTTTACGGAGGATTTATCGATAGCCTGATCATGCGCTTTGTGGATGTCATGCTCTGTTTTCCCACATTCTTCCTGATTCTTGCGGTCGTAGCCATACTTGAGCCATCCATATTTAATATCATGGCCATTATCGGCTTGACCAGCTGGATGGGGCCGGCGCGCCTCATCCGCGGTGAGATACTCTCGCTAAAGGAAAGAGAGTTCATACAGGCAGAGCGGGCAATAGGCGCATCTAACTTCAGGATAATCAGCCGCCACTTAGTCCCTAACGCCATCGGACCCGTATTAGTAAACGCAACCCTCGGTATTGCCGCAGCGATATTAGTGGAATCGGGGTTAAGCTTCTTAGGCCTCGGCGTCCAGCCGCCGGTATCAAGCTGGGGAAATATTCTTATTGAAGCCAAATCCACTCTGGGTATCGCCTGGTGGATAACCATATTCCCGGGCCTTGCTATACTGATTACCATTTTAGCTTTTAATTTTATTGCCGAGGGGTTAAAAGAGAAGATAAGATAGTTAGTTCTATAGTTCGCTGGTTCGTAAGTTCTATAGTTCGCAAGTTATCAAATTTATATGAGAAATCTATTGGAGATACGAAATCTTAAAGTCAATTTTTACCTCCAGCATCAGACTGTTACTGCCGTAGATGGGGTAAATCTTGATATCGCCCGCAATGAAACCATTGTTCTTGCCGGCGAATCAGGTTCAGGTAAGAGCGTCACCGCTTTATCGATCACAAAGATCCTTCCTCAGAGCGCAAAGATAATCGCAGGGAGCATCAACTTTGAAAACAATGACCTGACAAAGGCCACAGAAGAAGATTTGGTAAGAGTCCGCGGTAAGGAGATCGCTTATATCTTCCAGGAACCCACGTCATATCTGAATCCGGTTTATACTATCGGCACCCAGATTACCGAGGCCATAATGCTCCACCAGAATAAGACCATAAAGGAAGCCAAAGAGGAGGCAGAGGCCCTGCTCAATCAGGTTAAAATCAAAGATCCCAAGAAGACCCTTCTTGATTATCCGCATCAACTCTCGGGAGGGATGAACCAGAGGGCTTTTATCGCTATGGCGCTCGCCTGCAGGCCTAAGCTTCTGATCGCCGATGAGCCGACCACGTCCTTAGATGTGACCATTGAAGCCGAGATCCTGAATCTCCTTATGGAATTAAAGAAAGAGATAGGGTTCTCTTTATTATTCATCACCCATAATCTGTCTATTGCTAAAAGAATCGCGGACAGGATAAGCATAATGTACAAAGGAAGGGTAGAGGAGGAGGGTAAACGCGATACTATATTCAATTCACCACAGCACTTTCACACTAAAGAATTGATCAGCGCTTATGAAAAGATAGGGAAAATATGATCAATCCTATATTACTTAATCTTACTTATATTTACCTAGACTTATGTAGATTATTAATACTCCGGAAGAATTAGGGTTACTCAATATTACTTAATCTTACTTAGACTTACTTATATTTACACATATTTTTAAGGAAAAGAGATGCTTGAAGTAAGGGATATCAATAAGGAGTTCGTAATTGAGCGCGGCGCATTTAAGCAGAAGGCAGGCGTGCTCCAGGCATTAAAGGGTGTGAGCTTTAAGGTCGAAGAATTCAAAACCTTAGGCATAGCCGGTGAATCCGGCTCAGGTAAAACTACTTTAGCCAAGATAATCTTAAAATTAATCCCGCCTACAAGCGGCGAAGTGATCTTTGCCCCGGATAAAATAAAGAATTTCAGGAAGGATGTGCAGATAATCTTCCAGAACCCTTACAATAGTTTAAATCCCAAGATACGCATTATAGATACTATATCCGAGCCGCTCATCATCCATAAGATAACAGGATATAAAGAATTGAAAGATAAGGTATCAGAATTACTTACTTTGGTTGGTTTAGAGGCCGATTCCTTAAGCAGGTATCCAATTGAATTTTCAGGGGGACAGCGCCAGAGGATATGTATTGCCCGCGCCCTGGCATCTGAACCGAAATTCATCGTCCTGGATGAACCTATATCATCGCTGGATCTGACTGTCCAGGCGCAGATGTTAGACCTATTTATGAAACTGAAAGATAAATTAAAACTGACTTATATCTTCATCACCCACAACCTCGCGGTGATCAAGCATATCGCTGATTCAGTGATTATTATGCAAAACGGGAGCATCGTTGAGCAGTCGACAACCGAGATTATCTTCGCCAACCCCGCCACGGACTATACTAAATCATTACTCCAAGCCGCAAAGGGATAAGGACTGACTCCGCATATATCGAACCCAATTAAAAACCAAGGTGTCTGTCCCTATTTACAGGGATTATCCTCGGGTTAGCGATACACGAAATTGTCCTTAAGTGACTCTCCCTAAATGGTTCATTAACCCACAATTTATCCCTTTACAGATTTCTTTTCTGCGGTACAATAATGCTGTATTAGTAAGAGGTCAGGGGTGGGGTTCAAATAGTCTCAAATACAAGGCATCTTCTATAAAATATGGCGCCTTGTTTATTGATAGAATAGGAGGGAGTAAAATGCTTGTAAACGAGATGATGACAAAGGACGTCATAACTGTTTCACCCGATACCTCTTTAAAAGAATTAGGTTTAATTTTTAATGAAAAAAAGATCAGTGGTGCCCCGGTTGTTGATAGTTACGGCAATATTGTAGGTGTCGTTACCTTAACCGATTTGTTTAAGATTTTACATCACATTTATATATGTAAAGGGATGGGAGAAGGATCGACAGGAGTAAAGCTTATGGAGATGCGCGAGAAGGAAAAGGAAAATTCAAAGGTTAGAGATATTATGACAAAAGATGTTATTAGCATAAACGATGATCAAGCCATAGATGATGTAATGAGGCTTATGTTTGATAAGGCCATTCATACTATTCCCGTTACCAAAGAAGGCAAACTTATTGGCGTTGTTGGGAAGAGAAATTTAATATACGCTTGCTTTTAAAATTATATAATTCTGATCCTCTCAAAGAAAAAAGGAGCCATTTCAGACGCCTTCCCTTGCAGCATAATCGCCTCTGCGACTGATGAAATTATAATTGATAGTGCAGGCAATATCAAACAAGGAACTGTTTAGGGCAGTTTCCTAAGTACAAATTAGCATATCGCGAATTCGGGAACAGGCCCTACAGGCCAGTCACTAAATTATTTACAATTTTTAAAAGATAGTGGTATAATACGCGAATATGAGAAAACTTATATTATTAGCGGCTATCTTATTTTTGTGTATCGGCGCATGCTTAGCCGATAAGCCTTATGACAATATAGAGTTAACGCTTCCCCGCGATATCTTCAATTTCCATATTGTCGATCCCGGCGTCATGCGCGGAAGCCAGCCCTCCGCAAAGACATTAAAGGCATTAAAGGAGTATTATGGCGTAAAGACGGTCTTAAGCTTGCACAATGATGTGGCGGTCAATAAATGGGAGCAGAGGGTAGTCGAAGAGTTAGGGATGGAGTTCATTAATATACCCCTGGACGCGTCACTTGAACAGAAACCGCAGACTATCGAGCAGGCCATTGAGATATTGGGAAACAAGGATAATCAACCTATATTCGCGCATTGCAAAGAAGGCAAGGACAGGACAGGGTTGATATTAGCTGCCTACAGGATAAAGTATGATAACTGGAGCCAGGAGGAGGCCCTGATGGAGATGCACGCTTATGGCTATAATCCTCTCCGTTATCCTAACCTCAAAGATTCTCTAAGTTATTGGGATGACTGGAGGAAGGGTAGAATATAATATGAAAAAGAAGAGGAATAAGGTTGAGTGCCATAAGTGCAATACCCAGCACCACTGCTGTCAGCTCGGCGCCTGGATAGATCTGGAAGAGGCGAAGAAAATACTGAGGCTTAAGATAAAGGGAGGGGATTTTTTCCATCTTGAGAAGGATGATAGCTTTCCTTCCGGATATAAGGTCGGCACGAGCTACGAGGATGAGTCCTGCTCATTCATGACCAAAGACGGCCTTTGCACCATCCACAAGATAGATTACGGCTTAAAGCCCGTTACCTGCAAAGAGTTTCCCTATGAAAACGGGAGGCTATCCAGCTTTGCCAGGTATATCTGTGTTATAGCTAAGAAGAATCATAAAAAGAATAAAGCTAAACGCGCCTCCAAATAACCATCCTTTTTATAAAATAAATTACTACTTGAAGGAATAAACTGTTCGTAGTATAATCTATGACTATGTTGAAGCCGTTGGAGCCGTATATACTTACATTTATCCCTATATTTGTGGCCGTGGATATTATCGGAATTCTCCCTATGTTTATTTCTTTGGTAGAAGGGACGAGCAAGAAGAGTAGGGCGAGGGCAATTGTTGAGTCCGTGACTACTGCTACGGTCCTCTCGATAATCTTCATGCTCGTGGGTAAATGGATATTCCGGCTTATCGGGATAAGTATTCCGGATTTTCAGATAGCAGGAGGCGCGCTCCTCTTTGTGATATCAGTACGCTTCTTGCTCCCGGGTATGCATAAGGCCGTCTTCTTTGAGGGAAGACATAAAGATGTAGGCATTTTTCCTTTAGGTACCCCTCTGATCACCGGGCCTGCCGTATTAACCACCACTATTATCATGTTAGATACTTTCGGCATTATACCTACTTTTGTCTCTTTGGTAGCGAATATGCTTATTGTCTGGTTTGTATTATCCAAGGCAGATTTTTTTATGAAAATTATGGGTCCCGGAGGCACGCGGGCATTCTCTAAGGTGATGTATATATTACTTGCAGCCATCGGAGTGATGATGGTTAGGCGCGGGATAGAAGGGATATTGATAAAATGAGGAGCAATGTATTGACATTTATTATGGCCGGAGGTAAGGGCGAGAGGTTATTGCCATTGACGAAGGACAGGACTAAGCCCGCGGTCCCATTCGGCGGCGTATACAGGATCATTGATTTTACTTTAAGCAATTGCATTAATTCCGGCCTGCGTAAAATATATATCCTCACGCAGTATAAATCCGCGTCTTTACAGAAGCATATACGTTTGGGTTGGAATATACTTCCTTCAGGGTTAGGGCAGTTCATTGAGCTTTTGCCTGCCCAGCAGAGAGTAGGGAATACCTGGTATCTGGGGACTGCAGATGCGATATTCCAGAACTTATATACACTTGAGATAGATAAGCCAGATGATGTATTAATCTTGGCCGGGGATCATGTTTACAAGATGGACTACAATACCATTATGGATTTCCATAAGGATACGGATGCGGCTATGACTGTCGGCGTGGTGGAGCTGGACAAAGAGAAGGCCCCGCATATGGGTATAGTGGAAGTAGACACTATGGGCAGGGTTACGGGTTTCCAGGAGAAGCCGGCCAATCCCAAGAGTATACCCCATAATCCGGATAAGGTTTATGCCTCTATGGGTATATATGTATTTAAGCATCCGGTGCTCGAGGAAGAATTGCAGGAAGATGCGAAGAAGAGCCACACTAACCATGATTTCGGCAAAGACATAATCCCGCAGATGCTCAAAAAGGGCCTTAAGGTCGTGGCATTCAATTTTTCCCGCTCGGCTATTTCAGGAGAGGCGGGATCCAGGCATATAATAGATGGCAAAGCGGGAATAGACGAGAATAAGACGCAGGCCCAGTATTGGCGTGATATCGGGAACATAGACGCTTATTATGAGGCGAATATGGACCTAATACAGGTTGAGCCGGTATTTAATTTTTATGACCGGGATTGGCCGATAAGGACATACGAGGAGCAGTTCCCGCCGGCTAAAACAGTGCACTCCGGAGAACAGATAATCGGCAGGATCGGCCTGGTGTTGGATAGTTTAGTTTCCGGAGGGTGCGTGGTGAGCGGAGGAAAAGTACAGCGTTCCATATTATCCCCAAACGTGCGCATTAACAGTTACTCCGAGGTTTATGATTCCATACTGATGGAGGGCGTGAACGTATGCAGGTATGCTAAGATCAAGAGGGCCATAATAGATAAGGAAGTTGATATTCCGCAGGGGATGGTTATCGGTTATAACCTGCAAGAGGACAAGAAGAAATTTCACGTTACCGAGACAGGTATAGTGGTGGTAGCCAAAGGGACAGAGATAAAATGAGTTGTGAGTTGTAAGTTATGAGCTGTAAGTTGAATGCTATGATAAGAAAAGCTAGAATTGAAGATGTAAAGCAAATACAGAGTTTAATCAATTTTTTTGCGGATAAGGATTTGATGCTGCCGCGCTCCTTAAATGAATTATACGACAATATAAGGGACTTCTGGGTTTATAAGGCGAATAAGAAGGTCATCGGCTGCTGCGCCCTGCATGTCTCCTGGGATGACCTGACCGAGGTGAAGTCTCTGGCGGTGGTAAAGGCGAGCCAGGGAAAAGGTATAGGAGAGAAGCTGGTAGCAGCGTGTCTGGATGAAGCAAGGGAGATGGGAGCGAAGAGGATATTTGTCCTTACTTATAAACCGGAGTATTTCAAGAGATTCGGATTTAAAAGGGTTAAACACTCCAGCCTTCCCCATAAGATCTGGGCAGAATGCATCAACTGCTGTAAATTCCCGAATTGTCAGGAAGTCGCCCTTCTAAAAATCTTGCGGAAATAAATTTGTGTGATATAGTCTTTGATCTTTTAGGGACAGGTACGAGATAGGAATTGCACCAGGTGCCCGATTGGATTTGCACCAGGTACTACTTATAGGAGGTAAGATGGATTATTTGTTGACCGATGAACAGAAGATGATACAGGAGCTGGCGCGCAAGATCGCCGTAGAAAAGATGAAGCCTGTGGCAGCCAAATATGACGAATCAGAAGAGTTTCCATGGGAAGTCATGGAGGTCATGGCGCAGTCAGATTTATTCGCCATCTTTGTGCCCGTGGAGTACGGCGGGACAGGGGGCGGGGTTTTGGATCTATGCCTTGCAACCGAAGAGCTGTCGCGCGCCTGCGGAGGTATCGCTGTCTGCTACGCGGCATCGGCATTAGGGACATTCCCGATAATACTTTTCGGTAGCGAAGAACAGAAGAAAAAATACCTTCCGGATTTAGCAAGCGGCAAGAAGATAGCGGCGTTCGGTATTACAGAGCCCGAAGCAGGTTCAGATGCCTCGGCAATCAAGACTACTGCTAAGAAGGAAGGGGATTATTATATATTGAATGGCTTAAAGCATTTTATCACCAATGGCGGTGATGCCGAGATATATACCGTAATCGCCATGACGGATAAGTCAAAGGGCGCGCGCGGGGCATCGGCATTTATCGTGGAAAAGGGTACGCCAGGGTTTACCTTTGGGAAGAAGGAGGATAAATTAGGCATACGCGCTTCATCCACCCGTGAGCTTATATTTACGGATTGCAAGATACCTAAAGAGAATTTGCTTTCTAAAGAGGGTATGGGATTTATCGTGACCATGAAGACCTTTGACATGTCTCGCCCGGGAGTTGCTGCGCAGGCATTAGGGATTGCGCAGGGGGCGTTGGATGTAGCGGTAAAGTATTCAAAGGAGAGGCATCAGTTCGGGAAATCCATATCCAGCTTTCAGGGGATACAGTGGATGCTCGCAGATATGGCTACACAGGTAGAATCCGCGCGCGCGCTGATTTATGCCTGTGCCAGAGAGATTGATGCAGGGCGCAAGGATGTTGCCAGGGATTCTGCTATGGCCAAGATGTACGCTTCTGATATGGCGATGAAGGTCACGACCGACGCCGTACAGATATTGGGCGGATACGGTTACATGAAGGATTACCCCGTAGAAAAATATATGCGCGATGCCAAGATCACTCAGATATACGAAGGCACTAACCAGATACAACGCAGTATCATCGCTTTGCAGCTAATCAAAGAGATGGCAAAATAAAAAATCAGTAGTTAGTATATAGTAGATAGGTATTAGGGTTAGATAAAATAAAATGAATATAATCGTTTGCATAAAACAGGTACCGGAGACAACCGAGGTCAGGATAAATCCCGAGACGAATACGCTGATCCGCGAAGGCGTGAAATCCATCATCAACCCCTTTGATATGTACGCCATAGAAGAGGGTGTACGGCTTAAGGAGAAGTTCGGGGGTAAGTCTACGGTAATCACTATGGGTCCGCCTCAGGCAGAGGCAGTCTTAAAGGAAGCTATCTCTATGGGGATAGATGAGGGGATACTTCTCTCTGACCGGGCATTTGCCGGAAGCGATACCTGGGCTACCAGCTATACATTATCAGCCGCCATAAAGAAGATAGGCGCGTTTGACCTGGTCATCTGCGGGAAACAGGCATCTGACGGAGATACTGCGCAGGTCGGACCCGGAGTATCCGCGCATTTAGATATCCCGCAGGTAACTTACGTAAAGAAGATAGAAGAAATAAAAGATAATTTAGCCCGCGTAGAAAGAATGACTGAGGAAGGCTATGAGATCATAGAAGTGCCGCTCCCTGCGCTTATTACCGTGGTCAAAGAGATAAATACGCCGAGATTGCCTTCTTTGAAAGGGATGATGCGGGCAAAGCAGGCGAAGATAACCTGCTGGAAGGCGCAGGATATTGAGGCTGAGCCTGATTCTGTGGGTCTACCCGGTTCACCTACACAGGTAGTAAAGATATTTACACCTGCTCCGCGCGAGGGCGGGCAGATGTTAACTGGCGAGACATCAGAGATAGTAGAGAAACTGGCCGAGGTTTTAAAGTCAGAAATAAATTAGCACCAGGTGCAAATCCAATCGGGCACCTGTTTTAATTTTGAGATTGTACCTGCACCTTGTAATCATAGGGGCCAGGTACGAGATTGAATTTGCATACGGTGGGAGATTAGCTTGGCACCAGGTGCGAATTAAAAAGATATGTCTATACAGATTATCATAGAGAAGTGCACGGGTTGTACATTATGCGTAAAGGCCTGCCCGTTTGATGCTATCCGCATGATGAATAATAAAGCGGTTATTGATTTTAATAAATGCACCCTCTGTGGAGCCTGTGTACCTGCCTGTAAATTCAATGCGATATTACTTGAGAAGCCTGAAGTAGTGCCAGCGGATAAGGCTGACCTGAAGGATTATAAGGGGGTCTGGGTCTTCGCCGAGCAGAAGAAGGGGAAGGTCCAGCCGGTTGTCTATGAACTATTCGGTAAAGCAAGGGAGCTTGCTACGGCACTGGGTTCTGATGTTTCTGCAGTCCTTTTAGGTGAACACCTGGAGGAAGAGATACAGGAGTTGATCTGGCGGGGCGCGGATAAGGTCTATGTGGTAGAAAAGAGGGAAGTAGCCAACTACCAGGATGCACCTTATACGAATATACTCGTTGAGTTGATAAAGAAATATAAGCCCGAAATCCTACTTTGCGGAGCGACATATATAGGCCGTTCCCTGATTTCGCGGGTCGCCATAAAATTAAGAGTAGGCCTGACTGCTGATTGCACCGGACTTGATATAGACCGAGAGAAGAAGATACTCCTTCAGACCAGGCCCGCGTTCGGAGGGAATATCATGGCTACTATTATCTCGCCTAATTACCGTCCGCAGATGGCGACCGTAAGGCATAAAGTCTTCCCTGAAACATCCTCTGATATGAAGCGTAAAGGTAAAATTATCCGCGAGGATTTTAACGGCCCGATATTGGTAAGTAGAAGTAAGTTGCTGGATATAATAGATGAGGTTGAATCTACGGTGAATTTATCGGAGGCAGATATCATAGTTTCCGGCGGCCGCGGTATGGGTGCTCCTGAGAATTTTAAGCTATTAGAAGAGCTTGCCAAGGTAATGGGTGCTGCAGTTGGTTCATCGCGCGCAGCAGTAGATGCAGGATGGATGCCTTATTCACACCAGGTAGGGCAGACAGGAAGGACCGTTTCCCCTAAAATATATATCGCCTGCGGCATATCCGGACAGATACAGCATTTAGTCGGCATGCAGTCATCAAAGATCATTGTGGCTATTAACAAAGATCCGGACGCACCTATATTTAAAGTAGCTACCTACGGTACTGTAGGGGATCTTTTCCAAATCATACCCGCTCTCACCAAGAAATTTAAAGAAATCCTTAAAAAATAAGCAGGGACACTTCTCAGCCCAATCGGAGAAGTGTCCCTTATTACTAAAAAACCCTGGTTGAGGGACACTTCTCGCTTTGGCTCAAGAAGTGTCCCCCGCTTGGGAGGAGAAGTGACCCTTTATTGAAAACGCTTTCCGGGATACCCTGAAATACCCTTGAATATATAGTTTATATATAGTATATATTAATTGTAACAATATATTTATTCCGATGCCACGGGGGTAAGAAGGAGAGTACAAAAAGATAGCGGGATAAAAAATGAAGAATGTAGCAACTAAAGAAAGAAGGCTTTTTACGAGGTTCCCGGTAAGGATCTTTTTGAAATATTTCAACCTGGATTTACTGGGCGAGGTGGTTACACAATGCACGAATGATATCAGCGCCCGGGGCATATGCATTTTAACGAATGAAGAGTTGCGGGCGGATACGCCTTTAGACATCTGGTTGCAGATGCCTGACAACGGCGAACAGTTATATATACAAGGTAAGGTGGTCTGGTCTAATATGATTGGGTCTGATAAATACAGGTTGGGAGTAAATTTAGAAAACGCAGAATTGAATCCGATATTACTGGCGCTAAAAACAATAAACGTGCGCATAAAACACCATTAAGAAGAAGGGGAACTACTCTTTTAATTAATAATAGTGTAGTTCCTATTTTTTTATCTCCCGATATATAACACATTGCATTAGAACAAGTTACATTAATAATCCTCTATATGTAATCTCTG
>JBDRAV010000013.1:0-69185 GCA_043823435.1 Candidatus Omnitrophota bacterium | reverse complement strand
TGGGTGTTACACAGCAGTGTACACCAATTTATCCTATAAAATTGGGTGTTACACAGCAGTGTACACCAATTTATCCTATAAAATTGGGTGTTACACAGCAGTGTACACCAATTTATCCTATAAAATTGGGTGTTACTCCTTGGAAATTCTTAAAGTAATAATTATCCTGGTTCCTTTGTTCACCTGGCTTTTTACCTCTATTAACCCCTTGTGCATACTAATAATATTTTGGGTTAGAGATAACCCGAGGCCGGTCCCCTTGCCCTGGCCTTTCGTAGTAAAGAAAGGATTAAAGATCTTTTCCAGGTTTTCTTCAGAGATCCCTGTTCCCGTATCCTCAATTTCAACGACAACAGCCTTTTCTCCGGCTTCGAAAGAACCACCTGATCTCTCCTCTGTACCATTTCTTGTTTCTTCCATTTGTTTAACAAAGCTGCGAATAGTGAGTTTTCCCCCCTCAGGCATTGCATGAATCGCATTCATGAACAGATTAATGAAGACCTGCGTCAGTTTATTCTTGTCTACCAAAACCTTTGGCAGGCCTTTCCGGGTCTCCCTGGCTACTTCGATATTCCTTAGTTCTTTTTTCACCAGGTTCAAAGAGTTCTCTAGTATGGAGCCGATATCTTCCGAAAGCAATTCCAGCTTCGTAGCTCTTGAGAAATCCAAAAGCGAGATTACGATCCTATCTGCCCTTTCCACGCTATCCTTAAGCATAGACAAAGTCTCGCGTGGCTCTTTTTCTTCCGGAGATATTATTTGTTCCAAATAAACAACCCCCTGCATTATGATCCCCAGAGGATTTCTCATCTCATGGGCTACACCGCTTGCCAATTGGCCGATAGCCTTGAGTTTTTCCGATTGGATTAATTTATCTTGCATCTCTTTCAATTCATCGTAGGCTATTTTTAATTCCACTGCTCTCTTAGACGCCTGCTCGTACAGCTGGACGTTCTGCATAGCAATCGCACCCATACGGACAATATTCATAACTACTGACACATCTTGCTGCGTGAAAGGCCCCGGCGTTCTCTTATCGCAGACATGCAATACTCCCAGGACGTCATTATTATATATAAGTGGCGCGCTAATAAATGTTTTCTGTAAATACTCTTCTTTATTCAGTCTTTTTAAATACTCTTCATGCGCCAGATCTGATACAAGCAATACATCTTTGTTGTGTATCACAAATCCGGATATAGTATCTTTGCCTATTACCAAAGATTCCTGGCTGCGATCGCGATCCCACCCGATTGCGTATGCAAGCGTAAAATTTTGTGAATTTTTATCCCATGTAAGAAGCACGGTGCGCTCAATCGGTAAGAAATTATGCGCGGCCTCGGCAATACACCGTACTGCATCCTGAAAACTAAGGCTCAAAGACAGCTTTTCATTGAACTTAAACAGGAAATCCAGTTCTGCTTCATACCATATTTTATTTTCTAAAGATGACGGGGCCTGCACAGGGCTAGAATCTTGTCGCGGTGATTTCCGGGGAAAGTGAGCTTTATTTTGTTGATACAACTTTGCTATTGCGTAACTAATCGCAAAACCAATCAAAATAAATATAATAATATTCATAATAATAAGACTAACCGGACGCGGGTGGATTTATATTCGTCAGTGATTATTTCTCCTCAAGCGTCTTAATCCACCGGGCAAATGTTAATTGTTTTCTATTTATCTTAAACAATGTTTATAAGAGCGTATATTATCGCACCTATGGCTACAGCAATTAAAAATATCCCAATCATCTTAGTATTTTTGATTTCTTTTTGCATAGAGATAGGCTCCATGCGCCAATTAATTCTTTCATAAAACTTTTTTTGGATTTCAATAGTCAGAACGGGTTTAAAGAATACAAATAGACCGGTTATTATGCCAATCACAGAAAATAAAATTGGAGTAAGCGGCCTACTCATAATCCAAATAACTGCTCTCATCTCTCCTGCGCCGGGTTCTCAAACCAAAAAGGCACCCCTTTTGAACCCATTTTATGCGGGTTTATACATTTAGGGGTAGATCCCTAAGAACAACTTCGCATATCGCTAATTCGGGGTCAATACCTTATCTCTACTCCCCTATTATTTTTACCAGGACGCGCTTCCTGCGCCGGCCGTCGAATTCGCCGTAGAATATCTGTTCCCACGGCCCGAAATCAAGCTTGCCTGCGGTGATCGCCACTACCACCTCCCTGCCCATTATCGTCCTTTTCAGGTGGGCATCGGCGTTATCTTCACCGCTGAGGTTATGATGGTAGCCCTCTTTATCGTACGGCGCGAACTTCTCAAGCCAGGTGCTGAAATCATTATGCAGGCCCGGCTCGTCATCATTTATAAATACGGAACTGGTGATATGCATCGCGTTCACTAGACAGAGACCCTCTCTTACCCCGCTTTCTTTAAGCGCCCCTTCTACCTGCGGGGTTATATTGATGAATTCCTGTCTCCCCTTGGTATTAAACCACAGGTGTTTGGTATAGGATTTCATTCTTATCACTTAAGATTAGCGGCGATGGAGGCCAAAATCCGGTCGCGCCAGTCAGCGTAACCTATATCACCTGAAAATGCCTTCTGGATAGCTACTTCCACCCGGGTGGAGTTGGCATCTGTTTTGGTCAGGTATATACCTGTTTTTTCCGCAAAACCCATAGTGCCCCAACTGATCAATATAAGGAACCACCTTAATGATGAACGGGCATAGATCTTTCCTTCTGCTTCATCTTCTAAATAAACGCTTAATTTTAAATCCTGGCATGCCTTTTTAGCGGCGGCGAACACCTCGCCATAAGAAGCATCAAAAACAGCTGTTTTGACCCTGTCCGGAAACTCTGCGCGGGTCCTGTCAAGGGTGCTTATACTGGCACACCCGTTAAGTAAGATGACGGCACTAAATATTACTGAAAGAAATACCTTGGCCCTTTTCATCATGCCTCTTTATGGACAACCTTGTTCTTTCCGCTGTTTTTGGCGGTATACATCAGGTTATCCGCTGTCTTTATCATCTCCTGAATGGATTGCGTGGGTTTATTATATGTGATGAGGCCTATGCTAAAAGAAATAAAATCTATATCTTTCTTTATGCTGTCATTAAAACCCTGCTGGACCCTCTTTATTACTGCCTCTGCCTGTTGGCTGTTTGTTTCTGGTAAAAGGATGGCGAACTCATCCCCGCCGAGCCTCCCTGCGATATCATACTCTCTTATCTTCTCCCTTATGCTGTTACCTGTAAGCGCCAGAAGGCTATCTCCTCTATCGTGGCCGAAGGCGTCGTTTACTTTCTTAAAGTTATCGATATCCATATACGCTATGGAGATAGGGCGGCTGAACCTTATTGACCTGCTTAACTCTATCTTTGCCTGTTCGCTGAAGTAGCGGCCATTCGAGAGCCCTGTTAATATATCAGTCCTGGAGAGTTGCTTTTCTATCTCAAGCTGTCTCTTTAATCTGTACACGAGGAAGATTATAGAGAGGAATACCAGTAGGCGCATGAGCATATTCCAGAGCGGGATGATGAAGCTTGTATATTGGTGCCCTGAGGTCATATCTGCGCTTAACCATACCGCAACGCTTAATAAGGCAGCCGCGATTGCATATGGCCTCTTATTAAACCAGGTAACTGAGAGGATAGGCAGCAAATAGAATATTGAAAATGACATCTCATAGCCTGTGGCGTAGTCAAGGATGCCCAGCAGGAAGATAATGATGCAACTTAAAGGAAAGATTATTTTCTTCATGTAGATAATGGGCTAGAATCGGTTGTCCGCCCCAGCCCATTAAAATACTTCTTTTTTACCTTGAAACCTCAAGCACGTCACCGGTATCCTTATCCACGAATACCCAGATATCCGTAGCCGGCTCTTCAAAGTCAAACATCACTATCTTGTAGTTCTTCAGGAACCCTCTTCTCAAGATGCCGTGATTGGGTGATGTATCTTCATCTACGAGGTAACCTATTTCCCTGCTCCAGATTTCCCCGTCCACATCATAAACTATCTTGGCGTCCTGTATGTCAATACCCTCCCCCTCTACCGCTTCAGTAGCTATAGCGATAACTTCATCATTTGTCTTATCATCGGCACACAACAAAGATACGGCTGAAAATAAGAATGTTGCCACTAACAACGTTGCTGCAATCTTCCTCATTCCTTCCTCCTTCCTTTATTTTAAGACGGTTTTATAAATTCTTTCAACAGCTCTTTTGATTCTTCCAAGCGGTCATCATTGACCATTATGTCCATTGAGGAGAGCCCGTTTGCGGCACCGTAAAGGGAGCCGAAATTCTCTCCCTTGATATAATAGGATATTCCTTGAGCGTCCAGGAGAGACTTGATAAGCGCTACCTCTCCCTGATTGGGAGTGGAATATACCTTTACGAACATCCTTACTATCCCCTTCTTTTCATAACAGCGCAGCCGATACACCCGATAATAATCCCTATCAGTAAAGCCAAGAATATTATGATCGCCCTGCTGGTTTGAAAGGACCAGAAGAGGAAATGTATCCTGACCACTTCATAGTTCTGTGCGGTAAAGACCACCAAGATTAGCAGCAACAGAAGCACAAGAAACCATTTAAAATACACCGGCATACCTCCAAAAACTTAAATCCACTTTTTCCTTTTAAAGTAGATGAGCATGGTGATAACAACCATAAGCATAAGGCCCAGTGCCCCGAAATAAGCCCAGTGCCAGTTTAATTCCGGCATATACCTGAAGTTCATTCCGTAAACCCCGGAGATAAAGGTAATGGGGATGAATATTGTGGCGATAATGGTGAGTACTTTCATTACCTCGTTCATCCTGTTGCTCAGGCTGGAGAGGTAGATATCGAGCATCCCGGAGATCATATCCCTGAAGGTCTCTATGGTATCTATTACCTGGATGGTGTGGTCATAGACATCCCTTAAATATATCTCGGTTGATTCCTGTATCAGTTTTGATTCCGACCTTTGTAAGCCGCCGGCTACCTCTCTTAAGGGCCAGACAGACTTGCGCAGGAAGATCGTATCCCTCTTTAAGTCGTGTATCGTCTGCAGGGTCTCAGGGGTAGGGTTAAACACCAGTTCATCCTCAATCTCCTCTATCTTCTCCCCCATCCTCTCCATTATCTGGTAGTAGCTGTCCACTATGGAATCAAAGAGCGCATAGGCAAGATAGTCAGCTCCCATCTTTCTGATGCGGCCTTTGGCAGTCCTGATACGCTCCCTGACCGGATTAAAAACGTCACCACCCTGGCTCTCCTGGAAGGAGATGACGAAGCTTGGGCCTAATATCAGGCTCACCTGTTCTGTGTGTATCTCGTTATCATTTTCGTTAATATAGAACATCTTCAGGACGATATAGAGATACTCTTCGAATTCTTCGAACTTCGGGCGCTGGGTGGTATTGACTATATCCTCCAGCACCATAGGGTGCATATTAAAGTGCTTGCCCACCTTCTCCATAATTGCAAAATCATCCAGGCCGTCTATATTTATCCAGGTCACCGTAGGCTTATCTTTAAAGGGGAAACACTCTTCAGCTTTCTTCACTTCCTTCTCCTGGAACTGAGCCTCATTGTAATCGATAATGGTAACCCTTATCCCTTCGGGTTTCTTCTTCCCCGCGTGCAGTATCGTCCCGGGCGTTAATCCAGACATTCTCAGTGATCTTTTTGTTCTCTTTGCCATAACCACTCTCCCTGTTTAATGAAATTCATCTGCCCCGGGCCGGAAGGAGCGCATCTTCTTTTTCTCTGCCCGTTTCTTCTTGAGCCTTAATATCTTCTCTTTTGTCCGCTTAGAGCGCCTTTGTTTCTGTTTTCTTATCTTTGCTATGCGTTTTTTCTCTTCGGATAATCTGCCAAGTATTATTGCCTCTACCTTATCCGCCAGGATCCTCCTGGCCAGGAACCTGTTTATTCCCTGGTAGCGCTCCTTCTGGCATTTTACTTCTATGCCGGTGGGTATATGCCTTAGATAGACGCAGGTGGATACCTTGTTGACGTTCTGGCCTCCCCTGCCGCCTGAGCGGATAAATTTCTCTTCCAGGTCCTGCTCGCGGATACCCAGGCGGTGCATCTTCTCTCTTAACTGCTTTTCTTTAAATTTGCTGATACCGGATCCCATCGTAATCCCTAAAAAGAGTATACCAGAGAAGAGGTAATGCTGAAATCGTTTTTTCTGTTAAGGTGCAATCGTATGGATAGGGCGCTATGCCGCGTAGATAAAAAGCGCGCCAAGCATTAGCTCAAAGAGGCCGACGAAACGCAAAGCGAGAGTCGGTTTCTCTATCCACCAGTTCATCATGGATGTCAGGCTCTTTTGCCCGAAGGCAAAAATATATGCTCCCTTGATGATCGACACGATCCCCATCAGGCTCACAAACCAGGCAAGCCTGCATTGCGAGGCAGCAATTAACAGGACCATGCCTATCAAGGCAGCTACAGCAGCTCCCGCATAAATCATTCTTCCTTTTGTCCAGAAAAGCATATATTTCTTTACCATATCCGGGTTTATTAGAAACACAACGCCAAGAGCCAGTATAATAATACCGAGCAACTTTACCAATATGGCCATTAACACACCCCCTTGACGTTTTTCCCTTTGCTTCTATTTTCTATCAATTTCTTCTTTTCTTGTCTTGTCTTCCTCGGGCCCATACCTCTTCCTCTCTTCTATCTTCTGCCTTAATTCTTCTTCTCTGAGCTTCCTATTCTCCGTGGCCTCGCGTTCTGCCTTATCGACTTCTGTGCGGTGTTTAATTACTTCTTTTTGTTCAAGCATATCTTCTTTTGCCAGGCGACTCCTTCTTGCTGCTGTTTCCAGATCCTCTTTCTGCTTCTTTTTGTCCGAGAGAATCTGCATTTTCCCTGTTTTTATGCTCTGCGCCACCCAGATAATAATCACTACGACCACCACGATGATTATAGTCACTAAATTCATCGAAACTCCTTTTTTAACTTAATGTTTTAATTATAACAAACCGCCGCTATTTATACAACAAGTAAAGGGGTTTCATATGCCCGGCTTACGCAATATGAACAATAAAGCCATTCCCGTCCCCCCGCTGATTATATTTGTGATAAAATCCCTCAGTTCGCCAATGCGGTATGGCAGCATAGCCTGAAACAGCTCATCCAGGGCACTTACCAGAGAAACGAAGATTATCCCCCCTGCCAGGATTTTCGTTCGCTGGCGCTCCCGGAGTTTAACCAGATCGTTTGCTGACAGATATCCTACCAGGCCGTAGGTTAAAAGATGCGTCTTCTCTGAAAAATACGGTTGCCACACAGCAAAGAGATAGGCGCCAGCAAATAATAATGCTATCAGGCTGATCCTGGCCGGGCCGATGCGTTTTCTGAAAGCGTATATTAAAGCGTAAAGGAAGACTGAAATAAAACAGAACTTAAAAGCAGTTATAACGGCGGGGCCGCCGAAAGCCTTAAACAGCCAATTTCTTACCTGAAGCATAAAGGCTGCCGATATCACAATATAAACACCTAAGCCTATAGTAATTTTAGATAGTCTTTGGCGCACTTTCGGTCAATATTATGATCCGGGGGTATATTCGCGCATGAACATGGAATAACTCATTAGCCCGCTCCCCACTATCTTGAGAGGGATCCTGCGCTCGTCGGCGCTTATCCATATCGTGATATGCTTGGGAGTGCTTTGAAAACGGTAGGCCTTAAATGTCCCAGCAGGGACCTTTACATCTTCTATCGCGACCAGTTTTATCTCTAGGTTGCGCGTAGGGAGGTTGGCGGTTATGATCTTGCCTACTTCAAGTGCGGGCAGGCTCCGGACATAATAAGGCAGGAGTACGGCGTTATTGATATGGCCTTCTTTTTTGATTACCAGCCTCTGATCTTTTGCGCCTTTACGCTTGATAATGGTAACGGTAAAATTATCCTGGTCGTAATCCTCGGTTATCTTTTCGCGGCTGATAAAATTCAGTATATTCCGCTCCACCTTTACGGGCAAAAGCGTCTTCGGGTCACTGTAAATCTTCTCGCTATCATTAAAATTGGTCAATCTGGTATCCATGGTCATGACATTCAAAGACCTGCCGTTAAGCTTTTCATTTGCCAGAATATTAGAGCTTGCTTTTCCCAAACGCATCCCGCCCATCTTTACATCATAGGTTATTCTTTCCCCGACGTAATGGGATAGATCATTTTCTGTATTATTAACCGGAAGGATTGCTTTTGAGGTTAGCCGCTGGGAATTACCGGTGTAGATATTAATTTTTTCCCTTAGGAACAAGAGCGCTATCAGGATGAGGATAAGAAGAGGCAGGAGAATTGATAGATGCGGGGTTTTTGTTTTAAGCATAAGCGCTTCCTAATAATAAAAAAGGCACCCTTCTTTTATAAAGATTTACCCGGAAATGACGGGAGGTTTTTCTCAGGCGGTTTCCCGTTTATCCGTGATTATCGCGCCCGTATCTTTTAAATGTCTAAACGCCCTTTCCACTTCATCCTCGGCACCTTCCAGTATCAATATTGACCAGCCTGTCGCCGTGGAGAAAGACGCTTCCACTATATTTAAAATGATATCAAATTTCTTGCAGAGGTCACATATTATCGGCCTATCTTTCAGCTCAGCCGGAAAGGTTAATTCTGCCCTTATTTTCATCTCTTATCCGCGTGATTACTAATAATGCAATCGCATAAGTTGTTAATCCGATACAGAACCCCACTACCAGATATCCGATTATCACCGGTAGGATAACCTTTAAAGTCGCTGATTTAAATAGGGTTGCGGTGCTGAAATCTTTCAGGAAATGTGTCCAGTTCCTGTGCGCATCCTGCCAATCTACTTGCATTATAGCCGAACCTGTTTTGATTGACAAGAAGAATGTTAAAATACTTAGCCAGGTATTAGTGAGCAGGCTGGCTAACAAGGCAGAGGCGCGGTTCACCCGCAGGGCTATCGCCACGAAGACCGCGGCAATCGGCCCGGTCCCGGGTATAAGCCCCATGAAAACGCCTATCCCTAAACCCAGGGCTATCTTCTGGGGCGTATCATGGATCCTGAAGAGCTTCAGATAGACCAATCTCAGGAACCTCGAAATACCACCCGTTATTCTTTTCATCCTCTCCCTTAAGGCCTCTTTATACCGGTTTTATATTAGTACCTGCAAACCTCTCCAGCCCCCCGTCTTCCTGGGTCCAACCGTTATGCAATCCGTATTCTTCCATTATCCCTATGGTGCCATCATATTCATCAGCCCTGATGCGGCGCGCGAGCTCCTTGATCTCCCCCGCTTTGTAACAGGGAAAATACTGGCTCATCAGGCTGATATATGTATCCCTCGAGACCTCCTCTGCTATAAACTTCATTGTCTTGCGCGTGCCCGATATATTATCAGGCATAACCAGGTGCCTTATAATTACTCCTCTCCTGGCCAGGCCTTTATCGTCAATTTGGGCTATTCCTGCCTGCCTGTGTATCTCTTTCACGGCTTTCCGGTTTAACGCTGGATAATCCGGGGCCGAAGAATATTTTATTGCCGTAGCATTATCGGCATAGCGCATGTCAACGAGGTATACATCCACTATCCCCTCAAGGAGACCTAGCATCCGGGCTGATTCGTACCCTCCGGTATTATAAACTAACGGGATATTAAGGCCCTTGGATATGGCGAGAGCAAGGCTCTTTAATATCTGAGGCATAACGTGGGTGGGAGTAACCAGATTTATATTGTGGCACCCCATATTCTGCAATTGCAGCATAAAACCGGCTAATTCTTCGGGTTCGACCTCCCTACCTTCGCCTAACTGGCTGAATTCATAGTTCTGGCAATAAGCACAGGCCATATTGCAGCCTGAGAAGAATATCGTTCCTGAACCGCGCTCTCCTGATATAGGAGGTTCTTCGCCGTGATGGGGCATAAAACTGCACACCCTGGCATTAAGCCCTGTCTTGCAAAATCCCCTTTCGTTCTTAAGACGATTAACCTTGCAGAGCCTCGGGCAGATGCGGCAGGATTCAAGCATCATCAATGCTTCCTCGGAGAGCTTCTCCAGTCTGCCGTTACGGCACGATTTTAAATACGCGGGATACATTTTTCTTTGGCCTGTCCGGCATAAATATCCCTGATACGGTTGAATATACCGATATAACCGGCTGATTTATAATCGGCATAAGTCCACTCCCAGGGGATGAAACTTTTATTGCGGTAGGTAAGGGTTATCTCTGCGTATATACCCTTATCCAGATATATGCGGTGGTTATAGTCTTTGGTTGAGGCGAGCACAAGCTTTGCCATATCCAGATAACCGGGGTCAATATTCACAAGGCGCTTGTCCTTTCTGGATAATTTTTTCTCTATTACATTGGTCCTGTTTTTTATACGGGCAAGTTCCTGAGGGCGGGCGAGATCTTTAAAACTGATAAATTTTCTTTTAAGGTTCGTGCCGAATTCGGCTTCGTAATAATCGGTGAACGTAAAGGCCAGTGCCCTGCTTTCAAAATCTATCCTGCCGAATTCTTTTTCCAGGACGCCCCTTGCTTTATCAAATACTTTTTTGTCCCGGAAGATAAATCCGATGACCAGTTTTACCGGATAGTGTTTTCTTAATTTTCCCACTCGGGTCTTTATTCAGGGGAGCCTACGGGCATAATCAGCAGGGGTACAAGGTCTTTGTTTGAGTTTATGACGCTGCGTACCGCCTCGTCGTCAAATGCCCCAACTTCGCAGGTTGCCAGGCCCATGTTAACGCACGCAAGGTAAATGTTCTGCCCGGCGTGACCAGCTTCCATATGTACGTAACGCTCTCCCCTTGCGCCGTAACGGCCTGTAGTGTTGACGAATCTGGCTGCAATCACTAGCGATGCGGGCGCCGCGTAAATAGAATCCTGGCCTAGGCAGGCGCGCATTAACCTTTCCCTCTCATCGCCTTTAATAATAACCTCTAAGGCGTGCTCGTCAATTAGGTAATGGTATACGCCGGCATGGAGTCCTTTTACGCTGTTTTCTCCTGTCACTAAATATAATTCCAGAGGATAGGTTGCGCCTGCCGAAGGGATTGTCCTGCTAGCGCCTGTTAAGGAGTCATGTTTTTTTCCGCAGGCCGCCCACAGAAGCGCTGATATGTTTTCTAATTTTAAGACCTTATCCTGAAAATTGCGGCAGGAGTAGCGTTCTTTCAGCAATAGGGAGAGGCTTTTGCCTTCTAACCTGTCGGGAGTTAATTTTATTTTCATGTCCGGGCTCCCTGCGTAGCTGTTCGTCGTGATAACGAGAAAGATTATTCCGAAAAGCCCTAAGATATTAAAAATGGCGCGGCTTGGCATATCTCCCAGAGGATTTCAGGAGTTTTTGGGCAAGAATTGATTGACGTATTGGGCTATTTTCTTACGCTGGCTTTCATTTATATGGTTAAAAAATACGGCGACATTGAATCCGCCCTTTGTTTCATCTTCGCTCCTTACGATCACGCCGTTACAGTCAACTTCGATATTCTTCATCTTCCCTTCAGACATCAGGGGGAGGTTGAGCTTAACCGCGATCTTGGTAAAAGGCGGTATATATTTATCTAAATGGCAATATGCCCCGACACAGCTGACATTCTGCGTGCTGGTAATGAAATCATAGCCGTCAGCCGCTATTTTAATAGGGAGCCCTTGGTCTATCCTGGGGTATCGCCTTCTTTCGCTGCCCTTCTTTTTCATGCCTTTTTTTCCTCTGGCTTTTGTGTGCTCTTGCGCCAGCATCTTTTGTTACAGTAGAATTTACCGTCGCGGTAGTAACGTTTTAGTTTTCTGATGGGTTTATTGCAGGCCAGGCAATTAGTCTGTTTTTCTTCTACGGGCTTTGGTTGCGGGGCCTGAGGTTTTGGCTGTTCTTTCGGTGCCTCAGGTTTAGGTGTCTCAGGCTTCGGCGCTTCCTCTTTCGGTGCCTCAGGCTTAGGTGTCTCGGGCTTCGGCTGTTCTTCCTTTGGTGGTTCCGGATTTGGTGTCTCCGGTTTTATTGTTTCATCTGCCATTAACTCTTCTCCCTTTATCTTTAGTTGATTTATGCTGATTTATCCAGAATATCCTTATTTGTTAAACCCACTCGACTCTATTTAGGGAATATAGCATATATTTTTGGGTATGTCAAATACTTTACAAAAAGCGTTATTTTCACTATAGTTAAGTAAGGGGATAGATCGTAAGGTAGATGGCATAACTGCAGCAGAAATCTCTATGGAAGGGTTAGGTCTGGAATCTAGCAGTTCGATTATCAAGCTTTTAGATAAGGCAAGATAGGGCTATCCTGTCCTCTCCCTTAAAGCCCGCCGGATTGCTTCAAGGGGTACATTTTTTACTATCTTTATCCTCCCAATCCTTTCGACCAGGACGAATTTATTTTCAGGGCCGGAGAATTTCTTGTCGCGATAATGCATTTTTATTATCCTGCCGACAGATACCCCCTTTATTGTCGTAGGCAGGCCCGCCGATCTTATAAGGCCCTCTATCCTTTTTACGGTTGCCGCATCGCTAAGATTCAATTCCCTGCTTATATCAGAGGCGACGAGCATCCCCAGCGCCACAGCTTCTCCGTGAGTGTAGGATTTAAATCCTGCGGCAGCCTCGATAGCGTGCCCGATAGTATGCCCGAAGTTCAATATTGTACGCACTCCCTTTGTTTCACGTTCATCCTGACGGACGACCAGGGCCTTAATCCTGCTTGAGCGCATGACAGTAAATTCCAAAGCGGCCGGATTCAGGTTCAGGATATCGCGGTATTTTTTCTCAAGATAACCGAATAACCGGGGGTCCTTTATTATACCGTATTTTATTATCTCCGCCAGGCCGCTACGCACCTGCCTCTTATCCAGCGTCCTGATCACCCTTACGTCGCTATATACCAGGCGAGGCTGATAAAATGCTCCTACCAGGTTCTTGCCCCGGCTTAAGTCAACGGCGGTCTTCCCGCCGATAGCAGAATCGACCTGGGCAAGGAGCGTTGTCGGGACCTGTATATAAGGGATGCCGCGCTTATAAATAGAAGCTATGAATCCTGACAGGTCGCCGATCACTCCGCCGCCGAAAGCAACGATAAAGATATCCTTTTTCTTATCGTAACAGGTTATATCATTTATCACGGAAGAGGCGACTTCCATGGATTTGCTTTTCTCCGTATCCGGAATGTTCCTGAATTTTACCGTAAATCCGGATGCCGTGAGCGTTCTATCAAGCAAGGGGCCGTATTTGTTCCGTATGAAAGGGTTTGTAATCACATACGCGTCAGAGCCGATATCTAATCTGCGTATCTGCCTGCCCAAACCACCGAGGATACCAGCTCCGATTATTATATTATAGGAACGTTTATTTAAATCGAGTTTTAACGTGCGCATATTCGGCTTTTTAAAAGGCTACTCCCATGAATCCCAATATAAGGCCTACTATCGGCCAGATTATCCGGCCAAAGATGCCTGAATACAGTAACAGGATAATAATAAGAAAACCGTAAGGTTCAATGAACGCGTATTGGCGCGCCAGCTCCCGGGGCAATGCCCCGATTAATATCCGGGACCCATCCAGGGGAGGAATGGGTATAAGGTTGAATACTCCTAAAACCACATTTATCACTATCAGTCTTATGATTATAAGGCTTATGGGGAACGCCAAAACAGCAGTCTTCAGCAAGAGGCTTAAGAGAAAGGCAAGGATGAAATTCGCCAGGGGGCCGCTCGCGCCTATTAGAACCATATCTCTTTTTGGACTCTTTAAAGAGAGGTAATTTATAGGGACAGGTTTAGCTGCTCCAAAAGTGAATCTACCTCCTGTGTTGATAAAAAGGAATAGCGGAAGCAGGAACGTCCATATGGGGTCTATATGCGCAAGGGGGTTTAAGGTCAGCCTTCCGGAATTTTTTGCGGTGGGGTCTCCCAGCTTATACGCCACCCAGCCATGCGAGAATTCATGCACAGTCACGGCGATCATTAACAAACCGAAAGATATTAAAAAGGATATGAAGAGTCCGGACAGGTTCAATACATGGCCTCGATCTTTTGTATTTCTATAACAGGGTATTTACGGTTTTCTGTCTGGATCAGTTTACCCGTTATCTTCACCTTGTGGTTATTTAGGCTGTCAAGTCCGGACCTGTTCCCTTTTAACAAAAATACCTTCTTATCTATGCTGATGAGCTTATGCGTTGCCATCCGCCTGAATACCCTTCCGTACGGTTTTATTATACCTTCAATAACTACGTTTTCATCTGCGGATGCCCCTTCATCCGTTGCCAGGTCTTCTTGCGTCTTTTGGGCCAACACAGGTTCTTTTCTCTTCTCTACGGTATCGGACTTGGCAACAAATTTCTTATGCACCCAGCCTGAACTGCCACTGGTCGGTTCTATTTTATACCAACCCGCCTTTTCACCAACTATATTTATTATTTCGTTCTTGTCAGCCTGTCCTAGTATAGGGGATGACCGGTCTGGGTTAAGGCGGATGTTCACCTTGTTCTTTTTTACTTTGGCGGTTTTGCCGTCGATAGGCTCGACCATCTCTTTGCTGATAAAGGCCGGGGCCCTCACGGGCAATCTTATTTTATACCATTCGTAAGATTCCCTGATCACCTCCACAGGTTCTGCGCTATTAACGGCGCATATTATTTCCGAACTTACCGTGGAATCGGTGCGTATATTGATATTATCTTCGGTAATTTCTCCATAGAATAATACTGATCCTGTCTTGGGCCAAATAACGGCCGCTAATTCCTGCGCGCCAGGATCCTGATCTTGCGCAATGCAGATACAAGGCGTGAACACAAACAGTATCCCCGCGCATATAACTATCTTCTTTAGCGAATGCATTTATCCTGTTATTTTTCCCCTGATTTCTTAGCCGCAGCCCCTTTGGCAGAAGGCTGTTCCTTGCTTTCAGATGCGGCAGGAGCAACGCCTTCGGCCGCGGTAACCTCTTCAGTCTTTTCTGCCGTCTTTTCCTTCTTGATCCTGATCTTCAGGGTCTTGATTTTTGGTAAACCGCAGACTTTATCCCCCGGTTTCCATTCTTCCTTTTCCAGCATGGTCCTCAGGCGTTCTGTGCGTTTTAATACCGACCTCTGTTTTTTATCTTTATCGGATAATTTTAATGATGGATGAATAGACATAAACTCATAACCTCCTTACGAGACAATCCTGGTATCGTTTCTTCAGTTTCGGCAGAAAAGACTCTGCTTCCTTTTTCCCGGTGAAGCTGCCCACGCATACAATACTGAATTTTCCTTTAGACAATACCATGGCCGTCATTCCTTTGTTTTTTAAAGTAGACACTTCCTTCTGGGCGTTCGTCTTATTTAAGAAGGAGGCTACCTGAATAGTATAGCCCTGGACCTGCTCCGGGAGCTCTTCTTTTTCCTTGGCTTGAGGTCCATTTTCCATGATCGCCTGCTTAGCCTGGGTTATGGATGGCAGGGGGACGGGATTAGCCGCTATATCAAGCTTGGAAGCGGTGTTTGAAACACTAAGTTCCTTCCCTTTCTCCACCCCGAAAGAGAAAGAGGCGATACTCATAACCGCAATCCCTATGATTATAAGTATGGTTTTTTCGTATCTGGATATGCGTGCCTTGAATCCTACGCTCGTGCGCGCCTTCGCCTGGCCTTTTGTTTGCGAGAATAACTCTAACTGATCGTGTTGTTGATTATCCATACGTATTTATTATCTTTTTTTATTGTTTATTTGCAAATATTTTTTTGTTTTTATTTTTTTAGCTACCTTCAGGAATGCTTCTACGACCTTGGGGTCAAACTGGGTCCCGCTCTTCTTTTTAATCTCCTTTATGGCGGAAGGTATATTCATCCTTTCCCGGTATGGCCTTCCGTAAACCATGGCTTCAAAGGCGTCGGCGACCGCCATGATGCGCGCCCCCTGGGGGATCTGGCCTTTCTTGAGCCTGGAAGGGTACCCTGTGCCGTTATACTTCTCGTGGTGATGCATTATTATCGGTATAACCGGCTTTAGGATCTGCAGGTGCCTTAGTATCTGCGCTCCCGCGAGAGGGTGCCTTTTAATGATTTTGTATTCATAAGGAGTAAGCTTTGATGTCTTGGTAAGTATCTGTATCGGTATATCAACTTTTCCCGCATCGTGCAGCATGCTGGCGTACTTCAGGCTCTCAACCTGTTTTAGGTCAAGATGCATTTGATTAGCTATCATTGCCACCAGGTGGCTGAAATACGGCGTATGGGTATACTCCTGAGGTACTCTTGTATCTAGCAGAGTGACCAATGATTTTATGCTTCCCAGGATTATCTTCTGCTGCTCCTCATACAACTGCAGGGTCCTTAACCCTATTATCGCCTGCTCACCCAACGTCATCAACATCTCCTGGTCAAATTTATCGAAAGGCTCTCCCTTTGCATCCCTTTTTATCACGATCATACCGCTTATATCCTCGGAAATAAGCGGTATACCCAGCAATCTTTCCTCCCGGACTACAGTAAGTTTCTTTATGATTCTTTTTTCTATTCCGTTAGATATCCCCGCCTTCTTATCTAAAACGCACCTTTTCCTTCCAGTTGCCAGGCACCTGAATAAATAATGGTGTTTTGCCGTGTCCAACAGCGCTATCAGGCAATACTGCGAATTGAATATCTGGCAGATAAGTCTGTCCAGCCGTATCACCAGGTCCTTTAATTCAAAGGTGGAACTGACCAGGCGGTAAATGGCATGGATGGCGGAAATCAGCGCCTTATACTTTTTCGTAGGGGTCAAATAGCTTTTTGTATTCATCTAAGGCATACCTATCGGTCATCCCGGCGATATAATCGCATATTACCCGTCTTACTCCCTCTGAAGGTATATTCTTTTGTATGTGTTGCGGCAGCTGCCGGGGGTTTTTCAGATAAATATTAAACAGCTCCTGGATAAAACGTTTGGCCTTGTAGCTCATTCTTATTACACGATAATGCCGGTAAAGGTTCTCTTTAAGAAATGAGCGTAGTGGCTTCCTTAATTCCTGCATCTGGTTACTGAAAGATACGATCTTTCTGTTTAAACCTTTGACCCGGGAGCAGGTTTTAAGATTAAGTTTCCTTATCGTTTTTTCTGTTTCCCGGATCAGGTCCGTAACCTGCAGGTCGATCAAAGAGCGTATAAGCAGGTATTTTCTTTTCTCGCTTGATATTCTATCATATTTTTTGTCAGTTTCCTTACTTATTTTATCCCAGAGCGGAAGTTTTTTCAAGTCCCTTTCTTTCAGCAGGCCCGAGGTGATTCCGTCGTCGAGGTCATGGTTGTCATAGGCTATCTCATCGGCTATGTCAACTACCTGTGTTTCCATGGTCGGCATCTCCTTTGGCGCAAGCCCGCTAATCTTCACTGATCTGTCAAAGGCCGTTGAATGTTTTATGATTCCTTCCCTTACCTCCCAGCTTAAATTAAGCCCGGGGAAATCAGGGTATCTTTCTTCCAAAAGGTCAACTACTCTTAAGCCCTGTCGGTTATGGTTGAAACCCCCGAATTTCTTCATCAATTCGTCAAGGGCATCTTCTCCGGAATGGCCGAAAGGGGTGTGGCCTAAATCATGGGCCAGGGCTATGGCCTCGGTTAAATCTACGTTTAACCTTAAAGTTGCCGCTATGGTCCTGGCTATCTGCGCGACTTCTATGGTGTGGGTAAGCCTGGTGCGGTAATAATCCCCTTCGTGATTAACGAATACCTGGGTTTTATATTCCAGCCTCCTGAAGGCAGCTGAATGTATGATCCTGTCCCGGTCCCTCTGGTATACGGATCTGTACGGATGCTCCTTTTCTTTATGGGGCCTCCCCCGGCTGTTATAGCTCTTCATCGCGTAAGGGGCCAGGAAGGAATCTTCGAGTGCCTTCATACGGTCCTGATTCAGCATGCCTTCCTCAATTGTTTATATAATTCATCAAGGGATTGCGAAATTATCTTTGTCTCTGAAAGGGTAGTGATAAAGTTGGTATCCCCTTTCCAGCGGGGGACGATATGTATATGCATATGCCCTGTCTCTCCTGCGCCAGCGCTTTTGGAAGTATTTATTCCGATATTGTAGCCGTCGGGCTTTAAGACCTTATCCAGCAGCCTCTTTGTTTTCTTTAAGGTCCCAAAAAGGTCCATTACTTCGGTGTCCTTCAATTGCGAAAGGTCGCGTATATGCCTTACAGGCGAGACCAAAACATGGCCGTTATTATAAGGAAAGATATTCAACAGCGCAAAGGAATATTTGTTCTTTAACACGACGTAGTCCCCGCCTTTGGCTCTCAAGCTTTTGCAGAATATGCAACCTTTTTGCTTTTTGCTTTTTATATATTTAATCCTCCATGGTGCCCAGAGTCTCTTTATCGTCATAACTTCACGACCTTTGCTTCTATTTTATCGTTGATTTCTATGATCCCGTATGAATTGTAGGGGGAGAATATCTTATCCGTGGCGCTGCCGGGATTAAAATATATTACCTTGCCCCTTTTTTCGTTTATAGCGGAGTGCGAGTGCCCGAAAATTATCATGTCGAGATTATCGTTCTTGAATATTTCCGTAATAAGTTCTATTAATTTCCCGGGATGGCCGTAGCCGTGTATAAGCCCTATCCTGTATTTTCCTATCTCGATGATCTCTTTTTCCGGAAGCCTCTTTCTTATTTCGTAGGGGTCCATATTGCCCCATACCGCCTTTACGTTTTTACAAACGCTCTTTAGTTTATCGATAACCCTAAGGTCCACCAGGTCTCCGGCATGGATTACCATATCCACCCCTTTAAAGGCTTCCAGTATGGGGGCAGGGATATCTTCCGTGCGGTCCGGTATATGCGTATCTGAAATTACCCCGATCTTCATTGCCTGCACGCTATGATCCTGGGTCTGGAGTAAAGGTCCATGATCTGATTCACGTTATTCAAGTCCCAGGTCCATACTTTTTCCTCCAGCGCCCGAAGGCGCGTATTCATATCTATATCCTGCAGGACAATTATAATCTTCCGCTGCAGTTTATGGCGGTATTTCTTGCATTCCCTGGAAAACTCAACTATATCTTCTTCGGTTAACAGGCCCTGTTTAAAAGCGATTATCCAAAGGTTGTCGTGCGAACGCCCGATCACCCCTTCCCTTAGACGGCGGTTATTGAATTCCAGCGTTTTTATCTCTCTGAAATGAGTGAGCCTCAGGCGTTTCCTTTCTAAGTGTATCACGTCGTCACCGAAAAGATGCATTAATTCGATTGTCCTTTCTACCGGTGTCTTGCGGTCATTAGAAAGGAATTCCTGTATCATACTTTCTATCTTATCCCTGAAAGCGACTTTCTGGTTCTTGGCGTCAAAGGTCAGGGACTGCAATTTTTCCTGGTACACGAACAGCATCCAGAATCCGAATACGCGGTCGTTAATTTTCAGGAAATCGCCGTTACGGCTTATCGCATCTAGATCCAGCAAATAATTCACCCTCGCTGTCAGTTCTTTTCTTTGTTTATGCAGAATATGAGCGATATCCTTGAGTTTATTATGTCCATCGGAAACCAGGTATAAGATCGCAATATAATCCTGGCAGTAAGGTGTATCTAAAAAACGCTTAAGATAAGTTGAAAATTTCTGGTTTAATATCCCCGAGGGTATGAAGAGCAGCTCCTCGAGCATATCCGCTATACGGGCAGAATCCACCAGCATTAATTCTCTGGCCAGGAGATCAAGGTAAAAAGGGTTGCCGCCGGTAAAGTTAATAATGAATTTCTTTATTCCGGTGTTTAAATTTCTTCCTGCGAGCCTGTGGTCCAGGTAATCATTGCTTGTTTTTGTATCAAAAGGCTCTACGGTAATTATTTCGAAGTTCCCGAATAACAACGAAAGGTTCTTGGATAATATTGCCTTTGCCTTCGTCTTCCGGGAGCTTGTGATTATATACATCATTTTTTTCTGCAGGATAAGTATTTTAGACCATTCAGGATACAGGTCTTTAATACCCATATTTTCCAGGTTATGGAACTCATCGAATATCGCTACGCAGCATTTATCTGTCTCCTGGTTGATGATTTCGAATAGGGAAAGGAGCTCGATGAAGATATTGCTCTTTCTTCTTCTTTCCACCGCCGCAAGGATATGTCTTGCCTTCTCTACGGTTCTGGGTATGTATTTTTCTGATTTAGCCACCAGAAAATCCAGGTTTTCCTCTAATGGCATTCCGCTATTAGAGAGGAAATTATAGAGCAGGACACCGATGAATCTTTTCGCAAAAGACGATAGCGATTCCAGCCTTATCTCCAGGTATATTATTATCAGGCGATTGTCGTAAAAGTTATTAAGGAAATTAAAGATTATGGAAGTCTTCCCTATAAGCTCATCTCCAATGATGGCGAGGTTCTGACGGTAACCGTCGCGGAGGTCATTGATGCGTTTGTCCAGTAGGTCCAGATATGTCTTTCTTCCGAACAGGATATCTTTCTTCACGGTAAATAAAAATTAGGGTTTTGGGGTATATGCCCCTTTCTTATCTCAAAATGCAGGTATGGATTCTTGTATTTATCGGATGAGCTTAGGGTAGCGATAACGCTCCCTTTCCCGACATTATCCCCGGACTTGACGAATACTTCCGAGTTTCCGGCATAGACCGTAGAAAATCCGTCGCCGTGGTCAATGATTATAGTCTTACCGAATCTTTCGAATTCCGGGTCGTAAAAAACTATCCTTCCGCTACGCGAGGCGAGGACATCACCGCTCTTTATCCGCCGTATATTTATCCCTTTATTGATCATATCGTTATAAGTCTGCCCGAAATTAGCGATCATTATCCCCTTAATCGGCCAGGCGAATTCTTCCCCCGGAGAGTATCTGGTAGCCTGAGGTTTGCTTTTTACAGAGGGTATGAATATAAGCTGCCCCTGTTCTATGCTCGCGGCATCCGGAATACGGTTAATCCGCACTATTTCATCAAGTTCTACATTATAAATCCTGGATATCCTCCAGAGCGTCTGGCCCCTTTCTACATTGTGGTAAATACCCGGGATGTTAAATTGCTGCCTTGACGGCCCCAGGCCAAAAGGAGTGGCGCAACCGGATAGAAAAAGCAGGCATGCGATAAGATAAATAAGATATGATGAGGGCTTTATCGACATATAATTATATATTTCTCAAGTAAAAACTTAATTTTGCATTAAAACCATCATGATACCTCCGCAAACCATTTCATTAATGAAATGGTTTGCTCCGGTATACTTTTGCTTTTACATTAAAAGCAAAAGTAAGCGGGTGAGCGGAATCGAACCGCCATATACAGCTTGGGAAGCTGTCATTCTACCACTGAATTACACCCGCAATAACTATCGGCCTAGCTTATCCCGCTGTATATTTTAGTTTCGCCAGCGGGATCCCGCCCGCTAATACATAGTTTAGCGGGAAACTACGCCCGCACACATTCTTCCATTAATTTAATTGAGCAATAATCCCCGCACATAGTACATACATCCGACAGATGCGGTTTTGAAGAACCCCTGTAATATCCCGCCTTATCCGGGTCTATGGAGAGCGCAACCTGTTTCTTCCAGTCGCGCCTTCTGCGGGCCAGTGACATTCTCCTGTCCCATCCTATCGCTGATTTTACGCCCTTTACTATATCGGCCGCGTGCGCTGCTATCCTGTAGGCTATAACGCCTTCCCGGACATCTTCTGCGGAGGGATGCCTGAGGTGTTCCGAAGGAGTTACATAACATAAGAAATCGGCCCCGGAGCTTGCGGCAATAGCTCCTCCGATTGCGCTGCTTATGTGGTCATATCCCGCAGCTACATCTGTAACCAATGGGCCTAAGACATAGAATGGCGCATTACGGCAGATAGATTTCTCCAGGTCAACATTCCTTTTTATCTGGTTTAACGGCACATGCCCCGGGCCTTCAATAATTACCTGGACTCCTTTTTTTCGCGCACGTTCAGCCAGATCACCAAGGATCTTAAGTTCGGATATCTGCGCCTTATCAGTGGCATCCAGTATAGAGCCGGGCCTTAAACCGTCTCCCAGACTCAAGGTGATGTCATAAGTATGCGCTATCTCCAATACCTTGTCAAAATATTCATAAAAAGGGTTCTCTTTCTTGTTGCGCGTTATCCATCCGGAGAGAATTGCCCCGCCCCTGGAAACAATGCCCATTAAGCGCCTCTGTTTCTTCAGCGCGCCCAGGCTCTTCCTTGTAACTCCTGCGTGAATAGTAAAGAAATCTACGCCGTCTTCGGCCTGTGACTTCAAGACCTCAAAAATATCATCAGGGGAAAATTTAAGGAAGTCCTTTTTAGTCTTCTTGGAATTTACCGCTATTTCGTAAATCGGAACCGTACCCACAGGAACCGGCGAATGTCCCAGTACCGCTCTTCGCATTCTTCTTAAGTCACCTCCTACGCTCAAGTCCATGAGAGTATCTGCGCCGTATTTTACTGCGACCGCCGTTTTCTTAAGTTCGTATCCGATCATGGGCTTATCGGTCGAGGTGCCTATGTTCGCGTTTACCTTGGTACGTAACCCGTATCCTACGGCACAGGGGATTTTTATGCGGCGCCTGAGATTATTAAGGATAACGGCCCTGCCCTCGCTTACCAGCTTTACTATCCGCGAGGGGCTAATGCCCTCCTGCAGGGCAACCTTCTTCATCAGGGGCGTTATGATATTTTTCCTGGCATATTCCAATTGGGTCATTATTTTCGGGAACGTAAATACGAAGAGATCTTTTTAGCGGAATCTTTCTCCAGTCCGTAAATATCATACCTCAGTTTCTTGAATTTAAGGGCGGTATTTCTATTGATAAGTTTTACGAATTCTTCCATCACCCTGACGGATTCCTTTATGCGCTGCATATTGGCATAAAAAATATCCTGCCAGTTATCTCTCCTCAATTCATTAATATGGATATTTCTGCCTACGTCCCCTGCGCTCTCCCTGTGTTCATAGAGCCCGGTATCTACAGGCAGGCATTTCAATATCGCGGTTATCCTATGCCTTGCTTTCTTGAATCCGGAGACCAGACCCCGGCTATCCAGCATAAACCTGGCTATATCTTCACATACCCGCAGACCTTCTTTTGCCCTGTTGATATTTGCGTCGATGATCCTGTATACGGGCTTTAGATTAGAAACGTTTGGCAATTTTTCTGATTAAATTAGAAGTGGAGTGTCCTTTAGCCAGTCTTATGACTGATACGCGCCCGCCCCGGCTTAAGACAATATCCCTGCCCACTATATCGCTTTTATTCCAGTCCGCGCCTTTTACCAGCACATCAGGCTTTATAGACTTTATCGTCTCTAACGGCGTATCCTCCTTAAAGAGGGTCACGTAATCCACACTTTCTAATGCCGCGACCATTCTTAACCTATCTTTTTCGTTAAGAACCGGGCGTTTCTTGCCTTTGATTCTTTTTACCGAATCGTCGCTGTTTATTCCCACGATAAGGAGATCGCCATTCTTTCTAGCCTCTTCCAGGTACTTTATGTGACCGTAATGAAGCAGGTCAAAACAGCCGTTAGTAAATACTACTCTTTTGCCCCGGGCCTTAAGGCGGGCAATTATTCTATTCAGTTCTTCCGGGTTCTTTATCTTTTTCTCAAGTAGACGCAAACCAGCCATTTTTATTTCGATTTTACTGGCAGAGAGCTTCTTCTGCCAGTTCGCAGAAGATGTGGCCTATGGTAATATGCGCTTCCTGGACTCTGGCCGTGACCGATGAAGGGACTACGAGAGATACATCAGCGAGCTTTACCAGCTCCCCTCCGTCTGCCCCGGTAAGCGCTATAGTCTTTAGCCCCATCTTTTTAGCCTGTTTTATACCGCAGGCCACATTTTTTGCCTTACCGCTTGTAGATATGCCGATAGCGACATCATTTTTAGTTCCCAGCGCCTCGACCTGTTTCGCGAAAACTGCTTCGTAACCATAATCGTTTGCGATAGCGGTCAGGATAGAGGTGTTTGTGGTAAGGGCTATGGCAGGCAAACCTTTCCTGTCCTTCTTGAACCTACCTACGAATTCAGCCGCTATGTGCTGGCTGTCACTAGCCGAGCCGCCGTTTCCAAAGACTATCACCTTGCCGTTCTTCTGCAGGCATTCTATCAGGAGGTCAGAGATCTCCTTGATCTTTCCTACGCTTGTCCGCAATAATGCTTCTTTAACCTGGATGCTTTCCAATAATATATCCTGTATTTTATCTCTCATATAACACCATCCTTTTATCCAAAGAATACTTTTGCTATTTCATACAATTCCATGTCGGCTGTTTTTAATACGTTCACAGCGTCCTCAATGGCGACATCGGTAATCTTATTGCCTACTAACGCTACCATCCGGCCGAATTTGTTGGCCTTTACCAGTTCGACCGCTTTTACTCCGAACCTTGTCCCGAGTATCCTGTCAAAAGCAGTAGGGCTGCCGCCTCTCTGAATATGCCCGAGTACACTCACCCTTGTTTCAAAGCCCGTCCTTTTTTCAATCTCCTGGCCCAAGGTCTCTGCTATACCTCCGAGCCTGACGTGGCCGAACGCATCAAGTTTTTCTTCCTGCGTCACTATCCCGCCTTCTTTGAATTTAGCGCCTTCGGCTACGACAACTATGCTGAACAGTTTACCGCGCAAATGCCTCTTTTTAAGAAGGTTACATGTATCCTCGATATCAATGGGTATTTCGGGTATCAGGATCACATCCGCTCCCCCTGCTATCCCGGATTCAATGGCGATCCATCCGGCGTGCCTGCCCATGACTTCCACGACAATAACCCTGTGGTGGCTCTCTGCGGTAGTATGCAGCCTATCAATGCATTCCATGGCAGTATTCAATGCCGTATCGAATCCAAAGGTATAGTCTGTGGCAGAAATGTCATTATCTATGGTCTTGGGTACGCCAAGGATATTGGTAATGCCGTCCTTTATTAATTTTGCCGCCACCCCTAAAGTATCCTCTCCCCCTATGGCAATTAAGGCATTCAGCCCGAATTTTTTATAATTATCTTTCAGTTTTAATAGATCGCCTTCTTTTTTGTAGGGGTTTGTGCGGCTTGTACCCAGTACCGTACCACCTTTGGGGAGTATTCCCGATATATTCGCAAGGCCAAGAGGCGTGCTGTCGCTCTCAATGAGACCTTTCCATCCGTTTTTAATTCCAATGATTTCATAACCTTCGTTGATCCCTTTTCTGACTACCGCCCGGATTACAGAGTTTAATCCGGGACAATCTCCTCCCCCTGTAAGGATACCTATTTTTAACATAAACCCCTCCTTAAATGAGCGCATAACTTACGAATGCGACTGTATGAGTAAGTTATAAGCGCGAATTTACATCCCACCTTATTAATAGCTATAAAAGGATGAATATACACATAACTTATGGCCTCACTTATGCCCTGCCGTATCCGCTAAATGGTATGGCAGGTTCTTCCTTTACCTGTTCTTTTATTTTTCTGTCCGCGTCGTGGATTGAAATGATCTTTACTACGTGGATTTTGATCACTATCTGTTCTTCCAGCCCGAGTATCTCCTGTATTTTTGACCTGATTATCTCCTGAAGCCGGGCGGTCAGATCAGGGATATTCGCCTCGGACCTTAACACCACCCTGATATCTACAATAATACCCTTTTTACTCGCTATCACATCCGGCCTCAATTCTTTTATTTCGGGAATCAGTCCCGCCAGGCGCTTTATTAGGTCCTCAACGGCCGAAAGAGCAATGGTCACTTCTCCCGAAGCTGTTGTGAAGGCGATCGTCCTCTCGCGCTGAAAACGTCCCAGGATTAACTGCGCAAAAGAAAAACTTACCACTATCAATAAAAACCCGGATAGCCCCATGATAACCTTTGAATTGAGGCTCTGCTGCACATACACAAGTATAGTATTTATATCCTGAGGCTGCAATACGTCTAGAGAAAATATTATCAGGATCATTCCGATAAGAATAAGGACCGAGGCGTAGAACAGTATCCCTAAAACCGTGAATATGCGCATTTATTACCCCCTCTCTATACTTTGGACATTTATATTTATATATTTTACGGACAGGCTTGTCATTTTTTCCAGTGCATTGCGGATATTCTCCTGGACCCTGTTGGATATATCAGGTATATTAAAACCGTATTTTATAACCAGGGGGACTTCAAGTCTTATCTCCTCGTTCTTATCGATATCGACCTTTATCGCCATCTGGGCCTTTTTTCCGATTAATTCTAACAGCCCGCTTTTGAAACTCCCTCCTATCTTTTTTACGCCGTCAATTTCGGATGCCGCCAGAGATGCGATCGAAGCGATAACATTTTTATGTATCTTGATATTACCTAGATCGGTCTCTGATTCTTCTCTATGCATTGTTCCTGCGGTTATATTCATGCCTTACTCTTTTGCCGACGGCTCAAAGCACTCCTCTTTCAATATCTCCTGGACTAAATGAGTCGATATCTCCCCTTTTATAAAGAGAGGATTATCCATGAGGCGAATATGAAAAGGGATGGTTGTTTTTATCGGGGAGATATGAAATTCCATTAGCGCGCGCCGCATGATCTGTATTGCCTCTTGCCGGGAATCAGCATAGGTTATCAGTTTGGCTAACAGGGAATCATAAAACGTCGGTACTTCATATCCGCTATAAATATGCGTGTCCACGCGTACGCCCGGCCCCCCGGGGAGGTTAAGGGTCTCGATCTTTCCCGGAGAAGGCATGAAGTTGTTTTCAAAATCTTCGGCATTTATGCGGCACTCTATGGCTGCCCCTTTTACTTTAATATCATCCTGCCGAAAACGCAGCCTTTCTCCTCCTGCCACGCGGACCTGTTCCTTTATCAGGTCTATCCCGGTAACCATTTCGGTAACGGGGTGTTCGACCTGTATCCTTGTGTTCATCTCCATAAAATAAAAATTATTGTGTGAGTCTAACAGGAATTCTATGGTCCCTGCCCCTATATAATGTATGGTCTTGGCGCCTTTTACGGCGAGCTCTCCGAGGCGTTTACGCAATCTTGCATCTACTGCCGGAGACGGTGCCTCTTCCAGTAATTTCTGATGCCTTCTCTGGATACTGCAGTCCCTTTCTCCAAGGTGTACAATGTGCCCGTGTTTATCCGCCAGGATCTGGATCTCGATATGACGCGGTCTTTCGATATATTTTTCAATATATACGTTGGAGTTACCGAAATTCGATTCGGCTTCTGCCTGTGCTGTCATCAGGCCGCTGATAAGGCTTATGTCATTATGGGCGATGCGCATCCCCTTGCCGCCGCCGCCTGCCGCTGCTTTTATGATTACGGGATAGCCTATCTTCTTGGAGGTCTTAAGTGCTTCTTCCTTGCTCTTGACTATGGATATGCTTCCGGGGACTATAGGCAGGCCTGTTTTCTGCATATTGGCGCGGGCAGCCATTTTATCCCCCATCAGCCGGATATTATCAGAGGTAGGGCCGATAAAGGTTATCTTGCATGATTCGCAGATCTCCGCAAAATGCGGGTTTTCCGCGAGAAAACCGTAACCGGGGTGTATCGCATCTACATCGGTGATCTCTGCTGCGCTTATGATCGCGGGGATATTCAGGTAGCTGTTGCTGCTCTGTGCCTTGCCGATACAGATCGCCTCATCGGCAAAGCGGGTATGCAGTGAATTTCTATCTGCTTCGGAATATACGGCTACGGTACGGATACCTAATTCACGGCAGGCGCGGATCACTCTTAGGGCTATTTCTCCCCGGTTGGCAATAAGTACTTTTGAGAACATTTTATGAGCACATTACCTACGAACCACCTGCCTGCCCCTTTCATCAGATAAGCAGGTAAGCGTGAGTAAGTTATCTGCGCGAATTAACCTCGCTTGCTGCCAAGCATTTTGAATGCGAGGCAAAGTTTTAAATTTAGACGGGTTCGATCAGGTATATAGGTTGTCCGAATTCTACGGGTTCAGTATTATCGACAAGGATCTCCAGGATCCTGCCCTTTATTTCAGACTTTATTTCATTCATTAATTTCATTGCTTCTATGATACAGATCACCTGTCCCGGTTCGATTACCTGGCCTTTTTCAACATATGGCGGAACCTCTGGGGAAGGCGCGCGGTAAAAAGTCCCTACCATGGGGGCCTTGATTTCAATGGTATTTGAAGCTGATTTCTCAAGGGCTTCCAAAGACTCTCCTCTGGTCTGGAACGCAGGCGCTCCCGATTTCTCGATAACTATAGTCTGGCCCGCGGATGCCTCCTGCCCCTGGCCTACCTTCTTCAATCTGACGCGCATCCCGTCCTTTTCTATCTCCAGCTCTACCAGACCATTCTCATTCATAAGATTGATCATTTCTTTTATTTCTTTTATATTCATTCCGTTAGAATCCTCCCGGTTATCCCGTTAGAATACCGTTTCTAACGGGACACCCATCCTTTATGAATACGACCTCTCTATATATTCTCCTGTCCGGGCATCCACTCTGATCTTATCCCCGGTATTTATAAAAAGCGGGACCTGGATAATGGCTCCGGATTCTATTTCTGCCGATTTCGTGCCACTTTTAGCCGTGTCGCCTTTTATCCCCGGTTCGGTATGAACGATAATGAAATCGATAAAATTAGGAAGGCTTACGCTCAAGGTTTCATTTTTATAGAAATAACCGCTGACCTCAAGGTTATCTTTCAGGAATTTTTTTTTATCCGCAAGCGTCTCAACGGGTATAGCTATCTCTTCGAAATTATCCTGGTCCATGAAATGATACATATCTCCCGAAGAATACAGATATTGGAGTTTTCTTTCCTCCACGAAGGCCGCTTCTATCTTTTCGTCCCCCCTGAATGTTTTCTCCTGGATGTTGCTGTTTTTAAGGTTTCTTAATTTTGCGCGCACAAAAGCAGCGCCTTTTCCTGGCTTCACGTGCTGGGTATCTATAACCATATATACATCATTGTCAACTATAATAGTCAAGCCTGATTTTACGTCATTTATCGAGAGCGCCACTTAATACCTCATTGCCTTTCCCGGTAACCAGAACCATATCCTCTATTCTTATTCCGAATCTACCCGGCAGATATATTGCCGGTTCAACAGTAAATACCATTCCTGGCATTAAATCCCCCTCTGACCCGGAAGATATGCGCGGCTCTTCGTGAACCTCTAGGCCTATCCCGTGCCCTAAACTATGATCAAAAAACCCGCCGTACCCTTTTCGCGTTATATATTGGCGGGCAGCTTTATCGACCTTTTTTTTATTAACAGCTGGTTTTATCTGGTTTATCGCATTACGACTTGCCGTGCCTACTATTTCGTATATCTTTGCTACAGCAGGGTTTATTTTACCCAAAAAGAAAACCCTTGTCAAGTCAGATTTATACCCCTTATACTCAACACCCATGTCGATCAATACATGTTCGTTTTCCCTGAGTTTCCTTTGCGAGGTCAAGTGATGCGGAAGGCTTGAATTTGGCCCTGAGGCCACGATTATGTCGAATGCCGAAGAGTGTGCGCCGTTATACCTTATAAAACGCTCTAATTCTCCCGCTATTTCGGCTTCCTTCCTCCCGCAGGATATGAATCTTTCGATAAACCTGAATGCCTCCGTTGTTATCCGGACCGCCTCTCTTATCTTCTCCACTTCTTCGGCGCCCTTTATTTCCCTGAACTTTTCTACCATTCCGCAGGCAGGCACTAATTCTGCTTTCTTGTTCAATTCGCGCCTCATATTTCTATGCTCGGTGCAGGCGAGATAGTTTTCTTCAAATCCGATACGTTTAAGCCCGAACCCAGAGCAGGTCCTGGCTATTATTTTGAAGGCGCAGCCGCTTATCTTCTTTACCGAGGCAACACCTCTAAGACCCTTCCTGGCCTCCTCAATATATCTTGAGTCGGTAAAATAGATATTTGATTTTCTTGATATTAATAGATATGAGTCACGGCTGGTGTAATTGGTGAGATAAGCTATATTTGCCGCGGAATTTACAATCAGACCGTCGATGCCGTTTTTGGATAACCCGGCATATATCTTGCGTATGCGTAAATTCACTCCGCACCTTTAAAGTAGGTCTATCAAAGCTTCCAGCCCCAAGGTATAGCTCTTTGGGCCGAAACCCATTATTGTTCCTTTTGCCACGGGGCTGATAAGGGATTTGTGCCTGAATTCTTCCCTGGAGTATATATTGGAAAGGTGCACCTCTACGGCCAATACGCTGTTTGCGGCAATAGCATCTCTTATTGCGACGCTCGTATGGGTATAGGCAGCGGGATTTATGAGGAGGGCATCGTATTTATTCTTTATCCTGCCGATGAGGTCAACTATCTCCCCTTCATGGTTAGACTGTTTTATGGTCAGGCTTACCTTTCTCTTCCTGGCAGCCTTTTTTAGTTCACTGTTTATCTGCTGCAGGGTCACCCTGCCGTAGATATCAGGCTCTCTTTTACCCAGGAGATTCAGATTCGGCCCGTGTATTACTAATATTTTCTTCATATATTTTTAGTCCAAATACCAGGAGGACATATATTACCCTTCTGCTTCATCAATCAGCATTATCGGGATGCCGTCTTTTATGGGATATTTCTTCATGCATTTCTTGCAGACTATTTTATTATCTTTCAGTTCCACATCCCCCTTGCAGGCAGGGCACGCCAGGATCTCCAGCAATTCTTTATCTATCATTTCTCCTCCTTCTTTTCGGTCTTCGCTATGTATTGCATCCTTAATTCATATAGTATATTTTCCATATAATTAGCTTCTTCCGGGCTTAGATTTCCTTTTGTCTTTTCCTTCAGCATACCCAGGGTATCGATAAGGAATTTTGCCTGCGTAAGGTTCTCTTCTTTTTTGTTCGTTGCGGGATTAGGTAGATATCCGAGGTCGACAGATGCCTGTACGGAGAGGGTTGTGATAAAAAAGGCGAAATCCGGCTCTCTAGGCATGGATTTGCCTTCTTTTTCCAGGCCAGCTTTTTCCTTATCTACCGTCTCTTTCCAGCTTTCGTCTATATTCTTGTTGAGTTCATCCATCTTATCAGTATACGATTATGCCGGCGTAACCGACAACACTGCTTTTATCCCCGCTGACATCACCGCTGGTCTGGTATTTGATCAGCTCGGCTGTTTTTGCCCCGAGAGACTTAGCGGCCGAAATCATGGTTATAACAGGGGCATATCCGCACATCGATATATTTAACCTACGGACCCTGTCGATAAGCATATCTTCGTCTAATTCCAGTATCGCCTTTATAGCTTCCTTATCTTTCTTCTCTGCCTGGGCCTGGGGTTCATAATGGGTCATATCGGAGCTGGCAATAATCAATGATCTATCTTTTATATCCCGCCCTAGGATATATCCGGCAATATCCTTACCTATCTCTTTAAGGGGGCCCGGTTCATCGGACATAAAGATAATGGGCACGATTTTAAGGTCATTCTTTGAATATTGCAAGAACGGCAACTCTACTTCCAGGGAGTGCTCATACGCGTGTGCCGCGTCATCCGCCTCCAGGTATTTGCAGCGATTGAGGATCTCTCCTGCGAATTCAGAATCTATGGCGGTTTCCCCGAGAGGTGTCTGCCATACCCCTTCGGGCATAATACTGTATTTTGGCCCGTAACCCGTATGGTTCGGCCCTAAGAGTATTACCCTATCTTTAATCTTTACCCTGGAGAGAGTTTCGCCTGCTACGGCTCCGGAATATGCATACCCGGCATGCGGCAGCATGCATGCGATAACATCTGATTTCTCCGCGTCTTTACTGAGGAAGGACCCTATTTGTTCTTTCAAGTCCCGGCTTGATGACGGGTAAAATTTTCCTGCTACGACAGGCTGCCTTATCTTTTCAGGTTTTACCATTTAAAACGGATTCCAGGAACGCCTTACTTTCTTTTAAATCTACGGCTGTCGCCGGGTGGTGCGCTTCGATTATCTTTAAGGTATCTTCTTTCATATAGGGCTTTAAGCGCTCAAAGCCGATTTCTCCCTTAAGCGGAGCCTTATGGTCTTTGCAACCGCTGACATCATGCAGGTGTACCCCGATCATATCATCAGCGTATAAATCCAGGTACTCTTTGTGGGTGCTAAAACCTAAATTCTCCATAACCTGGGCGTGGCCCATATCATGCCAGTAGAATATATTCGAACCCCTGAACTCTTCAAGGATTATCTTTATTTCATCGATCGAAGGGATCTCGCGGTAATAAAAACGGGTCTCAACCCCTAAAAGTATCCCCTCTCCTGTGGCATAACGATTTAGCTCTTCCAGGCTCTTTAACGTCTTCTCTAAAAATGGTTTGCAAAACCTGCTTCTGACCTCAATCACGTCTTCTTTTATCTTCTGAAATCTTCTCGAACCTTTAAGGCCTCTTTCGTAAAGATTGATCAAATCTCTCGTGCCGTCCTTGACATCTAACCTTCCGCAGTGCAGGACAAGGACTCTGGCATTCATGCGCCTGGCCGTATCTATACTGTTTTTTGTATATTTAACAGATTTTTTACGCTCTTCTTCGTCAAGTGAAGCCATGGAGTAATAATCAGGAAGGGCCTCTTCTCGATTCAGGCCCTGCGGTATGGGGCAGAAATTATGCACGCTTGTAACACGTATCTGCTTATCCAGTACTTCCTTCTCGATATCTTTTAAATGGTTTTCGGTGAGATTAAAGCTTAATTCTACTTCTTCAAAGCCTATGGACCTTATTTCGGAAAGCAGTCCTTTCCCGTCGCTGTAACGGAATGCATTCCAGGAGGTAGAAAGCGCTAAAGACATAACCTACCTTCTGCCTCTGGTTTTTCTCCTTTTACGTTCACTCGGCTTTTCGTAATGCTTGCGGTCCCTGAGCTCCCTCAGGATACCTTCCTGCTCGATCTTTCTTTTAAACCGGCGTAGCGCCGATTCAAAAGACTCATCCTTCTTGATCTCAATTTCTGGCATCTCGATCATCTCCTTTATAAAGTATATATTCTAGCACCGATTAATCCAGATGTCAATTATTTAAATGAGCGCACAACTTACGAACACGATAGTGCGAGTAAGTTGTATGGGCTAGTTCCTCGCTTCGCTTCGGAATCATCCGCGGCTACTTAATAGAGCAACGGATGAATTTACACCCCACCTTATTATAACTATAAAAGGGTGATAGGTTTAGAGCGCACAACTTACGAGTACAGAACGACTTAAGCTGCAGTGCTAGAGAACTTATTCCACTTCAAATGAGATTACTACATTGAAAGATAGCTGGGGGTAATCCAGCTCCTTGGGGAAGCTGGGGAAGGGAGATGCGTCCTTTATGCTCTTTAACGCGGTTTGATTTAGATAGGAGCTGGGGGAAGACTTTTCTTCTATGAATTTAATGGTTTTTAGGGAGCCATCCTGGGATATCAGAAAAGAAAGGTAGACCTCTCCCGTTTCGGTACGGGTATAATTCTGGTAGGCCGCCCGCCTGATCTTCTCTCGGACTATCTGATAATAACTTATATACAAAGGGTTATCGATCTTATCGAGGTCTATCGGAGGAAGCGAAATCTTCTTTTTTACTGAGATGATATCCGGTTTCACAAAAACGGGCTTGACAAAAAAATCTTTCAGGGAGATATCTTCCCCGTTTTTGTTGAAGATCCCCTCCTTATTTATGGCCGGGGGAGGCGTTACTTTGGCGTTAGCGATCTTTGATGATAGCCTCAGAAGAGGTTCGCTCCTGTCCGGGACCGCCTTCACGCGTTCCTCCAGAACAGGGTCATTTTTGGCAACCTTTACGTAACTTAATTCCAAAAGTGGTTCATTTTCTTTTTTGGGGAAAATATTGAGGTTTAATTTATTACTCTGGAAGAAGATAACCCCGTGCGTGATCAGGGATAAGGTCAAGGCTATGGAGAATGCTTTATCGGAAAACATATTATGATTAGATTATCACAAATAGGTTTTTATGACAAGTATTCTGTTGATTCTAAAAAGACAGTTTCACGCCTCCATAGAAAGCGCGCCCCGGTTCTGCGTAACCTTTTACCTCTTCGTATACTTCATCTGTTACGTTCTCCATCCTTACGAAAGCTTCAAGCCCGGAGTTCAATTTATAATTGCTGTTTAAATCAAGCTTTGTGTATGCTTTAAGCAGGCGGTTTGCGGAATCACTTCTGCGTCCGACATAGGTAAATTTTAAGCTAAAATCCAACTTTTCATTTGGGATATACTTAAGATTCACAAAATATTTGTTCTTGGCACGCCTGAGTAATTCGTCTCCGTTACTCTTATCCTCTGTATCCATCCAGGTATATCCGGCATCGGCCCTGATCTCCTTGAATGGAGAGAAGCTCGCGCTATTTTCATAACCAAAGATGCGCGCCTTGCCGACATTGGAGTATTGGTTCGTCATCCATGTGGCAGGGTTATATTTTGCGTCAATCAGGTTCTTTAATTGGGTATGGAAATAGACTGTTTGGAATTTTAACTTGTCACTAAATGCGTTCTGCTCAAAGCCGGCTTCATAGGTTTGGCTCTCTTCAGGCTGGAGGTTAGGGTTTCCGCCTCCGAACCAAGGATCTGGTAAAGCGTGAAGTTGGTATAAGGTCGGCGCCTTAAAAGCTGTCCCCCATCCCCCTTTTACCCTTGTCCCTGTTTTAAAAAGGTAGCTTGCGTCTATTTTATAACTCTCCCTCGTCCCAGCATAAGAATGGTCATCTACCCTTATTCCAGTGTTGAGACGGAATGTATCATCTATATTGAGAATATTTTGCAGATAATATCCTTTTGTGCGGCTGAGCACTTTAGGAAAATGCGTTTCTGATGAACCGCCCAGGTATTCCGTATAATAATAGTAGTTACCTTTCTCCCTTTGCCAGTCGAATCCGCATACGATAGTATCGGCGCGGTTCAATTTTACGGTATGTTGCCAGTCAAGCTGCTGGTTCTCTCCTATATACCAGTCTCGCAGGTAGTCATCCGGGTAAGAGGTATCCCTGTCGTTTGAGTCCTGGCGGTAATTGCGCATGAAAGAGAATTGTATCCTCTGCTTCCACTTATCGGTAAGTTCATTCTCTATGTAATTCGTAAAAATTGTTTGTTGTTCATGACCCTTCAGGTCGGGGTCATCCTTCAGGCCTATAGAATTATCGTATTTGTAGATAGCATCCGTAAAATGCGATATGACGCCTACCTTATTTTTAGGATTTATGTCGTAATCCAGGCGTAAAGAAACGTCCATATTCTCATATGGGTCTTTTTCGGTCGTCCCCTTGAACTTAGATATGCCGCGGCTCTTAAAATTTGATATCCCGAATGAATAAGAGAAGTCCTTGATGCGGCCACTGGAGTCAATGGACTCCCTGTGAGAGTCGTAGGAGCCGCCTTCGGTCAAGAAGTTGATGCCTGGCTTCCCTTTCCCTCCTCTGGTGATGATATTTATAACACCTCCCATGGCATCCGAACCGTACAATACGCTTTGCGGACCTTTTACTATTTCTATGCGCTCTATGTTATCTAATTTTACATAAGCCAGATTGAATGCGGCGTTGGTCGCAATAGGGTCATATACCCTTACATTATCTATCATGATTTGGGTCTGCCCCGAATTTGTCCCTCGCAGAAAGACGGATACCTGGCCGCCGAAACTTCCTGCCTGATAGATATCCAGGCCGACCGTATCCTCTATAAAATCTTTCATGTTGTCTGCCTTACTGTTTTCTATGTCGCGGCGGGTAAAAACTGTTACGCCGCTGGTTGTGCCCTTTATGTTTTCGCCTGTCCTGGTAGGCGTGACCACTATTTTATCCAATTCTATATCGCCTCCATGATCCTGGGCGAACAAAGATGCTGACACAAAAACCAGCAAGCTCATTATGACAAATGCTCTTTTCTTCATTTTTATTCTCCTTTTGTTTCTAATGCATATTTCTGGATATCCAAAAACCAGTAATTATCACGTAATACTTTTTCGGTCTGCATGATTTTGATCATTTTTTTAAAGATCGGACCGTCATAAACAAGGCTGTGGAATTCCCCGTTTTCTCCGCACAGGTCAACTCCGGGCACCGATTTCAAGTCTTCGATGAGTTTATCGTCGATGGTACGGCCTATCCAGCTTTCATTCAGTTTGTCTGCCTGGACGCTCGTTAAGACCGACTTGAATCCCAAACGGACGAATTCCCTGATTAGATCTTCCGGGGGATAGCCCCATATCGGTGAAATCACCTTTATGCCTTCACTTGCGCAGACATCTTCCACCCAGTCACGCAGGTCAATAAGAAAAATATCCCCACGCACCAGCTGATGGATATCTAGCGTTTTAAGTTCTGCCATGGTCCTTCTGAAGACCGCCTCGTAATTATCTTTTGTGGTTTCCCTCTGGAACAGGGGTATTCCCAGCGCCTCTGATTGCAGATACGCCAATTCCGCCGGTGCACCGTGAAAAGCAACCCTCTGGTATTCCTTTGAGATGAAATTAACGAGATACTCGACTTTAAATCCGGAACGAATCGCCCTGTCTAAAGCCAGGCAACTATCCTTTCCGCTGCTCCATGAACACGCTACTCTTATATCCGGCACCTGCATCCTTTCTCGGATAATGTGCTCTCCCCGCTGGTTAGCGCCCAAATGTATCTGATCATTTGGCGTAACCTGCTGGTTAACAAAAAACCCCGAAAGCGGTAAACTTATTTTACCACTTCGGGGCTGCACCCTGATTCTATCTTGGCCCTTATCCGCGAAGCACTTTCCTCATTATACAGGCAGGTTTTCTGGCTTAAAGGATCCTCCTACTCACCCTGCCTTCCCGGCATCTTGTGCCAGTGGCTTTTGAGGGCTTTCGTCCCCTTTCACAGCAGCGGGACTGCGGCCGCTTTTACGGCCTTCCCTATCCGGTATAACTATATTTAATTCGTTAAAAGAACCTTAGATAACTTTGTGTCTTTGACAAAATGGGCGGCCAATTCGTATATTCCGAAGAAGACGGCCGCATAGAACAGTGTCGCTAAAGTAAAGCTGCGTAAAAATGGTAACGCCATTATGTAGCAATCAATAAGCCCTTTAAAATTACGCGGGTAATAACCCATCATCCATACGCCGAAGTTGGTAAATATATAAAAGATAAACGAAGAAACCAGGGAAGCCGATGCCGTGCGAAGTACGCTCTTGCGATTCTTCAGCCAGAGCCCGATCAGCGTGACGAGGGCAAATCCTCCCCAGGTAAAAATGAATACGTCGTGTAATCCGATCACCAAGTCACTGATGATCATCAGTGCGAGCGGGACTATGAGCGCGTATTTCTTTCTAAGGTATACTCCCCCGAACAATGCTATCGCAGCCACGGGAGTAAAATTAGGCGCGTGCGGCGCCAATCTTAATAATATTCCGGCTATGATCAGAAACAATACCAACATCAGCTACCTCCGTTTTTCGATATATTAATACAAAGCGATTTACCTGTCAAGTTAAATCTTAGAACTCGATCCCCTTTCTTGCCTTTACACCTTTTTTGTAGTAGTGTTTTACTTCCTTTATATCACTTACCAGGTCGGCGATCTCTAAAATTTCCCGTGGCGCATAACGTCCTGTAAGGATTAGTTCTGTTTTTCGGGGCGTATTTTTGATAAGCCCGGTGATATCTTCTGTTTTTAGGAGCTTGAGGTTTAAAGCGATATTGATTTCATCCAGTATTACCACCTCGTAGGCCCCTGCGCATATGGCATTGGTTGCCTTTTTAAGCCCTTTTCGTGCCGACTTTATATCTTTCGTTGCGGGCTTCTTCCTGATAAAATAGGTGCCCCCGAATTGCTCCAGTTTTATCTTTCTGATCTTTCTTAAAGAATTAAGCTCGCTGTAATGCCTACCCTTGGCGAACTGGCAAATATAGACCTTCATGCCTGCGCCCGCTGCCCTTAACGCCAAGCCGAGAGCCGCCGTAGTCTTCCCTTTGCCGTTACCGGTATATACCTGTATCACTGTACTATAGACCTCCAGCTAACCACGCCGAATACGCATAGCGCAGAAACAATTAAACCTGCAACAAGGACGCCGCTTATTATCGCAATAAACGCATACCTGAATCTTATTTTAAATAAAGATGCTGCTACTATCCCGGTCCACGCCCCTGTCACCGGAAGGGGTATGGCAACAAAGAGGGCCAGGCCCAATGCCTCATATTTCTGTACGGTATCTGCTTTACGTTTTGTGCGCTCAAAGAGCCAGTCAAAGAAACGTGACCATACCTTAAACCTCCTCAATCTGTTAGAAACGGGTTCGAGCAGAAAGAGCGCGGGCAATACGGGAATTATATTGCCTGTCACCGATAGCCAGAACGCTTTCCCAAGGGGCATGCCGAATGACAGGGCAAGCGGAATAGCCCCCCTTAACTCTGACACGGGTAGCGCTCCCACCAGCAGTACTATATATTCCTTAGGTACATCCTTTAACCAGCTTATTATCAGATCAATCATTTTCTTATGGGGACACCCTTTGCTTTGCTTTCAAAGACGTCCCCCGATTGCCCGATTGGATGCAAAGACATCCTTGTTACTGTTATTTAGGGGGATAGCCGTATTTGCCTACCAGCGGCACAAATACGCAACCACACACATTAATATATTTAAGCTCGCCGTCTTTTTTTTCGACCAGGGTCAAGACCTGGCTGAAGCTTTCACCTAAGGGCAGGATAAGCTTACCGTTATCGGAAAGTTGTTCAATAAGCGGCATAGGGACCTTAGGACTGGCCGCGGTAATAATAATCCTGTCGAAAGGTGACGCCTCTTTCCAGCCGAGCGTTCCATCACCGGATTTTATCGTTACGTTCTTATAACCCGATTCATCAATTATCGCTTTTGCCTTGGCGGCGAGTGAATCAAATCTTTCAATGCTATAGACCTCACCTGCCAATTCTGCCAGTATTGCCGTTTGATATCCTGAGCCGGTGCCGATTTCAAGTACTCTGTGTTTATCGCTTAAATCCAGCTCTTCAGTCATTAAGGCAACGATATACGGCTGGGATATGGTCTGCCCTTCTCCGATCGATATGGGGAAATCGGCATAAGCGCTACCCCTTGCTTCTTCAGGTATAAATTTATGGCGCTCTAACCTTAAGCAGACATCCAATATCCTCTGGTTTTTTATGCCGCGGGGTATCAGCTGCTCCTGGACCATGCGCTTTCTTAATCCCGTGTAGTCCATGCTTCGTTGATTATAAATTTAATGAATCTTAAGGTGTCGATTAAAGGGTTGATCTGGCTTTTTTCCCCGCTGTATATGGTCTTAATAGGGACCGACTCGATTTTATAGCCTAAACGCGATGCCTTGATTAATATCTCGGACTCACTTTCGTATTTGGAAGTCCTGAGGTTGACATTCTCCAGCACATCTTTTTTGATAAGCCGGAACCCGCACTGGGTATCCGGTATATCCTGGCCCGCTACTAAAGATATAATCCAGGACATAAATTTATTCGTCATAACGCGTACCAAAGGCATGCTATTATTTCTAAGCATCCTATTGCCTATAAGGATCCCGCTCTTTGAATCTTTGGCTATCCTGATGAAATATGGTATCTCCTCGGGCAGGTGCTGTCCGTCCCCGTCCATGGTAATAACAGCCTCTGAGCCCGAGTTTAAAGCATAACGGAAACCCTTGATCAGCGAAGCGCCCTTGCCTTCATTATTTTCATTACGCAGGATGACCGCGCCGTTATCGCGCGCGATCTGTGATGTGTTATCTAGGGAACCGTCATCGATGACCAATATTTCCAGCCCCAGCTGTTTAATCTTAGTAACGATCCCCGCTATGGTGCTAGCTTCGTTGTATGTGGGTATGATTACGCAAACCTTCATTCGGATTATCTTTCCAGAATTTCCTGAATACATACCATTGTTCAGGATACTTCCTGATATACTCTTCAAAAATATTCTTAAACTGCAAGGTCAGGTTTACCATATCGCTATCCCTGTCGCCTGTAGGAGTAAAATAAAGAGGCTTCTCAAATCTTAAGGTAAAAGTGTCGTCTTTGTTTCTTACCATGAATCCGGGGATAATCGTTGCGCCTGTTTTCAAGGCGAAGGCTGCCGGGCCCTGAGGGAACATGGTTGGCCTGCCGAAGAAATCAAGCACCAACCCTTTCTCGCTGAAAACCCTGTCTCCTACAAGGGCCAGAACCTTATTCTCTCTTAATATATCAAGGGATCGCCTGACCGCTTTACTCGTCGGAATTACTTTTACGCCTTTCATCTCCCTTTGGGAATTAAAAAAGTTATCCACCTTTTTAGATTTATGCGGCAGGGCTACTGCCCAAAAAGGATATCCTGATAACGCGATCACTACCCCCCCTAGTTCCCAGTTTCCCAGGTGAGCGGTAACAGCAATGGCGCCCTTACCCTTTAAAAGCACGTCGTCGATATAACTTATATTCTCTATCCGGATATTATTTTTCGAATACGCGAGGTCCAGTTTAGAAAAACGGAAAAAATCTACCAGATATTTGGCGAAATTCCTGAACATCATTATCCTTATCCTGCGGATCTGCCTGTCTGTCTTTTCCGGGAATATCGCCCGTAGGTTCTCTTTTGTTATCCGGCGGTCCTTGGCGGCAAAAAAGTAATGCAGATCGGAAACCGTCAATGCTATTTTATAAACCACCTTTAAAGGTAAGCGTAAAGCGATGAACTGACCTATCCTGTAGATTATATAGTTAAACATGTTTATGCGGCAGGTTAAGTATGAACTTTGCTATATCCATGCTCGCATTTGGTTTTCCTATGCGGCTGCTGGCTTCGCTTAAGGCTTTCAGCTTATCGCGGCTTAACAACAGATCGTCAACGACAAGATTTATTTTTCCGGGATCATCAAGTTTGATTGCAGCCCTCTCTTTGGTAAGGTAGGCGGTATTGCTTTCTTCCTGCCCGGGTATGGGCTTTACGATGATCATAGGTATCTTTTTTGCCAGGGCCTCAGAGGTAGTTACGCCACCGGGCTTGGTAATAATGATATCGCTGATATTCATCAGTTCATTTATATTATCCGCGTATCTAAAAAGGAACGTCCTTTTCCCGCATTTACCTATCTTCTTCTTTAAAGATTTATATAGCTTCCTGTTAGTCCCGGTTACGATGATCTCCTGGAAATCCTCCTTTGCTTTTTCAAGCGACATGACCAGGGTCTTTATCGGGCCTAACCCCTGGCCTCCCCCCATAATCAGGAGCACGGGAAGGTCCTGATTAATGCCGAGCTTACGCATGATATCGCTCCTGGAGACAATGTCGTTGAAACTGGGGTCAAAAGGTATCCCCAAAGATTTTATTTTATCTGCGGGCACGCCCTTCATTATCAGGCGTTCTGACACCTCATCCGAAGGAGTAATGTAGTAGTTTATGGTCTCATATACCCAGTATGCATGGGGTATGTAATCGGTAAGCACCGCTACCAGGTCAAGGTTCGAGTTGTATGTCTTTTTAAAGTCCGCGACCATCCCGCACGGGAATGCCTGCGTGCATACAATAACGTCAGGTTTGAATTTATCGAAAAGGGTCTTTAATTTCGGGGAATTGAACTTATGGATGGTTTTCTTTATGTTTTCAATCTTCTTTACTACTGTAGGGTTATCGTAAAGATAATCCCATATCCTTGGAGTCCTTTTGATTACCGCCATATAAAGGCGGTTGATGATCTTTTCAGAAACCGGATTCGTGTAGTTAAACGCGTTTATATTGATAAGTTCAGTTTCCGGCCGCAATATTTTTAACGCCCTTTCAATCGCTATCGTAGCGCTATGGTGGCCCGATACTTCCGAGATATACATCAGGATTATGCGTTTGGTCTTATTATGCATAGGGGTTATCTATTGTTGAAGGAAGATCTTTTCTATCTTTAGGCCTATTTAAATTAACTTATGTATACTTACAATAATTATATATATAAAAAAATCAATTTTATTAGGATTGTCAAGGAATATTTATAGAATCATTCTATTGCGACCAGGGTTTCCCCGACATTAACCGTATCGCCTTCGTGGAAGTAGGCTTCCAAGATGACCCCCGAACAAGGGCTGGGCAGGTTAAAGGTGGCCTTATCTGTAGTGAGTTCGACCAGGTCATCTTTTTCGTTTACCTTCTCCCCTTCTTTGAAATACCAGTAAGAAACAGTGGCCTTTGTTATCCCTTCTCCTAATTCCGGTAAAACCACTTTAGTCATATCGTTATCCTCCTCTTTAATGAACGGTTAAGTACCTGTTTTTGAATTTATCCGCAAGGATACCCTTTATTCCTGCGATATCTATATCCCTACCTGATTCCGTCTCCAGAGAAGTCATTTCTATATCCATCCCGCATGGCCTGATCAGCCTGAAATTAGGCAAATCTTCTTTTTTTATATTTATGCTCATACCGTGAAATGTAATCCAGTTCCTGATTGCAATCCCTATAGAAACGATCTTACGCCTGCCTATCCACACGCCGGTTAATCCCTCTCGCCTTGAAGCATTGACCCTGAAATCACTCAAGAAATCAATGGCTAATTCCTCGAGTTCCCGCAGGAAGAAATGAACATCCTTTTTTAAGTAATTAAGGTTAAATACAGGATAGGCGGTGATCCGCCCTGGGCCATGGTAAGTGATATCGCCCCCGCGCTCTATATCGTGTATATCGATCCCCATGCGCTGCAGTTCGCCGGGAGGAACCATAATATTTCTTCCTTTTGCGCGCCTGCCAACGGTGATTACCGGATAATGCCTGCAGAGAATCAGTGCGTTGTCAAAATAACTATCCTTTACTCTGCCGAATATCTCTTTCTGGAATTGCAGCGCTTCCTTAAAATCGATTAACCCCAGGTCAAATCTCCTAAATTCCATCTTCCTTTAAGGCGCTGGTAATCCCCTCGGATAATGTAGGATGTGCTAATATGGTATCGCGCATCTGAGAGACTTTAAGACGGGATTGTACGGCTACGGACAATATTCCTATCAATTCTGTTGCCCGCGGCCCGATTATGGAAGCGCCCAGGATATCTCCCGAGCTTTTATTTGAGATTATCTTGATGAACCCGTTTGTTTCATCAAGTATACGGGCCATTCCGGATCCAAGGAAATCGAATTTATTCACGCCTACATCGATATTCCCGCGCTTAGCTTCTTCTTCCGTTATCCCAACAGCCCCTATCTCAGGGTCGGTAAATATACAGCTGGGGATACAAGAACTATCTGACCTTCTGGGGGTGCGCAATGGCTCTGCGATATTTTCAGCCGCAATACACCCCTGATAAGCCGCAAAGTGGGCAAGCATGGTTTTACTGGCACAATCACCCGCCGCATAGATATTGGGTATATCGGTTTTAAGGGTATCGTCTACGCTGATCATACCATTAACCGACCTCACCCCAACCTCATCAAGGCCCAGCCCCTCTGTCGCGGGTGCGCGTCCGACGCACAACAATACCAGGTCGTAATCATTGAAATTAAAAGCCTTTGCGTCCGTATCCGTTGAGACTTTGACACCCTTCTTTTTAAAAATAGTCTCTATTTTTCTGGCTACCTCTTTGTCCAGTCCAGGCAATAACTGGGGAGTCAGTTCCACTATCGTCACCTGGCATCCGAAAGCGGAAAACAAACTGGCGAATTCGCACCCTATAACTCCTCCTCCAATGATCAGGAGTGAAGAAGGAAGTTCCTTCAAGTTCAATATCTCATTGCTGGAGATGATCTTCTTCCCGTCTAGTTTTATATCTTTTAGCTCAAGGGGCTTTGAGCCGGAGGCGACAAGTATAAACATTGTGCATATCTCTTTTTCGCCAACCCTTATGGTATTGCTGTCCAGTATACGCGCATCGCCTTTCAACAGGTCCATATCGCCAAGTACTAATTTCATCCCCTGGCGTAACTGCTGCATGACATTCTCTTTTCTGGATTGGACAGCGGAGAAATTTATCTGTGGATCCCGTACCTCTATACCGAACGTCCCAGATTTCTTTGCGAGGGAATACGCCTTGACCGATTGCAAGAGCGTTTTGGTGGGAATGCAACCGCGGTTAAGACAAGTACCGCCTATCTGGTCTTTCTCGATAATGACTACTTTTAAGCCGTGTGCCTTTGCTTTCAGCGCGGCGTTAAATCCTGCCCAGCCCGCACCGATTACCGCCAGATCATAATCCATGGCAAAAAGGTTTAATAAGCTCCAGATTACTGCGAATTGAGCCGGCTGCCTGAGTAAAAAGTGCCCTCTCCTGCTGGTTTAAATCAAGTTCAATGATCTTTTCTATGCCGTTCTTCCCGAGGCGGCAGGGGACTCCGATACAGATATCCTTTTCCCCATATTCTCCGTTTAGGTATGCGGATAAACCTACTGTGCGTTTCTCGTCTTTTGCGATCATTTTAACGATTGCTGCTATCGCCTGGGAAGGAGCAAAATATGCGCTTCCGCTTCCTAACGATGAGACTATCTCTAATCCGCGCCCCATAGTCCTGTTAGTTATATCCTTTACTTTTTCTTCCGAAAGGAATTGGCTCAATTCGATACCCTTGATTGTTGTAAGGCGCGGCAGCGGCATCATCCCCTCACCGTGGCTGCCTATCACGCAGGCCTCAATATCTGCATAAGAAAGATTTAACTCCTGGCTTATAAGGTTGGCGAATCTCGCCGTATCAAGGCTTATACCCATTCCGAATACCCTGCCCGGTTTAAAAGCAGTAACTTTTAGGGCCAGATATGTCATCAAGTCCAGTGGGTTAGTCACTACTATTACTATTGATCCGGGAGATATCTCTTTTATTTTTATGCAGACCTCTTTTAATATCCGGGCATTCTTATTAAACAGGTCCTCCCTGGTCATTCCGGGCTTGCGCGTAAGCCCGGCGGTAATGACAATAATATCAGAATTGCCTATTTTCGCCATATCACCCACGCCAAAGATACGGTAGTTAAGCCTTAAAATAGAAGCGTTGTCTTCGAGATCCAACGCTTTTCCTTTGGCAAGGCCCCCGTCTATATCCGCTAATACTATTTCGCCAAAGCCTGCTTCGGCAAGGCGCATAGCGGTCAATCCCCCGACATTTCCTGCGCCTATTATAGTGATCTTCATGGTTATTTTCTTATTGGTTAACGGAGTGCTATCTTTTTATCTCTTGGATAATGGCATTAGCCATCTCCTGCGTTCCTACGCTGGTCGGGTCATCGCGGCTTACTTTTAAATCGTATGTTACCGATTTACCTTGAGCCAATACTTTTTTTACCGCTGCTTCCAACCTCTCGGCGGCACTATCCTCTTTTATGTACCTGAGCATAAGGATCCCAGACAATATCATTGCTACGGGATTGACTTTGTTTTGGCCTTTATATTTAGGCGCTGACCCGTGTACAGCTTCAAATACGGCTATATCGTCTCCGATGTTGGCCCCGGGTGCAACTCCAAGCCCCCCTACCAATCCGGCACATAGATCGGAAATTATGTCTCCGTATAAATTAGGAAGCACTAATACGTCGTAGTTTTCCGGCTTCTGCACAAGTTGCATCGACATATTATCCACGATTGCTTCCTCAAAGGCCACCCTGCCCGCGTAATCACCAGCGACCCTGCGGGCCGTCTTCAAAAACAATCCATCCGTAAATTTCATAATATTCGCCTTATGCACGGCGGTGACTTTCTTGCGGTTATATTTCAAGGCATACTCAAAAGCAAAACGCACTATCCGCTCTGAAGCATATAGCGAGATAGGCTTGATTGAAATCCCGGAATCCAGACGTATATTTTTATGCGTATACTCTTCTATTTTATTGATCAATTCTTTCGTCTCGGGCCTACCCTCCTCAAATTCTATACCCGCATATAGATCTTCGCTGTTTTCACGCACAACTACCAGGTCAATATCTTTATAAAGGCTCTTCACTCCGGGATAGGATTTTGCCGGCCTGACACAGGCGTATAAGTCAAGGGCATGCCTTATAGCTACATTCACCGAGCGGAATCCTCCTGCGATAGGAGTGACAATAGGCCCCTTTAAGGCCACCTTATTCCTTTTTATCGATTCAATAACGCTTCCCGGGAGTATCTCGCCGTATTTATCGATGGCATCCTGCCCTGCAATAACCTCATTCCATGATACATTGACTCCGGTTGCTTCTATGCACCTTCTTGCCGCTTCCGTTACTTCCGGCCCGATCCCATCACCCGGTATTAAAGTTATTTTATGTGCCATTAAATGAGCGCACAACTTAGCGAGCGATAAGCGAAGCTAAGTTGTATGCGCGAATTTACACCCTACCTTATTAAGAACTATATAGGGTGTTATATCTTCAGCCCCCCGTATTTCTTAAAGTAGTTAACGATCCCGCCCTCTTTTAATATCTCCTGCATGAACAGAGGCAACGGACTGATCTTCATTTCAATGTTCTTGGTCGTATCCCTGACTATACCCTTATCCGTATCTATGGAAAGTGAGTCTTTTTCTTTGATCTTATCGGTATCGGTTTCGATTAAGAGCAGGCCGATATTGAAACCGTTACGATAGAATATCCGCGCGAAGGACTTGGCAAGGACAGCCTGGATACCGCACTCTTTTATTACAAGTGGTGCCTGCTCTCTTGATGAACCCATGCCGAAGTTATCTCCTGCCACGATTATCGACTCTCCAGGGATTATCTTACCAGGAAAATCAGGGTCTATGTCCTCCATTATGTGCCTGGATAATTCTTTAATATCGGTTATGGAAAACTTATACCTTCCGGAAATAATAAAATCGGTGTTTATGTTATCTCCTAATTTTACACTTACCCCTTCCATCTTCATAACTGCCTGAACTCCTCTTCGTTCTTGGCCTTGGACATCGCCACATCCAGGCCGATAAGCCCCTTTTGATACAGTTCCTTTAATGATTTATCCATCGTCTTCATGCCGTATTGACTGCCTGTTTGCATGAGCGTGGGTATCTGTTCTATCTCCTGTTCGCGGATAAGATTCCTTATGCCGGATGTTACCATCATTACTTCAGTAGCCAGAACCCTTCCTTTACCCGAAACCGTAGGAAGCAATAATTGCGATACCACGGCTTGCAGGCAGTTCGCCAGCTGCAACCTCACTTGTTGCTGCTGGTAAGGCGGAAAAACATCTATAATCCTTTCCACGGTCTGTGGCGCATCAGGCGTGTGCAGTGTGGCTAACACAAGATGCCCTGTCTCGGCTGCGGTAAGGGCCGTGGATATGGTCTCCAGGTCCCTCATTTCTCCTACCACTATAACATTGGGGTCCTGCCTTAAGGCACGCTTGAGCGCTTCGGCAAATGAACGCGTATCCGAGTAAACTTCTCTCTGTTTAATAACACTCTTCTTGTTTGCGTGCACGAATTCTATGGGATCTTCGATACATATTACAAGAGACTCCCTTTCGTTATTGATCATGTCGATCATTGCTGCTAAAGTCGTAGTTTTGCCCATCCCCGTAGGCCCGGTTATAAGCACCAACCCGCTAGACTTACGCGACAGGTCTATTGCTATACTCGGCAGGCCTAATTGTGCGATACTCGGTATCTCTAACGGGACGCGCCTGAATGCGGCCTCTACTACCCCTTTCTGTATATGGACATTGACCCTGAATCTGTCCATACCAGGCAGGGCGACAGAAAAATCCAGCTCCAGGTCTTTCTCCAACATCTCTTTCTGGCTGCTGTTCAGGACGCTATATATCATCCTCTTTAATTCCTCTTTTTCCAAAACGGATGATTTAGTGCGAACAAGTAATCCGTCAATGCGCAATATCGGCGGTTCTTTTTCAGTTAAATGCAGGTCAGAGGCACCCTTTTCTATGCATAATAAAAGCAAGCTGCGTATTTCCATATTGACCTCCTTGACATTCGTGCAGTTATAAGTATTCTCTCGGATCTGCTATACGGCCCTTGATCGCCGAAGCTGTTACGGTTGCCGGCGAGGCCAGATAAATAAAGGCGCTGGGATTACCCATCCTCCCCTTAAAATTCCTGTTAGCGGTAGATATGACCACCTCGCCGTCAGCTGGAACACCGTTATGTGTACCGACACATGGGCCGCAGCCGGGAGAAACTAGGACTGCCCCTGCCTTAATGAATACCTCCACTAAGCCGAGCCTTAAGGCTTCCTGGAATATCCTGCGGGAAGCAGGAGAAACAATAAACCTTATTCCGGGAGCGACTCTCCTGTTTTTTATTATCGATGCCGATACCTTTAAATCTTCCAATCTACCATTAGTGCAGGTTCCCAAGAATGCCTCGTTTATATTCATTTTTTTTAATTCGGCTACGGGCACTGCGTTATCCACGCTATGCGGACGGGATACCATTGGCGTAAGCCTTGAAATATCGTATTCTATGACTTTCGTATATGCCGCAAAGCTGTCCGCGGTCACCGGCTTTATTTTATTTATTTTTACGCCTCTTGACCTTAACCAGAGGATAGTCTTTGTATCCTGAGGCATAAAACCGCATTTCGCGCCCATCTCCACGACCATATTGCAGATAGTGAAACGCCCATCCATATCCAGTTTATCTATTATATTGCCGCTGAATTCTACCGCTTTGTATGTCGCTCCGCTTGCGGTAAGATCGGTAATTATGTGCAGGATGATATCCTTGGCGAATACCCCTTTAGGCATCCTTCCTTTTACTGCGATTTTAATCGTCTCCGGGACCTTGAACCAGTTTTTGCCGGCAGCCAGGCTGATAGCCAGATCGGTTGAGCCCACTCCGGTAGCAAATGCGCCCAATGCGCCGTAAGTGCAAGTATGGGAATCCGCACCCAGGACCAGGCTGCCCGGAATGACCTCGCCGGATTCGGGTATAACCTGATGACATACGCCGCACCCAACATCATAAAGAGCGGCATTGTAGTCTACGGAAAATCCGCGCATCTTTTTATGTATCCTGGAGACCCCTTCGTTTGGAGAAGGCGCATTATGATCAATGACCATGCAAAACTTTGTTTTTAAGCGCCTCAAACCCATTTCTCTTACCCTGTCTATGATAATGGATGTTGTCCCGTCCTGCCCGAAAGAGAAATCAACCCTGCATATGGCGAAGTCTCCCGCGCTTAGTCTTTTACCTGCATGGCTGCTTAATATTTTCTCGGCAATAGTCTTTCCCATAAAAATAAAATATCAAAAATCAAATATCATAATCAAAAAATTTATTAAAAGATTTCAAATTTTGGCTTGTGATTTTTGTTTTTGCACTTTGTTTTTTTGGATTACATTTTTTTAATCCACTCCTCTATCCTATCCATCCCGCTCTTTATCTGCTCAAGCCCGGTGGCAAAACTTATGCGTACGAAATCATCCCTGCCGAACGCCACTCCGGGGATGAGGCTAACATATGTATCTTCTAGAAGGCGTCCGGCAAAAGTTGACGAATCCAATCCGGTCTGCGAGATATCACAGAATATATAAAATGCTCCTTGCGGCTTTACAAACCCGATCTTTTTTATTTTGCTCAGCCTCTCGATGGCATAATCCCTTCTTTTCTGAAATTCGGCTGACATATGCCCCGGGGTATCTGCGGATACGCTTAATGCCGCGACAGCCGCCTTCTGGCTGATAGATGAAGGGTTAGATGTAGAATGGTCCTGTAATCTGGATATGGCAGCGGAAACGTCCGGCGGGGCACCTAAATATCCTATGCGCCAGCCGGTCATAGAATGGCTTTTAGATAAACCGTTGATCGTAATGGTCAGATTATAGATCTCTTTTCCTAAAGACGCGATAGATACGTGCCTGAGGTTATCGTATATGAGCTTTTCGTATATTTCGTCGCTTATAACAAAGATCTTCTTTGCCACGCAAATCTTGGCGATCTGCTTAATCTCCTCCTGCGTATAGACACATCCCGTAGGATTGGATGGACTGTTCAGAATGAGCACCTTGGTCTTCGGGGTAATATATTTTTCTAAATCCCCGGATATTATTTTAAAGCCGTTCTGGGGGAGAGTTTTGATAAAACGCGGATTCGCCTCGCACAGATGCACCATTTCGGGGTAACTTACCCAGTAAGGGGAAGGTATTATTACTTCATCCGCTTTGTTCAGCAATACGAATAATGCGTTAAATATACTGTGCTTCGCCCCGCAGGATACTACTATCTGTGAAGGGTTGTAATCGAGGGAATTATCTTTTTTGAACTTTTCGGAGATTACCTTCTTTAATTCAGGGGTGCCTGTGCTGGGAGTGTATTTAGTGAACCCCGATTTTATTGCCGCTATAGCAGCATCCTTGATAAAATCCGGGGTGTCAAAATCAGGCTCGCCCGCAGCAAAGTTTACTATATCGCGGCCTTCCGATTTCAACTTCTTGGCTTTTGCGGTTATAGCTAAAGTTGCAGAAAGATTTATCTTTTCGAGACGTTTCGCTAACCTGATATCTATTCGCATCGAGATATCTTTATTCTTTTATAAAGAGTCGCTCTTTTTTCTGAATATCCCTCGTAAACCTCCTAAGAATTTCTTCGTGGGTTTCTTGGTAATAGGCGGTTTCTCTTTAACCGCTGTCTCGGATTTGGGTTTCTTTTCTTCCGGCGGTTGCTCTATAGCAGGTTCCCGTTCTTGTGCTTCGGGCTTTTGTGTTTCCTTGTGCACTTTAGGTTTGGGCTTCCTGCGGGCCTTTTCTTTGATTTCAGTCAATGCCAGTATTACCAACTGCGCGTTATCCCCCCGCCTCGACCCGAAATTGATCATCCTGGTGTAACCGCCGGTTCTACTGGTAAATCGGGGAGCTATATCGCTAAAAAGTAGGCTTACTAATCTGTGATCGCCTAAAATGCGAAAGGCCTGCCTTTTGGCAAAAAGTGAATTCTTCTTGCCTAAGGATACAAGCTTTTCTACCACTGGTTTTACCGCTTTGGCTCTCGCCTTTGTTGTCTTGATCCTCTGGTGTATAATCAGACTCCTGGCCAGGCTTACCAGCGTTGCATTGCGCCAGCTTGTAAAACGGTTTAACTGTAATCTGGACTTGGCATGTCTCATGTTTTTTTCAGTTTTTTAGAGTCTACCTGTATACCCAAAGTCAGGCCCATTCCCGCGATCAGTTCCTTGATCTCGATAAGGGATTTCTTTCCGAAATTCTTGAATCCCAGCATCTCATCTTCGGTCCTTTTCACAAGGTCGGCGATGGTCTTGATATTGGCTTCTCTTAAACAATTAGAACTCCTTACCGATAACTCAAGTTCCGAGATAGGAAGCCTTAATTTTTCATATAAGGCCGTCTCTTCCTTACTCATCTCCGGTTCTTCTTCGATGTCTTCGGGCAACTGGCCGAAATTAACAAATATATCCAGATGCCTCTGTAATATATTTGAGGCATAAAGGAGCGCGTCCTTCGGGCTTATTGCGCCGTTAGTCCATATCTCAAGTATCATCTTGTCGTAATCCGTCCTCTGCCCGACACGCGTATTCTCTGAGTAAAAATTTACCTTCTTTACGGGAGTAAAAACGGAATCTATAGGGATTACACCTATGGGCAGGTTTTCCGCTTTATTTAATTCTGACGGCACATAGCCCCTTCCCCTGGCCACTTCCATCTCTAAATTAAGTTTTGTATCTTTGGTCAAAGTGGCAATGCGCAGCTCCGGGTTGATTATCTCTATGGTCTCTCCGGCCTCTATGTCCTTTGCCTTTACTTCTCCCTTTGTGCTCTTTTTAAGATATATAGTCTTGGGTATCTTTGAACGCGAGTTCAATACCAGGCTCTTTATATTCAAGATTATTTCAGGGACATCCTCGAGTACCCCCGGTATGGTTGAAAATTCATGCTGCGCCCCATGTATCTTAACCGAAGTCACGGCGCTCCCCTCTATGGAAGAAAGCAAAACCCTCCTTAATGAATTTCCGAGGGTAACACCATAGCCTCTTTCGAATGGAGCTGCGGAAAATTTACCGTAGGTATCGGTATAGGTAGACTCATCACACTCCAATCTTTTTGGTAACTGAAAATCTCTCCATTTTATACCCATCTATTCCTCCATGGTTCTTGTTCAGTTATGAACTATGAACAATGAACTATCAACTACGAACTACTTAGAATACAACTCTACTATTAACTGCTCCTGAATAGGATGGCCGATATCTTCTTTTTCGGGCAACCTCAATACTTTAGCTTTCAACTCCTGGGCATTAAATTCAAGCCACCCAGGGACACTCCTGTCACGGGACAATTCAAGGTTCTCCTTGAGTTTTTTCTGCGCGTTTTCTTTTGCCTTTGTCTCTATAACATCCCCCGGCTTTACTAAATAAGAGGGTATATTTACCCGCTTTGAATTCACGAATATAAAGTTGTGGCGGACTATCTGGCGGCTCTGAGACCTTGAATTCCCCAGGCCCAGCCTGAATACGACATTATCCAGCCTTCTTTCAAGCATCTGCAGCAGCACCTTTCCGGTTACGCCCTTTGTTTTGGATGCAATCTTGAAATACCTGCGGAACTGCTTTTCCAGTACCCCGTATATCCATTTTGCCTTCTGTTTTTCTTTTAGCTGCAGCCCGTAGTTAGAAAGTTTCTGCCGGCCCCTCTGACCCTGACCGTGCTGCCCCGGGGCGTAGCTTCTTTTAGTGATAGCGCACTTCGGGGTATTGCATCTTGCGCCTTTTAAGAATAATTTCTCTCCTTCGCGCCTGCATAACCTGCAGACAGGATCTGTATATCGAGCCATTTATATTATACTCTCCTTCTCTTTTTTGCGCGGCAACCGTTATGCGGTATAGGGGTTACATCCTTGATACAGGTAATGGTAAGGCCTGATGCCTGCAAGGCCCTGATCGCCGATTCCCGACCCGACCCCGGCCCTTTAACCTGGACAGCCACTTCCTTAATCCCTATCTCTTTAGCCTTCCTTGCGGCATCGGTGGCGGCTATCTGTGCTGCGAAAGGAGTGGACTTTTTGGACCCGCTGTAACCTACGATACCGGGTGCAGACCAAACCAGCGCGTTGCCCTGTTTATCGGTTATTGTGATTATGGTATTATTAAAACTTGCTTGGATATGCGCTATTCCGCTGGTTATGCCTTTGGCTATCTTTTTCTTTTTTGCTTTATCTTTTACGGCCATTTATATTAACCCCCTTTTTTAGCTGCAGGTGCTGCCTTCTTATCTGCGGTAGGCTTCTTTATTACCGTCATGCCGCCCTTACGCGGACCTTTTCTGGTCCTTGCGTTAGTACGCGTGCGCTGACCCCTTACGGGAAGGCCCTTTTTATGGCGCATCCCCCGCCAGGAGCCGATATCCATCAATCTCTTTATATTCTGGGATATCTCACGGCGCAGGTCGCCCTCGACCTTATAACCGCTTTTCTGTATAGCATTGGTTACGTAAGAAACCTCTTCTTCGTTCAGGTCTTTTGCGCGCTTAGCGGGATCAATGCCGGCATCTTTAAGGATTATCCTTGAAACATGCCTGCCTATCCCGTACAAATAAGTTAAAGCAATATCGATTCTCTTTTCTTTAGGTATATCTACACCTAGGATTCTTGGCATTTTCCCTCGCTTATGTTTTTTAGCCCTGCCTCTGTTTATGTTTAGGCTTAGAGCAAATTACCCTAACGATGCCTTTTCTTTTAATGATCTTGCATCTGTCGCATATCTTTCTTACCGACGCTTTAACTTTCATAAATTCATATCCCCCGCTTATTTAGACCTGAAGGTGATTCTTCCCCTGGTTAAATCGTAAGGAGAAAGTTCTAATTTTACCTTGTCCCCGGGCAATATTCTGATAAAATGCATGCGCATCTTCCCTGATACGTGCGCAAGTACCTGGTGTCCGTTTTCCAGTTCCACTCTGAACATGGCATTGGGCAATGCCTCAATTACTTTCCCTTCGGTCTCGATTAATTCTTCTTTGGCCATAATATACTAATTAGTCAGTATCCGCGGGCCGCGTTCAGTAATAGCTACGGTGTGTTCAAAATGAGCTGAAGGAGAACGATCCTTTGTTACTGCGGTCCACCCGTTATCAATAATCTCGCATTCCCAGGTACCCATGTTTACCATAGGCTCGATAGCTAGGACCATGCCTTTTTTTAGTATTTCGCCCTCATGGGGCTTCCCGAAATTAGGTATCTGCGGCTCTTCGTGCAGATCGCATCCTATGCCATGACCCACAAATTGCCTTACTATGGAAAAACCGTTCCCTTCCACATACGACTGTATGGCATACGATATATCCGATAAATGATTATTTACCTGTGCCTGCCTTATCCCTTCTATCAATGCCATCCTGGTAACATCGATAAGTTTCCTTGTCCCGGGATCTATGTGTCCGACAGCCACGGTAATAGCGGAATCGGAAAGGTAACCCTGATAATTTATTCCTACATCCAGGCTTACGATATCCCCGTCTTCAAGGACCCTCTCTCCCGGCATGCCGTGCACGACTTCTTCGTTTACGGAAACACATATGTTCGCCGGGAATCCGTTATAACCCTTAAAAGCGGATATCGAGTTTTCCTCTTTCATCATAGTTTGTGCTATGCGGTCGATCTCTATGGTAGAAATTCCGCTACGGATAAATTTATTAAGCTTACGCATTATTCTGGATAGGATCTTTCCTGATTTCGCCAGCATTTTTATATCTTCTTCTGACTTTATGGGAATCACCTTATTTTCTTGCCAACTCGACGATCTTATTTAAAACCAGGTCTTTATCGCCGTCTGCCGCAAGCCTGTGGAGTTTGCCTGTATCGTTATAATATTTAATCAAAGGAGATGAGGCTTCTGTGTATACCTTAAGGCGCTCCCTGATAGTTTCTGCTTTATCATCGCTTCTTTGATAAAGCTTACGGCCGCAGTTATCGCAGGTCATACTCACCTTTGGCGGCATATTCTTAACGTGAAAGTTCGCACTACAGGAGCTGCAAACCAGGCGCCCCGAGAGACGCTGTATAATTACCGGTTCGCTGCTGTCAAGGTAGATCACTAGATCTATCCCGGACCTCATCGCTTTAAGCATCTCGTCCAATGCAGCCGCCTGGCTCTTGTTGCGCGGATAGCCGTCCAGGATAAAACCATTTTTAATATCGGGCCGGTTAATCCGCTCTTTAAGCATCTGGGTAACCAGCTCATCAGGGACAAGAGTCCCTTTATTCATATAATCCTTTGCCAGGACGCCCAACTCCGTGCCCCCGGAAACATTCTGCCTTAATAAGTCTCCGGTGGATATATGCGGCAACCCCAGCCTTTCGGCCAGCGTCTTTGCCTGCGTCCCTTTTCCTGCACCCGGAGGGCCTAATAAGATTATTCTCATATCTTATCTTCTGCCCCTGATTCGTCCTGATTTAATAAACCCTTCATAATGGTGCATGAGCAGGTGCGATTCTATCTGTTTTAAGGTATCCAGTATTACGCCTACTATGATCAGTATTCCCGTGCCGCCGAAGAATGATGCTATAAGAAATGGTACTTTTAGCCAGGCCATAAGAAAATCCGGGAATATCGCGATAAAAGCAATGAACATGGCCCCTGCCAGAGTTATCCTTGTCATCACGTAATCCAGGAATTCGGTAGTCGGTGCGCCCGGACGGATCCCCGGGATAAAACCGCCGTACTTTTTCATGTTCTCGGATAGCTCCACGGGGTTGAATACGATAGCGGTATAAAAATAACAGAAGAATATTATGAGTAACGAATATACTACCGTATATAGCAGGTGCCCCCTGACCAGCCCTTGCGCCCACCTCTGAAACGCCGGGTTAGGTATAAAGGACGCTATCGTCGCAGGAAAAAGGATTATGGACTGAGCAAAAATAATAGCGATCACGCCTGAGGTATCAACTTTTAAAGGTATGTAAGTACTCTGGCCTCCGAATATCTTTCTTCCCACGATCCTGCGCGCATACTGGACAGGTATCTTCCTTTGCCCCTGCGTGATTAGGATGACGGCGAATACAACTCCGACAAGCAGGACTGCCATAATCAGCAAAGTAAAAGGCTGTATCTGCCGGCGGCTGGGAGAAAAAGGTGAAATCAATATAAACAACTGGTTCATTGCCGGCCAGACCCTGGAAATGATCCCCGCGGTAATGACTAGCGATATACCGTTACCTATACCCCTCTCCTGAATCTGCTCCCCCAGCCACATAATAAATACCGTGCCTGTGGTCAATGTGAGCACGGTAAGTATCCTGAAACCCCACCCTGGATACAGGACTATCTTTAGGCCCTCAAAACGCGCCGGGTTCTCAAGCCACAACGCGATAAAGAAAGACTGGATTATCGAAAGAACTAACGTGCCGTAACGTGTATATTGGTTTATCTTCTCGTATCCGGCCTTCCCTTCTTTGGCTAATTTCTCCAGGGCCGGTATGACCGCGGTCAAAAGCTGCATGATGATCGAGGCCGAGATATACGGCATTATCCCCAGGGCGAATATGGTAAGCCTCTCCATCGCGCCTCCGGAAAACATGTTGATTATTCCGAATAGCGTACCACCCTGGGTCTTGGCTATACGGGCGAAAAACTCAGCCAGCGCCCCGCCGTCTATACCCGGTGTAGGCACATAACAACCGATGCGGTAAACAGTAATAAGTGCAGCGGTTATAAGGATCCGCCTTTTAAGGTCCGGAATCTTGAATGAATTAACTAATGCACTTAGCATATAAATGAGCCCACAACTTACGGAACGATAGTGACGTAAGTTGTTTGGGCGAATTTACATCCCACCTTATTAAAAACTATAAAAGGATGCTATGGTTAATACCCACAACTTACGGAACGATAGTGACGTAAGTTGTTTGGGCGAATTTACATCCCACCTTATTAAAAACTATAAAAGGATGCTATGGTTAATACCCACAACTTACGGAACGATAGTGACGTAAGTTGTTTGTGCGAATTTACCCCCCACCTTATTAATAACTATAAAAGGGTGGAGGGTCTACCTGGTTATTAATTCTACGTTTCCGCCCGCGCTCTTAATTTTCTCAAAAGCTTTATTTGAAACCGCGTGGGCCTGAATGATTACCGGATTCTTAATCTCTCCGTCGCTTAGTATCTTCACTAACTTCTCGGTATCCTTGATAAAGCCTTTTTCTTTCAACAGATCAAGGCTTATATTCTGCTCTTTTAACTTATTTAAATCGCCTAAATGGACGAGCTGATATTCCTTTTTAAACCTGTTTATAAAACCACGCTTGGGGATCCTGCGGATCAACGGCGTCTGTCCGCCCTCAAACCCGAGATACTTTTTCTTTCCTGAACGCGAGGTCTGACCTTTACTCCCCCGCGTAGAAGTCTTGCCATGCCCGGAGCTTGTGCCCCTGCCCAGGATCTTCTTGCGTTTGTGGCTGCCCGCGGGCGCTTTCAGGTTATCGAGCCGGATCGAATCCTTAGCTACGTTGACTTTACGTGTCCCCGCCTTTAAATTCTCTTTATTCTTTAATATCTTCTTCTTCATTCTTCTCTACCTTCAAATTCTTTAACCCGTCAACGGTTGCTTTTATTACGTTCAGGGGAGTATTCGACTTAAGGCATTTGGTCAGAATGTCCTTTATTCCCGCGGCCTCGCATACCGCCCTCACAGGGCCGGCAGCAATTACACCCGTTCCTTCAGAGGCAGGCTTAAGCAGTACTTTTGCTGCGCCATATTCACCAATTATCTCGTGCGGTATGGATGACCCTTCCATCGGGACATTAAAAAGTTCTTTCTTTGCTTTAATCAGGCCCTTGCGTATCGCCTCTGCGACTTCGTTTGCCTTACCTAAAGCAAAACCCATGCGGCCCTTGCTATCTCCGACGACTACCAGGGCGCTAAAAGACATTTTCTTGCCGCCCTTGGTAACCTTAGCTACACGGTTAATGGTAATAACCTTTTCTACTAATTCATGACGCTGTTCAATATTTAATTCCTGCATTTTACTAGAACTCCATTCCGCCTTTTCTCAATGCCTCGGCAAAAGCCCTAACCTTACCTTGGTAGCGATAACCCGCACGATCAAAGACAACCCTGCTGATACCTTTTTCTTTTGCCCTCCTGGCAAAGACCCCTGCGAAAAATATCGATGCTTTTACGTTGCCTGCAGAGGGAAATTTTTCTTTTATCTCCTTATCCTGCGTAGACAATGAAAAAATGGTCTTGTTATTTGTGTCATCGATAATCTGGGCAGAAAAATTTCTTATGGAACGATGCACAATCAGGCGCGGCCGTTCCTCGCTCCCGTACATATGCATCCGTATGCGGCGGTGCCTTTTTAGTCTTAATACTTCTTTTTTTTCTTTCATGGTTTAATGAGCGCACAACTTACGGAACAAAAACTGCGACGTAAGTTGTATGCGCGAATTAACACCTGACATTCTCGAATTGATTTGTATTCCAGAAATGTCAGGTGTAAGTTCGGACAGATAAGTTATGTCGTTTGCATTATTATTCATATTAATATAACACTCCATAACTTATGTCCTCACTTATTTGGATGCCGTCGCCTGCGCCTTACCGACCTTCTTCTTTATGTATTCTCCGGCATAGCGTATGCCTTTTCCTTTGTATGGCTCCGGAGGACATACGGCGCGTATCTCAGAAGCTACCTCACCGACCTTCTCTTTATCGATCCCCTTTATTATGATCTGCGTATGTTTGGGCGTCTCTATCGTTACGCCTTCAGGAATGGAGAAAATAACGGGATGGGAAAAACCTAGTTGCATATTTAAATTACCCCCCTGGACCTGGGCGCGGAATCCCACGCCAATTATCTCAAGTTCCCTTACATATCCTTCTGTGACACCTTTAATCATATTGTAGATCAGGGCGCGATAAAGCCCGTGGAGGGACTTATCCGGTTTAATATCAGACCTTCTAATCAAAACAAGCTGGCCATCTTTTATTTCCGCGGATATGCGCTCAGATATCCGCAAGGACAAATTACCTTTCGGGCCCGATACCGAAACCATCCCGCCTTCCATGACCTCAACCTTAACTTCTTTCGGAATAACTATAGGTTTCTTTCCTATTCTTGACATGGTCCTCTAACCTCGCTTACCAGATATAGCCGACAACTTCCCCGCCCTGGCCCAGTTTCCTGGCCTCTGCGTCGGTTGTTATGCCTTTAGATGTAGAAATAATCGCCAGACCTTTTCCCCTTAAGACACGGGGGATCTTTGAGTGGTTCACGTATACGCGTAGGCTCGGCTTCGAAATGCGCTTTATACTTTTTATGGCAGATTTACCCAATACGTATTTTAAATAAATCCTCAAGCGGCTGCGCTTTTCTTCATCAATAAGCTTGAAATTATCAATATAGCCCTCTTTCTTTAATATCTCCATAATAGACTTTATCTGTTTGGATGCGGGTACATCAAGATTTTCTTTTTTTGCCATTATGGCATTACGAATCATGGTAAATGTATCTGCTATCAAATCCGTCCGAGACATTTTGCCCCCAATTCCGTATTTTTATTTATTACCAGCTTGCCTTTTTTACTCCGGGTATCAGGCCCTGCCAGGCCAGTTCCCTGAAGCAGATACGGCAAAGCCGGAATCTTCTTAAATAACCTCCGGCCCTTCCGCAGATAGCACAACGGTTATATTTGCGCGCGGAAAACTTAGCCGGTCTCTTCCATCTTGCTATCTGTGAATTCTTGGCCATAACTTATATCCTCTTTTTAGTCTTCTCCTGTGCCGAAAGGCATACCGAACAATTTTAGCAGTTCCATGGATTCTTCCTTGGATCCCGAATTTTTAATCACAAAGGTTATATCCATGCCCTGTGTCCTGCTTACCTTGTCAAAATCTATCTCTGGGAATATGCCCTGTTCGGTCATGCCTAATGTATAATTCCATGCCTGGTCAAATGAATCTGGAGATATTCCCCTGAAGTCACGGATACGCGGCAGGGCTATGCTTATTAATCTGTCCAGAAATTCATACATCATCTTGCGCCTGAGGGTAACCTTGCACCCAATAGCCTGCCCCTGCCTAATCTTGAAGTTAGCGATCGCTTTTTTTGTGCGCCTTACAATTGGCTTCTGACCGGTGATCATGCCGAGTTCTTCCATCGACTTCTCTAAAATCTTGATATCCTGCAGGGCTTCCCCTATACCCATATTTATCACTATCTTTTCCATACGCGGAACCGCCATCCTGTTCTTAAATGAGAACACCTCTATCATCTTGGGCACTATTTCATTCCTGTATTTTTCTAATAAACGGGGTACCATATTTAAATCACCTCTTTGCAGGTTTTGCATATCCTTGCTTTGCTGGCGTCTTTTAAGATTGTAAAGCCCGCCCTTCTACCGCGGTTACAACTCTTGCAGAAAAGCATAAGATTAGCCATGTTTATCGGCATCTCGATAGGCACGATGCCACCTTTTTCATCATCGCGACTGCGCCGCCTGTGCTTCTTTACTAAGTTTATCCCTTCTACGATAGCGCGGTTATCAGAAAGTAAGACCCTAAGGATTTTGCCTTTCTTGCCTTTATCCTTTCCTTTTACCACTTCTACCGTATCGCCTTTTCTTATTTTCAACATATGTAATCCTTAAATGACTTCCGGGGCCAGGGATATAATCTTGGTAAAATTCTTCTCCCGCAACTCCCTTGCTACCGGACCGAATACGCGAGTACCTATGGGATTCTTCAGCGCGTCTATGAACACGATGGCGTTATGATTAAACCTTAATATCGAGCCGTCCGCGCGCCTTATCGGATTCTTTGTTCTCACCAGCACTGCCTTGGCAACTTCGCCTTTTTTTATGGTTGCCTCGGGAGCGGATTCCTTTATATTTACGTTGATAATATCTCCCAATTCGGCAAAAGCGCAATTTTTCTTGCCGAAAACAGTAATAAATGAGGCCTTCTTTGCTCCGGTATTATCAGCAACATCAAGTATACTGCGTAATTGTATCATTCTACCTGCTCCTTGATATCGACATGCGGTATCTCGGCTTTTCTGGTAATCTCGATCAACCTAAAGCGCTTGTCCCTGGAGAGCGGCCTAGTCTCCTCTATCCTTACCATATCTCCGGTCTTGGCCGAATTCTTCTCATCGTGCGCTTTGAATTTATTATACTTCCTGATAATCTTGCCGTATTTGTGATGTTTGCTCATCTGGGTTACCCTGACAATGATGGTCTTCTGCATCTTATCCGCTATAACCTCACCCGTGAAAATCTTTCTTCTACCCATTTCGCACTATACCTTTCGGTTGATTATTTATTTTCGTGTAATATGGTCTCTATCCTTGCGATATCCTTCCTTAACAGGGAGAACATATGCGGCTTATCGACCCTGCCGCCGTAACGCTGCATATTGAGTTTAAAAAGCTCTTCCTTTAGTGCTTTTTCTTTTTGTAATAATTCTTCTTTGGAAAGATTACGCAAGTCTTTAGTCTTCATTTAATTTATCTGTGCATGCGTGTTATGAACTTTACTTTAAAAGGCAGTTTATAAGCTGCTAACCGGAAACATCTACGCGCGTACTCTTCGGGTACACCTCCTAATTCGAATAAAACGCGGCCCCTTTTGACTACCGCAACCCAGTGATCAAGATCGCCCTTGCCTTTACCCATACGCACTTCGGCAGGCTTCTTGGTTATGGACTTATCCGGGAATACCCTTATCCAAAGCTTTCCGCCCCTGTGCAGTTGACGGGCAAGGATCACGCGGACTGCCTCTATCTGGGTATTCTTGAGCCACCCGTTCTCCAGCGTCTTCAGTCCGAACTCGCCGAAAGCCAATTCCGCTCCGGAAGTCGCAACCCCCCTCTTGGTCCCGCGCTGCAGCTTGCGGTATTTAACCCTCTTTGGCATCAAAACCACTTTTATCCTCGCTCTTTATTAAGCCGGATTTTGCGCACCGGACGACTCTAAATCTTTATTTTCGGTTTCTTTTACGATCTTCTTGATAAGTATATCGCCCTTATAAAGCCAGACCTTTATCCCGATTAAGCCGTAGGTGGTGAGGCTCTCTGCGAAACCATAATCTATATCCGCGCGTAACGTTGCCAACGGGATCTTGCCCTGCTTATAAGACTCTCTCCTTGACATCTCAGCGCCACCGAGCCTGCCTGAAACGACTATCTTTATGCCCCCCGCCCCCGAGTTCATTGTCTGTTCGATGGCGCGTTTCACCGCCCTACGGAACGCTATCCTTTTTTCAAGCTGCAACGCCACGTTTTCGGCTACTAATTGCGCATCCAGCGCGGGTTTCTTTACTTCTTCTATATCGATAGAGAGCTCTTTTTTAAGGATATTATTCAAATCTTCCCTCAAGCGTTCAATATCCGAACCGTGGCGCCCTATTATTAACCCCGGCCTTGCGCTGAATATCCTGATCCTGATGCGTTCCGCAAGCCTCTCTATTATAATTTTTGAAATGGCCGCCTGCTTGAACTTGGACTTGATGAACATCCTGATATCATAATCCTCCTTGATAAATTTCGCGTACTCCTTTGAAGTGGCGAACCACCTGCTATGCCATGTCCTGATAACGCCTATTCTTTGTATAAAAGGGTGTACTTTCTGTCCCATTAACTACTCCTTTATATCCAGTTCTATAATGATATGTGAAGTCCTTTTCTTTATAGGCGCTGCCCTTCCGAATGCAGCTGCCTTAAATCTCTTCCATCTCGGGCCATCATTACAGACAAGTTTAGATATGTAAAGTTTCCCGGGCTCGAAGCCTTTTACTTTTGCATTAGCGACTACCTGCTTCAATATCTTCAGCAGGTATGCACGCGGCCCCTTATTCAGGTTGTTAAGCAGGGCTGTCGCGTAAATAATATCCTTATAACGGATTAAGTCTATTACCTGCCTCACTTTTGTCGGAGAAATCCTTATGAATTTTACCTGCGCTTTTGCTATCATTCTATGTCTTTTCCACTGCCTTCTTGGCCTTCACGCCTCCGTGCTTCCTGAATATGCGAGTAGGTGCCATTTCGCCAAGTTTATGGCCGACCATATTCTCGGTAATAAAAACAGGTACGTGTTTCTTCCCGTCATATACCGCGAAAGTAAGGCCCACGAAATCCGGGATAATGGTTGAGCGTCTGGACCAGGTTTTTATCGCCTGGCGCACTCCGGATCGCCGTGCCCTTTCCGCTTTCATTACCAATCTTCCCTCTACAAATGGACCCTTTTTTAGTGAACGCGGCATATCTTATCCTCTCCTCTTAACAATGAATTTATCAGAATATTTCCTTCTTTTTCTTGTTCTGTAACCCTTAGTTGGCTTGCCCCACGGCGTTACGGGATGGGGATTACCCTGCCCGGACTTTCCCTCGCCTCCGCCATGAGGATGGTCTACGGGATTCATCGCCAGGCCCCTTACGGTCGGCCTTATGCCCCGCCAGCGCATCCTTCCTGCCTTACCCCATGAGATCGCCTCGTGTTCTATATTGCTTACCTGGCCTATAGTGGCATGGCAATCCAGGTTTATACGCCTCACCTCTCCCGAAGGAAGTTTTACGTGGGCTATCTCACCTTCTTTAGCCATAATCTGTGCGGAAGAACCGGCACTCCTTACGATCTGTCCGCCCATGCCCTTGACTAATTCAATATTATGTATCATGGTCCCGGACGGAATATGCCTTAAAAGCAGGGTATTCCCGATATTTATTTCCGCGCTCTTTTCGTTGGAAGTTATGATCTCGCTGCCTACTTTTAATCCGTCAGGGCAGATTATGTACCTTTTTTGCTTATCGGGATACTCTACCAGGGCGAGTCTTGCTGTCCGGTTCGGGTCATATTCGATCGCGATTACCTTTGCAGGGACTTCGAATAAATCCCTCTTGAAATCGATAATGCGCAACAGCCTTTTATGACCGCCACCCCTGTGCCTTACGGTTATACGTCCGTAGGCATTTCTGCCTCCGGTCCTTTTAAGCGGAAGGGTTAATGATTTCTCGGGTTTATCCTTCGTAATCTCTGCAAAGTCGTTCCCGGTCATCCATCGCCTTGACGGTGTTGTTGGATTATATTTTTTTATGCCCATTGTCTTTTATGCCGTTACTATCTTTTGGCCTTCTTTTAACGTGACTATCGCTTGCTTGGAATCCGGCGTCTTCCCAAGCTGATACCTCACCTTTTTTAATTTTCCTGGTGATATAAGCGTGTTTACCGACTTGACCTTTACTTTATATACATCTTCTACCGCGCGCTTGATCTGGATCTTGTTAGCCGTCTTATCTACCAGAAAGAGATACTGTCCGTATGGTTCATATAAAATTGATTTTTCGGTCCTCAGCAGCGCCTTTATTACTTCGTGGGAAAGAAGTATCATTTTTTCAGCCTGTTAGTTAACTCGCGCAAAGCCTCTTTTGTAATAATTAATTTATTTACCGATAAAACCTCGTATACGTTGGTATCCTGAGCCCGGTTAACAGCCAAGTACTTTATATTACGCGAAGCTAATTTTATAGCATTATCTGACTTTTCCAGCAAAAGGAGAGTTTTCTCAGTTTTTATCTTAAGGTTGGACAATATCTTAACTGTTTCCTTTGTTTTTGGCTGCTCGATTTTAAAATTATCAAGCAGAATAATATTATTTTCTTTTATTTTTGCGTTAAGGCTGGATTTAAACGCCAGTCTTCTTATCTTCTCGGGTACAGAGTAAGAGAAATCTCTCGGGTGAGGCGCAAAGACAACTCCACCGTGCCTCCATAATGGCGACCTTATGGACCCTACTCTGGCGCGGCCGGTACCTTTCTGCCTCCAGGGTTTACGCCCGCCTCCTGAAACCTCTCCCATGGTCTTTGTCGATGCCAATCCCTTCCTCTGGTTTGCCCTGTACGCGAGCACTACCTGGAACATGGCATCTTTATTAATCTTGCCGTCAAAGACCACCCGGTCCAGATTAAAAGAATCTACTTCTTTGCCTGCCGTATTATATATAGGTAAGGTTATCATCACTTGGCCTTCGATTTCTTCTTCTTCGCCTTTTTAACGATAAGATAATTATTCTTATGGCCCGGGACAGCCCCTTTCACTAACAAAAGATTATTCTCGATATCCACCTTTATAACTTCCAGGTTTTGCACCGTTACCCTGGCCGCCCCCATATGGCCAGGTAGAGGCTGACCTTTCCAGACCCTTCCCGGGGTAGTACTTGCGCCCAGAGAACCTATACGGCGGTGAGAAGTAGATCCGTGTGTTTTTGGACCGCCGTGCCAGTTCCAGCGCTTCATGCCTCCCTGAAACCCTTTTCCGAGCGAAGTACCGGTTATATCCACAAAATCTCCCGGCTTAAACAAATCAACTTTTACTTCCTCGCCGACCTTGTATTCTTTTCCCGATTCCTTCAGAACCTCCTTGATCACTTTGCGGGGAGAGATATTCAATTTAGAGAAATATTTTGCGATCGGTTTCTTAAGGGATTTCTCGCGCGCGGCATCAAACCCAAGCTGAATATGCTTATCTTTTACCGCTAAGACAGGGCATGGCCCTGCCTCGATAACCGTAACCGCAAGGAGCCTGCTATCGTTTCCAATGTAAACCTGAGACATACCTAATTTTTTTCCTAATATTCCGGACATATTAATCGTACTCTCACTTTACACATGACTCACTTAATACCTGATATTTTCCGCTGACTTTGTCTTTTAAAAAATATCATGTATAAGTTCGCGCTTACAACTTAGCTCGCCTATAGCTCGCTAAGTTGTGCGCTTACTTAATTTCCACATCAACGCCTGCAGGCAGATTCAGCTTCCTTAACGAATCGATCGTCTTGGAGGTAGGCTCGAATATATCGATAAGGCGCTTGTGCGTGGACAGGTCAAACTGTTCACGCGATTTCTTATCGATAACCGGAGAGCGTAACACCGTATATAATTCCCTTTTTGTGGGAAGCGGCACCGGGCCTGAAATCTTAGCACCCGTCCTCTTTACGGTCTCTACTATCTCTCCTACCGCCTGATCCAAAAGACGATGATCGTAAGCCTTAAGTTTTATGCGAATCTTTTGTGTATCCATACTCTTTACAAATCTCCTGGACTTCTTATCTTGCAGGCTGAGAATATCAAGGCGTTTTTTACGCCACGATTTCGGTAACAACGCCCGCGCCTACAGTGCGTCCGCCTTCGCGGATAGCAAAACGCGATTCTTTCTCCATGGCAATAGGAGTAATCAACTCTATTTCAAGGTTTACGTTATCTCCGGGCATAACCATTTCTACTCCCTCGGGAAGTTTCGTGCTCCCGGTAACGTCGGTAGTACGGAAATAGAACTGTGGCCTGTAACCGGCAAAGAACGGAGTATGCCTTCCGCCCTCTTCTTTGGATAAGATGTAAACCTGGGCTTTGAATTTTGTATGCGGAGTGATGGACTTCGGAGCTGCAATGACCATACCGCGCTCAATGCTATCTTTATCCACACCGCGTAGGAGCAACCCCACATTATCCCCTGCCTGGCCTTCATCCAAAAGCTTCCTGAACATTTCTATGCCCGTAACAACCGTCTTTCTTACTTCAGGCCTTAAACCTATTAACTCTACTTCTTCGTTTATTTTTACCTTACCGCGTTCAATCCTCCCTGTCCCGACCGTTCCTCTACCTTCGATGCTGAATACGTCTTCTACGGCCATCAGCAAAGGCTTATCCAGGTCCCTCGTAGGAATCGGGATAAACTCATCCACTGCCTTCATCAGGTCCAGGATAGGCTTGGCTTCGGGGCTATTCGGGTCATCTGTCGCCATAGCCTTTGATGCACTACCCTTAATAATAGGGGTTTTGTCTCCCGGATAACCGTATTTCGTCAGTAATTCCCTGACTTCCATTTCAACCAGATCAAGGAGTTCTGCGTCGGTAACCAGGTCAACCTTGTTTAAGAACACGACCATTGACGGAACGTTTACCTGCCTTGCCAGAAGGATATGCTCTCTTGTCTGGGGCATCGGGCCGTCGGCAGCGGAAACTACTAGTATTGCTCCGTCCATCTGAGCGGCACCGGTGATCATGTTCTTAATGTAATCCGCATGGCCGGGGCAGTCTATGTGCGCATAGTGGCGCGCCTCTGTCTCATACTCTACGTGAGCGACCGAAATGGTGACTACTTTTGTTTCGTCTCTTACCGTACCACCCTTGGCGATATCTGCATAATCCCTTGCCACGGCTTTACCGAGTTTTGACAGTACCTTTGTAATAGCTGCCGTCAGCGTTGTCTTACCGTGGTCAATATGACCAATAGTGCCGATATTGACATGCGGTTTTGTCCTTACAAATTTCTCTTTAGCCATTCTAGCACCTCCTCTTTATAATCTCCTCAACCTAAAGACTTCTTCTTGTAGCACTGGATGCAAAACCGGTAGTGATCTTTTCAGCTATATGTGAAGGCACCTCAGAATAAAATGAGGGCTCCATTGTATAGGATGCACGCCCTTGAGTTAAAGAACGCGATACCGTAGCGTAATTGAATATTTCCGCTAAGGGCACGTATGCTCTAATCGCGCGCACATTCGCCCGTACCGTCAAGGAAGTTATCTTGGCCCTGCGTGAATTCAGGTCCCCGATGATCTGGCCCATATATTCCTCGGGTACGACAATCTCCATGTCCATAATAGGTTCTAATAAAACTGCACCTGCTTTCTTCAGCCCGTCGTTAAAAGCTATGGATGCCGCCATCTGATATGCGAGCTCCGAAGAATCAACTTCATGAAAAGATCCGTCTATTAACTCGACCTTAACGTCCGTAACCGGGTATCCTGCTAATACGCCGCTCTTCGCCGCACCCATAACGCCCTGTTTTACCGAAGGTATAAATTCTCGCGGTATAGACCCGCTTCTTATCTTATCTTCAAAAGTTATCCCTAAACCCGGAGTCTCCTGAGGTGCCATCTCCAGGACCGCATGGCCGTATTGCCCTCGCCCGCCGCTCTGCTGGATGAATTTTCCTATAGAGATTACTTTTTTGGTGATGGTTTCCCGGTATGCGACCTGCGGCATGCCGACCTGCGCCTCCACGTTAAACTCCCGCATTATGCGGTCAATGATTATCTCTAGATGCAGCTGCCCCATTCCGGAAATTATAGTCTGGCCGGTTTCATGGTTATATTTCACCTTAAAAGAAGGATCTTCATCTTCCAATTTACGCAAAGCAAAACCTAATTTTTCCTGTGCCTGTTTAGTCTTAGGCTCTATAGCTTGCTGGATTACAGGCTCAGGGAAACGCATCGCTTCGATAAGAATATGGCTAGATTCATCGCAAAGCGTGTCGCCTGTCTTGGTTTCTTTCAGGCCTACGGCTACGGCAATATCGCCCGTAGAAACTCTATCAATTATCTCCTGACGGTTAGCATGCATCTTCAATAATTTAGTCACACGCTCCTTCTCTCTGCGAGAAACATTATATATGTTGGAACCTGATTCGAGGGTCCCGGAATATACCCTGATATAATTAATCCTGCCTACATATGGATCTACAACCACTTTGAAACACAATGCGCAGAAAGGAGCATCGTCAGAAGCCTCTATCTCTTCGTGTTCACCACTCTGCGGATTAGTGCCCTTTATAGAAGGGACATCAAGGGGAGACGGGAGGTAATCGCAGACTGCGTCCAGAAGCAGCTGTATGCCTTTATTACGCAGCGAAGAGCCGCAGAGCACCGGGATAAAATGGTTACTCGTAACAGTCCTTTTTATCGTTTCTTTTATCTGCTCGACGGATACGGGATTGCCGTGCACAAAATCATCCATCATCTTATCATCCACCTCTGCCAGCTTCTCCAGCAGGAGATTCCGGTATTTATCAACGTCGCTTATAAGCTCCGGCGGTATATCCGTTACTTCACGCTCTTTACCCAAGTCATCCTTATACACAACCATGCGTTTTCCGATCAGGTCGACTATACCCTTAATATTGTCGTCCTGCACAAAAGGCAATTGTATCGCCGCTGCGTTTGCCCCTAATTTTTTATGCATCTGGCTGATGGTTTCAAAGAAATCACTGCCGGTCCTGTCTAATTTATTCACGAATGCTATCCTCGGCACGCTGTAACGGTCAGCCTGGCGCCATACGGTCTCTGATTGCGGCTCGACTCCGCCTACGCCGCAGAAAATAACGACTGCTCCGTCCAGAACCTTCAGTGACCTCTCTACTTCTACGGTAAAATCAACGTGTCCGGGCGTATCTATAATATTTATCTGGTATTCTCCCCAGGAACAATTGGTACAGGCGGAAGTTATGGTAATGCCTCGCTCCTGCTCCTGAACCATCCAGTCCATGGTAGCGGTACCTTCATCAACCTCGCCTATCTTATAGGTCCTGCCCGCATAGTAGAGTATGCGCTCGGTAGTCGTGGTCTTACCTGCGTCGATATGCGCAATTAACCCTATATTCCTAATTTTATCTAAACTCAATTCTCTCATTGTTATCATTACCAACGGAAGTGCGCAAAGGCCTTGTTGGATTCAGCCATCTTATGCGTATCGTCCCTTTTCTTTATA
>JBDRAV010000012.1:0-23214 GCA_043823435.1 Candidatus Omnitrophota bacterium | reverse complement strand
GCTTTATAACCAGACAGATTCCTCGCTTGTCAGGGTAACCAGGAAATTAAGAACCCTTGGCTACAGGACAAAAGAAGGAAATCTGATGCGGGAGGATGTTGTTCATGACGTTTTGAGGGATCCAATCTATACAGGCAGATGGTATGCAAATCGGCATGACTCGAAAACAGGAAAATTAAAGCCAAGAGAGGAATGGATAGAGGTCAGGGTGCCCGGGATTGTTTCAGAGGAGTCATTTCTAAGGGCGCAGGCATATCTGGACAACAGGAGAAATTATTCAGTAAGGAACGCAAAATACAATTATCTTTTGCAGGGCATGATTAAATGCGGAGACTGCGGCAACACAATTGCCGGAACAGCAGACAAGCAGTTTCAGGAAAAGAACGGCAGGAGTTACGGGCCTTATTTCAAGCTTTACTACAGATGCACACATTTTTTCAGGAATAAGTATGATAAGGCAGTAAAATGCAGATTGAAATACGTTCAAACAGGAAAGCTTGAGGATGCTGTCTGGAATCAGGTTGAGCAGATATTCAGGAACCCTCATTTGATAGAGCCTGCAATGGTTACCAGCAATGAAGTGAAGAAGCTAGGCAAGGAGACAGTGCAGAAAGAGATTGAAAGAATCTCGCTTTTACAGGACGGTCTGACAAAGGAAGAACATAGAATACTTGAGGCATACAGGCAGAGTATAATCTCCATTGAGCAGCTAAAGGAGCAGATGGATTCCCTAAGAAAGCAGCGTGAGATGCTCGAGAGGACAAGACAGGATATGAGAATAAGCCTGGATGAGACAGACAGAAAAACAGAAATCAGGCAAGGCATTGATTGCATTGGAAAGATAAAACAAGGCATAAAAAAATTCAATTACGAGACAAAGAAATATGTCCTGAAACTTCTCAGCACATCTGTAAAGGTTAATGTTAACGGCATAATTGACATGGATTTTTTCCTTCCCCAAATTCCTTCCATCCAGGAGGAGAAATTTTTATCCCATTTTGAGTCGGCAAGACCCATATATTAGTAGTCAGCGGATTCCATGTTGCCTTAGTAACTTTTATAATCATTTTGTCTTTGAGATTAGCCAGGATCCCAAGGGTAGTGCGTTTTTTTATTGCCGCGCCGTTAATAATCATCTATTGCCTTATGACCGGGGCATCTACTCCTGCAGTAAGGGCAACAGTAATGGCGATAGTGTTGATATCGGCCTGTTTATTCAAAAGGGAAGCGGATATTTATAATAGCGTGGCCCTGGCCGCGATATTTATACTGGCGGTTAAGCCCGCCCAGTTATTTGATACCGGATTTCAACTCTCTTTTGCGAGCGTTATCTCCATAGTCTACCTGTATCCTAAACTAAGGGCATTCATTCCCGCGGGAATATTGAAGATGAAATATACAAGATTCTTATTTGAAGGCTGCCTGGTCTCTTTCTCCGCGTGGTTAGGGACAGCGGGCCTGGTGGCTTATTATTTCAGGATCGTATGTCCGGTAACCGTATTGGCGAATATATTCATCGTGCCCCTGGCTTCTTTGATCACCTTATGCGGTTTCAGCCTGCTAGCCATGGAATTTGCCTGTCCATACCTGGTGCCGCTATTTGCCTCCAGCAGCGAATTTGCAGTCAGCCTACTGCTTAATATCAATGCCTTTCTGGTCAGGTTGCCCGGGGCATACTTCTATTTATCTTAATTCAATAATTTCAGAGGGGTTATTCTGTTGACAAAGTTAAAGGCTTGTGTTAAATTACAATATTATGCGACGTACGCTCATAGCCCTTATTGCCGGGATCCTTGTTTTATCCATAAGCCCCGCATACGCTTATTGGATCTGGACCCCTAAAACCGGAAAATGGATAAATCCCAAGAGCGCGGTAAAATCCACGCCTACGGGGCAATTTGCCTTTGCCAAGGGCCAGTATGATATAAAGAAATATAAGGAGGCGGAGCGCGAATTCAGAAAACTCCTTAAGGCCTATCCTAAATCTTTTGAAGCCGCAGAGAGCCAGTATTACCTGGGCCTGATAGAAGACGCGAAGGGCAATTTATACGGGGCATACGAGGCATATCAGAAGGTCATCGATAAGTACCCTTTTTCTGAAAAGATACCTCAGATTATCGAGCGTGAATATAATATCGCGGAAGAATTTATGTCGGGTGAGAAACGCAAGGCCATGGGCGTTCCTTTGCCCGTAGAAAATCCGGCTATAGAGATATTCAGTAAGGTGATCGATAACTCTACCTACGGCCCATGGGCACCGGCAGCGCAATACAAATTGGGGTTGGTCTTAAAAGGGTTATTGCGCTATTATGAGGCAGAAGAGGCTTTTGATAAGGTGATCTCCAATTATCCGGACAGCCAGTGGGCAGCGCCCGCGAAGTTTCAGATAGCCTCCTGCCGCGCGGCAGTATCGCGCGGCCCTGAGTATGACCAGTGGGCCGCTAGTGAGGCGAGGGAGAAGTTTGAAGAATTCGTGCAGGAGCACCCGGATGCAGTTTTATCCCAGGAAGCCGAAAAGAACATCGAAGCCTTAAAAGAAAAGGAAGCGCAGGCTAATTTTGATATCGCCCGTTTCTACGAGAAGCAGAAAGCGTACGATGCCGCCAGGATCTATTATAATCAGGTGATCAGCGAATACCCGAACAGTGAATTAGCGGCTAAAGCTCAGGGCGGGCTGCAAATGCTGGAGAAGAAGAAATGAAGACTCTCGGGAAATTTTTGTTTTTATTGGTCGCATGTTGTATGCCATGCGTAATTGCAGGATGCGGTTATACCACACGCTCGATGATATCGGATAAATATAAGACCGTATATATTACTCCCTTTGTCAATAAGATAGATATTACCAGGGAAAGCGACTCGGGGTACAAATACAGGATTTACAGGCCGATGCTGGAATCGGATGTCACCAAGAGGGTCACAAATAAATTCCTTTTTGACGGAAACCTGCGCCCGGTAAAGCTGGAGTCCGCAGACCTGATCTTGAAAGGGGAACTGGTAGAGTTCCGCAGGGACCCCCTGCGTTATAACGATAACGACGATGTTGAGGAATACCGTATTAATATAGTGGTCAATATCAACATGTGGGACAGGAACGCGAATGAGTTGCTCTGGGAGGAGAACGGCTTCACGGGCGACTTCACCTATTTTACTACCTATGCGAATGCGGGTACGCCGAAATACAGCAATGATGTGACGCCGGTAAATGACGCTATAGATGATTTAGCGCGCAGGATCGTCGAGCGGACAGTTGAGCAATGGTAAGCAGAGAACCTACCGTCTATTTGTTCATCGGCCAGGACCCCTTCTCTAAAGACATAAGCTTTAAGAAACTAAAGGAAGACCTTATCCCGCCCAATACGCAACATTTCAATCTGGATATCCTCTATGCCAGGGATTTAAGCTTGAAGGACCTGCAGGAAAGATTGATGAGCCTTCCCTTTAAAGCGAAGAAGAGGTTGGTGATCATAAAAGATGCCCAGGGTCTGAAAAATGATATCAAAGAATTCATTGTTAAATATGTGAAAAAGCCGCAGGCGGATACGGTCCTGGTTTTAGATATAAATAAATACCTCCCCCGGGATGAATTTATAGCGCGGGTCAGCCGGTACGGCCAAGTTATTCGTTTTAAGGAAGAAGCGCTCCCGGATGCCTTTGCTTTAAGCCGGGCAATAGATTCCAGGAAGACCGGTTATGCCCTACGCGTGCTTAATCAGTTGTTAAGAAACGGGGAGAAGCCCGAGAGGATCCTGGGAGGACTAAGATACAGCTGGGAGAATAATACCGGCGGACCCTCCCAGACAAAGAGAAAACTTCGGGCCCTGCTCGGTTGCGATATTGACATTAAGAGCGGAAAATTGCGTCCGGATTTTGCTTTAGAGAGGCTTATCGCTTTTCTATGCGGTTTTGCCAAGCCTTCTAGCTAAGCGGGATTTCTTGCGTTTGGCTGTATTAGAGTGTATGACTTTCTTTTTGGCAGCTTTATCGAGTTCGGAGAACACCTTTGCCAGGTGTTTCTTTGCTTCTTCAATGTTCTTGGTTGACAATAGCGCCTGAAATTTTTTCAATGCTTTCTTAAGGCTGGTCTTTACCCTTAAATTGCGCAGGTGCCTTTTTTTATCCGCACGTTTTCTTTTTAAAGATGTCTTGCGTCTAGGCATATTTTTATCTCCTTCTCCTTATGTTGGTTTTATCGTCCGAAACCCTTCGGCAGAGTCATTTATAGCATAGCTAATTATTTATGTCAACAAACAAATCTGTTGCCAGGTCAGCGGGGATTATCGGTGTTGCTACATTCTGCTCGCGCATATTGGGTTTTATCCGGGATGTGGTCATCGCGCGGCTATTCGGCGTATATATCTATGCCCAGGCATTCGTCATAGCCTTCCGGATCCCTAACCTGTTGCGCGATCTGGTGGGTGAAGGTGCTGCCAATGCCGCGCTTGTGCCCGTATTCAGCGAATATAAGGCCAGGCATAAAGACGAGGAGTTCTGGGAACTGGCTAACGTTGTATTGAACCTGCTCCTGGTGATAGTCACGGCGATCACCGTCTTAGGTATAATATTTTCTCCTCTTATCGTCAGGTTGATCGCCCCGGGATTTATCGCCGACCCCCAGAAATTAGAGATCACCGTAAGGCTCAACCGGATAATCTTCCCGTATATCCTCCTGGTCAGCCTGGCAGCGTACGCAATGGGGGTACTCAATTCCCTGAAGCACTTCTCTGTCCCTGCCTTTGCGCCCTGCTTATTGAATATCTCGATTATAATCTTTGCCATGATTTTCGGTGAGGGTGTGAAGGGCCTGGCGCTAGGGGTGCTGGTAGGCGGGGTTTTGCAGCTTGCCGTGCAGATCCCGGTCCTTTACAGGAAGGGGTTTCATCTTAGGTTATTCAGGAATTTTAAACACCCGGCGGCAAAGACTATAGGTAAATTAATGGTGCCGCGGCTCTTCAGCTCATCGATTTATCAGTTAAATAATTTTGTAGATTCCATATTCGGTTCCCTGGCTTTTGTCGTTGGCGAGGGAGGAGTAGCGATACTCTATTATGCCTACCGGCTTATTCTTTTCCCCCTGGGCATATTCAGCAATGCGCTTTCACAGGCGATATTGCCTACTTTTTCCACGCAGGCCCTGGAAGATGGCCATGGCGACCTGAAAGCCACTCTTTCTTTCGGCCTTAGGGCGACATTCTTTGTAATGCTGCCTGCCTCTTTTGGTTTTATAGTGCTCGCCCGCCAGATAATAGAGACGATATTTATGGGAGGAAAGTTTGATCTTTATTCCGCGGAGCAGACCGCCAATGCCCTTATCTTTTACAGTATAGGTTTATTTGCTTATGGCGCGACCAAGATTCTGCACTCCTGCTTTTTTGCCTTAAAGGATACTGCCACTCCTGCCAAGGTATCCTTTATTGCCCTGATTGTAAATATTATTTTAAACCTTCTCCTTATGTATCCCATGAAATTATCCGGCCTTGCCCTGGCAACTTCAATATCCGGCATCAATACTTTCCTGATATTGTTTTTCCTGCTGAGAAAGAAGATACACGGCTTTGGCATAAGGGCGATAACCGCCTCTTTTATCCGCATATTATCAGCCAGCCTGGGCATGGGTTTTGTCTGTTGGCTAGTCTCAAAGAATATTGCTTTTAGCGGTGGTTCTTTAGCCAGGGTATATAATTTGGGCCTTTGTATTGCCTCGGGCATGATATCTTACGCCTTCCTCTGTTTTATCTTAAGGGTTAGAGAGATGCATGAGCTCTGGCGTTGGGTAACAAAAAAGGGGTTTAAATAAGGGGCTGTCCCCCCGCAGGAGGCGGGGCACCAAACCATCAGATAGGTTTGGGTGCTTACGCAGGAGGCGGGGCACCAAACCATCAGATAGGTTTGGGTGCCTACGAAGGATTTATATTATGAAAAGCAAAGTATATTTCGTAGCAGCAAAAGACGCAAACGATATCGATAGCGTCAATGAAAGCCTCAAAAGGCTGATTGAAGATAGCAAGGTTTTGGATTTTATCCGTAAAGGCCAGAAGGCCGCGGTAAAGCTTCATTTCGGCGAAGAGGGGAATATCGGATTTGTCAGGCCGACGCATCTACGCGTAATCTGCAATGAGATTATCAGCAGGGGAGCTGTAGCATTCCTTTCAGACGCAAATACCCTTTATCGCGGGAGGCGTTTAAACTCCAAAGACCATCTGGCGCTTGCCCGCGAACATGGTTTCACGAAGGAAGCAGTAGGGGTAGATACGGTTATCCCGGATGACAATAAAAAAGAAGATACAATTGAAATTCCGCTTAATCAGAGATTAATCAAGACGGCAAAGGTCGCTCGTCTTTTCATTGATGCCGACGCGCTGGTTACCGTGAGTCATTTTAAAGGGCATATATTGACCGGTTTTGGAGGGGCATTGAAGAATATCGGTATGGGCTGCGCTACCAGAGAAGGCAAACTCACCCAGCACTGCGATCTATCGCCGGTGGTTTATATAGATAAATGTATCGGTTGCGGTGAATGCGAGATAGTTTGCCCAGTAGGAGCGATCCAGATCAAAGATAAGAAATCGGTTATCGATAGCTCAAAATGTATCGGCTGCGCAAGCTGTATGGCGGCGTGCCCCACCATGGCGATGTTTATAGATATTAAGGCGGGGGATAAGGCGCAGGAGAGGATAGTGGAGTACGCGCTGGCAGTCCTTAAAGATAAGAAAGATAAGTCAGCATTCTTTAATTTTGCCGTGCGTATCAGCAAAGAGTGCGATTGCTGGGGGACGGAGAACCCGCGTATCGCCCTTGATGTCGGGATACTGGCATCGCTTGATCCGGTGAGCATAGATAAGGCGAGCTTTGACCTGGTGAATAAGGCCTGCGGCAAGGATATCTTTAAGGAAGCGCATCCTGACCCTGACGGGATGAGGCAGCTTGAGTATGCGCAGGAGTTGGGGTTAGGTAACCTAGAATACGAATTGATAGAATTGTGATCTTTGCGTGTGTGTTGGCTTGCTTAACGAGGTAGCGGGTCCTGCCGAGGCATATTTCTCGCATCACCGCTCGGATTTCCCCGGCGAGGAAATCCTCGCTCGGAGAAAATTCTCGCTCTTGGAGACTTACGTATTACGAGGCAATCCCTGCCCGCTCAAATTTTCTACGTGCTGCTTAAAACACGCCTCGTCACCCGCTAGCCCTCGAAATTAGTCCAAGCCACCCGCAAAATGCGAATACCAATAAGGTTAATTTATGCAGAGCGAGGTGCTCTAGTTTATTTAACTGAGTCAGATAACAATAGTTCTAGTTCTATCAGGGGATTAGTCTGGTATGAATATTGTTTGTATAACATATCGATAGGGTTATAATTAATTAAAACGTTGCATTTTTTATTAAAAATTAAAATGCCTAATTGGAAGTTAATGCCCCGACCGAAGATGATGCAGATTCTCCGGAGGTATTGTATCGCATTTTGGTGCGTAGAATATCCAGATGAAATAGAGCAACCAACCGAGACTGATTTCAAAATTTGCGGCGGGTCAGCGTTTTTGTGGCAAACTGGTCGCGCTAAATTCCTCGTAACAGCGTACCACGTCTGGGCTGAGTTCCATAAACGAATACTAAAGCGATCCGGTAGTTGTCTCATTTTCTACCTAGATGGAAATCATGCGTTTCCCATCTTCGGTATAGAGCTTGTATCTGAAGACCAAGACTTGGATCTCGCTGTATTGGGTGGCTACGGTATTGAGAATCTCAAGCTGAATGAAAAAGGGTTTTTCCGACAATCGGCCCAATCATCATCGGAAGTGTTATCCGGAGACCGCCTCGCACTCCTTGGTTACCCAAAGGACCTGCGCATTCCTGAGAAGCCTTTTAACACTATCGGGATTGTCTACATACAGGGGGCCGCCATGGTGAGTAAGTCCAGACTCAAAATTCGTATGTCTAGCAATCCGCCTAATAAATTCCGCAGCGCTGCTGTACCATCTTTGGAGAGTTTTGAGCTGCCTGGCACGAGTGGTGGTCCGGTATTTGCGTTTAGAGCTTCGCGCGTTGATTGGGTTGGAATTGTAAGCGAGGGCGGTGTGGCTCCGTACTCTGACGTGATAATTGCTCCTAGCAGGTTCATAGGTGATGACGGGAGGATCACGCGTACGCCTCCTCCGTCATACAACAGTTGCGAAAATCGTCCGTGATGGAGACTTAAAGGCACATTTTAGGCACAAATCGATTTATATTTAATTGCATCTATCTGAATTAGAACAGATAACAACTATTAGGATTAGAACAGTATATTCTAAATTCTATTAGATTATAGCGAGGTGATCTATGGAAAACGAAAACAATATTCCTGATGATAAAACAAAAGATGAATTAAAAGATGCAATTTTATTTAATACCCTTTTCGAAGGCTTGGCCGAAGGAGCAGATCTTAGTCCAATGGAAGCAAGAAGGGCTATGGCGATAATGATGATTCACAATACCGCAGATTTTATTTTAAATAACCTTTTTCAATATTTTTTCGCTGCTGATCAACATCGAGGTTTGTTGTTGCACGAACATTTATTAACCGAGCTTGATTTGTTAAAAAAAGCCAATACTTTGAAGAAGTCAAAGGTTATCGATGACGACTTATTTAAATCTCTTGCTAAATTAAACGAAATCAGGGTTGCTATAGCACATGGAAAAGCTAAAAATGACCCAAGATTACAATATAAAGGAAAGAATATATTATCTGCCAGTCATGAAATCATATGTAATTTGGATGAACAAACAGTCCAAAGGCTTTTGGAGATAACTGAAAAAGTTCGCCGTATAAGAATCTTTAAAGATAAATGGCCGGAAAAGCCATTTATTCACGAATTACATGATAAAGATCGTGAATAAAGTATATCATTTGGGCACTTTTTGGGCACAAAATTCGTAGTTTAAGTTTTAACTATTTGAACTGCAAGTGGTAATAACTGACTGATTCAGAACAGATAGTTCTAATTAGCGGGCGGGATTGGGTGGTTTTGAGCAGCATCTAGAAAGTTCGAGCGGGCACGGTTGACCCGCTAAAAAATTATCGGTCAGAGCGAGAAGTTTCTCGAAGTGCAGCGAGCCACGCTGGGGCGAGCAAACGGTGCTGCGAGAAACTACACAAGCCAGACCGCTAACGAGTCAATATGGATAAACTAAAGGATATAGTTGCGAATCTTCCGCAGACGGCGGGGGTGTATATATTTAAGGATGCACAGGGTGCGATTATTTATGTGGGGAAGGCGAAGGCGCTGAAGAAGAGGGTGCAGTCGTATTTCAGGAAGCCGGTTGACACAAAGACGCAACTGATGGTTGCTAAGATAGCGGATATGGAATATAAGCTATGCCAGACAGAGAGCTTGGCATTGATACTTGAGGCAAGCATTATCCATAAATACACCCCCAGGTATAATGTATCGCTACGCGATAATAAAAGTTTCCCGCTGGTAAAGATAACCAATGAAGATTTTCCGGTTGTCTCTATTACGCGTAAGAGGGTTGCAGACGGCTCGCGCTATTTCGGCCCTTATACGAGTGCAGGGTTGCTTCGGGAAGCGATGAGGATAATCCGCAAATATTTCCCTTACCGCTCATCTGAAAAGATGAAGCAGGAAGTCAGGATGTACTCTAAAATCGGGCTTGCGCCTGCTATTGAAGGAGGGGATAAAGAAGAATACGCTAAAACTATTGGGAATATCTCTTTGATTTTAGAGGGAAAAACAGATGAACTGATTAAGAAGTTAACCCGGGAGATGCATTTAAGATCCGGGGGTCATGAATTTGAACGGGCAGCCAAGATCAGGGACCAGATAGAGGCTTTAAGCGTGATGTCGGAGAGTGCCGGCCGCTATAGCCGCAAGGAGGAATTAGAGGATTTGAAGAATCTGCTGCATTTAAAGAGATTACCCGAAAGGATAGAGGCATTTGATATCTCTAATATTTACGGCAAGGAAGCCTGCGGCTCTATGGTGAGTTTTAGTAATGGCATATCCGATAAAAACAATTACCGGCGCTTCCGCATTAAGACAGTGGAAACAATAGATGATTATAAGATGCTGGCTGAGGTAGTCAGGAGGCGTTATTCCGGTTCACTTTCGCAAGAGCTTTCTCTGCCCGACCTGGCGCTTATCGACGGAGGAAGATCGCATCTTGCAGTAGCCCGTAAGGAATTAGAGGGATTAGGCTTAAAGATCCCGCTGGTAAGCATTGCCAAGGATAGGGAGAATTTATATATTAAAGATAAGAAGAACCCGATAAAGTTGGTTAGGGATACCCCGGCGCTTAATCTGATCCGTAGGGTTCGCGATGAGGCACACAGATTTGCTGTATCATATCATCACCTTTTAAGAAGGAAGAAGACCTTTGGCAAATAAAAGATACGAGAGCTTTAAGGTTTTTGGATTTAAAGGGTTGAGCCCTTTTACAAAAAGAGTTTATAAGACGGTATTAAGCATTCCGCTCGGTGAGGTACGCAGTTATGCCTGGGTAGCCAAAAAAGCAGGCAAGCCCAAAGCAACGCGCGCAGTAGGGCAGATCTTGAAACGCAACCCCTGGCCTTTGATTATTCCCTGCCACCGCGTGATAGCAAGCGACGGTAAATTGGGAGGGTATTCCTGCGGCCTGAAGAAGAAGAAAGCCCTTTTAGATTTAGAAGAACAAATCAGGAAATTTGTGGTATAATAAATGAGCACATAAGTTATGGAGGTAGCTATTGGATATCTTACCGACATAACTTATATGTGCTAGATTCTTCACTTCGTTCAGAATTTGTCCATCGGTTTCTGGGGAAACCAGGGACAAATTTATACCTGCCATTAAAAATGGCAGGTATAAAATGATTGCATAAGTCATAATTTATTAATTGGAGGTGTGTAATGAGCATAAGAAATTATCTTAAGATGATGATAGAGAAGGATGCTTCTGATATGTTCTACCGCGCGGGGGGCAATGTGCGTATGCGCATTGACGGTAAGGTCGTTTCCGTTGATGAAAGGATCATAAGCCTGGATGAGGTGAATGATTCGGTCAAGGACCTGACTTCAAATGAGCTCAGGGATTTCTTTAAGCGTAACCTGGACGTGGATTTCGGCGTATATATCCCAGAGCTAGACCGCCGCTTTCGCATAAGTATCTTTATGCAGCGCAACTGGCCGACCCTGGTCATCAGGAATGTCCGTTCACATGTCCAGAGCTTTGAAGAGCTCAATTTACCCGTCGATATCCTAAGGCAGCTCTCCATGGAGGTAAGGGGCCTGGTCCTTCTGACCGGAAGCTGCGGCAGCGGAAAATCCACCACCATCGCCAGTATGATAGATTATATCAACGAGAATGCCAACAAGCACGTTTTGACCATCGAAGAGCCGATTGAATTCACCTTCCATGATAAGAAATCTATTGTTAACCAGCGGGAGTTGGACCGCGATGTTTCTTCTTATCAGGTGGCGCTGCGCGCATTCACACTGCAGAGCCCGGACGTGATATATATAGGCAATATCCGGGATTATGAAACTATGTCTATTGCTTTGACAGCGGCAGAAACAGGGGTATTGGTCTTAAGTACCTTGCACACCGTGAACGCTGCCCAGACCATAGAAAGGGTGATAAATTTCTTTCCTCCGCATCAGCACCAGGAGGTAAGGACGCAACTCTCCTCTTTGCTAAAAGGCGTGATCTCTTTAAGGTTGCTGCCGAAGAAGGATGAACCGGGACGTATCCCCGCTTACGAAACCATGCTCCTTACCCCAACCATAAGCAGGCTTATCAGGGAGGGTAAGCTTTTGGAGATAACCCCGTTTATCGAAGACGGGACCATATTCGGGATGCAGTCGTTTAACCAGTCGCTGGTAAAAATGGTTAGAGAAGGGAAGATAAGCCAAGAGGTCGCCGAAAATTACGCGGATAATAAAGACGAGTTTATTTTAGCTTTAAAAGGCATTAAGAAACTGTAGTCATAGCTAAGAAACGGAGGGAATTAGATGCTAGGAGATATCAGGGAGAGACTTGTATCCATAGAGAGCCGCCTTGAACAGATAAGAGGTTATCTTTGACATAGATAACAAAAAGAAACATATAGACGAATTCTCCGGACGCATGAGCAATCCCGGGTTCTGGAACGATGAACAAAATTCTACCAGAGTCGTAAAACAATTAAAATCTTTAAAGTCCTCTGTTGAGCCTTGGGAGCAGGCCTGCCAAAGATGCCAGGAACTTAAAGAGCTGGCTGATATTTCCGTTGATGAAGACAAAGACCTGATCGCGGAGTTGACGAAAAACACCGACCTTATTGCGGCCGAGGTGGACAGACTCGAATTCAAAACCATCCTGGGAGGAGAATTCGATAAAAATAACGCCATCTTCAGCATTAACTCGGGGGCAGGCGGGACCGAGTCTTGCGATTGGGCACAGATGCTACTGCGTATGTACACGCGCTTTGCCGAAAGGCAGGGTTACAGCGTAAAGACAACGGATGTCCTTTACGGCGAAGAGGCGGGCCTAAAAAATATTACTCTTTTGATCGAAGGAGAATACGCATACGGGTATCTCAAGGCCGAGCGCGGGGTGCACCGGCTTGTACGTATCTCGCCTTTCGATGCCAATAAACGCAGGCATACCTCCTTTGCCTCAGTAGACGTGATTCCCGAGATAGAAGAAGACGCGGATATAAGAATAGAAGAGAAGGACCTGCGCATTGACGTATACCGTTCCTCCGGGGCCGGAGGGCAGAGCGTGAATACTACTGACTCGGCGGTAAGGATAACACATATACCTACCGGCATCGTGGCCCAATGCCAGAATGAACGCTCTCAACACCAGAATAAGCAGGTGGCGCTTAAGATATTGAAGGCGCGGCTATATGAGTCACAGTTGAAGAAGAAAGAGCAGGAGTTATTGAAACACAGCTCAGATAAGAAAAGAATAGAATGGGGTAGCCAGATACGCTCTTATGTCATGCACCCTTATAGCATGGTCAAAGACCACCGCACTGACCATGAAACAGGGGACGTATCCGCGGTGATGGACGGGGATATCGACGAATTTATCAAGGTATATTTAAAACAGCAGGCTAAAAGCAGATATTAAGATGTTGGGATTCGTTAAAAGGATAATTTTAACCAGCAAGCAGAACCTGATCAGGCGCAAGTTTCCCGGAATTAATATGACTTTACATTCGGATATGCCGGGCCCCTCGATCAATAAGATGGTTATGCTCGCTAAAATCGTAAATACCGTAAACAGCCTGGAATCTTCCATAAGCGCCCTTTCTGATACGGCATTAAGGCAGAAAACAGATCAATTCAAAGAGCAGGTCATCAAGAAGTCCGAAGAGTGCGCTCCCCAAATACAGGAATTAGAAGAGGCCTTATTATCCGCGGCTATCCCCGAGGAGAAGGAGAGGGTAAAGGATAAACTTAAGGTTGCCGGGAATAGGATCTTTGAGGAGATACTCCCTGAGGCCTTTGCCGTGGTAAGAGAGGCGTCCAGGCGCACCATCAATATGCGGCATTTTGATGTGCAGATAGCCGGAGGCATAGTGCTGCATGAAGGCAAGATTGCAGAGATGGCTACCGGCGAAGGCAAGACCCTGGTGGCTACCCTTGCGGCATACCTTAACGCATTATCAGGCCGCGGGGTGCATATAGTCACCGTCAATGATTACCTGGCGCGGCGGGACCGCGAATGGATGGGGCCGATATATGAATTCCTGGGGCTGACTGTCGGGGTCATCCAGCACGATATGTCCGATACCCAGAGGCAGAAGGGTTATGCCTGCGATATAACCTACGGGACAAACAATGAATTCGGATTTGATTACCTGCGCGATAATATGAAATACGACCTCAAGGATTTAGTGCAAAGGCCCTTCTATTATGCGATCGTGGACGAGGTGGATTCAATACTTATCGACGAGGCGCGCACGCCCCTGATTATTTCCGGGCCGGCTGAAGAGTCCACCGACAAATATTACATAATTGATAAGATAATTCCCCGTCTCAAAGGGAGGATAATCCTGGAGAGGGATGAGATTGATGCGAAATATAAGGGGGAGGACCTCTCTAAAGGATTTGATTATATAGTGGATGAGAAGGCGCACACCGCGCACTTGACTGAAGAAGGAGAAACAAAGGTTTGCGGCATGCTTAATATCGATAACCTGCATGATATCGAGACCATGGAGTGGCGCCACCATGTTATACAGGCGCTGCGAGCACATAACCTTTACAAAAAAGACGTAGATTACGTTATAAAAGACGGACAGGTGATTATTGTGGATGAGTTCACCGGCAGGATGATGCCGGGCAGGCGCTGGTCAGACGGCCTGCATCAGGCAGTGGAGGCAAGAGAGGGCCTTAAGATAGAGCGCGAAAATCAGACCCTGGCCACGGTCACCTTCCAGAACTATTTCCGCATGTACGAGAAACTGGCAGGGATGACCGGGACCGCACTTACCGAGGCAAACGAATTTAAAAGCATCTACCAGCTTGACGTGGTTACCGTCCCTACCAACAGGACTCTTATACGCACGAATAATCCTGATTGTATTTATAAGACCGAGAAAGAGAAGTTTGATGCCGTAGTCTCAGAGATCGTAGAACTGCACAATATCGGCAGGCCGGTTCTCGTGGGCACCATCACCATAGATAAATCAGAGCAGCTCTCGGAACTACTCAAAAGGCGCGGCGTAGCGCACCAGGTGCTTAATGCCAAATACCATGATATGGAAGCCCAGATCGTCGCCCAGGCCGGAAGATACAAGGCGGTGACCATTGCTACTAATATGGCGGGTCGCGGTACGGATATACTGCTGGGGGGGAACCCCGAGAATATGGCGAGGAACCTGGCAAAAGAGAAGCTACAGCTAGATGACCCGGGTTATCTGGATGCATTTAAGAAAATACTGGAGCAATATAAGAAAGAGACCGACGCGGAACATAAGAAAGTCGTGGAATTAGGGGGTTTGCATGTCTTGGGCACAGAGCGCCATGAAGCGCGCCGCATCGATAACCAGCTGCGCGGCCGTTCCGGCCGCCAGGGTGACCCCGGTTCATCAAGGTTTTATGTTTCCCTGGGGGATGACTTGATGCGCCTCTTTGGTTCAGACAAGTTGATAGGCCTTATGAATACCCTGGGGCTTGAGGAAGGACAGGTCATAGAACATCCCTGGGTCACAAAGTCCATCGAGATCGCCCAGAGGCGCGTGGAGCAGCATAACTTTGAAATCAGGAAACAGCTCCTTGAATATGACAATGTGATGAACAAACAGAGAGAGGTGATCTATGGGCAGCGTCGTTCCGTATTGGAGGGCAACTTTCTTAAAGAGGATATACTTAGCGTTATTGATAAAATTACCGAAGATGTAATAGCAATGCATACAGGCGATAAATCCAGCACCGAGGAATGGGATATCGCGGGCCTTATAAGCACCTTAAAATTGAAATTTAACATAGAGGCCGACGCTTCCAAGATACAGAAATTAAACCGTGATGAATTAAAAGAAGAATTAAACAGGAGTATAACCGAGGCTTATGAGGAAAAAGAGAAAAGTATCGGCAGCGATATGATGCGGCATCTTGAGCGCATGGTTTTTCTTCAGATAATTGACAGCAAGTGGAAGGATCACCTCTATGCCATGGATAGTTTAAGGGAAGGCATAGGCCTGCGTGCTTACGGACAGCGCGACCCCCTGGTAGAATATAAGCGCGAGGCATTTGAAATGTTCAGCCAGATGATGACCGGTATCGAAGAGGAGGCCGTAGAGACGATCTTCAGATTGCAGCCTGCAAGGCCCGAGAGATTCAGGGGCGTGTTTGACTCTGCCTCCCAGCAACTATTGCATCCTGAAGCAAGTATGCCTGAAGCGGCGCAGGCAAACCCAATGGCTGAAGCCCTACCTTCCGAGACCCGCAAAGCTGTAAAACAATCCCCCCAGGTATCCGGACCCAAAGTAGGCCGTAATGACCCTTGCCCCTGCGGTTCGGGAAAGAAATATAAAAAATGCTGCGGAAGGTAGTTCAGCTCATAGTTCAAAGTTCAAAGTTGATAGTAAAAGAGCTGCTCCTCTGTTTGTTATCCGCAGTTTTATTAATCCTTTCCTTTCCTGATTTTAACCTTGAATTTTTAGCCTGGTTTGCTTTTGTGCCGGCATTCTTCACACTCAATAATAAAACAGGGAAGCAGGCGTTTCTTTTGTTCTTTATTACCGGGGTGGCCTTCTGGTCGGGCATTATTTACTGGCTGGTGCATGTTACCTTGGCAGGGACGGCCGTTTTAATCCTGTATCTGGCTTTATATTTTGGTGTATTCGGCCTTCTGATTCGCCCTTTCACTAAACGCTCTACGCCCTACCTCCTGATATTTATACCTTCGGCCTGGGTGTTGCTTGAATACATCCGTGGCTACCTTTTTACGGGATTCCCCTGGGCACTTTTAGGATACTCCCAATACCTTAATTTACCGGTTATACAGATAGCGGATATTACGGGAGTCTGGGGCGTATCGTTTCTGGTGATGATGGTAAATGTTATGATTTATTCGGTTTTCGGTTCTCGGTTTTCGGTTCTCGAGGGAATAAAAAAATATTTTTCGGTTATATTATGTATTTTTGTCACTTTAAGTTACGGATATTATAAAATACAGCGAGCAGCGAACGCCGAGCAGCGAACACCGATAAAAGTTTCTGTTATCCAGGGTAACATCCTTCAGGAGTTAAAGTGGGATAAAATCTCGCGCGATTTTATCATGAATGAATATTTCGCTATATCCGATGAAGCGCTAAAGGATGAACCTGACTTAATCATCTGGCCGGAGGCTGCTTTACCGGTAGTCTTGGAGGAGGAGCCAGCTTATTATGAGCGGGTCAGGGATTTCATAAAGGCACGTAAGACGCCCCTGCTATTAGGGGCCGCCACCTTAAGAGACGATATTTATTATAATAGCGCCTTGTTGGTTTCCGGTGAGGGGAAGCTAGTGGGAAGATACGATAAGCTGCATCTGGTGCCTTTCGGCGAATATATCCCTTTAAGGGATATATATTCTTTCTTAGAGACTATTGTGCCTATCGGAGATTTCTCGGCGGGAAAAGAAAAGACGGTTTTTACTCTCCCAACTCCCAACTCCCAACTTCCGGCTAAATTCTCTGTTTTGATTTGTTTTGAGGATTTGTTCCCTGATTTATCCAGAGGATTCGTAAAGAATGGAGCGGGTTTTCTGGTAAATATTACCAATGATGCCTGGTTTAAGACGAGCTCTTCGCCGTATCAACACCTCTCGGCTTCGGTATTCAGGGCTGTGGAGAACCGCGTATTCTTAGTACGCTCTGCGAATACAGGCGTATCCGGTTTTATCTTGGCGTCCGGTAAAATAGTCTCCCCGGTTAAGGATAAATACGGGAATAAGATCTTTATTTCAGGTTATGGTACTAAGGATATCTTTGTTTCTACGCAGGAGAATAGTTTTTATACCCGTTATGGCGATCTTTTTATGATCATTTGCGCTCTTTTGGCTGGGACGGCGATATTTATGAGGAGAGGATGAGGAGGATACTGATAGTTCTGCTTTTTATTATGCCTGTCGCCCTTTCGTTCAGCCTCTATTTCCTTGATAAGGAGTATCTCCTCTGTCCGATAGAATACAGGTATGATGCCGTTATCCGCTCTGACTCGCGTGGAGACGGGGAATTCGCCGCTAAGCGTAACGGCAACAGGATCCATGAAGGCGTAGACCTTCTCGCTGAAACAGGTACTCCTGTGAGGGCTGCCCGCTCAGGGATAGTTATTGTGAGCAGGGTAATAGAAAATAAAAACAAGAGGAGAGGCTCTGGAAACTATATTATCATCGGCCACCCTGGAGGTATCACTACTACCTACGCTCATCTCTCAGAAGTATATGTCGGGAAGAACCGATTTATCAGACAAGGAGAGATTATCGGCAGGGTGGGCAAGACTGGTAATGCCAATTATCCGGATATACGTGCGCATCTGCACTTTGAGGTAAAGGAGGGCGGCGTAGCGCGGGATCCTTTGGAGTATTTTAAATAGCCATGCTTAATATTATTTTATTGGGTATTACGAGCTTATTGACCGATATCTCAAGCGAGATGCCCTATCCGATATTACCGGTTTATCTGGTGATTCAGCTGGGGGTCGGGCCGGCCTGGGCTTTCTATTTCGGGTCCGCCATGGGGATTACGGCAAGCATAGGATTGTGGTTTATCTTAAAAGAGGCTTAATTCTTTTCGGCAGGCTCCATGTGCACTACCACATCGCTTATTTCCGGGATATTCTTTTTAATAGTATCCTCAATATGATAACTTATCTTGTGCGCTTTATCAATATGCATCCCGGGGTTCACCTGGACGTGTAGATCAATATATATATCGTCCGGCCTTCCGCGCGTCCTTATCTTATGGCAGGCCTTTACTCCTTCCACGCCCAATACGATATCGGTTATTCTCTTGACATCTATAATCATTGCCGTATCGCAGAGGACCTTTGAACTATTTTTTATTATCCGTAAAGCCGCGCGGGCGATAAATAAGGCTATGATTATGGTGACTATGGGGTCTAATAACGGATAGCCCAGTTTTATTATTATCAGCGTGATTATAACCGACAGGGAAGTGAGTATATCCGCCCGGGTATGCATTGAATCAGAGATAAGTATATCGCTTTGCATGGCCCTGCCCTTCTTATATTCATAAACCATTACCATGATATTGACTGCCAGCGTGGTCAGCATGATTATGAAGCTTACGGCATTGATCTGGGGGGTGACGAGGCTATAAAAACGTTTTATCCCCTCTTCAACAAGATGAAAGCATACGATAATCAGTAGCCCAGCTATGCATAATGAAAAGAAGGTTTCGTATTTCCTGTGGCCATAAGGATGGTCCGCGTCGCTGGGCCTGCTGGCAATGTTTATGCCTATTAGCCCGATGATATTGGAAGCGCCGTCAGAAAAGGAATGGAAGCCGTCAGCAGTCATGCTTGCGCAATGTATAAACATGCCGTAGATGATCTTTGCCGCTGCCACGCCCCAGTTAAGTAGGAGTATCGCTATTAATATGCGCCGGATTTTGCCATAATGCTCTTGCAAGTGTGTATGCATAAGGTTAATTATATATGGATTTGATCTGTCTTTCAAACAATTTATTGGGGTGCCGATTCTGTTGATTTGCCAAATATTGTATGGTAATATAAATTTCTACGAATAGAAACCATAATGATGTCATGGGGGTTGTATCCGTGAAGAGCAGAAAGACAATTTTCGTCATTTTATTTATATTATTTTCCTGTGGGTCTCTTTATCCGGCAGCGGCGCCACAGACATTACCGGCCGTAGGCCCTATTCTATCTGTTACGAAAACCGACCGCGTTCTTATCCTTGCCCCTCATCCGGATGATGAAGCCATCGGTTGCGCCGGCATAATACAGGAGGCGCTTGGTAAGGGGGCTCAGGTTAAAATAGCATATCTGACTAACGGCGACCATAACCAGGCAGCTTTTATTGTTTATGAAAAGAGGCTCACCTTAAGGAGAGGGGAGTTTATCTATATGGGTGAGATACGAAGGGAGGAAGCGGTAAAAGCAATGGAGCTCCTGGGGGTGGATAGAAAGAACCTTATTTTCTTGGGATATCCGGATTTTGGCACCCTTACGATCTTTAGAAACTTTTGGGGGGAGACCAAGCCTTATAAGAGCATATTGACTAGGATCTCCAGCGTCCCTTATAAGGATAATCTTTCTTTCGGGGCTCCGTATAAGGGCGAAAGCATCCTGGCGGACCTTAAAAGAGTACTTTTAGAATACAAGCCTAATAAGATATTCGTGTCGCACCCCGCCGATGCCAACGTGGACCACAAAGCGCTATATTTATTCCTGCAGATCGCCCTGCGCGATTTAGAAAGAGAGCTGCCCAGGCCCGAAATATACCCCTATCTTATTCATTGTATAGGCTGGCCCCTGCCGCGGCACTACCATCCGCAGTTAGGCCTCGATCCTCCGAAACAGTTCCTTGGTTCTCAGGCACAATGGATTAAATTTGAATTAACCCCCGAGCAGCTGGATAAAAAGCACCGGGCCATCATGTGCTATAGGAGCCAGACATCATCCAGCGCTTTTTATCTTTTGGCCTTTGCCCGTAAGAACGAATTATTCGGGGATTATCCTGAAATTGTGCTTTCCGGAAATGACAAAACAGATGCCGGACCGGTACAGTTCCTGGGCGCATCTAATATGATCAATGTATCCAAAGATGTGGATTGGAATACCTCCGGAGATATTGCTAAAGGTAAAGGCCGGGTCAGCTACGCGCTTCTTAATGACAGCCTTTTAATCCGCATAGATAAACCAAGGGAGCTGAACAAAAGGCTCAGGCTTCAGCTTTATCTATTTGGCTATAGCAGGGAGGTACCTTTTGCTTCTATGCCTAAGATCCGCATCGTTACCCTGCACAAGAAGTTCGGGGTATTAGACGGCAGGAAGATGATAAAAGCGGATGGATTAAGCTTGAAGCTGGATCCCGATAATCTTATGTTAAGAGTCCCCCTGCGGTTATTAAGTAGACCTGACTTTATTCTGGCTGCGGTTAAGACCTACTCCGGGATTATGCATACGGATACTACAAGTTTCAGGAAGATAGATATTAAGTGAGGACATAACTTAGCGAAGCTAAGTTATTAGTCCGAACTTATGCCTGCCATCGAAGATGGCAGGCATAAAGTGGAGGCAAGCCATGCTGGAATTCAAATCAGTCAAGATTAGGAAACCCGATGACGTGAACCTGATATTGGGACAGAGCCATTTTATCAAAACCGTTGAAGATCTCTATGAGGCACTGGTAAACAGCGTGCCGGGTATAAAATTCGGCCTTGGTTTTGTAGAGTCTTCGGGTGCCTGTAAGATAAGATCAGAAGGTAACGATCCGGAACTTAAGAAATTAGCGCAGGAGAATGCCCTGGAGATAGGGGCAGGCCATAGCTTTATAATCTTGTTAAGGAACGCCTTCCCTATAAATGTCCTGAACGCGATTAAAGCAGTACCTGAGGTCTGTACGATATACGCAGCCTCCGCTAATCCCGTTGAGGTAATCATCGCGGAAACGGATATGGGTCGCGGGATATTGGGTATAATTGACGGCGCGAAACCAAAGGGCCTTGAGACCGGGGAAGATATAACCTGGCGCAAGGAATTCCTGCGCAAGATCGGGTATAAGGCCTGATTTTCCGCTTGCAGGCCGGGGGTTTATTCTGCTATAATTTTTCTACTTTATATATGATGAATTCTAAGAAAATACGTAAAAGCATAGGCCGCCTGGCCGGATGGATAGGGTTAAATTTCAGCTCTTTGATAGTCAAATTTATTCCTGAGGGCTGTATTTATGGTTTTGCCAGGAAGATCGCTGTTTTAGGGTACATTATTGCCCGTAAACAGAGAAAGATTGCCTTGGAGAGTCTGGCTGTTGCATTCGGAAAAGAGAAATCAAATGCCGAAATAGAGCAGATTGCCCGGGATTGTTTTACCTTTATGGCTAAGTCAGGCCTTGAAGTTGTATCTTTTATGGACAGGCACGAGCTTATTAAAAAGCGCATAGAGTTTGCAGACTTTAAGAATCTGGAAGCAGCTTTGGCTAAAGGCAAAGGCGTAATTCTGGTCAGTGCGCATTTTGGCAATTTTCCTTTAATGCTGGCGAAACTGAGTTTGGAGGGTTACCCGACCGCAGCTATAATGCGTTATATGCGGGATGAACGCGCGGAAAGATTTTTCATGGCAAAACGCACCCGTGTGGGCATAAAGACGATATACAGCCAGCCGCGCAAGGTCTGCGTAGAGAATTCCATACGCGTCTTAAGAAACAACGAACTTCTTTTTATACCCCTGGATCAGAATTTCGGCACGGGGGGCGTATTTGTTGACTTCTTCGGTAAGAAAGCAGCTACCGCTACAGGACCGGTAGTGTTGGCCCTGCGCACAGGGGCAGCCATAGTCCCCTCTTTTATAGTGAGGCAGAAAGACGATACACATAAGATCATCTTCGAAGATCCCCTGGTTTTAAAAGAAGGCAAGAATTATCAAGATACCCTTATTACAAACATACAAAAACTTACCGATATAATTGAATCTTATATACGCAGGTACCCTGCTGAATGGGGTTGGATCCACCGTAGATGGAAGAGCAGGCCGGGTTTATGAGGAGGCACTTGATATGGTAGAAGAATTAAAATAAGAAGATAAAACTTAAGAGACAAGGAGGATTTCTTCTACGATCTTTGAGGTAGTTTTGGGGCTTGCGCTTTTATTTTTTTGGCGTCGCCGCGGTTATATGTTTGTTTGAAAGCCTTAAGATTGTGTTTAACGGATGTATGGGTTTATTCCTTTTAATGGAGAGGGCATAATAAAGAAGGAGGTTCTTATGATAGAAGCTATCTTTAGAAGAGAGGTTGTGGTTGACAAGAGAATTTCCAGGGTTATCGGAGTAATTACATTCGTAATCTTGACGTCCCTGGGCGCGTTTGTGCGCATACCCCTGCCGTTTACGCCTGTCCCCCTGACCCTGCAGACGTTTTTTGTCCTGCTTTCGGGTTTATTCCTGGGCGGCCTGGGTACGGTGAGCCAGGTGATTTATGTATTGTTGGGAGTAGCGGGATTGCCTATATTTTCCACTGCCGCAAGCGGATTATATTATCTCTGCGGGCCGACCGCAGGGTATATATTTGGATTTATCTTAGCCGCTTTATTCCTGGGCAAATTCATAAAACAGGCCAAGGGCAAGCTGTTTCCCGTTTTCATCTTATTGTGTCTGGCAGATTTTATAATTCTTGCCTGCGGAACTCTATGGCTGAAGACCACCTTAGGGCTATCTTACGGAAGGTCGTTCCTTATAGGATTCATACCTTTTATCCCAGGAGATGGCCTGAAGATATTATTTGCTGCCGGCATATATATGAAGTTGAAGGATCGCCTGCGGGAGATATTCTAAGTTCTAAAGTCTATCTCCCTTTTATGCTTATTAATAAGGAAGGGAGTAAATTCGCGCTTATAACTTACGTCGTACTGGCGCACTCCGTAAGTTGTGCGCTCATTTGAGTTGTGTGCTTATTTAGCCCTTTTATAGCTATTAATAAGGTGGGGCATAAATTCGCACATACAACTTAGCTTCGCCTATCGCTCGCTAAGTTGTGTGCTTATTTAGCCCTTTAAAAGCTATTAA
>JBDRAV010000011.1:0-3529 GCA_043823435.1 Candidatus Omnitrophota bacterium | reverse complement strand
CGGCAGAAATCTATATGGCAATCAGAAAGATGGATAATTTGCGTCTCGGAACCGGAATCAGCCAGGCCCCTCAAGATTTCACTGGCTAAAAGGTAGGTATTGCTTTTTTCCCGGTGCGGACTGGCAGAAATAAGTAAAACTTTCATTTTAAATAATCCCCCTTTCCTGATTTATTATTTTACTCCTAGTAAGGAATGCGGTCAAGGGAGTTTTACCTCTTATTCATACCTGAGGGCCTCAATGGGGTCAAGGTGCGCGGCCTGGCGTGCCGGCCATAAACCGAAAACAATCCCTACGATTACGGAGAAGGTAGTGGCAAGGGCTACGGAAGCCGCAGAAATCCTTACTGTCCAGCCGGCAAAGACCGTAATCAAGACTGCTGCCCCGCTTCCCAGAATAATTCCGAGTATCCCTCCGATAGCTGCCATAAGTATTGCCTCTACCAGAAACTGCAGCATGATATCCTTATTGGTAGCGCCGATTGCCTTACGTAAACCTATCTCCCTGGTACGTTCGGTCACGGAAACCAGCATTATATTCATAATGCCTATGCCTCCGACGAGAAGCGAGATCGCGGCAATACAGCCTAAGAGCATGGACATGGTTTTAGTAGTGGCTTCCAGCGTGGCTTTTATATCCGCCATGTTGCGTATCTGGAAGGAATCCTCCTCGTCTTTTCTTAAACGGTGCGTCTTGATGATCATCTGGGAGATGGCATCCTGCGCCTCTTGCATCAGGCTTAAATCCCTTACCTCTACATAAATGGAATCTATATAATCCTTACCCAAGAGTCGATACATCACCGTGGTTATAGGGATGAGCATAGTATCATCTTGGTCATGGAAAGTGTCTGCCCCTTTTGCCGGGAGTATCCCGATGACCTTAAAATTTATCAGGTTTATCTTGATGGTCTGGCCCACGGGGTTAGCCTCCCCGAAGAGCTCCTTTACTACTGTCGTGCCTAAGAGCACGACCTTATCCCTCATCCTCACTTCCTCTTCGGTAAAGAACCTGCCCACCGCAGGAACGGAATTGCGCATCTCTGCATAATCCGCGCTTGCCCCTTCTATCTGCGTGTTCCAGTTATTATTCCCGTATACCAGCTGCGCCCTGCCCCTTACCGAGGGGCTGACACGGCGCACAAAGTCAGTCATCTTTTCAATCGCTGCCACATCGGCAAAGGTTAATCTGGTGACCGCGCCTGCTTCTAACGCTACCCCATGAATCCGCGAAGAACCCGGCCTGATTACTAAGAGATTTGAGCCCAAAGATGCCAGCTGCGCTTCAATGGATTCTTTAGCGCCCTGGCCTAAAGCAAGCATTGCGATTACCGCTGCCACGCCTATCAGTATACCTAAAATAGAAAGAAAAGAGCGTGCCTTGTGTGAAGTCATGGCGAATAATGCCTGGCGCATAAAATCCTTAAACTCTGCACCCGCAACCTTATGCTGTGAATCCGATAAGCTCTGGCATACTTCCTTTGCGTGCTCCTCATCTTTATCCGAAACAGTAATAGCGCCGCTCTGCTTATCAGAGATTATCTTCCCGTCCCGCATCAGGATGATGCGCTGTGCGTGCGCAGCTATTTCATTTTCGTGTGTCACCACTACCACGGTCTTACCTTTTTTGTTCAATTCTTTTAATACCGTGATTATCTCTTCCTTGCTCTTAGAGTCCAGGTTTCCTGTGGGTTCATCCGCCATGATAATCAACGGATCATTTACCAGCGCCCTAGCAATCGCCACCCTCTGCTGTTGTCCTCCGGAGAGTTCGTTCGGACGGTGAGTGCTACGGTCCTCTAACCCCACCTCGCGTATCTTCTCTGCTGCCTTATCCCTGAGCTTTCTCTTACCGGCGTAGATAAGGGGTAGCTCCGCATTCTCTAACGCGCTCATGCGCGGCAGAAGGTGAAACTGTTGAAAGATAAAACCTACAAGGCGGTTACGCAGCACCGCGGATTGCTCATCGCTCAAATCGTGCATGCGCTTTGCGCATAAATAATATTCTCCGGAACCCGGCCTGTCTAATAGCCCGATAATATGCATAAGCGTAGACTTACCCGAACCCGATGGCCCCATAATAGCGACAAATTCCCCCGCCTTAATAGAGAGAGTCACTCCCTGCAAGGCCTTAACCTCAACCTTCCCCATCTGGTAAGTCTTATGTATATTTTTTAACTCTATCATCTTCTTCTGGGCATAAATGGATTTGTCCCGGTACTCTCCACAGTAGGTAGTTTATATTTTTTTGATTTGAAGATTACGATATCGGAATCCTTTAATCCGGAGAGTATCTCCACGCTCTTCTCATCCGCGTTTCCGAGTTTGACCTCGCGCTTTACGGGCTCTTTGCCGTTATCTGCTTTAACCAGCACCCAGTTCCCCTCCTTATCCCTGCTCACTGCCTCCTGAGGGAGTAAAAGGGCATTATCTTTGGCATCCTCTTTTAAATCTATAGTCGCATTCATCCCCGAACGGAAGAAAGGCGCTGCCTCCTGCGGGATAACATCCACCTTGTACACCGTGACATTGTTCACTGTCTCGGATTCATAATAAATATGTTCAACCTTTCCATTTATCTTTTTATCCGGATAGGCATCCAACGTAATCACTGCCTCCTGGCCTAATTTGACTTTACCTATATCAGTCTCATCCACCTGGGCGCGGGCAATAAGATGGTCGGATAATACGACTACGGCGTCGCTGGTGGTAATGGTCTGTCCCGGCTGGGTAATGGCTACAATCACCTCTCCGTCAATAGGCGAAATGAGCGGGATGGGCTTATAGGTATCCTCCCAGTATTTCAGTTCTTTTTCTCCCTTGCCGCGCGCCGCGTCAATGAGCGCTGCCCTTTCAGTAGAGCTCATCCACGCCAGGGTCTGGCCGGACTTTACTTTTTCGCCCTCTTTAACCAGGATCTCTTCTGCCCGGCCATTCACCGGCGGCTTTACCTCCAGCCTGTTCTTGGGGAGAATTGTGCCTGTGGTAGAAATCACCGACTGTATCGCCCCTCTTTTGGGGGCTATCTCCCGTACCTCTTCCTCGGGGGACTCTTTGCCTTTAAAACGCAAAATAAGATATGCGGCTACGGCTATGACTAACAGGAAAATTATAAGTTTCATCTTTTTATTCCACATATTCCAGCGTCTCTCCTTTCGCCTGAATCCAGTTTGCCTCGGCCAACAGGGAATTTGCCCGGGCATTGAGTAAGCTCTTTTTACTCTGCACTAAAGCATCTTCTATAATCGTCCAGTTATCGAATTGAATCAACCCCAGTGAATATTGCGCCTCGGCAATATTGGAGCGCTCCTGGGTCGCCTCAAGAAACTTTTCTTCTACCACCACTGAATCCACAGTATCCTGCAATGCTGCCCACGTCTCTTCAAGGATATAGATTGCCGCGTCTTTGGCGCTCCTCTCATCTGCTTCATACTGTTTGAATAAAGCCTTTGCCTGCTCAAGCTGGGCAGTCTTAAGTCCGCCCTCAAATAGCGGTAAGGATAAACTTAAGCCTGCGTCCCACTGGCTCC
>JBDRAV010000010.1:0-2070 GCA_043823435.1 Candidatus Omnitrophota bacterium | reverse complement strand
TACCCCTTGACACAGATGAGGGTTTATTTTATAATAACAATTAAGCATTACCGGTATCAGGAGAGGATACAATATTCAAGAATAGGGTTCAGGAGTAGGTTCTATTTCTGAAGGGAATTATACGGATGGTCGGGCCGCCATCTGCAGTAAAGGCAGAGCGCGGCTTTTATTTTTGTAAGGCATAAAACAGGAGGAAAAATTATGACATGGGAAGATGTTCCTAAACCCGATGATATTATTAACGCGGGAAAAAAGAAAATCGGCGATTTCTGGAAGCTCAGCCGTTGGTTCATCATCGCTTTTTTTATCCTGGCAGCTTTAAAGAGCCTGATTTATTCTATTGGCCCGGATGAGGTGGGCGTAATCCAGAGATTTGGCAAATACAGCGGCTTAAGCTCGCCCGGCCTGCACGTAAAGCTTCCTTTGGGAATTGACAAGGTCACTCCGATTAAGGTAGAGAAAGTTTTTAAGGAGGAATTCGGCTTCAGGACCCTGGAATCAGGCGTGCGCACCAGATATTCGGGGGTGAGGTATAATGAAGAATCCCTGATGCTTACCGGAGACCTGAACATACTGGATGTGCAGTGGATAATACAATTCAGGATAAAAGACGCGGTAAAATTGCTCTTTGCTACACGCCATCCTGCAGATAATATCCGCGATATTTCCGAGGTAGTGATGCGGCGTTTTGTGGGAGACTATTCCGTGGATGAGGTGCTTACTACCAAAAGGGAAGAGATAGATGACTTAGCGCAGCAGGAGATCCAGAGGATTCTAGGTACTTACGATGTAGGGATACAGGTAGTTACGGTTAAATTGCTGGATGTCAATCCTCCCGAGATAGTAAAGCCGGCGTTTAACGAGGTAAACGAAGCCAAGCAGGAAAAAGAGAAGATGATTAACCAGGCCTGGGAGGCCTATAACAAGGTCATCCCTAAAGCCCGGGGCACAGCGGAAAAGACTATCCGCGAAGCGGAAGGTTATGCCCTGGATAAGATAAACCGGGCTAAGGGAGAATCCGAGCGGTTCCTGGCGACCCTGAAGGAGTATGAGAAGGCCCCGGAGATAACCAAGAAGAGGCTTTATTTAGAGACGCTGACGGAAGTCTTGCCTAAGGCAAAGGAAAAATATATTATTGATAAAGAGCAGAGTTCGATTCTTCCTCTGTTAGACATAAATGGGAAGGGGGGTCGATAGTCATGGGTAGATTAGGCACGATTATCGGTTTTGTAGTTGTATTATTCGTCCTGGTAATTATTGCTTTTACCACCGGAGCCATATATATAATCGACGAAACGCAGCAGGTAGTCATTACCCAATTCGGAAAGCCCATAGGCAGGCCGGTTACTGCCGCGGGATTACATGTTAGAAAACCATTTATTCAGCAGGCACATTATTTTGAAAAGAGGCTACTTGACTGGGATGGCGACCCTAACCAGATCCCTACCAAAGATAAGAAGTATATCTGGGTGGATACGACCGCCCGCTGGAAGATAGTGGATGCGCTTAAATTTTTGCAGTCAGTAGGCAACGAAATGGGCGCGCACGGTAGGATTGACGATATAATCAACTCCGCAACCCGGGATGTAGTTACCAGCCATCTTTTGGTTGAGGCGGTGAGGAATTCCAACCGCATCCTGGAAACCAAGGTAGAAGGTGAAGATGTGATTGTTACGGATGAGGCACTGGAGAAAATCGGAGTGGGAAGGCAGCTACTGGAGAATGTTATCTTAGAGAAATCTCAGGTCCTTGCTCCCCAGTACGGCATAGAAATAAGAGACGTGCGTATAAAGCGTATCAATTATGTGGATGACGTGCGTAACAAAGTTTATGACCGCATGATTGCTGAGAGAAAACGTGCGGCCGAGAAATACCGTTCGGAAGGGCATGGGAAATCCGCGGAGATCGAAGGCCAGGTGGTTAAGGAGCTGAAGGAGATTACTTCCGAGGCATACCGGCAGGCGCAGATGCTTGTGGGTAAGGCCGACGCAGAAGCGATCACTATTTACGGCAAGGCCTATAATCAGAATCCGCAATTTTACGCGTTCTTGAAGACCCTGGAGACCTATA
>JBDRAV010000009.1:0-2107 GCA_043823435.1 Candidatus Omnitrophota bacterium | reverse complement strand
GGTACCGGAGGCACGATTACAGGAGTAGCTGAAGCGCTCAAAAAGAAGAAACCGGATTTTAAGGCTATTGCGGTTGAGCCCAAAGATTCTCCGGTATTGTCCGCAGGTAAGCCGGGATCGCATAAGATTCAGGGTATCGGAGCGGGGTTTATACCAGAAGTTTTAAATACTAGGATTATTGATGAGGTAATCCAGGTCTCTAATGAGGATGCCCTGGTTACGGCTAAGAGGCTAGCCAGGGAAGAGGGGATCCTGGCGGGTATCTCTTCGGGTGCTGCCGTTTTTGCGGCGATTAAAATAGCTGAACGTAAAGAAAATAAAGGTAAACTTATTGTGGTGGTATTGCCGGATACGGGCGAGAGGTATCTGAGCACAGATTTGTTTAAAGAGTAGTTTTTCGGGGTGGAAATAATGGATAAGAAAGAATGGCAGGGTTATTCCGAGATTTTAAAAGAACTTTTAGGTTTAGAATACAGCCCCGTAGCGATAAATTGTAAAAAAGAAGGCCTTTCGAATGCGCCGCAGAAGAAGGTGCGCATATGCCGCGCGATTCTGGATGCGGGAAAAGGAGAAGCCTTAGAGGTGAGCAAACAAAATAATGCCTGTTTTGGAGCAGGCTGGCACTTGGGTTTTCATAAAATCAAAGACCCCAAGGTTCTAAACATGATAAAGAAATTTGTTGTAGAGGGAGAGAAGCTTTTTTGTTCTTATGAAGCCCTGGATAAACTGATGTCTCAGATGGAAGAAGTCCCGGATAATTCCGGGGCATATTTTACGCTCTCCTCTCTAGAGAAAGCCGAGACTGCTCCGGACTTAGTAATCTTTATCTGTAATGCCGAGGCTGCCTGCCGGCTGCTTACCCTGACGACTTTTATAGACGGGGTTATGCCCAGGATAAAGATCGGGGGGCCTACCTGCCGGATGAGTATAATCTATCCGTTATTAACCGGCGAAGTAAATTTATCATTTTACGATTATACGGCGAGAAAGATGTGCAACGTGGGAAAAGACAAGCTTATAATCAGTATTCCCTATAAAAGAATACCCGAGATTATGGAAAGCATAGATAAATGCTCGGCAGGAAAGGCAAAGATAGAATTTCCTCCTGAGTTCAGGCAGTTTCTGCAGGCGAATTTATCAGCTAAACCGGCATAATAGCCTGGACCGGGCTAACACCCAAACATATCAGCACCTCAACATAAAGGATTGTTGAGTGTCCCGCCCTATGCGGGAATTGTTTGGTGTGCCCTGCTGGGCAATAAAAAAGGAGCAGAGAATGAAAGAAAAGGTAGAAGAGGCTTTAAATAAAATCCGGCCCATGTTGATGGCTGACGGCGGGAACGTGAACCTGGTAGAAGTCACTCCCGATGGCATAGTCAAATTAAAGCTTACCGGGACATGCGGCTGCTGCCCGATGAGCCAGATGACCTTAAAGATGGGGATTGAAAAACTGCTAAAAGAAGAAGTTCCAGAGATAAAAGAGGTTATTGCTATATAGAGAGTTAAATAGCGCTGCACGCATTTTTATGCAAAGATTGAGGAGGTAATTTCAGTGAAGACCATCAAAGAGATAAATGCAAAGATTAAAAAAGGCGAAGCAGTAGTCGTAACTGCGGAAGAAATTATTGACCTGGTAGCTAAAAAAGGCGCCAGGAAGGCATCCGAGGAAGTGGATGTGGTGACTACCGGCACTTTCGGACCGATGTGCTCATCAGGAGCATATTTTAATATCGGACATTCTAAACCCAGAATAAAATTAGGCGGCGGCACTTGCAGACTTAACGATGTTCCTGTTTATGCTGGTTTTGCGGCAGTGGATATCTATCTGGGCGCCACCGCTATACCAGACGATGACCCGCGCAATAAAGTTTTCCCCGGAGAATTTAAGTATGGCGGCGGGCATGTAATTCAGGAGATAGTCGCGGGAAAAGATATACGTTTAGAAGCCACAACCTATGGTACTGATTGCTATCCGCGTAAGAAATTAGAGACCTTAATCAATATCAAAGACTTAAACGAGGCAGTCCTGTTTAATATCCGCAACTGTTATCAGAATTATAACGTGGCGGTGAACCTATCGGATAAAATAATCTATACCTATATGGGC
>JBDRAV010000008.1:0-5379 GCA_043823435.1 Candidatus Omnitrophota bacterium | reverse complement strand
CCATCTGCCTATAATCGGGTCTTTTCTTAATTCCGGCATATCTCTTTTTTAATTTCTGATTTCATAATCTTTAAATTATAACACAGTTTAATAGGCATGCAAATCTTTTTTTGAAAATATTTCTCCGCTGCGGATTTTATGGCCCGCGGCGAATTCCCCGGCGCTCATCGCTCTCTTTCCTTCTATCTGTAACTCTTCGATTATTAAATTCTCTTTCCCCGTAGCTACGACTATGCCTTCTCTGGAGATATCTATTATTCTTCCTGCGGGAGAATCCGGCTGCCCCCTGACGGCAGGGCCCGGCCTTGCCTTATATATCTTCAACAGCTTACCTTATAATATGTAAATGCGCCCGGCCAACCCATGCATCCTCTGATAAGGTTATGAATATCACTGGCAGCTTTATCCCATTTAATCCGGCCGTCTTCTTTCTTCAGTTTCGGAGCAAAAGTTACCCTACTCTCATCCTGGGGCGTTAAATTATAATTATTGCTCTCTATGGATGTAAGGGTATCCAGAAGCAACTGCGCTGCCATCTCCGATAACCTCTCCTCCAGCGTAACCGCCGTATCATCGTCGCTGATACTTGTTTCTTTCTGCTGAATTACCGCTCCGGCATCCATCTTTTCAACCATCTTCATGACGCTTACCCCCGTTATTTTCTCTCCTTTGATGACTGCCCAGTTTACGGGCGCTGCCCCGCGGTACTTAGGTAAAAGCGAGGCATGCAGATTAATAGAAAATATGCCCGGGATATCCAGCACAGAAGAAGACAATATCTGGCCATAAGCAATAACCACAAATAAATCCGGCTTGAGTCCTTTTAAGAATTCTACGGCATCCCGGGTATTGATATTTTGCGGCTGATAAATCCTGGCGCCCGATTCCGAGGCTATTATCTTAACTGCCGTACCCGCAGAACGCAGACCCCTCCCTTTCTCCCTGTCCGGCTGTGTCACCACGCAACTTACATTATAGCCGCGGGAAAAAAGTGCTTTTAATGCCGGAACCGCGAAATTAGAACTTCCGAAAAATACTATCTTCATATCGTTATCTTTGCACCGTCTGCCAAGCTAATCTCGCACCAGGTGCTAAACTAAGATTGTACCTGTCCCCCCAGATAAATGGGACAGGTACAATCTTAAAATTAAAGCAGGTGCCCGATTGCATTTGCACCCGGTACTACATGGGGTCGATGTCAGCTGTAACTATTATACCTGAATGCGAGAATTTTTTTAAGTGTAATTTCAGGAATCTCGCGATACTTAATGCCGAGTACGACCTGAGCAGTATCTGCCAGTAGAAATTACCGCGTAATTTTCCCGGCTGGGCAGGGTTTAATGATACGACCTCTACCTTTTTACTGCCTTCTGCGTATTTATGAAGAATATCGAAGAGCGTGCTGCTGGAAGCCTTGACCCTGCCCTCATTTTTCCCCCCTTAATTTTACCAGGCACAGATGCCGGCAAGGGGGAAATCCCAGCTGTTTTCTCTGTTTCAACTCTTCATCATAAAATAAATCCGTATTTTTATCTTCTATCGCCCGGAAAGAATAGTGGCCGGGTATCCCGGTCTGGATTATTAATTTCTCTCTGGCCAGCGTGAATAAACCCGCCAGTAAACCGAATGTCTTCTCGGTCGAACGAAAGTCGATCCGGTTTAAGGAATTGTCTATGGAAAGGATACCGACAAGGCCAAAACTATATCCTGGCTTTTTGAATATGGACGCCGTAGAAATAAATATATCCGCATCCTCCACTCCTTTATCATCCTGTTCATCCATCACCGTTATCCTCGCCTGCGGAAATACCCTGGAGAGTTCGCTCTCTATCTTCTCGGTACCGGCACCAGAGTATTTTATGTAAGCGGCATTGCAGTTCGGACAGATACTGGGAGGCTGCATCTTAAAATTACAATAATGGCAACTCAATATGCTGCCTTTAAAATGATACACCAGGTTGATATTGCAGCGCGGGCACTTTAATACCGTCTGGCAATTACGGCAAGAGGCAAAGGTGGCAAAGCCGCGCCTGTTTAAGAATAAAAGCGTCTTTTTGCCTGCTGATAGGGACTGGTTAATGGAATCCTGCATATACCCGGAGAGGATCACATTCCTTTCTCTGAGATAACGCTGCTCCCTGTGCATATCTATAATCTTTACCTCGGGAGTATCTCCTTTTCTGGGAATAAAAGTATATTTTATCTTTCCTTTCCTGGCCATAAATACGCTCTCCAGGGAAGGCGAAGCGCTGCCCAATATAAGATTAGACTTCTCTATCCCCGTGCGCATAAAAGCAGCTTCTCTTGCATGGTAATGCGGAACCTGATCCTGCTTATAAACCGTATCGTGCTCATCTTCTATTACAACTAACCCGAGGCGCCTGGCAGGAGCAAAGATAGCGGAACGCGTACCGATAACAATGCAGTATTCGGATTCTTTTATTTTAAGCCATTCTTCGCACTCTCCCGACTCCTTCCTGTACATGACTACGGGTGTAATACCCGTTTTAATGGATATCTCTTCTTTCGCCTTCAGCAGCGAGTTTATATCAGGCATTAAAACTATTACCGATCTCTTCTCTTTTACGGCATCCCTTATCGCTTCAAAGTAGATATCCCACCTTGCGCCTCTGTCAGAAGCATGGATCAAAATCGGCTCCTGACTCTTATATTTATCCCCAATGCCCCTCTTATATTCCGGGGCGCTTGCGAACTTCCTGCCCTTTCTTAAACCCTCTGGCAATGCCGTATCAATTGCCTCGCCCCACGAACACCCGTAATAATCCGATAATCTTCTGGTGAGCAAAAGCATATTTTTGTTTAGCGTCGGAGAATCATCGATCACCTCCAATACCGGCTTAACGCGCTCAATAGATGTCTCTCTGGTAACTTTTACCACATAACCTAATCTCCTCCTGTTGCAGAATTGTACCCATACCCGCATACCTTCTCTTATTCTCTTAGAAAGGTACGCAGGTACGCTATAATCAAATGGGCCTTCAACTGCCAGCCCTAATACTACCTTGGCATATAACACCGCATAACTCCTTTGTCGCAAATGGCCTCTTCATTTCATTTATTCTTGTTTTCATCTCTTTCAATTTGCCGGGATTATCCCTGAAGCCTAAAACCGCATCCTTGATTAAAAGGGGCCCTGCGATGCTCAGGCCTACAGACATCTCGGAGAGAACCTTCGCATTCTCGGTCTCCTGGCCCGGGATAGCGGCAATAAAAACAGGTACCAGGCCCATTGCCAAACTTTCGGAGATGGTTGAACCGCCCGGTTTCGTAATGATAATATCGGAGATCGCCATAAGCTCCTGGATATTCTCGATAAACCCGTATACCCTGACATTCGAATAGTCCTTCTCTTTCAATTTCTCATATAGTATCTTATTGCGGGCAGAAACTACCAGGAGCTGGACTTCCTTATGCAAAAGCTCCACAATCTCCTCTATCTGACCCATTCCGAAAGAACCCGTTGATATCAACACCGTGAATTTATCCGGGTCAAGGCCGGCTGCCTTACAAAGATTCTCCCTTTCGTACTCCCTGGAAAATTTCATATCTATAGGTATCCCTAAAACCTTTATAATATCCGCCCTGACCCCCTCTATAAGTAGTTGCTCTTTGCTTGAATTTGACGCGACAACGTACATGCCGGTGCCTTCCGAGATCCATAAAGGATGTATCCCAAAATCCGTGATCACGGTGACTACCTTTGAATTAATCCTGCCTTTTTTTTTGAGGTAAGCCGCAATATCCGACGGGAAGAAGTGGGTCGAAATAATAAAATCTGGTTTCTCCCGGGCGAGGAAACCTGATAATCCTCCTGCGTTCATCCTGCTTATGAGGGCAAACGGGGTATTAGTCAGAATCCTCAGGGATTTAATGGAACTGATCCGGAAAAAGAAATGCCATAACCAGAGGCCGTGAGTTACCAGGAAATCATATCCGCGGCTGTAAAATATCCTGAAAACAAGGTTTGTTTTTTGCAGGGCATCTATTACATTCAGGTCAAGGCCGGGGTAATTCTCTTTAAAATAACTATATAGAGCCTCTGCCGCCCTGCGGTGCCCTGCCCCACAAGAGGCGTAAAGAATGATTATTTTCATTATCCAGCATTAAGTATCAGGTCGACTGCACTCAAGAGGTCATCCGCGGTATAATCAGGGAGGGTGCCCCAGTTATCTTTATTACCCGATTTTTCTTTCCCGGAAAAAACAAGTATGGTCTTTAAGCCCGCAGCCCTGCCTGTTTCGATATCGCGTATCGTATCTCCGATAAAATAGCTCTGCTCTAACCGCAGCTCTACTCCTTCTTTTTTAAGTCTAGCGACTGCCACATCAACCAATCCTGTCCTTGGCTTTCTGCAGCAACAGTTTTCTTCCTGACGGTGGATACAATAATAAACTTCACAGATGCTGATATTAAAGGCGTCGAACTCCTTAAGCATATTTTTAGTGATCAAGTCCAGGGCACCCTGGGAATAGATGCCCTTAGAGACACCCGCCTGATTAGAGACTATAAATAACGCGTACCCTCTTTCATTCAGTCTTTTCAGGGCTGGCTTTACCTGCGGCAGAAAATGGAATTCCTCCCATGATTTTACATAATCGCGGTCGCCGGGATACCTGTTGATCACCCCGTCGCGGTCCAGGAATACTGCAGGTTGCGCGTTCATTTAAAATAGCTTTCGTTGGCCTTAACCCATTCAAGTAGTCTCTTTATGCCTTCGGAAACACTTATCTTTGTCTTCCACTTAAGGGCGTTTTCTAATTTTGAAGTATCCGTAATATATACCTTCTGGTCCGACGGACGCCAATCGGAGAAATTCACTTTCGGCTTCCTGCCGGTCAATACTTCCAGCTCCTCCAGGAATTCCAGCAGAGAGATAGTATTATCCGGTCCGCCTCCGATATTAAAAAGGCAACTCTTCAGGTTGCTGCCGATAAAAGAATTAAAGGCATCCACCAAATCATCGGCATAGAGCATATCGCGTACCTGTTTCCCGTTTCCGTAAATGGTAATCGGCCGGTCAAAGAGTGTGGCGATGATAAACCAGGCAACCCACCCCTGGTCCTCAAATCCGAACTGGCGCGTGCCGTAAGTGCAATTGTGCACAAGGAAACCGTTTGCAAAAAAATTGTGACGAGCGGGAACTGTAATATCATAAATGTCTCTCATAAGGATTTTCTTTTTTTCTATTATCGTATCCCATAGCAAACCATTCCCATCTAGAAAATAGGTGTTTTCTTTTAACCACCCATCGTAACAACTGTAAGGCAGGCCGGTTTTCAGGAATTCTGCGATTCTAAAAAGAGTTGACTTGCGTTTTTCATTAAAGGCAAAACCTATCTTTGCCAAATTTAATATATT
>JBDRAV010000007.1:0-2126 GCA_043823435.1 Candidatus Omnitrophota bacterium | reverse complement strand
TCACACTAACGTGTTCGTAAGTTGTGGGCTCATTTATGAGAAAGACGATTATCGCAGGAAACTGGAAGATGTATAAGACTGTCGGAGAAGCCATAGATTTAGCCAATGGCTTAAAAAGGGAACTATTCAGGCTGGATAGCCAGGATATTGACATTGTATTATGCCCTCCCTTTACCGTGTTAAGCGAAGTTTACGAGGTAGTCTTAAATTCCAGTATCCAGCTTGGCGCACAGGATATGTATTCACAGGATGAAGGCGCTTTTACCGGAGAAGTTTCGCCTCTTATGCTTAAGGATATAGGGTGCAAGTTTGTGATTATCGGCCACTCTGAGCGCAGGCAGTATTTCGGCGAGACCAATGAGTCCGTAAACAATAAGATAAAGGCGGCATTAAGGCATGGCCTTACGCCTATTGTCTGTGTGGGCGAGACCTTAAGGCAGAGGGAAGCGGGCGAGACCTTCAAGGTGCTGGATGACCATATAGATAATGGGCTTAAAGATATAACTGAAGAGGATATCCTAAAGATTGCTATAGCCTATGAGCCGGTCTGGGCGATAGGGACAGGCAAGACCGCAACTTCTGCTCAGGCCCAGGAGGCGCATAAATATATTCGCGATTTGCTGGCTAAGATGTATAATAAGGGCGTTGCCGCAAAGATAAGGATTCAGTACGGCGGCAGCGTAAAACCGGAAAATATTACAGAATTAATGGAACAACCTGATGTGGACGGAGCCTTGGTAGGCGGGGCAAGCCTTAAAGTGGAAACGTTCGCAGAGATTGTAAAAAAGGGAGCAGCGGTTAAAAAATGATGGGCTTAATAATTGCGGTACACGTGGTTGTTTGTGCTTTATTGATTGTGCTTATCCTGATACAGAGGGGCAGGGGCGGCGGCCTGACTGAAACTTTTTCGGATGTAGAGTCAATGCTGGGGACAAAAACTAACGCCTTCCTGACCCGCACCACCGCTATTTTATCTACCCTGTTTTTTATTACCTGCCTTAGCCTGGCGATATTGTCAATTAAGCAGAGCAAGTCTTTAATGAAGGATACTAAGGCGTCCGGAGCGGAAGCAGCTCCAGCCGTATCCGAGGAATCGCCTAAACAGCCTACGCAGGAAGCGTCCAAGGCAGAAGAGAAGCCAAGCACAGAGGCAACGCAAGGAGCGACCACCAAGACTGAATAAGCATAGTGTTTACCGGCTGTAAATCAAATATAATCTTAAAGCTACCGCTTTTACTGGTAGCTTTTTTATTTTGCTTATTTTATCCGGCCTTAGCCGAAGATTATGGGGACGCTATTGTAATTGGCGCAATCGGGGATGCCAGGACCATTGTGCCGATACTGGCATCAGACTCAGCATCAGCAGAGATATCGGCTATGGTATTTAACGGGCTCGTCAAATACGATAAGGACCTAAACATAGCAGGAGATTTAGCCGAAAGCTGGGATATAGAAGATGAGGGTTTAACCATAGTATTCCATTTAAGGAAGAATGTATCCTGGCATGACGGCGCTCCTTTTACCGCAGAAGACGTAGAATTTACTTATCAGAAACTCATTGACCCGGATGTAAGGACGCCATACAGCGGAGACTTTGAGCGCGTAAGATCCCTTGAGGTTATAGATAAATATACAGTCAAGGTTACCTACAAAGAGCCATTTGCCCCGGGATTAAGCAGCTGGGGTATGCCCATTATACCCAAGCATCTCCTAGAAAAAGAGGATTTGCATAATACCAGGTTTTCCAGGGATCCCGTAGGCACCGGCCCATATAAATTTAAAAGCTGGTTGCCGCAGGAGAAGATTGAGCTTATATCAAACCACGAATACTTTGAACACCGGCCGTACATTGACCGCTATATTTACCGCATCATACCGGATAGCGCAACCATATTTCTGGAGTTGCAGACGCAAGGGGTAGATTATACCGGCTTATCCCCTTTACAATATACCCGCCAGACCGATACGCCGTTCTTTAAGAAACATTATCAAAAATTCAGGTTGCCGAGTTTTGGATACACATATCTCGGTTATAATCTGAATAACACTAAATTCCAGGATAAGCGCGTCAGGCAGGCCTTGAATTATGCCGTGGATAAGGATGAGATAATCAATATAGTCCTTTT
>JBDRAV010000006.1:0-19109 GCA_043823435.1 Candidatus Omnitrophota bacterium | reverse complement strand
TGGAAGGCCGCTGACCTAAGCGGCCGCCAAGCGCAGGCCTGCGCCCACGCAGGCCAAAGCGGTGCATGGGGCACAAGGGAGCGCCGGCCAAGGCGCGGTGCCTAATCTTTCGTTGACTTGTGATTATTGTTGTAGTAATCTGAAAGGCGGTAAGATATTTGACAAATTGCCTTTTGGGTATTCCTCAGCTGAGTCGCACTATTTAATATCATCCCCGTTTCTCCTATAAAAATAATGCAAGGGAAGTTGAAAATATCAGCCCCCGTCAATAAACTCCTGCTCGTAATCCTCCTCTGCTGCTTAGGCGCCGCTGTTTATTCAAATACCTTCAATAGCCCTTTTCATTTTGACGATGAGCATGCGATTGTCAAGAACCTGAATATAAAAAACCTCTCTGACCTGAAGTTAATCTGGAACTATTGGCCTACGCGTTTTCTGGCCACCCTCTCCCTAGCCTTCAATTATTACCTGCACGGGCTCGATCTCTTCGGCTATCACCTCTTCAACCTGGCCATTCATTTATGCGCGGCTATCCTGGCCTGGTGGTTTATACTTCTGACCCTTGCCACTCCGGCGATGAAAAATGATAAGATCACAGGGCATGCGAATCTGATAGCATTCTTCGCCGCAGCCGTATTTGTGGCGCACCCTGTACAAACTCAGGCGGTGACTTACATTATCCAAAGGTCAACGGTCCTGGCAGCAATCTTCTATTTATTGTCTCTTTGCCTTTATATTAAATCCAGAATCGTGCAGATAGAAGAAAAACCGGGATCTAACCTTTATTATACCGCTTCCCTGATAACTGCCCTGGCAGGAATATACACAAAGGAATTTATAATAACCCTACCCATTGCGATTATACTCTATGAATTCTTCTTCCTGAAAGAGCGGGGCCACCTGAACTGGAAAAAAGCCTTCCCCTTTCTTATCATCTCCCTCATCATCCCTATTACCGTTATCTTCAGGATATCAGAACACCATCCCGACATTCCGGCGCGTTATTATCTCCTGACGCAGTTCAGAGTCATACTTACTTACTTGCGCCTGCTCTTCATACCGGTCAATCAGAACCTGGACTATGATTATCCCATCATAAAGACACTCCTGGAACCGGCCGCCTTAGCCGGCATCCTATCCATAGCATTCATTCTAATCATGGCAATCCGCTCATTCCGTAGATACAGGCTCCTCTCTTTTTCGGTCTTCTGGTTCTTCCTGGTCCTCCTGCCTGAATCGAGCATCTTCCCCCTCCATGATGTCATCTTCGAGCACAGGCTATATCTGGCCACATTAGGGTATAGTATCTTCCTGGTAAGCGCCGTATATTACTTGTTTAAAAAGAAACAGATCCTGACGATGATCGTGGTATTGCTTTTGACGGTCAACTGGTATGCGCTTCTGGCTTACGGGAGGAACCTTGACTGGAGAGATGAATTTACTTTATGGGATGATACAGCCGGAAAATCACCGAATAAGGCCAGACCCTATAATAACCGAGGCCTGGCTAACATCTCCCTGGGTAACCTGGATCAGGGTATATCTGATTTTGATAAAGCTATAAATATTGACCCTGATTACAGAGATCCCTATTATAACCTGAGTAATGCCTATTATGCAAAGGGTGATTTTAATAAATCCGTCTTTTATTTAAACAGGGCGATACAATTACACCTTAAAGACTTCAAAGCCGACCTAAACCAATCCCCATCCATAAGCTATTCATACCGCACGTTTGCCGATAGCTATAACGCCGTTAATAAAAATAATAAAACGATATCGGCTGGGCCGGGCCTGGCTGAGCTGTATATTTATGCCGCTGTCTTTTACGGTAATATCGGTAAACACGGTGAGGCGGTTGATTTATGCAGGAAGGCGATCGGTATAAAACCGGATTCATCTGATGCCTACTTCAACCTCGGGGCTGCTTACGGGAATATGGGCGAATTTAAAGAAGCTATAAATTCATTCCGCAAAGCCATAGCTATCAACCCTAAATCTGCCCCGGCTCATAATGCCCTCTCCGCGGCATACTATAATATGAAAGACTACTCTCTCGCAATCAGGCACGCGGATAAAGCCCTTGAACTCGGGTATCCGGTCTACCCTGAATTCCTGAAATCCCTGAAAAAATAAAACAAACTCGGGTTATTTGTGGGGGGTTTGTTCGATATTAATGTAATCCGTGAAATCGATGCCTTCGCCTAATTCCTGCTTCACTATGCGGATCCTGTCCGGGACATAAGGGTGAGTTTTAAAATAAGAGTACTCCCTGGGCGGTTTCCTGCGGTCCAGCTCCTCCAGTTTCTGCAAAAACGTGATCATGGCGCGAGGGTCATATCCGGCTAATTTGGCGTAGCGGCTGGCTAACTGGTCGGCCAGCAACTCATCTTCCCGCGCATAACCCGTCATTATCGAGACAAAGGCAAGATCCGCCCCGTCCCCCGCCCCCGCTGTCTGCGGGATAGGAGCTGTCAATAATCTCAATATAGAATACCCCATGATCGCCTGAAGTTTTTTTATGCTGTGCCTGGCCACGACGTGCGCGACTTCATGCGCCAGAACACACGCCAGTTCGTCGTCTTTGGTTACTTTATCAACCAGGCTCTTAGTTACGTATATATAGCCTCCGGGGAGAGAGAAGGCATTTACCTCATCGTCTTCTATCACTTTAAAAGTATAATCGATATCCTTCCTATCGCAGACATCGACGATCTTCTTGCCGATATCCTCCACGCGTTCCTCTACCAGCGGGTCAGGCTCAAGCTTATACTCCTTCTCTACCTGCCTGGCAACCGATTGACCTATGCTCACTTCCCTGTCGGTGCTGTAATAAAAAATCTCCTCCTGTCCGGTTGCGATATTGTATTCGGTAGAGCATCCGAAAAGCGAAAAACACGCCAAGATCATAACGCCTAAGATCCCCATCTCTTTGAACATACGGTATAATCGCCGTAATGGCAAACCCACGACGTTATAAAAGCACCCCTCGATACGCCTGATGAAAAAAGCCCCCTTCCCCTGGATATCGAAGCTTCCGGCCTTATCCAGAGGCGAAACCCGGGCAAAATAATCCCTTATCTCGTAATCGGTTAATCTATCCATGTAAACCTTTGTCTTCTCATATCCGAGCATTGTCTTGCGCCTCTCCTTATCGATAATCGCGACTCCCGTATAAAGGCATTGTGGGCTGCTAGAGAGCCTCTTCAGCATCCGGTGCGCGTCTTTAAGGTCAACGGGTTTTCCGAATATCTTCCCGTCCTGCACGACTATCGTATCAGCTCCGATGATAATGCCGCTTTTTACCTTAGCGGATACACACCTGGCCTTGGCTAAGGCATTCCTCTTTACCAGCGCAGCGTAAGAGGCACCCGCAACCCGCTCTTCATTTATCTTAGCCGATACGGCTTTAAACTTTAAGCCGAATATATTCAGCAGTTCCCTGCGCGCCCTGGAGTCCGAAGCTAAATATATCTTTCTCATCTTAATTCAACGCCGCGCTCTCTCCGGCAAGGTACCCGGTAGAAAATGCAGCTTGTAGATTGAACCCCCCAGTATCCGCGTCAACGTCAATGATCTCGCCGCAGAAATAGAGCCCTTTGATCAGGCGCGACTCCATCGTGCGCGGATTTATATCCTTTAAAGATACCCCTCCGCGCGTCACCATTGCTTCCTCTATTGGCCTTGGCCTGACAATATCCAGGCGCATCCCCTTAAACAAGGAAATCAACCCCTCACGCTCTTTCTGGGTGATCTGACTTACCTTTTTATCGGCGGGGATCTTCACCATCTCTATAAATACGTCTACCAACCGCAGCGGCAATAAACTCTTCAGCGTATTTTTGATGCTCTTTTTGGAATTAAGCTTGAATTCTCTTAATAGCCGGGAGCGTAACTGCTCCCTGCTTAATGCCGGTTTTAAATCTACCTCTACGTATACGACGCTACCCTCTTTAAACCAATCCGCCATGCGTCCGCTTAAAGACAAAACCAGTGGCCCTGAGATACCAAAACCCGTAAACAGGAGCTCCCCCGTATCGGACTGAATCTCTATTTTTGTATTGCTGAATCTTAAACGGATATTCTTTAGCGTCAACCCTTCCAGAAACCTGGGGTAATGCTGCCTTATTTCCAGCGGCACCAGGCCGGGCCGTAACGCAACTATGCGGTGGCCTAATCTACCGGCCAGCTTTAATCCCTCTCCGGTTGATCCGGTAAAACCGTAAGATACTCCTCCCGTCGCCAGGATCAACCTGTCGGCATGGATGATCTTTCCGTCTCCAAGCAATAAGCCTTTTATTTTCTTCTCCTGCATAAAGATATCTTTAATTGCCGCCCGATAAATGATATTTACCTTATTTTTATGTAATTCCTTTTTTAAGGCCTCGACGATACTACCGGAGCTGTCCGTCCCGGGGAAAACGCGCAGCTGCCTTTCAATATTTAACTTCAGGCCCCTCTTTTCAAAGAAGCGCATCAAATCCAGATTGAAGAATTTCTTGAAGGCGTCCCTCAAGAATTGGCCGTTCCCGGAGAATCTTTTAATGAAGGAGTCTAAATCGCAGGTATTGGTAAGATTGCAGCGGCCCTTGCCGCTTAAAAGAAGCTTCCTGCCTAAGATAGGATTTTTTTCTATTAAGGTTACGCCCTGGCCCAGCTCCCCTGCCCTTATCGCAGCCATCATCCCTGCAGGTCCGCCGCCAACCACAACTATTCTCTTATCATTCACCCGAAATCAAACGCCCAGGTCTTTTATTGTTCCCGCTAGTCTATTCTTTAGCGGGCGGTATCCCGCCTTTAATCTAAAATCTCTGAGCGGGAAAATATAGCTTCTAACTTAAGGCCCACCTTGGAGAGGTTCTCTTCTGCGCCCTCTCCCCTGTCTACGATTACGATCGCCTTATCTATGCGAACGCCGAGCTTATCTAACGCCTCTTTTGCTTCTACTAATGATTTACCGGTAGTCGCTACGTCATCCACAATCACTACCGTATCGCCATTATTTAATTGCGGGCCCTCGATCTGACGCTGCATTCCATGCTCTTTGGCGGACTTCCTGACGATGAATGTTTTTAGGGGTATATTCTCAATATGGCTTAAAGCGGAAACCGCGCCAACAATCGGGTCTGCGCCCAGGGTGGGTCCGCCGATAGCCGCTATGCCCTTGCCTTCTATCATCTTTAAGATAATAGCTGCTGTCAGGTATGCGCCTTCGGGAGTCAGGGTAATAATCCTGCCATCCAGGTAATAAGAGCTCACTTTACCCGAAGAAAGGGTAAATTCCCCTTTTTTCAGCGCTTCTTTTTTCAGCAGGGCTAATAAGCCCGCCTTTAGTTCCTCTAACCCGCGTTTCTCCATAGCGTAATCATTTTACTCTGCTAATACTCGCCTGTCAATTATTTTGACAAACCCCGATTTAGTTGTTATGATATGAACATGTTGCGCAAGTTTTTAAATACCCTAGCGGATATTATTTATCCTAAGATATGCCTGGTCTGCAAAAAATCTATCAAAGAAAGAACCTGTGTGGATAACCTCGTGTGCATGGAGTGCTGGGCGAAGATCAAAAGGAACCCTCCGCCATTCTGCCATTATTGCGGCAGGCACCTTACTAGGCCCGTGACAAAAAATATCTGCTCATCCTGCTCCAGAAAACCCCTGCATTTTGACCGGGCATTTGCCCCTTGCGCTTACGAAGGTGTACTGAAAGAATTAATCCACGCTTTTAAATATCAAGGAAAAGATTACCTGGGGCCTACCCTAACCAGGTTAATGACGGAATTTATAGAAGAATACGCTCTTCCTATGGACGTCATGGATTTAATCATACCCGTACCGCTGCATAAAACCAGGATGCGGGAGAGGGAGTTCAACCAGGCGCACGTATTAAGCGATCATATTGCCCGCGCCTTTAATAAAGAGGTGTCCCATGATAACCTCAGGCGTATACGGCATACCAGGACCCAGACCGAGCTAGAGACTGAAGAGCGCCTGTTAAACGTCAAGGGCAGTTTTACGGCTGCAAGAAAGGATGACATAAAAGGTAAAAACATCCTCCTGGTCGATGACGTATTGACTACGGGCGCCACCTGCTCGGAAGCGGCATGCGCATTAAAGGGCGCGGGGGCGAATATCGTCTTTGTCCTAACACTGGCCAACTGAACCCATGAAGATCTTACGCAACTATTTCCTGAAAGAATTTATCGGCCCTCTTTTTCTGGCGTTGGGCGTACTCACCTTTGTGATGATTCTGGGAAACCTCATAAAGATAGCGGACCTGGTCATAAACAAGGGCGTGGATATCTTTAACGTTTCCAAACTCCTGTTGCTGATGATACCGTATCTTTTGACCTACACCATGCCTATCGCGGCGCTGACCGCAGTCCTGCTCTCTTTAGGAAGGCTCTCCAGCGATAATGAAATCATAGCCATCAGGGCAAGCGGGATAAATCTGTTAAGCCTGATAACGCCCCTGCTTATCGTCGGCCTGATCTTAAGCCTCATGCTGGTGGTGTTCAATGACCGCGTTATACCTTATGCGCATTTTGCCACCAGAAAGACCATTATGGATATAGGCATAAAGAACCCTACCGCCGCGCTTGAGCCCGGTATATTCATCAATTCCTTTGAGAAATACGTCCTCTTTATCTACAAGATAGATAAAAATAAGCTCACTAACGTGCGTATCTATGAGCCGCAGGGCCCGGATAAGCCCGCGCGCACTATCGTGGCGAAAAGGGGCGAGTTTATCGCTGATCCGGAGAAAAACACGATCAAATTAAAACTTATGGAAGGCACCTCTGACGAACCGGACCCTGAGAATCCGAGTAATTTCTATAAACTTAACTTCAAGACCTATTTTATGGCCCTGAATTTAAACCAGATGCGTAACACGGATGATATTGAAAAGAAACCCAAGGATATGACCATACAGGAATTGAAAAATGAAATAAAGAAAATAAAAAATGAAGGTATTGACCCGGCCCCCCTGATTACCGAAATAAATGAAAAGATATCGCTCGCCTTCGCCTGTTTTGTACTCATGCTTTTCGGGATACCCCTGGCAATAATCACGCGCCGCCGCGAAAAATCGATCAATTTCGGCATGGCCTTCCTTATCGTAGGGGTATATTATCTTATGCTGCTTGGCTCTGAAGCCCTGGGTATGCAGGGTAAACTCAACCCCACGATCGCGATGTGGATACCAAATATCATATTGGGGACGATAGGCGCGGTTTTAACCTACAGATTATGCGCATCCTAGACCGCTATATCCTGAAATCCGTATTATCCCTCTTTTTCCAGTGCCTGCTCACCTTTCTCTTCCTGTATGTCATCATTGACGTCTTCTCCCACCTGGATGAAATATTAAGGCAAAAAGCCAACTTCCAGATGCTGGGTAGTTATTATCTGGCATATTTACCTATCATATTCGTACAGGTATCCCCTGTCGCCTGTCTCCTGAGCACCCTTTATACCTTCGGGGCGCTAAACCGTAACAATGAACTCATCGCCATGCGCTCATCCGGATTAAATATATTCCAGATAACCAGGACCGTGATCATATTTGGGGTCATCGTCAGTGCCTGCGTATTCTGGGTAAATGACAGGTTCGTGCCGTCTTCCATGGCGCTGACTGAAAAAATAAAGACACAGATGGAGTCCGGCGCTAAGAAGGCTCAGGAAAAAGGGCATGAGGTCATAACCAACCTATCCATGTACGGCCTGCGAAACAGGCTCTTTTTCGTAAACAGCTTTTCACCCGCCACAAGCACCATGGAAGGAATAATTATACTGGAGCACGACGATAAACAGAATATCACCAGGAAGATCATGGCAAACAGGGGGATCTACAAGGACGGGCTCTGGAGGTTCTACCAATGCATAACTTATAATTTTGATGAAAATGTCCAGATAAAAGATGAACCGCAATACGCGGAAGAAGAGATAATGGAGATATCGGAGACGCCTTATGATTTCCTGCACCAGATGCTACGCCCGGATTACATGACCATATCCCAGCTTGATAACTATTTATGGAAACTCTCTAAAAGCGGCGCTACTACCGTAATGAGGAACCTGCGTGTAGACCTTTACCAGAGGTTTACCTCTCCCTTTACCAGCATAATTATTATTCTTCTTGGGATACCCTTCTCTATGATGCTAAAGAAACGCGCTACGGGGATGTCATCGGTAGGCCTGTCGATTATGGTGGGATTTTTATATTATGTGCTCAACGCCATATGCATTGCCCTGGGTAAGGCGGGGATACTTATACCGTGGCTGGCAGCTTCTTTAAGCCACATTGTCGCCCTTACATCCGCGCTATATCTCATACACGCCCTTCCATAAATATCACACGTACACCCTGGGGACACGGCTTCCTAAACCGCAAACAATCTCATAAGAAATGGTGCCTGAGAGGGAAGCTAATTCCTCCGCGGTAATCTTATTTTTACCCTGCGCTCCGATAAACACGACCTCATCTCCTAACTTTACCCTGGAATTTGCCACATCTACCATTATCTGGTCCATGCATATCATTCCGCTTATCCTGAAACGTTTTCCCCCTATTAAAACCAAAGCGCAATTCGATAGATTGCGCGGATAACCGTCCCCGTAACCTATGGGTAAAGTAATAACGGTAGCCGGCCTTCCGGTAATATAGGCGTGGCCGTAACTTATGCCGCAGTCTTTAGGTAATCTCTTAATAAATAAAATCCTGCTTTTAAGGCTCATGACCGGCTTAAGGTCTATCTTCAAATTATTTTTCGGATAGAGGCCGTAGAGCGCTAAGCCTGGCCTGACCATATTAAAATGGCTCTTCTTGTAACCGATAACGCCCATGCTGTTTGCCGCGTGCGCCAAAGGCATATGGATGCCCGCCTTATTTAATTTTTTTATCAGGCAGCTGAAAAGGTCTATCTGGGAAGAAGTGAAATCCCTGTTCGTATCTGCAAAAGGGAAATGCGTAAATATGCCCTCGATATTTACGTATTTTAATTTATGAATCTTCTTTACAAACTCCTCTGCGTCCTTATGCAGCACCCCGATCCTGCCCATCCCCGTATCCACATTGATATGCACATTCACTCTCCTGCCGGCGAGCCTCGCCTTATTGTTCAGGGCGCGGGCGAGATCTTCATCACAGACAGTAACGGTAAGTTTGTATTTAAATACGGGACGGATATCTTTTTTAAGGATGAGGCCGAGTATTAATATGGGTATTCTTATGCCTGCCTCCCTTAGTTTTATGCCTTCATCGATAGAGGCAACACCCAGATAATCCACACCGCAGGATACCAGTTTCTTGCTCACGGGGATCAACCCGTGTCCGTAGGCATCTGCTTTGACGCAAACCATGATCTTGGTTTCAGGCGCCAAGAGCCTCTTTATCTGCCTGAAATTATGGGCCAGGTTATTTAAATTAACCTCTGCCCAGGTCGGCCTGTATCCGATATGCTTGTTTTTATTCATACTTTTCTGATCTGGCACTCTTTGGGATAAATATAAAACGGCTTAAGCCCAAAGGCGTTATCGACTCTTCCGGACCTTATCTTCTCTATGGCCAATTTGACAATATTGCCTCCTTCGGGATACCAGTGATCCTTATCCAGAAGCACTCCTGCGCCTATCTGCATTAAGATCTTCTCCTTATATAAAGTTATGCCGTCTCCCAGGATTAAAGCTCCATCCTTAACCTTTATCTTTTCAAAGAGTTCATCTATAGTCAAAAGCATATAAGGCTTGATACGGGTTAACGTTCCGGATTTGTTCCTGTAAATAGCGCAATAGACAAGATTCCTCCTGGCATCGACAATAGGGATAACATATTTACATGCGCCAGGGGCATTCGCCGCTAATATATCCAGAGTCGATATGCCTACAACCGGTTTATTCAATGAAAATGCGAGGCCCTTGATGGCAGAAATGCCTACGCGCATGCCGGTAAAAGAACCGGGGCCTAAACCGCAGGCAAAATAATCGATATCCTTTATCCGCCAGCCCAGGGCATCAACAACCCTTTTTATGGTCGATGCGAGCAGGCCCGACAGCCTCCTGCCGACGTCCAGCTTATATTCGTAAACCCTGCCGTCGTTATATGCGCCCAGGCACATGAACCTGGTAGTAGTATCAATGCCTAATATCTTCATTTATTTTACGCAACAGTTCTTTGTAATGTTTGCCGAAAGCCATAAATTCAAATAGCCTCTTAGAGTCTGATTTTATCTGCAATTTTATCTTTAGATACTCACCCGGCAGAAGGTATTTCAGCCTGTCTGCCCATTCGACTATAGTCACCCCGTCGTCATAGAAATACTCTTCGTATCCCAGGGCGATAATATCATCTATCCTGTCTAATCTATAAAGGTCAAAATGGTATAGAGGTATCCTGGCCGCAGAGTACTGCCTGATCAATACGAACGACGGGCTGATCACATCGCTCCTTTTCACTCCGAGAGCCGAAGCAATCCCTTTAGAGAGGACGGTTTTGCCCGAACCGAGTTCTCCGAATAAACAGATTATATCGCCTTTACTCAGGTTCTTTGCTATCGCCCTGCCTATCTTTAATGTATCTTTAACTGATCCCGACCTTACCTTCATTTCAACCTCAGGGACACTTCTTGACCCAATCGGAGAAGTGTCCCCTTTTCTCCAAAATAGGTATTCGAGGGACACTTCTTGCTTTAGATAGAGAAGTGTCCCTCGATTGAGATAAAAAGTGTCCCTTATAAGTTAGAAGTGATGGTAGCCTTTAGGCTTAATAACTTTTACCCTACCCTTTTTATCCACCATCTTCAAACCGCATTCTCTATGTACGATCTGGCCGATAGGCTGAAAACAATTCAGCCTGCTTCTACGCAACCTTTTTGATTCCCGGACGGAGATCGTAAAAAGCAATTCGAAGTCTTCGCCCATATAAAGCGCATCATCTAAATTGCGCGCCTTGCTGCTTAATGGGATTAAATCCTCATAGATTATCGCGCCCTTGCTGCTCTCTTTAAGTATATGGCCGAGGTCCTGCGCGAGGCCGTCGGATATATCAATCATGGAGTTCACTTTAAAATTCTTAGCCAGTAACCTGGCCTCTTTTAATCTCGGAGTAAAAGTGAGGTGTTTTCCTTTAATAGACCCTCCGAGGCTACCTGTAACGAATATAACATCTCCATCCCTTGCCCCGCTTCTTAAAATAAGGTTCTTCTTTTCTACCAGCCCCAGCATGCTCACATCAATAACAAGCTGCTTTGAGCGGCTGATATCTCCTCCGACGAGATTAATACCGTATTTCTTAGTTACGCTCAACATCCCTTTAATAAGCCTGTCCGTAAACTTAACCCCGGTATTAGCGGTCATAGCCAGTGACACCAGGCAATAACGCGGTAAACCTGCGCAAGCAGCGATATCGCTTACGGATACTGCTATCGCCTTCCTGCCTATAAGATATGGGTCCTCCTTAGCGGTAAAATCCACCCCCTCTACTATCATATCGCAGGTAAACAGGGTATATTTATCACCGGTAAACTTTATTACCGCGCAATCATCCCCGGTCCCCTTCACTACGGAGGCATCGGTCTTTATCAGTTTCTTTACCCTGTCAATCAAACCGAATTCCCCTATGCTCTTTATCGAATTCATCTTCTACCCAATATCTTAGGAATATTTCTCTTATACGCGGGCCTGATGATACCTTTATCGGTGATAATCGCGCTGATTAAATTATGCGGCGTCACGTCAAAGGCAGGGTTAAATACCTTGACCCCTTTCGCTGTTACGCTGCGCTTAAAGAATAAATCCGTAACTTCCCCGGCACTACGCTGCTCAATCGGTATCTCCTTGCCTGTCTTGATATTCAGGTCAAACGTAGTATGGGGCGCTGCAATATAAAAAGGGACTTTGTGATAATGGCTCAATACCGCAAGGTTATATGTGCCGATCTTATTAGCGGTATCGCCGTTTGCCGCGATCCTGTCTGCTCCGGCAATAACACCGTCTATCTTCCCCTGCAGCATCAATGTCGCAGCCATATTATCGCATATCAGAGTGACATCAACGCCGCTCTTCTTTAATTCCCAGGCAGTAAGGCGGCTACCCTGCAGCAAGGGCCGGGTCTCACAGGCATAGACTTTCAGGCGTTTCCCGGACTCTTTAGCTTTATAGATCACGCCGAGCGCCGTACCATAATCAATGGTAGCCAGGATACCGGCATTACAAATGGTCAATATCGTATCCTTGTCTTTAATCAACTTTGACCCATGCACTCCTATATTGCGACAGCATAACCTGTCCTCTTCGATTATCTTCTGCGCCTCTTTTAAAAGAAGCGCCTTTATCGAAGATAAAGGCATATTCCTATTCCTGACCGCGACGCCGCACATCCTCTCTATCCCCCAGAAGAGATTCCTTGCCGTAGGCCTTGAAGAAGCGATATATTTTGCCGTCCTATCCAGTTCTTTAACGAATGCCGGGAATCTCTTCGCCCTGGAACCCCTGATCCCCAGGTATATGCCCAGGGCCCCTGCAGCCCCCAACGCCGGAGCGCCGCGCACCTTTAATTCCTTTATCGCCGTCCAAAGCGTCTTCAAGTCCTTAATCTGCATATATTGCAGCCTGACAGGAAGTTTAGTCTGGTCGATTATCCTGATGCCGTTATTCTTCCACTCTATGGTCTTCAGCCTCATGACATCTTCCTTTCTATCGATTTTATGCGCGCGGTTATCTGCTTCCTGATATCCCTGCAGCATCCGGGCTTTAAAATCTCAAGCACCTTTTTGTAGGCATCCAACGCCCCCTGATAATCGCAAAGATTAAAGAGCGCATCCGCCAGGTTATCGTAAGTTACCGCCCTCTTTGGCTGGAGGCTAAGCGCCTTCTTAAAACAGGCAATCGCCTCGGTGTGCCTGCCGATGTTATTCAGCAGCCAGCCTTTATTATGATAAACCGTGGCGTAGTCGGGTTCTACTTCTATACCTTTGTCAAAATAATAAATTGCCTTATCTATTATACCCAGCTCTACCATGCATAATGCCCGGTCATTATAGGCGGCGCCATCATCGGGATTGTGTTTCACCGCCGAGTCAAAATGCTCTATCGCCGTAACAAAATTCTTATTCAATAGCTCTATCTGGCCCTTAAAATATTCGGCCTCCCCTCTAAGCGCCTTCTCCTCGGCCTGCCTTAATCCTTCCTTCGCCAATTTTACCGCTTCCCTGTGCGTACCGTAAGTGATCGCATCATCCAGCCTTACCCTCAAATCCAATAGATCTGCGTGTTCACTCATTATAGACCCAACAATTTAGCGGCGATACTCCTCTTTATCTTTACGGCTGCGTGAGGGCAGGCCTCCTGGCAGCAAAAACAGGATATGCATTTGGAATAATCAAAAACAATCCTGTCGTTCTTTAAGCTGATTGCCTTGTTCGGACAGGCCTGCACGCAATAGGCGCATCTGACGCAGTTGTCCTGTTCTACGCAGGGATAATATTTTATCAGCCTGCGGGCTATCTCTACAATCGGCCTGGGCAGCCTTGTTTTAAACGAGGTAGAAGGCAATATAAAAGGTTCGGGGATAACATCCTCTAATTTCTCCCCGAGGATAGAGATATCTTTGATATCCGCTGCCCCCAGGCCCCTTGACGCTGCCTCCATGGTACTGGGCGCCTGCTTCGGATCAATGCCCATGATCAAAGCCATAATGCTGTCCAGTGCAACGCAATCTTTGCCAGCAAGCAATAAACCGAGGTCGCGTAATTTTCCGCCCGTTGCCGGTCCGTCCCCTTCCATGGCTACCACGCCATCAATCACGGTCAGGGCCGGCCGCACCTCTTCATAAATGTCCGCGAGCATCTTAACGAAATCATTTACATGAAAATATTTCTTATGCAGTTCGGTCTTATGGGTCTTCCAGACCAGGCCGAAGAGATTCTTTATCGCCCCCGTGATAAGCGTCAGATCATGGGTCTTGAATTTAGGGATATTGACAAGGTGCTCGCATTCATCTAACCACGCGGCAAGAGGAATATTCTTCCTCCAGCGCCTGCGTTCAAATTGTACCAGTTCTACGCCTTCCTCTTCGCAGACCTTCTTTATACCGGACCTCTCATAAACATCGTCGGGATTCTCGGCCTGACCGCCCCAGACGCTTGGCCCGTCGCCAACATAAATTGAACAATTGATTTCTTTTAAAAGTCTTACTACCGCGCGTACGACTGCGGGATGAGTATCTACGCCGGACTCCGGCTCCTTCGCCATCAGAAGGTTGGGTTTAACCAGGACCCTGCTTGCGGAAGGTATGAAAGCGGTTATTCCTCCCTGCAGATCCAGGGCCTTCCTGACCGCTTCTAAAACGCGGCCGGAATCATAATCCCTGCATTTTACAATGGAAACCGTGGATTTCATTTTAGTTTGAAGAAAGCCCTGGCATTATCAGTAGTAGCCGCGGATACTTCCTCAAAGCTAACCTCCTTTATACGCGCGATCTCTTCGGCAAGAAGTTTCACATACGCCGGTTCATTTCTCCTGCCGCGTAAACCCTCCGGAGAAAGAAAAGGGGCGTCCGTCTCCAGCATAAGCCTGTTAAGGGGAGTTGATTTCACAAGTGCTCTTAAATCTTTAGCTTTCTTGTCCCGCTCAATCATATTATTTACGCGGGCGGTATCCCGCCCGCTATTATATGGCTTGGCGGGATAAGTGATATTACAGGTAAAAGAAATAAAGAAACCGGCATCCAAGCATTTATGAAGAAAATCGTCATCCCCGGAAAAACAATGCACCACAGCCCGTAACGGCATAAGCTCACGCAAAATCTTCAAAGTATCGCTTTGAGCCTCGCGGTTATGTATGACTAAGGGGAGATCCAGGTCCTTGGCCAGTCTTACTAAGTACGTGAACAGTGTTTTCTGATTCTCTGCTTTAGAATAATTCTTAAAGTAATCAAGGCCTGTCTCCCCTATGGCAACTACTTTATCCTGTCCGGCCAGCTTCTCGATAAGATCCTTTGCCCCATCGTCAAACCTGTCCGCTTCATGCGGATGCAGGCCAACGGCTGCGTATATTAAGCCGTACTTCCGGGATAATTCCAGCGACTTCTCTGACCCCTGAAGACTTGAGCCTATATTTATAATATATTCTATGCTTTCGTTTCTGGCGCGGTTGATGGTTTCGTCGCGGTCCGGGTCAAAATCAGGAAAATCGAGATGACAATGGGTATCTATTAACATATACTGCGGGTATCGGGCTTTAGGGCGCCGCCTTGTCTATGCCTGCCCGCCGGCAGGCAGGCGCGGGAATAAAGGTTTGCCCTTTTCTATCTTATCAGAGCCTATCTGCTCTTTTATTAACCCGGCTGTCCTGGGCGTAAAGGGATAAATCTGTTCGGAAACTTCCCTAATTACATCTACCAGCAAACGGATAAAACTCTTCAATTCCTCTGTCTTATTTTCCTTAGAAAGATTCCAGGGTTTTGTATCTTCAATGTATTTATTGGCCATATTTATCAGGCCCCATACCTGCTCAAGGGCTAGGCTAAAATTGGGGATAGCTATTAGAGGAGCCGTTTCTGCGGGCAGGGTCATTATCTTTGTCTCTATCTTCCTCCCCTCTCCATCCAGATTCCCTCTGCCGGGTATCGCGCCATGAAAATATTTTTCGACCATAGTAAGCGTACGGTATACAAGATTACCCAGGTCATTCGCCAGGTCACTGTTGAATCTCTTGATTATGGCTTCTTCCGAGAAATTTCCGTCTGAGCCAAAAGTAACATCCCGTAATAAAAAATACCTGTATACATCTATACCGAACTTATTCACCATATCTATGGGGTTAACTACGTTCCCGCTGGATTTAGACATCTTATTTTCATCGAGCATCCACCAGCCATGGGCGAATATCTTCACCGGGGGATTTATCTTTAATGCGCGCAGTATGATCGGCCAGTATATGGCGTGTTGTCTTAAAATATCTTTACCGATTAAATGCAGGTCTGCCGGCCACCACCGGGAGCTATAATTGCCTTCGCTGTCAAACGAACCTACTGCGCTGATATAATTTATCAGGGCATCGAACCAGACATAAGTGACATGCTGCGGGCTAAAAGGCAGGGGTATCCCCCAGCTCATGCGCTCTTTCGGACGGGAGATACATAAATCGGTCAATTTATTTAATTCCAGGAAGCTTAAGACTTCATTGCGCCTTATCTGAGGTTGTATGAAATCCGGATTCTTCCTGATGTGGTCAACGAGCCAATCCTGGTATTGGGATAATTTAAAGAAATAATTTGTCTCTGATATCTTCTCTACCGGCCTCTTACAATCAGGACAGGAATGATCCTGGGCCTGCGTCGGGCTCCAGAAGGTCTCGCAGGGAGTACAATACCAACCCTCATATTTTGACTCGTAAATATCGCCATTTTTATAGAGTATCTCCAGGGTCCTTTTTACAAAACTGACATGCCTCTCTTCTGTAGTCCTTATAAAGTCGTTATAAGAGATATCCAGCTCTTTCCAGAGGTTCTTGAAGGTTGAGACCGTCTTATCGGCAAATTCCTGCGGCTCTAATTTCTCTTCCTGCGCAGCCCTCTGTATCTTCTGGCCGTGTTCGTCGGTACCGGTCAAAAACCAGACATTATTTTCACCCAGGTTCTTGCGCATATGCCGCGCCAGGCAATCGGCAGCGATGGTAGTATAGGAGTGTCCTATGTGCGGCGAGGCGTTGACGTAGTATAACGGCGTAGTTATATAGAACTTATTATTCATTGTAACTTACTTCTATCTGCGAACCGTCTTCCAGGGCCACCGTAACGATGCGCTTAAAGACATTAACGCCCGTTACCTTGCCTTTACCCTGTTTGGTGTTTATATGCTCTCCTTCTTTAGGCAAGCCCTTAGAGAGGATCTTATACGACTCATACTCAAAATACAGACAGCACATCAACCTTCCGCAGACCCCGGATATCTTAGGCGGGTTTAAAGGAAGGCCTTCTTCCTTTGCCATCTTAATGGTCACCGGCTCAAAATCCTTTAAGAATGTGCCGCAGCAAAGTTGCCTGCCGCAATGCCCGAACCCCCCGAATAACCTAGCCTCATCGCGCACTCCGATCTGCCTCAATTCTATCCGGGCCTTAAATATCTTGGCGAGGTCCTTAACCAGATTCCTGAAATCTATCCTGCCGGAAGCGGTAAAATAGAATACGATTTTCGAGCGGTCAAAGGAATATTCCGCGCGCACAAGTTTCATATCCAGCTTGTGCTCTTCTATCTTCTTAAGGCAGGTATTAAAGGCGTCTCTGGATTTGGCCCTGTTATCCTCGATCTGCTTCAAGTCATTATCCCTGGCAATGCGTATTATCTTCTTTAACGGCTCCTGCGACTTATTGTTCAAAACGGCATCTTTCGGAGAAACGATCTGCCCGTAATCCAATCCGCGGTCATGCTCAACGATAACATAATCGCCTTCTTTCACATTTAAATTTGCTGTGTTATAAGGGAATGCCTGCCCGGAATCCCTCAGCCTGACAAGAACCTTATTATCCATTTTTGTTATACCCCGCTTTTAAATGAACACATAACTTACCCTGCCTGCCGGCAGGCAGGAAACGCAACAACATGAGCAAGTTATAAGTTCGGGCATATAAGCTATCCTGTTCTGCGAGCTCCATAACTGATGCCCTCCCTCAGATTAGACAACAATAATTTTATATTGGCATTGCGCTCCAGGTAAAATATCGAACTGGATATAGAATTCATTATCTCGTATAAATCCGTAAAAGCGTAACGGTGCATAGACCTTAATAACTCCTCCTTGCGGTCAAGATTAATGAGCTCACCGTAAGGAACACCTATTTTTATTAAATACATATCCCTGAACCATCCTCCCAGTATATTCAAAGCAACCCGGACGCTGTTCCTGGTCTCTACTGCAGGATTGAGCCCTCCCTGCCTCTTGGCCAGGGTAAATAGGTCAATAACCCGGTTCTTCTCCCTTAATATATCCGCGTCCTTTAAATTCAGCGCGCGCCCTATCCTGCCCTCGCATGAATAAGCCAGATAATGCGCCAGCACATCATCAAGGTGGAAATCACTTTTAAGGACCTCTTCGAGTTTTATCCTTTGCATAGGATAGAATTTAACGATTTTGCAGCGCGAAATTATGGTCTTAAAGAGGAGAGCGGGCTTTGCGCTCACCAGTATGACCGAACTCCCTGCCGGAGGCCCTTCCAGTATCTTCAGCATAGCGTTAGCAGCGTCGGGAGTGAGATTGTGCGCATCATCAATGATAAATACCTTTTTCTTTCCTTCATAAGGCTTCAGGCTGATATCCCTTTGCATCCGGCGGATATATTCTATCTTTATGGCATCGGAATCGCCGTCTTGCGTACTCCCGATGATATGGATGTCCGGATGCTGCCCTTTCTCTATCTTCCGGCAGGAGGCGCAGGCATCACAGGAATCCGTCTCCTGCTTTTCGCAATTCAATGCCTTTGCGAGCGTCTTGGCGGTGAGTCTTTTACCTACGCCCTCCCCGCCTGTAAAAAGATAGCTGCCCGTAAGACGCGATTGCTTGATATATTTCTGAAGTATACTTATCGGCCTATCCTGGCCTTTAATCTCTCGAAATGACATAGTTTGTAAATCTAATATTCAAAATGCAAAACCAAGAAATTTTTAATTTTGATATGTCATTTTGATATTTTAGCCAAAACTAATTCCCTGATTTCGGACTGCGTCTTGTTTTTATCCTTATTTACTTTTACGACCTTTATTCTCTCTGACTCCTGTTGAGAGAGCTTATGATACCCCTTTAATACCCGGCCATGATAAAGCAATGAGCGTCTTTCGATACGGTCCTTTGAATTTTGCCGGTGCCGCAGGCCTTTCTTAAGCGGCAAATCCAAAAAGATAGTCAGATTCGGCCTTACGCCTGCGCTAGAGAATTCTCCGACGCATTTAATCAGCTTAATATCTATCCCTAATCCATAGCCCTGGTAAGCGATAGTAGAATCCAGGAACCTGTCGCAGATGATAACCTTTCCTTTCTTTAGGGCCGGAAGGATAATCTCGCTTACCACCTGAGCGCGGGCTGCCATATAAAGGAGCATCTCGGCCATCGGAGCC
>JBDRAV010000005.1:0-2148 GCA_043823435.1 Candidatus Omnitrophota bacterium | reverse complement strand
CATCTAGCCTTTTTCTATAGGCTCCATGTGCACTACCACATCACTCACTTCCGGGATACCCTTCTTGATCGTCTCTTCAATCAGATAACTTATTTTGTGCGCTTTATCGATATGCATCCCGGGGTTTACCTGGACATGTAAATCTATATAAATATCGTCGGGCCTCCCGCGCGTCCTTATCTTATGGCATGCCTTTACCCCTTCTACGCCCAATACGATATCCGTTATCCGCTTGACATCTATAATCACTGCCGTATCGCAGAGGACCTTCGAGCTCTCTTTCAATATCCTGAAGGCAGCGCGGGCAATAAATAAGGCGATGATGATGGTAACGGCGGGGTCCAAGAGAGGGTACCCCAGCTTTATCATCACCATAGTAATTATTACCGATAGCGAAGTGAGGACATCTGCCCGGGTGTGCATTGAATCCGAAATAAGGATATCGCTATGCAGGCTTTTGCCTTTCCTATATTCATAGGTCATTACCAAAAAGTTAATGCCCAGCGTAACCAGCATAACTATGAAACTCATGGCATCAATCTGCGGAATAATGCGATTGTGAAAGCGTTCTATGCCTCCCTCGATAAGCTGGAAAGAGACAATGGCCAGTAGCCCCGCTATGCATAGCGAAAAGAAGGTCTCGTATTTCCTGTGACCGTAAGGATGGTCTACGTCACTGGGCCTGCAGGCAATGTTTATTCCGATGAGGCCAATGATATTGGAAGCGCCATCTGAGAGGGAATGGAAGCCGTCAGCAGTCATGCTTGAGCAGTGGATATGTATGCCATAGAATATCTTTGCCGCCGCAACACCCCAGTTCAGGAGCAGTATCCATATTAATACGCGTCTGATCTGCCTGTAATGTTCCCGTAAGTCCGTCTCCATAGGATTAATTATATATCTATTTAATCCGTCTTTCAAACAATTTATACTAGTGCCGATTCTGTTGATTTGTTAGACCTTGTGTGGTAATATGGGCTTCACAATGAGCAGAAGAATAATCGTCGTTATATTATGCATTATTACGGCTTTTGCCTGTCTGTATTCGGCTCTGGTCCCGGCTGAATCCGCGGCCATAGACGCCTTCGAGCCCATTCAGGGAACTGACCGCATTCTTATCCTTGCCCCTCACCCGGATGATGAAGCTATAGGCTGCGCCGGCGTAATCCAGGAAGCGGTCAGCAAGGGGGCTGGCGTTAAAATAGTTTATCTTACAAACGGCGACCATAACCAGGTAGCTTTTATTGTCTATGAAAAGAGGCTTACCTTAAGGAGAGGCGAATTTATCCATATGGGTGAGGTGCGAAGGAGAGAAGCGATAAAGGCAATGGGGCTCCTGGGAGTGGATAGCAAGAATCTTATCTTCTTAGGCTATCCTGATTTTGGCACCTTTACTATTTTTAGAAGGGTCTGGGGGGAGAGTAAGCTATACATGAGCATGTTAACCAGGATATCCAAAGTCCCTTACAAGGATAATCTTTCTTTCGGCGCGCCATATAAAGGGGAAAGTATCCTGGAGGACCTGGAAAAGGTACTTAAGGGATATAAGCCGAATAAGATATTCGTATCGCACCCTGCGGATGCCAATGTGGACCATAAGGCGTTCTATTTATTCCTGCAGGTAGCGCTTAGCGATTTGGGAAAAGAGATACCTAGGCCGATAGTATACCCTTACCTCATCCATTGTATCGGCTGGCCCCTGCCCAGGCACTACCGTCCGGAGTTGACACTTAATCCTCCGGAGCAGTTCCTGGGTTCTTATGCGGAATGGACTAAATTTGAATTAACCCCCGAGCAGCTAAATAAAAAATACCAGGCTATACTTTGTTATAGGAGCCAGACATCATCCAGCGCATTTTACCTCTTATCTTTTGCCCGCAAGAATGAATTATTCGGGGATTACCCCGGAATCGTGCTTAAAAAAGAGGACGAGGTAAAGGGCGGGTTGGTGCAATTCTTCGGCCCCTCCAATATGTTTAATGAATCCAGGGATGCAGATTGGAATAGTTCCGGGGATATTGCTAAAGGCCAAGGCCGGGCCAGTTACGGGTTACTCGGAGAAGACCTTTTGATCCGCATAGATAAACCGAGAGAGTTGAATAAAAGGTTTAGTATGCAATTTTATCTTTTTGGTTATAGCGGGGAAAC
>JBDRAV010000004.1:0-25656 GCA_043823435.1 Candidatus Omnitrophota bacterium | reverse complement strand
CCTTAAGAGGGGGCTTGCCCCCTCTTAATATTCTCCCCCAAACGTGGGGGACATCTCTTTTCCCCCACACCCCCTTCGGTTCGATTAAAGACAAGCTGGAGACGGGAATCGAACCCGTGACCCCGTCCTTACCAAGGACGTGCTCTGCCTACTGAGCTACTCCAGCATCAAGGCAATCACGCCTGTAGTAAGTGAAGGGCCCGCAGAGAGTTAATGCCTGACCTCCGTCCATTAATATCCTGCTGTATAACTTAAACAGAGTAAAAAAACCGACCCTCAAGAATTTTGTTAAATTCTTTATAAGTTTACTATTGTTATATATATAGATAAAATGATGAAAAGCTGTTCTTGGACTTATGCAAAGAAGAAAGTATATATTAAAAAGCGTAGTTTGTCAACCTTTTTTTATGTTTTTTATAGGGTATCGGCTAAACGGGCGAAATCAACCAGGGCGAGGTCCTCAGGCCGGACATCAACATCTATGCCGTGCTTGATAAGAAAGCCATTAATCTTGTCCGCAGGCGCCAATTCGCTGAGGCTCTTTCTTAGGGTCTTTCTTCTCTGATTAAAGCCGGACCTGATTATCTTAAAAAAGAGCCTTTCATCTTTTACGCTTACCGCGGGAACCTCCCTTATCTTTAAACGCAGAAGGCAAGAATCCACTTTTGGGGCCGGTGAGAAACTGTTCTTTTTTATAAAAAACAATATTTTCGGGGCGGCATAATATTGCACAAAACAACTGAAAGAACCGTATTCCTTGGAGCCGGGGTGAGCGACTATTCTTTTCGCAAACTCCTTCTGCACGGTGATAAAAACGCTGTCGATCTTATCGCGGTACCTTAAAACACGTTCGATAATAGGAGTAGTAATATAATAAGGTATGTTCCCCACCACCTTTATTTTATCTTTTAATCCCCGGAAATATCTTTTTAAATCAAATTTTAGAATATCCCGGTTAATGATCTTTATATTAGTGAACCCCATGGTATTATCCCTTAAGGCCCCGGCTAAATCTGTATCTATCTCCAGGGCATAAATAAAAGCGGCGCAGGGCGCGATCATCCTGGTCAACTCTCCGTATCCAGATCCTATCTCCAATACGCGGTCCCGATCAGAGAGGCCGTAAGATGCGACGAGCTTCTTCTGTACGTTTTTATCAATAAGAAAATTCTGTCCTAATCTTTTCTTTGGTTTAACGTGCATTTTACGGCGACCCTGATCGCTTCGATCAGCGAATCGGGGCTGGCTAAATTAGATCTTGACGCGATATCAAAAGCGGTTCCGTGTAATGGGGATGTCCTTATAAACGGCAGTCCAAGCGTCAGGTTGACTCCGCTATGCGCCCCTCCCGACATCTTCAACGCTATCAACGCTTGGTCATGATACATGGCGATTATGCAATCGTATCTGCCTTCTATTGCCTTTAAGATAGCGGTATCGGCCGCGAGTGGGCCGTCGATGTATCTTATATTTTTAGCGATGCGCGTAAGCGCCGGCTTGATAATCTTATTCTCTTCCTGCCCCAGGAGCCCGTTATCAGAGGCATGGGGGTTCAGGCCGCAGACGGCAATCCGCGGCTTCCTGATTAAAAACAACTCTTTTATATAGCGCCGCGTCAAAAGTATGGTCTTGCATATCTTATCCGCATCTAACCTGGCGGGGACATCTTTCAGGGGGATATGCCGGGTTGCCAGAGAAAACTTTAGTTTCTTATTCAACAACATCATTACGAAATGCTTTATGCCTGCCTTTGCGGCCAAGTATTCCGTATGTCCAGAGAATCCGGGAAACCCGGATAAACTTATCGCCTCCTTAGAAACTGGGCCGGTAACCAGACAGTCTATTATTTTACCCTTGATCAACCCAGTTGCCCTATCTAAATATTCCAAGGATGCCCTGCCGTATTCTGCCCTGACTACCCCAATTTTAAAACCCTTATGCGAAACATTTTTTAAATCTATAAATTTATAGTTCTGAGTTCTGAGTTTTGAGTTTTGAGTTCTATCAAAAACCCATTTATCCCCGATAATTATAAAATCGGCTAAACCCTTAAGACTGCTTATGGCTTTATGTATAATGGCCGGGCCTATTCCCGAAGGGTCCCCCATGGTTATGCCAACCCTGATTTTATCTCCTCTAGCGCCCATTCCTTTTAATCCTGCATGATTTTAATATATGAATTCTCCTTGAGCTCGTCCATCAATTTTGCCAGCGACTCCTCAATTTTGACGTTAAAGAGCATCGCGTAAATACGGTCCTGGACTTCAGTAAGGCTTTGTTGAAGGGGCGGCATTAGATCGATTAGCTTAATGATATAATAACTGTCCTGAATTTTGACCGGAGGAGACATCTCACCCGGACTCATACTGAAAACAATATCTTCTATATCCTTCCTCAACTCCCCATTCTTCGCGCAACTGAGCTTATTTACGCTAAGGGAATATCTCTCAGCCACTTCCTGCATCCCCTCACCATTCTTCAGCCTTGCAAAGACCTCATCAGCCAGGGTTTTGTCGTTAACCGTTAGGGATTCAAAATTACAATGTTCGGGCAATATAAATTCGTTGGCGTTCTCGCGGTAAAAATCAGTGACCTCTGCGGGATTGACTGCGATCTTGCTCTTCACCTTCCTATCAATAACGGCATACATGAGCAATTGCTCCCCTATCTTCTGCTCTAAGTCTGCCTGGACCATCCCCTGCTTAGCCAGCGAACTCTGGAATTCGCTGTCAGAGCCATAACTTCTTCTTATCTCGTTAATCCTCCCCTTGACCCTGTCGGGGCTTATCCTGATATTCTCCTTCTCTGCCTTCTGCGTAATAAGGCGGTCATCAATGAGTTTATCCAACAGGTCTAATTTCATGGATTGTATTTTAGTCTCCAGTTCTTTCCCCTGATACTGAGTACCTAACTGTAAACGCATGAAATTTATAAAATCATCCAGGTCTTTCTGGGTAATCACATCCTTATTCACAATGGCGACGATTTTATCCTCGGCGTATAACAGCGGATAGCGGATAGCGCCTGCCTGCCCGCCAGGCAGGGATAACGGATAGTAAAATAATAACAACAACAAAAGCATCCTTAAGAATCTTACGGTATGTATTTTAATCGTGTTCATCAAGGACTCCCGTCTTTTTAAATGTACCTATCGCTTCTCTCAATAGCCTGCAATACAAGTCGAACCCTACGGCAGCTATAAACCCGTGCTGTTCTACCCCTAATAGATTCCCCGCACCCCTGATCTCCAGATCCTCCATGGCGATCTTGAAACCTGCACCCAGATCCGAATACTCCCGGATCGCCTCCAACCTCCTCCTAGCATCGGCATCTAGTACCTCTTTTTTAGGGATCATATAGTAAGCATAGGCGGGCTTATCGAACCTGCCTACCCTCCCTCGGAGCTGATGCAAATCGGAGAGCCCGAAATGGTGCGCATTATTTACGATAATGGTATTGGCGTTCGGTATATCTATTCCCGATTCTATGATCATCGTGCAGAGCAGGATATCGATTTCATCCTTCAGAAAATCAATCATTACTTTCTCCAGGGAACCCCCTGCCATCTGCCCATGCCCTATAGAGATCCTGGCGTCCGAAGGAATAAGCCTGGTTATCCTCTCCTTGATCTTCTCAATATCCCTGATGCGGTTATGGACAAAATAAACCTGTCCCTTCCTGCTTAATTCCCGCATCAGTGCCTGCCGGATAAGGTCTTCGTCATATTCTACCACAACCGTCTTTATAGGCAACCTATTTTGGGGAGGGGTGTTAATCACCGATAGGTCCTTCGCGGCCATCAGGCCCATATATAAGGTACGGGGTATCGGGGTTGCGGTCAGGGTAAGGATGTCACAGGTTAAACGCAAGGCTTTAAGCTTTTCTTTCGCCCGGACCCCGAAACGCTGCTCCTCATCTATGATCACAAGCCCCAAGTCTTTAAAATGCACGTCATCGGATAACAGGCGATGCGTGCCTATTACCAGGTCTATGCTTCCTTCACAGATACCGCGGACAATATCTGCCTGCTGGCCCCTGGTCTTAAAACGCGAAAGCATCTGGATATTCACCGGGAACTCTTTTAACCTGTTGTTGAAATTTTGATAATGCTGCTCGGCCAGTATGGTCGTAGGCACCAGATATGCCACCTGTTTATTGTCCATCAATGCCTTAAAAGCCGCACGCATTGCCACTTCTGTTTTTCCGTAACCGACATCCCCGCAGAGAAGCCTGTCCATAGGCTTTACCGACTCCATATCCTGTTTTACTTCCTGCGTTGCTTTTATCTGCCCCGGGGTCTCTATATATGGGAATGCTTCCTCAAACTCCTTCTGCCAGTCCGTATCGGCAGAATAAGCGAATCCCGAAACGCTTAAACGCATCGCCTGCAGGCAGAGGAGTTCCCAGGCGAGCTTGCGGATCCCGCTCCTGGCCTTCTCCTTCGTCCTTGCCCATTCCTTACCGCCTAAACGGTAGAGTTTCGGCTTCCTGGTATGGAAGGCGATATACTTCTGCACCAGGTTCATCTCGCTGACCGGAACATATAGCTTTTCCTGCTGATCGTATTCAATAACCAGGCAGTCTTTACGGCTATCGCCGGCCTTTATCTTTTCAAGGCCGAGGAACCTGCCTATGCCATGCTGGTTGTGTACGACATAATCTCCGACAGCCAGGTCCAGGAAATTTTCTACGGGAAGGTCTTCGCTGAATCCGGTTGTCTTAAGCGAACGCGTGCGTTTTAACGGAAGGACGATTGCCATCTTATGCCCCCACATGGGAAGCCCGTCCTGCGGATTAAACGTCTTAATGGATACAACCTCCTCCATATTCAATTCTATCCGGATAGGCAATTCAAAAGTAAATGGAAAGATATCGATGATATCCCCGCGCCGCGCAAAATCACCTTCATCCAGAACGCTCTCCTGCCTTTTATAGCCGAAATCGACCAGGTCCGATAAGATGGCGTCCGGATCGATAACTGCCCCCATATATAATTTTAGAGATTTAAACATTAAATGAGCCCACAACTTACGAACCACCTTCCTGCTCCTGTTATCAGATAAGCAGGTGAGTGTGAGTAAGTTGTATGGGCTAGATTCTTCACTTCGTTTTAGAACCATCCCCGGTTCCTGAAGAAAGCGAAGGATGTTTTACCTCGCTTGCTTCCAAGCATCTTGGATGCGAGGATAAGATATCCTCACTACTTTTTACGGCTTGTGGCGAGAACTAAAGGCGAGGCGATGTAAATCGTAGAATATGTTCCAGAGATAAAACCCACGAGCAGGGCGAAAGCGAAGTTACTTAAGACTTCTCCCCCGTAAAACAGAATGGCGATAACGATCAATAAAGTAACTCCGGAGGTCAGCAGGGTCCTGCTTAGTGTCTGGTTTACGCTTAAATTTATAAGTTCGCGTAGGCTCTGTTTACGCAAAAGCCGGCTGTTCTCCCTCACCCTGTCATAGATAACTATGGTATCGTTTATGGAATAACCCGCGATGGTCAAGAATGCGGTAATGCTTAAAAGGTCTATCTGCCTGCCTGTAATTGCGAGAAACCCGAGTGTTACTGCAACGTCATGTAGCAAGGCAACTACGCCTGCTATCGCAAAGTTAAAATGCCTAAACCTGAATGCAACGTATACTAAAATCCCTACCAACGCCCAGAGCAGCGCGTATATCGCTTTTGTCTTTAGGTGCTTCCCGGCAATAGGGCCGACGTGCTCTATCCTTAATATCTGTATATACTGGTCAGGGAACCTTTCTTTTAATTTGTCCGTGATAAGGTTGGTCTTGTTCGCGGATGTCCTGATCAATACGAACCTGGGGTTATCCCTAAACTGCTGTATGGATGCGTCAGCAAGATCTAATTCCTTCAATGCCTGCCGTAGCGCGTCTATAGTTACAGGCTCCTTAAAGCTGTATTCCTGGAGTTCTCCTCCGGCAAAATCAATTCCGTAGGCCTTCCTGCCCTGTTTAAATAAAAACACAAATCCTACAGCTATAACGATTATGGATATGGCATAGAATATCCTTCTCTTGGCGATAAAATCAAATTTTGTTTCCCTTATCAGCCTTAACATCGGGAGGGATTTTAATAACCCCAGGCTTAAAAGGATTTCAAATATGGTACGGGTAACGATAATGGCCGTAAACATGCTGGCGATAAGACCGATAGTCAGGGTCACGGCAAATCCCCTGATCGGGCCTGTCCCGAACTGGAATAATAAGAATGCCGCGATAAGAGTGGTGAGGTTAGAATCAATGATAGCGCTGAATGCCCTATCATAACCGTTGGCTATGGCAGTACGCAGGGTCTTCCCGTTATCCAATTCTTCCCTTATGCGTTCATTGATAAGGACGTTGGCATCAACCGCCATACCCAGGGATAGCGCTATACCGGCGATACCCGGCAAGGTCAGGGTCGCTGATACACCGGGGAATAAAAACGGCAATATACCTAGACCCCCGAGGATAATTAACAGGTTAAGCAAAAGCGCCGTGTCCGCAATAAGGCCTGCTAAAAGATAATAAACGGCCATGAACCCGAACACAAGCATTGCGCCGATGAGAGTAGCTTTAACGCCCTTATTTATGGAATCCTGTCCTAATAAAGGCCCTACCGTCCTCTCTTCTTCTATGTGCATGGGCGCAGGGAGAGCGCCTACCCTTAAGATAATTGACAGGTCCTGCGCCTGATCAACGCTAAAACGCCCGGTTATTACCGCTTCGCCTGATGGTATAGACTCTCTTATGCGTGGTGCGGATTGCACCTTGCCGTCTAAAATAATTGCCAGCCTCCTGCCAACATTATCTGCCGTGATCTGGGCGAACTTCTTAGCGCCTTCGGGATTAAACTCTATCCCCACGACCGGTTCATTAAACTGGTCCTGGCTGAAACGTACGGAGGCAGAGGTTAGGGCATCTCCGGTCAACACCGCCTGTCTCTCCAATAAGAGAGGTTCAACGTCATCTTCTTCTTGAGAATATTTTAATTCATAACCTTCAGGGACGTTGCCCTGTATCGCCTCTCTTAGCTTATCCGGGTCTGTTGACACCAGCTTAAATTCAAGGAGCGCAGTTTTACCGATTAGATCTATGGCGCGGTCGCGGTCAGTGACTCCGGGAAGCTGCACCACGATTTCATCCTGGCCCTGTTTCTGTATGGAGGTCTCTCTGACGCCAAACTCATCGATCCTGTTCCTGATTACTTCTATTGCCCGGTCAGCTGCGTCTTCTTTGGCCTCACCGGAAAGATGGCTGGTATCGACCTTAAGCAAAAGATGCATGCCCCCCTTTAAATCCAGGCCCAGATTTATCCTTTTTTCCAAAGGAAAAGCGAAATACACACAGATACCCAGAACCGCTACTATACCTATTATTTTATAAATAAGTTTTCTTTCCATGCGCTCTTTATCCCTCTTTAACCGTTATTGCTGCCCCGAAGCCTTCTTTACTTGGGCGACAGCGCCTTTCTCTATCTCCATCTTGACGTTATCATCTATCCTTAAAGTAACCGTCTTATCCTTGACGTTCACTATCGTCCCATGGATACCTCCGGAGGTCACCACCTCGTCATTCTTATTCAGATTAGCGATCACCTTTTGATGTTCCTTCTCCCTGGCCTTCTGCGGGCGTATAAGCAGGAAATAAAAGACTACAAATATCAGGATAAGTGGGAATAGACTTATCATAGAGTTGCCTTGCGCTGCTTGCGGCATAATTATCCTCCTTTTTTAAGCTGACTTCTTGGCTTTTTTTACGATACTCTTGACTGCAGCGGATAGCTGCGCGCCGTTTTTCACCCAGTGGTCCAGGCGCTCCAACTTGATCTTTATGGTTTCTTTTATGGGATTATAAAAACCAATCTCCTCGATAGGCCTGGCGTCGCGACCCTGACGCTGGTCAAAAACAGCGATACGGAAATGCGGGTCTTTCTTAGGGTTCTTACCTAACCTCTTTAAACGTACTACTACTGGCATCTTTCATTCTCCTTTCTATCTTCTTCTTGTTTTAGTGACGCTTTCCAAGCCAATCGGGAGACGTTTTCCGAATCAATCAGGAAGCTGTCCCCTGCCTGGATAAATGTCAATTGACAATAGCTTCGATCAAAGCCTTTGCCTTATTAACAGACTCAAAATATTCTTTTTCCGGGACAGAATCGGCGACAACGCCTCCGCCTGCCTGGACATAACCAAAATTATCTTTAATAACTACCGTCCTTATGGTAATACAGGTATCCATATTCTGAGAAAAACTGAAGTAACCTACGCATCCGGCATAAGGCCCCCGCCTTGTAGTCTCCAGCTCATCAATAATCTCCATAGCGCGTATCTTGGGGCTTCCGGAAACCGTCCCAGCCGGAAAACAGGCGCGCAAACAATCGTAGATATCATACCTTTTATCCAAATCGCCTTCTACCTCGCTTACCAGATGCATTACGTGCGAATACCTCTCCACTCTCATGAATTCACTTACCCTGACCCCGCCCTTTTTAGAAACCCTGCCCAGGTCATTCCTGCCCAGGTCAACGAGCATGATATGCTCGGCCTTCTCTTTCTTATCTTTCAGGAGTTCCCTCTCTAATCTCAGGTCATCTTTTTGATTCTTCCCGCGCGGCCTGGTGCCTGCTATCGGCCGCGTCTCTACAAGTCCGTCTTCACAACGCACCAGCATCTCGGGAGAAGCGCCGATCAGAATAAATTCCCGTAATTTAAGAAAGAACATATACGGAGAAGGATTCATGCTTCGCAGCCTCCGGTAAATATCAAAAGGCTCACTTTCTATTTTTACCTTAAAACGCTGCGAAGGCACAACCTGAATAATATCACCATTCTTTATGTATTCTTTCGCCCTGACGACCATCTCCTGGAATTCTGATTTCTTAAAATTGGATACGACCCTTGAATCGCGCTTCTTCCCCCTGCCTTTGGCCTCTACCAGCGTCTTCCTCAGGTCCTTGTGTATGATCTCTATCTTCCTGAATGCTTCAGAGTAAGCATTCGTCTTTTTTATTTTGCGGGAGCCTTTCTTCTTCCCCGGCAATATCACGTTAACAATGATCTTTATGGTATGGTTGACATGGTCAAATGCCAGGATACTATCGGTGAGCATAAAGATCGAATCCGGCATCTTTAGCTCATCGGGATTCTTATCCGGCAGCCTCTCAAAAAACCTGACCATGTCGTATCCCATGTAACCCACGAATCCGCCGTAAAAACGCGGCAGCCCCTTTACCTTCGCGGCCTTGAATTCTTTCATGATCTTCTCGATCTCATCAAGCGGGTCCTTCGCGGCCACAAAGCGCGAGGCTGAACCTTTCCCGGGATATATTATCTCGATATTCTTCCCCTTGCTCTTAAAAATGATGGAAGGCTTACTCCCGAGGAAAGAATAACGCGCGGTCTTCTCCTGCCCTTCAACCGATTCAAGCAGAAAGGCGTAGTTATCCTTTTTTAATTTTAAGAATGCTGAAACCGGGGTATCCAGGTCGGCGCTGATCTCTTTATAAACCGGGATGACATTGGCTTTGCGGGATAATCTTAAGAACTCTTTTAGGGAAGGATAGCACATAATTCGTTAATCGGAAATCGGTTACGTAGCTTGCATCGTATATCGTCTTGCGGTTAGCTGCGCCTTTGGACGTTTAACGTTTCTAGCTATGTAACCATTAAACTTTTACCCCTTATTTATAAACTATATCTTCCTGTAAAAACAGCTCCTCTTGCCGGTGTGACAGGCAACGCCAGCTCCCAGCTGGCGCACTTTTATGAGGAGAGTATCCATATCGCAATCATAGGCGATGGATTTTAGCAACTGGTAATTCCCTGAAGTCTCTCCCTTGACCCAATATACTCCTCTCGAACGCGACCAGAAACAGGTCTTTCCCAGCTTCACGGTCTTTTTCAATGAAGCCGCGTTCATATAGGCGAGCATAAGGACTTCCCCTGTCCTGTAATCCTGAATTATCGCGGGGATCAAACCGTATTTATCGAACTTTAGGCTATTAACGTTAAACTTTTTCTTCTTTTTCATAAACGTACCAGTACCCCCTTACCCCTCAGATATTCTTTTACCTGCTTTACCGAATACTCCTGATAGTGGAATATGGAAGCGGCCAGGCATGCCGAAGCACCGGTCTTCGCGAAACAATCATAAAAATGCTCCAGCTTACCGGCGCCTCCGGAAGCGATCACCGGTATATCCACGCTTTCGGCAATCGCTTTTGTCAACTCCAGGTCATAACCATCCTTTGTACCATCATAATCCATACTTGTCAAAAGAATTTCTCCGGCGCCAAGCCCTGCGGCCTTCTTCGCCCACTCCAGCGCATCCAGCTCTGTCGGGGTCCTGCCGCCATTTATATATACCTGCCATTTGTGAGTTTGGAATTGGGGGTTAGGGGTTAGAGGTTGAGAGTTAGGGATTTTCAATTCTTTACTCCGCGTTCCTGGTCCCGGACTCAGGACTAATTTAGCGTCTATCGCCACCACGATGCACTGGCTTCCGAACTTCGCCGAGGCATCTGCGATCAAATCGGGAAACCTCACCGCGGAAGTATTTATGGATACCTTATCCGCTCCCGCGTTCAGCAGGTCTCTTATATCACCGATATCCCTAATACCCCCTCCTACGGTAAAAGGCATAAATATATTCTTTGCTATATCCTCAACCAGCCCGATGAGCGTCTTTCTTTTTTCAAAGCTGGCAGTGATATCTAGAAATACCAGTTCATCCGCCTGCTGCCGGTCATAAACCTTAGCTACTTCCACCGGGTCTCCGGCATCCTTTAACCCTAAAAACTTCACCCCTTTTACCACCCGGTTTTCCTTAATATCCAAACACGGGATAATGCGCCTAGTCAACATGTAGTATTATTTTACCTTTTTATATAAATACTTCTTAAGCAGAGACCATGTCCTCTGGCCGACTTTACCGTCTACTTTCAGGTTATTATCCCTCTGGAACGCCTTTATCGCCTCTTTTGTTCTGCTACCCATGCGTCCGTCGATCGCCCCGGGGTTGTAACCCGCATTCTGCAGGGCCATCTGTATCTGTTTAGAGTTAGGACGTGATTTTACCTCTGCGATCACTCTCTTTTTGCCTGTCTGTTTCGTTAATCTTGCCTTTTCTTCCGTGGACTTCATCAAGGCATCGCGAAGATTCATAATCTCTTCTTCTTTTGCCTGCAGCTGTGATTCCAAGACCGAGACCTGATTTCTTAATCCCTGCGTCTGCAGGTCGTTCTGCTTGCGGCCGGTTGCGCATCCGCTTGCCGATACCAGAAGAATGAATAAAATCAGAAAACTTGCTGCCTTCCTTGCTATCACCATATCCCCCTCCTTAAGATGCCTTTATTGCTTCGGATAAGGTAAACCTGCCTTCATAGAGCGCTTTACCTATTATTACGCCTGAGACCCTCTTCTTATCCAACAGTCTAAGCCTGCGTATGTCGTTCAAAGAAGATATGCCCCCCGAAGCAATAACCCTTAAACCAGTTTCTTTTAATAGCGCCTTTATCCCCTTTATATTCGGCCCCTTGAGCGTACCGTCCTTCATGACATCGGTATAAATCACCTCTTTAAAACCCATCTCTTCCAATTCCCGGGCGAATTTTAATACATCCTTGCCCCTGTGACTGGCCTTCCAACCCTTTGTCAGAACCCGGCCCTCTTTCGCATCAATACTCACGATAACGCTCTTACCGAATTTCTTGAAGGCCTTTTTCAAAAAGGCTGCATCTTCCGCCGCCTTTGTCCCGATAATTATGCGCTTGACCCCATGACGCAAAAGCTCTTTTATTATCTTTAAATTCCTCGCACCGCCCCCGAAATTCACTGGCACGCCTACTCCCTTTAATATCTCTTTTAACGCTCCTAAATTTCTGGGCTTACCCGTGAAGGCGCCGTCCAGATCCACGACATGTATCAGTTTAGCGCCCTGCTTCACCCAGTGCTTCGCGGTCTTTACCGGGTCGCGCGAATAGACCCTCTTGTCCAGATGCCCCTGCACAAACCTGACCACGCAACCATCCTTCAAATCTATCGCCGGTATAATTAACATATCATAAGTTTACAAAATTTTTCAATATCTTGAGCCCTATCTCCTGGCTCTTCTCCGGATGAAACTGCGCTGCATACATATTATCTTTCCACAGGATAGAAGCAAACTCAATGCCGTAATCGGTAGTAGCGGCTGTGATACTTTTATCCTGCGGCTCTGGATAATAAGAGTGACAGAAATAAACGTAAGAGCCGTCCACTATATCATTTAATAACGGACAGGCGCCATTCTTTATCTGCAGCTGGTTCCAACCCATGTGCGGAACCTTAAGCCCGTCTTTAGCTTGAAGCTTACGCACAATGCCATTTACGAACCCCAGGCCCTTTGAGGCCGTGGCTTCTTCGCTCTCTTCAAATAAGAGCTGCATCCCTAAGCATATCCCGAGGAATACCTTTCCTTTCTTGATGCACTTCGCCATGACGCTGATAAGCCCCTGCTTCTTTAATTCCTCCATAGCGTCGTTAAAAGCACCTACGCCGGGCAATATAATCTTATCGGACGCAGTTATATCGGCGGGTTTATTGGTGACGATGGTACCGGCGCCCATGGACTCGAGCGCCTTTCGCACGCTGTGGATATTGCCCATACCATAGTCAATTATGGCGATTTTCAATCGATTACACCTTTCGTCGACGGGACACCTTTCCTGCGGGGATCGATCTGGGTAGCCTGATCAAGGGCTTTACCTAATGCCTTAAAGATGGGTTCTAAGTTAGTGTGCAAATCTTGATTTGTACTTGAAAGTTTAACGCTTAAGTCTATACCCATTCTTTTTGCAAATGACTCAAAGAAGTGGTTGGCATAATCAAAAGAGTATCCTGTTTCATCTTTCCTTGATGGCTGTACATTTGGTTCCAATGCCACCCCTTTAAAGAAACCTCTTCCGCTGACATCTACTGCAACAAAAGCAGTGACATCTTCCATGGGCCACGAAGCAGAACCGCTTCTTGAAATACCCTTTTTATCATTCATGGCTTTTTTAAAAGCATCTCCCAGTACAATCCCGACATCCTCATTGGTATGATGAATATCTACCTTTAAGTCTCCCTTGGCAGTTATATCCAGATCAAATAACCCGTGAAAAGAGAATAGTTCCAGCATGTGGTCAAGAATCCCGATACCTGTGTTTATTTTTGACTTGCCTTCGCCGTCGATATTTAATTTCACCGTGATATCAGTTTCCTTCGTTTTTCGTTTTATTACTGCCGTCCTCTTTTTCATCATTTCTCCTCTGCGACTCCTAACTCCAGACTCCCAACTCCTAACTTCTGTTATTCGAATCTTAATTTAACTGAATCCAAATGCTTACTCAGGCCCTCGATCCCTGCAATCTTTTCTAATGGCTCCTTAACCTTCTCTAGGGCCTTACGCGAATAACTGATGATATGGCTGCTCTTCATAAATTCCGATACCGAAAGCCCTGAGAAGAACCTTGCAGTGCCTCCGGTCGGCAGGACATGGCTTGGCCCTGCGACATAATCCCCTATCGCGGCAGGGCTGTGAGGGCCTAAAAATATCGCGCCCGCGTTCCTTATCCCCTTCATAAGCTTCTGAGGATTTTTCACCATGATTTCCAGGTGTTCAGGCGCGATCTTATTAGTGATATCCGCTGCCTGCTCTATATTTTTAGTCAATATGATAAAGCCCGGATTATCCTGAGTCTGAGATTTTATCTCTCTGGCTAGACTCTTGGAATTAGTAATCAATACTGCCAGGCCCCCGGAGTGTTCTCCCTGGGCATTTAAATCGGCAATAATAAATTTTGGATCGCTGTGACGGTTTGCAATAATCACTAGCTCTGTGGGGCCGGCGATCATGTCAATATCCACCATTCCGAAGACCTGCCTTTTTGCCTCGCTCACATAGACATTACCGGGGCCGACTATCTTATCCACACGGGGTATAGTCTTGGTGCCATAGGCTAAAGCGGCAATCCCCTGCGCTCCACCTGCACGATAGATCTCGTCCACTTTAAGGAGATCAGCCATAACCAGTATGTGCGGGTTTATATAACCGTTCTTATCCGGCGGGCTGATTAAAACTATCTCTTTGACTCCGGCAATCTTCGCCGGGAGTACGGTCATGTAAACGGTCGAGACTAACGGCGCTGTGCCCGCGGGTATATATATGCCGACCCTCTCCAGTGGGATATAATTCTCTCCCAGGATAACGCCGTCTGCGTCCTTCATCCTCCACGACTTCCTGATGGTCTTACGGTAAAAGCGGTTTACATTCTCGATAACGACCTTAAGTCCCGGGACAAAATCAGGCCTGATATTCTGGTAGGCGCCGCTGATCTCTATCTGCGAGACCTTAAGCTGCCTCGCGGATAACTTGACCTTATCGAACTTACGGGTATATTTTAAAAGCGCCTCATCGCCGAAGAGGCGCACGTTCTCTATTATCTGCTTCACCTTCTGCTCGATGCGCCTTGATTTGATAAAGCCCCGGTTATAGATCTTCTCTAATTTCTTGCTCGAATAACGTATGATATTCATCTGGTATTATTGATTATGTTTTTTAGCTCCTGGAATGCCGCTTCGATTCTTTCAGGATTATTGCCTCCTGCCTGGGCAAAATCCTTCCTACCGCCGCCGCTTCCGCCGATAATCTTGGCGACATCGCGTATTAACTCCGATGCGTCAAGCCCCTTCGCGATAAGGTCCTGGGTTACTCCCATCACCAGTAATACCCTCTTATCCATTACCGAACCCAGGGCAATAACGGCGCTGCCCGCCTTATCTTTAATCAAATCCACCGCCTTTCTTAATAAGTCCATATCCATATTATCGATGACCTTGGCGATGACTTTTATGTTTTTAATATCCTGCGACTCTCTTATCAAGCCATCCAGCGAACCCTTGACGGCATCCAGGCTCTGCGCATTCAGCTTCTTCTCCAACTCCTTTATCTGCGCCAATCTTTTCTGGATCTCCTGAGGTAATTTTTCTGCAGGGACTCCCAGGATAACGGATACTTCCTCTAAGAGACCTTTCTCTTCCTTAACTTTTTTATAAGCGGTATCTCCCGTTACTGCCTCTATCCTCCTTATACCGCTTGCTATGGAGCCTTCGCTGATTATCTTAAATAGCCCTATCTGGCCCGAAGATTCAAGGTGCGTGCCGCCGCAAAGTTCTTTAGAGAATTCCCCTACCGCGACCATCCTCACGCTCTCTTCGTATTTCTCCCCGAAAAAAGCCAGCGCCCCCTGCTTCTTCGCTTCCTTTAAATCCAGTTTCTTGGTCTTAAGCGGGTCATTGGTTATTATGTATTTATTCACTTCCTCTTCTATCCTGGAGAGCTCATCTGCGGCAATCTCCTTGAAGTGCGTAAAGTCAAAGCGTAGCTTCTCTTCGGCGACCAACGAACCCTGCTGCTGTACGTGGGGGCCCAATACTTTTCTTAAGCCCGCCTGCAATAAGTGGGTCGCGGTATGATTTCTGGCAATAGCAAGCCTGCGTTCAACATTAACCTTTGCCTTTAGCTCATCGCCGGATTTAAAACTGCCTTCGGCAACCACGCCCTTATGCACGATTACCTTGTCGAACTTCTGCGTATCCGTAACCCAAAAGATATTTTTACCCTTTATTAATTCTCCGATATCTCCGACCTGACCCCCTGATTCGGGATAGAAAACCGTTTTATCCAGGATTATCTTGACATCTTCGCCCTTAGACGCCTTCTTTACCGGAGCGTTAACTTTTACTATCTTCAGGATCTTTGCCCTGGTTTCAAATTTGGCATAACCCAGAAAAGTGGTTTTAGCCCCGGCCAGATGCAACCCTTTTGTATCAAAGACATCCCCCTTCATCGCGCTCTGGGATTTCGAACGGTTCTTCTGCTTTTCAAATTCATCATTAAGTCTATCCATATATACCTTTTCAATAATGCCTTTAATATTCTTCTTTTCCCAATCTTTGGTTAATTCAAGAGGTATGCCGTGAGTATCATAAAGTTTAAAAGCTATACTTGCTGAGCCCGCTGTTATAGACGCGATATCTTTCAAACCATCAACCATATCTAATACAGGCTTATGTTCTTCTCTTATAATCTGTTCGCTAGAATTCAAAGTCCGTATGAAATTTTGTTCTTCCGCCAGTATAAGCTGCGCAATATTCTCCCTGCGCGATGGCAGCTCCGGGTAAGGAACCTTCATTATCTCGGTTACTACCGGGACCAGCTTATGCAAGAATGGTTTTTTTATCCCTATTGACTCCCTTAAATGTAATATGCTTTTACGGATCAACTTTCTTATCACATAACCGCGGCCGTCATTAGAAGGCAAGACCCCGTCATATACGGCAAAGATAACCGCGCGTATATGGTCAGCCACGGCGTAAACCGGCTCATTGCCGGGATTATTTTTTGCGCTTGAGAGTATCTCTTTTACTATCGGTTGAAAGAGGTCGGTCTCAAAATTATTCTTTACCCCCTGCATCACCGCTGCCAGCCTCTCTAATCCCATCCCGGTATCTATATTCTTCTTAGGCAATGGCTCTAACGCACCGCCCTTCTTACGGTTAAGCTGGGTGAAAACCAGGTTCCATACTTCCGTAAACCTCCCGCAATCACAGGAAGGGTTACATCCGGGCTTACCGCATCCGGACAGGATCCCCTCCTGGTCAAAGAATATCTCAGAGCATGGCCCGCACGGCCCGTTGGGCCCCTTCTGCTTTGCCTCGGATGGCCAGAAGTTCTCCTTATCCCCCAACTTGATGATTTTATTTTCCGGGACTCTTATCTTATCCTTCCATATCTCATACGCCTCAGCATCATCCTTGTACACCGAAACCCATAATTTCTCTTTTGGGATATTGAGTTCCTGCGTAAGGAACTCCCATGCATAAACAATGGCATCATCTTTAAAATAATCCCCAAAAGAAAAATTACCCAGCATCTCAAAGAAAGTATGATGGCAGGCGCTCTTACCCACTTTATCCAGGTCACCAGTGCGCAGGCAACGCTGGCTGCTGGCGGCGCGGCTAAAACCGGTCAGGTGCCCGAGGAGTTGCCTTTTGAACTGGTTCATCCCTGCCGGAGTGAATAAAACCGTAGGGTCATCTTTAGGCACAAGCGAATCGCTCTCTACGACCTTATGCTTTCTTGCTTTAAAAAAATCCAGGAACTTATTTCTTAATATATCCGCTCTCATATTCTTGGGGACGTCTTTGAAACCAATCGTAAGCCGTTTGTTTTCCCAAAGCAAAGGGTGTCCCTATTTAAATATTAATTGTCTGTTGAAGGGGACACCTTTCCGATTAACTCCGCACCAGTCTTTCGATTGGGTCGGTGCCTGTCCCTATTTATGTTTGGTGTTTAAAGATTCAATTACTGTTTCCGGAGAAAAGCCGCGGCGAAGAAGGTAAGCGTAAACGCGTTTCTTTGCCCTTTGTCGGTCGATACCTTTTAACCTGTTGAGCCTGTCTCTGGCAATACCCTTAACAACCTCTTCTTCGCAGTAATCCTTTTTGACTTCTCTTATCTGCGTGTCTATAACTGCCTTATCAACGCCTTTTATGCATAACTCTACTTTTAGTCTTCTTATACCGAGTGGTTTTTTTATACGCGAGCGGATCCATGCCCTGGCAAAATTATCATCGTCAATAAAACCCTTCTCTTTCAGAAAGGATACCGTGCTTTCTATTATGTCCGGACCGAATTCTTTGCGTTTAAGGCGCTCGCGTATCTCTTTTTCGCTGCGCTGCCTGAACTTCAGCAGCAGGAAAGCGTAATTCCTGGCCCCTTGTTTTAAGTCTATGCTTTTTTTGATTATTTCTCTACCTTTGGTTTTACTAAAACATAACCTCGCGGCAACTTGACCAAGGCGTCTCCTTTTAATGACAAGGTTATCCTCTGGTAATCGGATTTATTCTTGACCGGTACCTTATTTATCTGAACTATTACATCCCCAGAGGTTATGCCTGTCTCATCCGCAGGAGACCCGGGTTCGACATCAATGACTGCCACCCCTGCTTTCTCATCTATTTCCAGGCGCCCGGCGATCTCTGGGGTCAGATCCTCAACCGTTAATCCGCGCCATTTGTTGATCTTCTCACTGCCTGCTTCAGATATTATGGGCCCCTCCAAATTCTCCGGCCTCTCCCCGACCTCAACCTGCAGGGTAAGAACTTTTTTCTCTCGCATAACCGTTACCTTGACCTTACGCCCGACCTCTGCCTGGCCCACCGCATTCAATAGTTCCCGCACGCTGTTGATAGGCTTATTGTCAAAGCTCTTGATAATATCACCATCCTTAATCCCTGCTTTCTTCGCGGGACTTCCATTCAGTACGCTGACTACGAGCGCGCCGTTTTTATCCGGCAGGCCGAAGTACTTTGCAAGTTCCTCGCTTAAATCCTGCACGGTTACACCGAACCAGCCGTAGGTTATCTTTTTACCTTCGATCAGTTTGGTGATAATCTTTTTCGCGCTATTTATTGGTATGGCAAATCCTATCCCCTGATAACCTCCGCTGGTGGAAAATATCGCCACATTGATACCGATAACCTCCCTCTTAAGATTAACCAGAGGGCCTCCCGAATTACCCGGATTTATGGCAGTGTCTGTCTGGATCAGATCATTATAATCCCTATCCCGGCCAATGGTCCGACCCAGGGAACGGTGTAACGCGCTGATTACGCCTGTAGTTACGGTAGGCTCCGGATTATGCATGGCAAAAGCAAAGGGATTGCCGATAGCCACTACCCATTGCCCTATCTTTGCCTTACCAGAATCACCAAGCTTCGCCACCGGGAGATTGCGCGCGCTTATCTGGATAATTGCCAGGTCTGAACGCGGGTCCTGCCCCTTGATTACACCCTTGAAATCCCTCCCGTCGGATAAGGTCACGGTTATTTTATCCGCCTCATCAACAACATGCTGATTGGTCAGGATATAGCCGGCAGGGTCGATAATAACTCCTGACCCCAGACCCCTCTGCTTAAATTCTCTCTGTGGCATCTCTCCGTAGAAATCATCAAAGAATTTACGGAAGGGGTCATTATTTCCGAAAGGCGAACCTTCACCGTCACCGCCGAAAGGCGAACCAAAATAATACCTCTTTATCCCGCCCTTTAATTTTTGCCTGTGCTCTGTACTTATGGATACCACTGCCGGCCCGACAACCCTTGCCACATTGATTACCGCGTCCTCCATCCTGAAACCCTCAACTGATGGACCAGCCTCCTCCTGGGTATCTGCCGTAGAGGATAAATCAAATCTTACGGTAAGGGCAACCCCGACAGCCAAACCGAACAACATTAACGTGATATAGAATAATATTCTTCTTTTCACCCTAACCACTCCTTTCATTATTAACTAAGTAAAATCTTTTTGCGTATCTCCTTTTCTATCACTTCCTGCAACTTAGGCTGCTCTTTTAATAACTTCACTACTGATTCCCTTCCCTGGCCGATCTTCTCGTTCTGGAACGAAAACCACGCCCCGGACTTCTCAATGATGTTCAGATTGACTGCGGCATCCACTACGCTGCCTGTCTTGGCAATGCCTTCATTGTGCATGATCTCGAATTCTGCCTCGCGAAACGGCGGGGCCACTTTATTCTTAACCACCCTCGCCCTGACCCTGTTGCCGATAACGCTATCTGCGGACTTAAGCGTAGCGATCTTTCTTAGGTCCAGTCTTACCGATGAATAAAATTTAAGTGCCCGTCCTCCGGGAGTGGTTTCCGGAGAACCAAACATCACACCTATCTTCTCCCTAATTTGGTTGATGAAGATAACGCAGGTACGGGACTTGCTGATTGCCCCGGTCAATTTACGTAATGCCTGCGACATCAGGCGCGCCTGCAGGCCCATATGCGAATCTCCCATTTCGCCTTCTATCTCTGCGCGGGGCGTAAGCGCTGCCACGGAATCGATAACGATCAAATCCACGGCGTTTGAGCGCACCAGGGTCTCGGCTATTTCAAGGGCCTGCTCTCCCGTATCCGGCTGGGATATCAAAAGGTCTTCCAGGTTGACGCCGATTATCTTGGCATATGTCGCATCAAACGCGTGCTCCGCATCGATAAATGCCGCTACCCCGCCCTTCTTCTGTATCTCTTTTATCACGTTTAAGGTAAGGTAAGTGTGGTCTTACCAGACGCCTCAGGACCATAGATCTCGATAACCCTGCCGCGCGGCAAACCGCCTATGCCTAAAGCCACATCCAGCGTAAGCGCTCCCGTCGGTATGGCCTCTACATCGGCCTTTACTTCACCACCCAGTTTCATGATCGAACCCTTGCCGAACTGCTTCTCTATCTGGGCAAGGGCAAGCTCCAATGCTTTTTGACGGTCAGAAACATCTTTAGGAGCTTCCTTAGAACCTGTTTTTTTATCATGGACCATAATTACCTCCGATTTATTTTGCAAATGAGATATTAATTATAACTTAACAACCTTCCTCTGTCAAACAAAAAATCCCTGTCTTGCCGGCAGGCAGGCCCCCTTTCTACCCCCAATAGACGCCCTATCAGGATAAATCTAACGCTTAAACTTAATCAATTCGCAATCAACAAGTTAAGCGCATATAGCATGGCCTGTATTTTTCTATAAGCGGCCAAGACGTATCGCCTTGACATCGGGGCTAAAATATGTTAAATTTACTGAGGCAGTAGCTTATGGGGCGAAGCAAAGATAAGCTTTATAGACGAAGTTACACTTGAGATTTTGTTAAACAACTACCAGTACAAAATGTCAAGCGAAGATTAATGCAGCAACTTATAGCCAGATAAGCCGCGTGTTTATTTATTATGGACGAGCTGAATAAAGTTAAGCAGGAACTTGAGCGTACCAAAATAGAGCTGTATATCCTCCATGAGGTCTCTAATGCCATGCGCACCACCTTAAAGTTGGATGAAATCCTTTATATCATCCTGACCGGCGTTACCGCGCACACGGGTTTAGGCTTTAACCGCGCGATCCTATTTCTGGTAAATGAAAGAGACAAGATTATTGAAGGCAAGATGGGTATCGGACCTGAGAGCGGCGAGGAAGCCAACCGTATCTGGACGCGCGTGGAACAGGAGCGCATGGATATGGAAGACCTGATCAGCGCGTATAAATTCTCAAGTCAAGCACTTGAATCCTCGTTTAACCATCAGGTAAGGCGCCTGAAGATCCCTTTAAAAGAGCGGGACGGCGGACTGCTCGCTATCGGCGTATTGGACGCCATGCCGCTGCATTTAACCAAAGAGACCATACAGGATTACCGCTTTGACCCCATCATACAATTATTAAAGACCGAAGAGATTATAGTTGTCCCTTTAAAGGCTAAGGATAAAGTAAACGGCATAGTGCTGGCGGACAATCTTATCACCAAGAAGCCCATTACCAAAGACGATATCCGCATGCTGACTATGCTCGCTAACCAGGCAGGCCTGGCCATAGAAAATTCCCACCTTTATGAGAAGACTGTCGCGCGGGCACATTCCGATTCCCTAACCGACCTCTGGAACCACGGCTATTTCCAATACCTCCTACAGTCAGAAGTAGAGAAATCCAAGGCCTCCAAAATGCCTCTTAGCCTGATCATGCTGGATATCGACAATTTCAAGACCTATAATGATAAACTCGGCCATCAAGCCGGAGACAATATATTAAAATCCCTGGCCAACCTGATAAAAAATCAATCCCGCAAAATGGATTATGTCTGCCGTTACGGCGGGGAGGAATTCAGTATCATCCTGCCTCAGACAGGAAAAAAAGAGGCCTTCTTGATTGCTGAGCGTATACGGACGGATATTGAAAATTATGCCTTCAACGAGAATGCGCAGGATAAGAAATTGACTGTAAGCATAGGCTTAAGTTCCTTCCCCGATGACGGATACTCGCCTTCAGAGCTGATCGCATCTTCCGATAAGGCCCTCTACGAAGCAAAACAAAAGGGAAAAAACTCTACCTGCAGCTACTCTAATTTACGGTAAGTCTAAGCTGCCGCGCTTGCGGCAACAGCGGGCTCCTTGTCTTTCGCCGGCCTTTCTTCCGAAAACTTCACCGACACAATCCTGGAAACCCCCGACTCCTGCATGGTGATCCCGTACATGACATCGGCATTGGCGATAGTCTTCTTATTGTGGGTGATCACGATAAACTGTGAGTCCTGGATAAACTGCTGGAACATCCTGCTAAACCTGTCTACATTAGCCTCATCCAATGCCGCGTCTATCTCATCCAATACACAGAACGGCGAAGGCTTGACCTTGAATATTGCGAATATCAGCGCTATCGCAGAGAGGGATTTCTCGCCGCCTGATAAAAGGAGCACATTCTGCAGCTTCTTCCCCGGAGGACGGCAGATGATCTCAATACCAGACTCCAGCGGGTCCTGCTCGTCGATAAGGAATATCTGCGCATCTCCGCCGTTAAACAAGAGCTTAAAATAGTTGCGGAACTCCTCTCGCACCTTTTCAAAGGTCTCCAGAAACATCTTTTTGGTAGTACGGTTGATTTTTAATATTGCCTCATGGACTGACTCCTTTGCCGTAACCAGATCAGCCTGTTGCTGGGTCAGGAAATCATAGCGCTTCTTTAACTCGTCGTACTCCTCGATCGCCACCAGGTTAACCGTGCCGCAGTTATCCAGCCTTTCTTTTAACCTCTCTATATCCTGGGAAAGCATATCTTTATCTATACCTTCCTGCGGGAATGCCGTATCCAACTCTACCTTATAAGCCTGCAGGATCCTGTCTTTTATACCAATGATCTTAAAATCAGCGTCTTTGGCCTCTACCTGCAATTCATATGAATTATTCTTTAAGGCATCCAGTTCTTTCCTGTCTGACTCCACCTTCTCTATGACTTCACTGACGCCCTGCGAGATCCCCTTATACCTCTCCTCTGTCTCTTTAAGACTCTGGTTAAGGCCATCAATATCATGGTGCGCCTGCCCGATTTTAGCCTCCAGGTTCTTATCCTCTAAAACCAGATTATCGCGCTTGGCATAATTCTCCTGTATCTTTGCCTTCAAATTAACCAGGCTATCCTCATCCTGCCGGTATGTGTCTTCAAGTATCTTCATGGTCGCCTGGTCAGATTCAATGCGCTTGTCCAATCCCTCCAGTTCCGTCTTTGTCTGGGCGATCATGACCAGAACATCTTCCTTAGCTTTATTATTAAGATCAATATTAGCCTGCTCATTCAGTATCAAATCTTCGCTATCCTTCTGCTCTTTTTCCAAGACTAAAAGTTGAGACTGCATCCCTGCCAGCTTCTCTTCCAGGATGGATAGCTCCTTGGCCACATCGGATGATTCTAAGGCGATAACCTCTTCCTCTTCGTTTATCTTATTAAACTGCTCTAAGATAGTATCATAAGAGGTCCTCTTATTAGAAAGCAACATCTCCTGGTTACGTGATTCTACGGATAGAATATCTATAGCCCTGTTCAACTCCCCGATGTGCGCCTGTGCCGCCCTCCTGGTGTCCCCTAAAGCAACCAGGCTCTCTTCTATCTTCTCTATCTTCTGCAATATCTTCTGCGCGTCCAGGTCTATGGGTTTTGCCTCTCCCGAGAGCCTGACCCCCGATGGCTCAACAGAGCGTACTTTTATTACCAGGCCTGTTAGATTCTCAAGCGCCGGCTTATCTAAATGTACTTGCGCGTTCATCGATTCGCTGATATCCTCGTATTTATTCTTTAGTTTCTCTAAAAACTCCCGGTGCGATTCCAAGGAATGCTTCTCCTTTTCCAGGTCAGCGATATCGGAATTTATATTATTTAAAGAAGCATTCTCCTTATCCTTCTCTTCTTTGGCGTTATTTATTTTAACCCCTAAATCCTGAAACACACCCTCCAGCTCCTTTAAATCTGCCGCGAGATTATCCAGGCCCCCCTTGATCTGCGCCTTCTCCTCCCCCACCTTCAGCTTCTCTATCTCCAGCCTCTTCTTACGGGCTAAATAAATATGCTGCTTATTGGTTAAATCAGCGATCCCATTCTTAGCCTGGCTTAAGTTAGTTGCCAGTTCCATAATCCCCCTCTTGGCCCTGGCGATATTATCGAGCGAGGCCCTTATGGACGCTCCGAGGCTATTCAGACGCATCTCTTCTTCCCCGAGCAGGGCTCTCTTCTTCTCCATGTTACTGCTTATATTCTCATGTTCGGCTTTCAGGTTATTTAATTTTTCCGTATCCATGACCAGCCTCTTCTCGGTCTGTTCCAACTGCGCCTGGAGCTCCTTCTGGTTCTCCTGGAATTCCCTGGTCTTTTCTTTATTAAAATTTATGCGCTCTTCGTTTGCCAGTATCACGTTATTCAGGTTCAACGCCTCGCCCTTTATCGCCATAAGCGCATCTTCCATCCCCTTTAGATCAGAGCGGTGCGTGCTCACCCTGGATTCCTGCTCCTCTATCGCTACCCGGAGCCTCTCTTCATCAGCCTGCATCTGATTCAATTGATTTACGATATTATCCTTATGGGCTGTTAACTCCTCCTTCTCGATGGCCGCGAGATTTATCTCCTTCTGTTTAAGTTCTTCAAATATCTCCTTGTACCTGCGCGCCTTATTCGCCTGGCGCTCTAAAGAACCGATCTGACGCTTCACTTCCGCGATGATATCATTCACCCTCAAGAGGTTCTGCTCGGTCTCCTCAAGCCTCCTGATGGCCTCTTTCTTCTGAAACTTGTATTTGGTGATACCGGCGGCCTCATCGAATATCAAACGCCTGTCTTCGGGCCTTGAGCTTAGCACCAGGTCGATCTTTCCCTGCTCAACTAAGGAATAATTCTCCGCGCCGATACCCGTGCCCATCAAAAGCTCTAAGATATCCTTAAGGCGGACCACGGTTTTATTAAGCAAGTATTCGCTCTCGCCCGAACGGAATAGGCGCCTGGTGATCACGACCTCATTATGATCAACAGCAAAGTATTTTTCACCATTATCAAAGGTAAGGCTGACCTCCGCCATGCCCAACGGCTCCTTTAAATCGGTGCCGTTAAAGATGACGTCCTGCATATCAGAACCGCGCAGCGACTTGGCAGACTGTTCACCCAGGACCCAGCGAATGGAATCAAAGATGTTTGACTTTCCGCATCCGTTGGGCCCCACTATCGCGGTTATGCCGGGTTCAAAATTTAATGTTGTCTTATCACAGAAAGATTTAAATCCCATTATTTCCAGTCTCTTAAAATACATCTGCCTCTCCTTTTGTTTGCATGATAACGTTTGATTATTTAGTGATCGTTTCCAGCCACTCGTCTATCTTATCTTTTTTGAAACGCCACTGCCCCACGAGTTTTATCGCGGGGATCTTTTTATGGCTCAGCCAGTCATAAATAGTCCGGCGGGTTACTTTCAGGTAACCGGCTAAATCATCGATAGTCATTAAACCGCCATTCATTGCACATCTCCCAATTAGCCTTGTATCTTGCATGCACCCAAACCTATCTGATCGGCTATGCAACCTGACCTATCGCAAGGCCAAGTGTCCCACATTCTGCGGGATGAGTCCTTACTGGCAATGCTCTTTTTACAACAAAGATGATTATAACTAAAAAATAGAATTTGTCAAGGAAAATCTTTACATTCTTTTACATAAACATACGAATAGAGTCATAATAGAGAAAAGGAGGGAATAGATATGCAGAGATTACATA
>JBDRAV010000003.1:0-165882 GCA_043823435.1 Candidatus Omnitrophota bacterium | reverse complement strand
GAAGGCGCGGCCTTTGCCTCTTCGGGATTGGATGAAGAGGCTGCCAAGAAGAGTTCTGCCGTCGCAATCGGCGACCCGAAAATGGGCAGGATCTTAAGAGAGTCATGCCTGGAATTAATGCATAAAGGGCTGGCGATTGGTATGCAGGATATGGGCGCTGCAGGCCTGACTTGTTCTACCTGCGAGACTTCGCATAAGGCGCATACGGGGATGGATGTAGATATCTCACGCGTGCCCCGCAAAGAAGAAGGAATGAATGCCTACGAAGTCATGCTTTCTGAATCACAGGAGAGGATGCTAATTATCGTAGATAAAAACAAATTGGAGGAAGTAGAAAAGGTCTTTGCCAGATGGGATGTCCCGGTAGATGTCATCGGTCGGGTTACGGATGACGGCATGGTGCGCATCCGCGAGAATGGTATAGTGGTAGCTGAAGTTCCCGCGGCAGCTTTGGTCAAAGCACCTGTTTATCACAGGAAGAGTGCCAGGCCAAAATATTTATCTAAAGTAAATCAGTTAAATCTATCCCGCATCAAAGAGCCGAAGGATTATGGCCGCGCCCTGCTTAAGTTATTGAGTAACCCTACTCTTGCCAGCAAGGCATGGGTCTTTAAACACGGGGACCCCAAAGTCTCGGCCGGTGTTTTATTGGGCCCGGGCTCTGACGCCGGGATAGCGGCTGTGCCGGGAACAAAAAAGGCAATTGCGGTGACCACTGATTGCAATTCTACTTATTGCTACCTGGATCCTTTTAAAGGCGGTGCGATTGCCGTAGCTGAAGCAGCCAGGAACTTGGTCTGTTCCGGAGCTAAACCACTGGCTATTACCGACGGGATAAACTTCGGTAATCCTAAGAATCCTGAAGTCTTTTGGCAGTTTAAGCAGGCGGCTTTAGGGATCTCAAAAGCCTGCCGGGCATTGAATACGCCGGTAGTGAGCGGCAATGTGAGTTTCAATAACGAGAACCCCAAGGGTTCAGTTGACCCCACGCCGATTGTAGGCATGGTGGGTCTGATTAAAGACAAAGCTAGGATAGCCACGCAGTATTTCAAAAATGCGGGCGATATAATCTTGCTCTTGGGTAAAAATAAGGAAGAATTAGGGGGCAGCGAATATTTAAAGACCATACACGGATTAAAGAAGGGCAAATGCCCTGCTCTTGATTTGAAGTTAGAGAAGGCCGTCCAAAATACAACGCTTGAAGCAATAGAAAAAGGGTTAGTGGAATCTGCGCACGACTGCTCCGAGGGCGGTTTAGCCGTTGCCTTATCTGAAAGCTGTATGAGTAATCCGGCTAAAAAATTAGGCGCTGTAGTTAACTTGGTCCAGCCCATAAGAAAAGATGTGCTTCTCTTCGGCGAATCCCAGTCGCGCATCATCTTAAGCGCTAGGCCTAAGAATGTTAAGAAACTACTGCAGATAGCCAGAAAGAATAAGGCGCCCCTTTCCGTAATCGGCGAGGTCAAAGGCAATAAGCTTGTCATCGGCAAACTACTGAACATATCTGTCGCAGACTTATATAAGGCCTGGCATAATGCGATAGAGAGTTATTTATAGGAAAAACATTCCGTAAACAGGAGAAAGATAATGAAGAATAAAGATGCGGGGATTTCCCTTGTTTCGGGGGACCCGTGGCGGGTCTTTCGCATTATGTCGGAGTTCGTAGACGGATTTGAGGTGCTTTCTGAAATAGGAAGAGCAGTTTCTATATTTGGCTCCAGCCGCACAAAACCCGGAAATAAATATTATAAAATAGCCGAGGAAATTTCCTATCTTCTGGCTAAAGAGGGGTATGCGATAATTACCGGAAGCGGGCCGGGGATAATGGAAGCGTCCAATAGGGGCGCAAAGCGCGCCGGCGGCCATTCCGTGGGTTTGAATATCCAGCTGCCCAGCGAACAGAAGCCCAATAAATATGTGGATACCCTATTGGATTTTCGTTATTTCTTTGTCCGTAAGGTGATGTTTGTGAAATATGCCAGCGCCTTCGTGATTATGCCCGGAGGCTACGGCACATTGGATGAATTCTTCGAGGCAATAAACCTTATCCAGACCAAGCGCATTCCGCGTTTTCCGGTAGTATTATTCGGAAGCGAATACTGGAAGGGGGTGCTGGAGTGGCTGCGCGATACCGTTCTGAAAGAAGGTAATATCAGCGAGGAGGACATGGCTATCTTTACCATAGTGGACGAGCCAAAAGAGGTAGTTGCGGCAATAAAGAGATTCTATAATCAAAAACATATTTCTAGCGGGAGGAAAAGATGAGCGGTATTTTTGGGGTGGCCTCGAAGGACGACTGCCTGAAAGACCTTTTTTACGGCACGGATTATCATTCTCACCTGGGTACCCAATTCGGAGGCCTTGCGGTATACCATGATGGCGAATTGGTGCGCAAGATCCACGATATAAAAGGGAGCCAGTTTAAGACAAAATTTTATGAAGATTACAGGAAGATGCAGGGTAATCGGGGGATCGGCGTCATCAGCGCGGTAGACGAACAGCCCATATACGTCAATTCCAAGTTCGGCCCTTTTGCTATTGTGGCCAATGGTTTTATCGATAATGCTGATGAGCTGACCGAAGAGCTATATAAAAACGGCCAGTCCTTCAGCGAGATTACCAAAGGCAAAGTTAATTTAACGGAGCTGGTATCTAAGCTCATTATCCGCGGTAAGACCATTATTGACGGTATCGAGCAGATGTTTTCTAAAATCGACGGCTCCTGTTCTCTGTTATTATTAAATAAGGAAGGGATTTATGCGGTAAGAGATAGGTACGGCTATACGCCTTTAATCATAGGCCGGAGGGGTAAAGATTGGGCAGTGACTACCGAGACCACTGCTTTCAAGAATCTGGGTTTTAAAGTCGTAAAGTATGTCGAACCGGGCGAGATTATTTTAATCAATGAGTCGGGATTAAAATCTAAACGTAAAGGCGGCAAGATAAATCAGATCTGTTCATTTCTCTGGATATATACGGGATTTCCCGGCTCTTCCTATGAGGGGATAACGGTGGAGGTGGTCAGGGAAAGATGCGGCGGGTTCCTGGCCAAGAGCGATAATGTTAAAGCCGATATCGCCTCAGGTATTCCGGATTCAGGGACCACGCACGCCATCGGTTATGCTATGGAGTCCGGCGTACCTTTCCGTAGGCCCCTCGTCAAATACACGCCAGGATTTGACCGCAGTTATACTCCGCCTTCACAGGAGACCCGCGACCTGATTGCGAGGATGAAGCTAATACCTATTTTAGAGATAATCAAGGGTAACCGTATTGTCATCTGCGATGATTCTATCGTCAGGGGGACGCAGCTGAAAAATTATACCATCCAGAAACTCAAAGAATGCGGGGTAAAGGAGATACATTTAAGGATCGCCTGCCCTCCCCTGATGTTTCCTTGTAAATTCAATTATTCTACGCGCAGTATCCATGAACTGGCAGCGCGCCGGGCGATCAAGGCGATGGAAGGTAGTGATATAAATGATGTGAGCGCCTACCTGGACGAGAATTCGGAAAAATATAAGAAGATGGTAGTATGGATTACCCGCGACATCGGTGCGAATACCTTGAAATACCAGAAGCTCCAGGATATGATTTTAGCTATCGGCCTGCCCCGGGAAAAACTATGTCTATATTGTTGGACAGGGAGGCACCCGTGAAAAACCTGACTTATAAGAAATCTGGAGTGGATATCAAAAAAGCCGGGCGCTTCAAGAAAGATATCAAAGTCCTGGTCAGAAAATCTTTCAGGAAAGAGGTTCTAAGAGATATCGGCGGTTTCGGAAGTTTCTTCAGGTTCCCCAAAGAAAAATACAAGGACCCGGTTTTGGTTTCTTCCTCAGATGGGGTGGGCACAAAATTAAAGATTGCCATCTTGGTGAATAAACATGATACCATCGGGATAGATGCCGTTGCGATGAATGTAAATGACATCCTATGCGTCGGAGCGGAAACATTATTTTTCTTAGATTATATCTCCTGCGGCAAATTAGATCCGGGCGTGCTCTTTGACGTAGTTAAAGGCGTAAATGATGGGTGTATCCAGGCTGGATGCGCTCTTATCGGTGGTGAGACCGCGGAGATGCCGGGTTTCTACAAAGAAGGCGAATATGACGTGGCCGGTTTCTGCGTGGGCGTGGTTGAGAAGAAAGATATTATAGACGGTTCGCGGATAAAGGCAGGGGATGCGATCATAGGCCTGGAATCAAATGGCCTGCACTCTAATGGTTTTTCTCTGGTAAGAAAGGTTTTCTCCGGGAGAGAATTAAAGGGTTTATCTGCAGAGTTTCTTAGGCCCACGCGCATTTATGTAAAACCAGTTTTATCTTTACTCCAAACTCCAGACTCCAAGCCCCAAACTATCATCAAAGGGATATCCCATATCACCGGAGGCGCTTTTTACGATAAGATAAGCCGTGTTTTGCCCGGTAACGTGAATGCGCGTATTTATAGCGGCTCATGGAGCGTGCCGAAGATATTCCGCTTAATCCAGAATAAAGGCAATATCGCGGAGAGGGAAATGTATCATACTTTTAATATGGGTATAGGGATGGCGTTGATAGTCGAGCGCAGTTTTGCGAAGGATATAATTACCCAGCTCTCGCGCATGAATATGAAATCATGGATTATCGGAGAGATCATCAAGGGCAAGAAGGAAGTTGAAATAGTTTAGAGTAAAAGGAGGGGAAATGGATGCTCCGGAGAAACAACCCGTGCCATGGCAAAAGAGAAAGGAATCAGGCCTGATAAAGGCTTTATTGCTGACGATAAAACAGGTTTTATTTCGACCCGGGAGATTCTTTGCTGATTTAGAGGTAGAAAAATCATTTTTCCCTCCGCTCCTTTTCGCGTGGATACTATCTTTTATCGGCATGGTCTTTATTACGCTGTTTGGCCTTTTATCTAAGAAAGGCGTCACTCTCCCGCAGGCCGTAGTTGCTCTGATATTGACCCCTATACTGGCGGTTATATTGCCTACTGCCGCGCTTTTTATCGGAACGGGAGCCATGCATCTATTCGTTATGTTATTCGGGGGCAAGGGCGGATTCAAAGGCACTTTTAATGTTTTGGCATATCAATCAGCCGTGTCTGTATTCAGCGCAGTCCCGTTCGTAGGCATGCTGATAGCCTGGGTTTGGGGTATTGTGATCGGGGTTTCCGGGTTCAAGCACGTACATAAATTCAGTACGGCACGGGCATTTTTCGCATATTTTACGCCCACATTTATTTTTGGTATCGTGGGGATATTGGGGTTATTAGCTGCTATTGCCATTCCGAATCTCCTGCGCGCAAGGATCACGTCTAATGATTCGGCGGCAAAGGCCTCCGTAGAAATGATCGCCGCGGCAGCCGAGGCTTACGCCGCTGACAATAATGGAGAGTACCCTTCGGCTGAATACGACCTTAAGTATGGCACGCATCCCTATCTGGATACAATTTATAATAACAAGACTATACAGGGATACGTTTATTCTTCAAAACTGAGTTCCGGCGGGTATAAGATAGCCGCAACGCCATCTGAATGCGGCGTTACAGGGAAGAATATTTTTACAATAGAAACAAAAGGCGGCATTTCAGAGAGGCCTTGCAAGCGGCAGCCGTAATTATTCGGCGCTGGATTAATCCTATTACCCTTTTGTAGTTATTAATGAGGTGGTGTGTAAATCGTCCTTTCTTTGTTCAGGAATCGTGGACGGTTTTGAGCAAAGCGAAGAATCTAGCCTAAACAACTTACGTTCACTTCCCTCTGTTCTATGTGATAGCGGGCGGGACGTAAGTTGTGGGCTCATTTAAAAAGGAGGGTAAAATGGGCGCATTATATTTCTTTATCGTGTTGGCTATTATCGTGTTTTTTATGGGGATCAGGATCGTCAGGCCTACGCATAGGGGCTTGATCGAACGGCTGGGTAAATATAACCGTTTTGCCAACCCCGGATTCAGTTGGATTGTTCCTATTATTGAGAATATGTATCAGGTGAATACAACCGAACAGATGGTGGATGCCGAGCCGCAGGAGATCATCACTTTCGATAATCTTAACGCCAAAGTCGACGCCCAGGTATATTTTAAGGTAAAGATTGACGAAGAGAGCGTTAAGAGTTGCCAATACAACGTGAATAATTATCAGTGGCAAATAGTGAACCTGGCGCGCACGACCTTAAGGAACATTATCGGTACCCTCACCTTGAAATCTGCCAACAGCGAACGCGGCAAGATCAACGATGAGCTGCATAAGACGCTGATGAGTGAAACAGCGCACTGGGGTATTGAGATCGTACGTACGGAATTAAAGGAGATTGATCCCCCCAAAGATGTGCAGGAGACGATGAATAAGGTCGTTAAAGCGGAGAATGAGAAGATCTCTGCGATAGATTACGCCACTGCCACTGAAACCGCTGCCGATGGCCAGAAGAGGGCTGAAATCAAGAAAGCTGAAGGCATCAAGCAAGCGAGGATCTTAGCGGCAGCAGGGGAGGCCGAGGCAATAAAATTAGTAAACGAGGCTGCGGAAAAATATTTTATCGGCAATGCCCAAGTTTTGAGAAAATTAGAGGCGGTAGAGAAAGCGTTGCAGAGTAATGCCAAGATAGTAGTCCCTTCTAATACCGAGTTAGTCAATGTTATAGGCGAGATGGCAGGCGTATTGCCTTTAAAGAGAGAAGAGAAGAAAGAAAAATAAATATTAAGAATTGTTATCCATAAAAAGGTTATGAAAATATTAGTTATCGGTTCCGGCGGCCGTGAGCACGCCTTAACGTGGAAACTCGCACAATCAAAATTAGCGGGCAAGCTCTTCTGCGCTCCCGGCAACGGCGGCATATCGGATCAGGCAGAGTGCATTGATATAAAAGCTGATGATATCCCCGGGTTATTGGAGTTCGCCAGGAAAGAAAAGATAGACCTGACCGTTGTAGGCCCTGAGGTCTCCCTGGCAGGAGGAATCGTTGATGAATTCCGCAATCATAAATTAAATATATTCGGGCCCGATAAAAAAGCAGCGCGGTTAGAGGCAAGCAAGGTCTTTGCCAAGGAATTGATGGCAAAATACAATGTCCCTACCGCTGACTTTAAGATCTTTGATAATGCGGATGAGGCAAAAAAATATATCGAGAAAAATGGTGCCCCTTGCGTAGTTAAGGCAGATGGTCTGGCACAGGGTAAAGGAGTGATTGTCGCAAAGACAACTGATGAAGCGAAGCAGGCAGTTGTATCGATAATGCAGGATAATCTCTTTGGCGATGCCGGCAGGAAAGTTATTGTTGAGGATTGCCTAATAGGTGAGGAAGCATCCATCATCGTGCTTGCGGATTCCCGCGAGGTCATACCTTTGGCATCAAGCCAGGACCATAAGCGGATATTTGATAATGATGCCGGTCCGAACACAGGCGGGATGGGGGCTTATTCTCCGGCACCGGTAGTGACAGACGGATTATTCAAAGATATCCTGGATAAAGTTATATACCGGACCATAGACGGCCTGGCGAAAGAGGGGATTAAATATAACGGTGTATTATACGCCGGGATCATGGTTACCAAAGAGGGGCCGAAGGTTTTGGAATTCAATGTCCGTTTCGGAGACCCTGAAACACAGGCAATATTGCCGCGCTTAAAATCAGATTTATTAGAAACGATGTTGGCCGCAGGCGGCGATAATCTGAGCAAGGTTGTAAAGGCGGGTTGCTTAAGGTGGGATACACGCGCATGCGTAAGCGTGGTTTGCGCATCCGGAGGTTATCCAGGTAGTTACGAAAAAGGAAAATTAATTTCCGGGCTTGATGAAGCCCGGAAATTAGCCGATATAATAGTCTTTCATGCAGGGACCAGAAAAGAGGACGGGAAATATTTTACCAGCGGCGGGCGTGTATTAGGCGTTACCGGCCTGGGCAATACAATAAAAGAGGCGATTAACAATACTTATAATGCGGTAGAGAAGATCCATTTTGACGGCATGCATTACCGCAAGGATATCGGCCGCAAAGCCGCGCAATAAACAATAAAACAGAGACGCTTTCCGCCCCAAAGCAAAGACGTCTACCAGCTCAAAGCGGAGACGTCTTCTGGTCCAAAGCGGAACCCGTTCCTTATAGGGGACAGGTTCCCGATTAGCTCGGAAAACGTCTCTGGATTAGGTTGGAAAACGTCTCTAATTAAGGAGGGGGTTATGGGGAAGGTTATAAGTATTATTATGGGGAGCCAGTCGGATTTAGATACACTCAAGGAAGCGATAGGAATACTAAAGGAATTTAGAGTCGGTTTTGACGTAAAGGTTTTATCCGCGCACCGCAGCCCCAAGGAATTGGCAAAGTACCTGGAAGAGGCGCCTAAAAAAGGGATAAAAGTTTTTATAGCTGCTGCCGGCGGAGCTGCAGCGCTTGCAGGGGTTATCGCATCGCATACGACACTTCCGGTTATCGGCATCCCCATTGAGACAAAGAGCCTCAAAGGGATGGACTCATTATTATCCACCGTCCAGATGCCCGCAGGTATACCTGTTGCTTCAATGAGCATAGGCAAGGCAGGGGCAAAGAATGCCGCGCTCTTCGCCCTGGAGATCCTGGGGACAAACAATAAGAAGATAAATTCAATGCTCGCTGCATACAGGAACAGGATGCGTATTAAAATCAGCAAGACAAAGATTAAAATATGATTTCTACCAAGATAGTAAAGATAGATTCTTCGACCCATAAGAAGGAAAGCTACTTGAAGGAAGCAGCGGACATTTTAGCCAAAGGCGGGCTGGTGATCATACCTACCGAAACAGTCTACGGCATAGCCGCTAACGCACAGAATGCCAGGGCAATGGAGAGGTTATCCAGGATCAAGGAGCGGCCAAAGAATAAATCCTTCTCCCTGCATATATACGAGAAAGAGAAGGTAGAATGCTATGCCTGGGGTATCCCTGTCTTAGCATATAAACTCATGAATAAATTCTGGCCCGGACCCTTGACGCTGATATTTAAATCTAGGCATAATGTCGATACCGGGGGTAACAATACAGACACTATCGGCATGCGCATACCCGACAATAATTTCGCCTTAAAGGTAATCGCCCTATCCGCAGTCCCGGTAGTCTGCCCTTCCGCGAATCTGTCCGGTAAGCCCGCTCCCGCGGATTTTCAAGATGCCATAAAAGATTTAGACGGGCTGGTTGACTTTGCCATAGACGCCGGCAGGACCACGCTGGGGGCGGAGTCAACGATAGTAGACCTCGCTGTTGAGCCGGTGCGCGTATTAAGGGAAGGCGCCATAAAAAAAGAAGATATCGAAGCGGCACTCAAAAAGAAGACGGTTATTTTTATATGCACAGGCAATTCCTGCCGTTCGGTGATGGCAAAATTCCTTTTGGAAAAGGCGCTGGAGGATAAAAATCGCAATGATGTAGAAGTCCTTTCAGCGGGCATAATGATGCTGAAGGGTCTTAAGGCGTCCGAAGAAGTGAAGGGGCTCCTGGCGAATGAAGGGATAGATTCATCAGCGCATCGCTCGCAAATGGTGACCAGGGAGATGTTGAAGAGGTCTGATATTATACTGGTCATGGAGAGGCTGCATGAGAAGAGGATCGTGGAGATGGTGCCGGAGGCAAAAAATAGGCTGTTTTTATTGAAAGAATTTGCTAAAATGAATGATAATGATTTGGGTATCGCTGATCCTATTGGCAGACCGTTTGATTTTTACGCCGAAACAATGGGTATAATAAAAGAAGCAGTAGAAAGGATAAGCAACTTGATATGAAAAGGATAGTTATCGGCTCTGATCACGGAGGCTTCGCCTTAAAAGAGGAATTAAAGCGCTTTTTGGAAAAGAAGGGTTTTAATATAAAGGATATGGGGACTTACTCTGTTGATAGCTGTGATTATCCCCTGATCGCTTATAATCTCGCCAGAGAAGTCGCCTCCGGACGCTACAGGCAAGGGATACTTATCTGTAAGAGCGGTATAGGCAATACCATTGTGGCAAACCGGTTACCCGGAGTACGCGCGGCACCATGTTATAACCTAAAGGCAGCCAGGCTCTCCCGCGAACATAATAACAGTAATATTTTAGTCTTGGGCTCTCTTTTTGTGAATAAGGGTTTAGCCAAAAGGATATTAAATACCTGGTTGAGCGCTAAATTTCAGGGTGGCAGGCACCAGAGGCGCCTTAAATTCTTAAAGAAACTCGAAAGAAATCTAAGGAGCAGGAAGATATGAAGCACGTAAAGAATATTGATCCCCAAATCTATGCCGCTATAATGAATGAGATCAAAAGGCAGAAAGAGAACCTTGAATTGATTGCTTCCGAGAATTTTACTTCCCTGGCAGTATTAGAGGCGCAGGGGTCTGTAATGACTAATAAATACGCTGAGGGTTATCCTGACGCGCGCTGGTACGGCGGATGCGAATACGTTGATGAAGCCGAGAGGTTAGCTGTTGAACGCGCGAAGGAACTGTTCGGGGCTGAACACGTAAACGTCCAGGCGCACTCGGGCTCACAGGCAAATATGGCGGTATATTTTTCGGCATTAAAACCAAAGGATACGGTCCTGGCCATGGACCTTGCCTGCGGCGGCCACCTAACCCACGGCCACCCCCATAATTTTTCCGGCATGTTCTTTAATATAGTAACTTACGGGCTAGATAAGAAAAGCGAAATGCTTGATTACGCCGATATTTTACGCCTGGCAAAGAAGCACAAGCCAAAGATGATTCTGGCAGGTGCTTCTGCTTATTCGAGAAAGATAGATTTTAAAGAGTTCCGCAAGATCTGCGATAAGGTGGGCGCTTATCTTTTTGTGGATATGGCGCATATCGCTGGATTAGTAGCGGCAGGGGTGCATCCTTCGCCTGTTCCTTATGCCCACTTCGTCAGCTCTACTACCCATAAGACCCTGCGAGGGCCGCGCGGAGGATTTGTTATCTGTAAGAAGCAATTCGCCAGGAAGATTGATGCCGAAATATTCCCCGGTATACAGGGTGGGCCTTTAATGCATACTATCGCTGCCAAAGCCATTGCCTTCCGCGAGGCAATGAGCGTGAAATTCAGGAAATACGAGAGGCAGGTGGTAAAGAATTCGCGCGAACTTGCCCGGGCATTATCGCATAAGGGTTTCCGTATTGTTTCCGGAGGCACGGACACACACCTGATGCTAGTGGATCTGACTCAAAAAGGCCTTACCGGAGCTGACGCCTCGGCAGTCCTGGAGAAGGTAGGGGTTACCGTGAATAAGAACCTTATCCCATTTGACAGGAAGGGTCCTGCTATTACCAGCGGCATACGGCTGGGGACAGCGGCAGTCACTACGCGAGGGATGAAAGAGTTCCATATGCGCCAGATCGCGCAATTTATAGATGAAGCTCTTGAAGGAAGCGATGACCCGAAGAAATTAAAGGAGATAAAGGGTAAAGTCTTGACTTTAACCAGAAGGTTTGCGCTGTATCCCGAACTTTTAAAAGAAAGATGAAAAAGAAGCAGAATGCTTATAAACGCCCAAGCTGGGATGAATATTTCTTAGAGGTAGCTTTTTTAGTCTCTAAGAGGGCGACCTGCCTTCGGCGCAAGGTAGGCGCTGTCCTGGTAAAGGAGAAGAAGATATTAGCTACAGGTTATAACGGAGCGCCTTCGGGTATCAGGCACTGCATTGATATCGGCTGCCTGAGAGAAAAGATGAAGATTCCCTCCGGAGAGCGCCATGAGCTCTGCCGCGGCCTGCACGCGGAGCAGAATGTATTGCTTCAGGCGGCGCTCCACGGGGTAAGCACGAAAGAGAGCGTTCTTTACATTACCAATCAGCCCTGTATTATCTGCGCCAAGATGCTCATTAACGGCGGCGTTAAAGAGATAGTCACCGTAGGATACTATCCGGATAAATTAGCGCAGGAATTCTTAAAGGAAGCGAAGATAAAGGTAAGAAGAATAAAATAGCACCAGGTGCAAATGCAATCGCGCACCAGGTGCCAGCACAAAAACAGGACAGGTACGAGATTGGTTTCGCACCAGGTGCAATATTAAAACTGATGAAGTGCCCTTACTGCGGTTATAAAGAGGATAAGGTAGTGGATTCGCGCGGGACCGCCGAGGAATCGGCGATCAGGAGGAGGCGCGAATGCTTAAAGTGCGGCAAGCGCTTTACCACGTATGAATATATAGAGGAGGTATCCCTCCTGGTGATAAAGAAGGATAATCGGCGCGAGCCATTTGACCGCAAGAAGATACTCTCCGGTATTATCCGGGCCTGCGAAAAGAGGCCGATCAGCATGGAGAAGATGGAGGATATGCTTGTGCAGATAGAGCGCGCCATCCAGAAGAAATCCGACCGTGAGGTCCAGGCCTCCCGCATCGGGGAGTTGGTGATGGAGAAGTTAAAGGTGCTGGATGACGTTGCTTATGTGAGGTTCGCCTCGGTGTACAGGCAGTTCAAGGATGTCGGCCAGTTCATGGTGGAATTAAAGGATATATTAAATAAGGAGAAACCGCAGCGTAAAAGCACAAGATAAATCATTAACCACGAGGAGATTATCCAATGGTAGAAATGGAATTAAACAAGATAGTTATAGACGAGAAAAGGCATGACCAGTTGATCGTCCTTAAAGAAAAAGGCGGAGAGAGAGTCCTTCCTATAGTCATCGGGCTCCCCGAGGCCTCTGCCATAAAACTGAAGATTAGCGGATTCCAACCCCCGCGGCCACTGACCCATGACCTGCTGCAGTCTACCATTGAGAATTTAGAAGCGAGCATAGATAAAGTTATTATCGATAAATTAGAAGAGAGTACCTTTCACGCCAAGATCGTCTTAAAGAGGAGTTCCGGCGATACCAAGATAATTGATGCCAGGCCTTCGGACAGTATCGCCCTGGCAGTCAGGGCGCACGCGCCCATCTTTGTGGAAGACGAAGTAGTAAAAGAGTCGGAAGTCTTTAACAAGAAACCAATAGAATAGGCGTCCTCCCGCCATTATGAAACCCCGTAAACCCGCCGTAAAGTTAAACGACAGGAACCTTATCGAGGCAGCCCTTAAGGTCGCCAAAAGGAAGAAGATAAAACTCTATCTTGTGGGAGGGTATCTGCGCGATATCCTCTTGGGCCGTGAAAAGGATAACCCCGATATAGATTTCTCACTACAAAAAAGCGCGATAAGCTTCGGAAGAGAGGTTGCGAGAAAGTTAAAGTGTGGTTTCGTAGTCCTGGACAGGGAGCATGGATGCAGCCGCGTGGTAAAAAAGCTCGGCGATAAGATGTATACCCTTGATTTTACAGATTTCCGCGGGAAAACCCTTGAAGACGACCTCCTGCACCGCGATTTCACCATCAACGCCATCGCCATAGAAGCAGACAAGATATTTTTAACCAAAGATATAGAAGATAATATTATTGACCCCTACGGCGGGAGGCGCGACTTAAAGAAGAAGCTCGTCAGTATGGTCAATAATAAGGCGTTTGACGAGGATCCGCTTCGGATACTGCGCGCTTTCAGTTTGGCGATCACCTTCGGATTCAAAATAGATAAAGATACCCTCAAGGCAGTAAAATCCAAGGCAAAAAAACTATCCACGGTATCCTTCGAGCGCATCCGCGATGAACTATTCAAGATCATGCAGATGCCCGGCTCCTTCAAATACCTCCAGGAGTTAGATAAACTCAAGATATTAAAGATAATCATCCCTGAGATAGAGCCGATGCGCGGGATGAACCAGGGCCCCTATCACCATTTGGATATCTGGCGCCACACATTAGAGAGCTTAAGGCAACTGGAGATAATCTTCAAAGAGATGAAGAATAACCGCGAAGTGAATATCTATCTGGATGAGGTGATCTCCCCTACCCGCACCCGCCGCGCATTAATGAAATTAGGGGCACTCCTGCATGATATCGGTAAGCCCAAGGCATTACGCCGCGAGGGGAGAAAACTGATATTCCACGGCCACGAGAGGGTAGGGTTGAATATCACTAAATATATAGTAGAGCGCCTGAAACTCTCCAATGACGAATTGGATTCTTTGGGCAAGATGGTCTTATGGCACCTTCGTCCCGGATACCTTGGAGATAGCGAGGAGCCCACTCCCCGCGCCATATTCAGGTACTTCCGCGACGCCAATAAAGAAACTGTTAGCACACTGATAATATCTCTTGCTGATCAGCGCGCCACCAAAGGCCGTCTGACTACTAATAAATCGCGCGTGCAGCATGAACGGGTATGCCAGGGGCTTATTAAAAAATATTTCAAGAAACAGAAGGATAAGAAACCCGCGCGCCTGATAAACGGGGACGATATCATCAAGAAATTCAAATTGGAACCGTCACCTTTAATCGGGAAGATATTGCGTGAGGTAGAAGAGCTGCAGGCGATCGGTAAGATCAAAACAAAGCAGGAAGCCCTGAAAGTAGCCGCAAAATTTATTAAATAACAGATGGACACATTAGATATTATCCGTCAGAGACGCTCTATAAGAGAATATAAGAATGATATGCCAAAGGATACGGATATTGAAAAGATCCTTGAGGCAGCCAGATGGGCCCCTTCTGGCCTGAACAACCAGCCCTGGAGGTTTTTAGTAGTCAAGGATAAGGCGAAGAAGGAGGGCCTGGCCGCATTTACAAAATACGCTAAAGTAATTAAAGGCGCACCCATAGTGATCGCGGTCTGTATGGATATTGCCGATTCCTACAACCGCGATAAGGACCTGATGGCTATAGGTGCTTCCATTCAGAATATCTGTTTAGAGGCATACGCATTGGGCTTAGGTACCTGCTGGCTCGGCGAGATATTGAATAATAAGGAGGGGGTCGCTAAATACCTGAAATTGGATAAGGACCTGGAGGTGATGGCAGTTGTTACCCTGGGGTATCCTGAGGAAGAGATCACTGAAGGCTGCCGCAAGTCCTTGAAGAATTTAGAGATTAGTGAATAAAATCATAAAGGTCGTAAATCTGATAGAAAAACAGGTAAAGAGTTTTGATATCCCGTGGGTCACTATAGAATCAAAGAAGAAGGATCCCTTCCGCGTTTTAATATCCTGCATCTTGAGCTTAAGGACAAAGGACAAGACCACAGCCGAAGCAAGCAATAGGTTATTTAAGGTAGCAGCCACCCCTTTAAAGATGCTTAAGTTATCCGCTCTGCGTATCCAAAAACTGATTTATCCCGTAGGCTTTTACCGCAATAAAGCAAAAGCTATCCTGGGTATAAGTAAAAAGATTTTAGATGATTTTAAGGGCCGCGTCCCCGATAATATAGAGGATTTACTCAGTCTTAAGGGCGTGGGCAGAAAGACCGCAAACCTGGTTTTAGGATTGGGTTATAATATCCCGGCTATCTGTGTAGATACCCACGTGCACAGGATATCAAACCGCCTCGGATGGGTAAAGGCCAAGGATCCGCACACTACCGAAGAGGCGCTTGGAAAGATTATCCCGAAGAATTACTGGATAAGGTTAAATACAGTGCTGGTTTCCTTCGGCCAGAATTTATGTTTACCGGTTTCACCCTTTTGCAGCAGGTGTTATGTAAATACTATCTGTAAGAGAGCAGGCGTAAGGAGGTCGCGCTAATGATGAAATTGACTAAATTATGGCTTCCGGTCTTTATCTGGGCAGGATTAGTCTACTTTATGTCGAGTATTGAACAATTAAGCACAGGATGGGGGGTCTATGACCTTATCCTGAGGAAGCTCGCCCATATCAGCGAATATTTTGTCCTTGTCGCCCTCTTATACCGCGCCTTAAAAGATACATTTAGTAAACTAACCCCATTTTATCTGTTCGCCATCTCTTTTACTGCCTCTTTCCTCTATGCAGTTTCGGATGAGATCCATCAGCTTTACGTCTTCGGCAGGTCCTGCAGTTCCCGCGACCTTGCGTTTGATACTCTAGGCATCATCATCTTCTTTATTACACTTAAGTTCAGAAAAGCAAAAGGAGCGGATAATGTTTATTAACGATACAGAGATAAAAATCATAAAAGCTGATATCACGGAACTCAAAGTTGATGCCATTGTTAACGCCGCCAATAACAAGTTAGTAATGGGAGGCGGGGTTGCTGGAGCCATAAAGAAGAAGGGCGGCAAGGCAATAGAAGACGAAGCAGTCAAAAAGGGCCCTGTAAAAATAGGGGAATCGGTTTCAACCAAAGCCGGCTCCTTAGCCGCAAAATACGTTATCCACGCCGCGACTATGGGAATGGACTTTGAGACCGATGAAACCAAGATCAGGGAGTCCTGTAAAAGCGCCCTGAGAATAGCCGAAGAATTAAAGGTAAAATCTATAGCCTTTCCTGCCTTAGGCTGCGGCACAGGAGGCTTTCCGCTTTTGGCCTCTGCCAAGATTATGTCGCAGGAGGCCTTCCGTCACATCAAAGAGGATGGCTCGCAATTAAAGGAGATCATCTTCTGCCTTTACGCTAAGGAGGCATTCGATGTTTTTAATAAAGGCGTCATCAGCTATCTGGAATATATTATCCATAAACTGCAAAACGGACCCTTCACTACTGTTGATGCAATTATAGAGATTGAAGGCGGTATTGTCCTGATCGAAAGGAGTAACCCTCCTTTTGGCTATGCCCTCCCCGGCGGTTTTGTAGATTACAACGAAAGCCTAGAGGATGCGGTGAAGAGGGAGATGAAGGAGGAGACAGACCTGGAATTAGAGGACTTAAAGCAGTTTCACACCTACTCCGAACCCGGCCGCGACCCCAGGTTTCATACTATCGCAACCGTCTTCACCGCCAAAGGCAAAGGAGAACCCAAAGCCGGCGACGATGCCAAGGGCCTGAAAGTAGTAAAATTAGAGGAGATCCCGAGTCTTACCTTCGCCTTTGACCACAAAAAAATCCTTTCGGATTACCTTAAACATAAAGAAGGAAATAATCCATTTTGAAATTCCGCATTTTTATTCCTATACTATTATTTATTATCACGCTTTCAGGCTGCGGGAAAAATGCAATTACCAAGAGAGTCTGCATTAATAATTCCTGCGTTATGGCAGAGGTAGCTGATTCGGTTGATAAGAGGCAGAAAGGCCTGATGTTCAGGAAGAGCTTAGCGGTAAATCAGGGTATGATTTTTGTGTATGAAGAGGAAGGCAGGCACGGATTCTGGATGAAGAATATGAGGTTTCCTTTAGATATAATCTGGATTGACCGTAACCATATAATAGCCGGTATCTACGAATCCGCCCTGCCCTGTAAAGATATATGTAAGAGCATATATTCGCAAGCTAACGCGAAGTTTATCTTAGAAGTCAACGCAGGATTTATCAGAAAACACCAGATTAAAATAGGGGATACAGCCAGCTTTTAACTTACTTCCAAAAATAAGGAAATAAAAATAGTGATAGATACTGGTCATCTCCTACAAATACAGAATGGCCAGACCATGTCAATTAACCTTCTCTTAATTGTTTTTCGGCGTCGATGATGTCGCGGTTGATGACGCGGATAGTTTCTTTAATTCGATCTTTTAAGATACAAGAGGCGACCTTGGCGTCGTTGATTTCGCGTAAGATCTGCACGCTCATCCTGAAATAGCGCACGATCTCGCCTTCATCTGTATCCGTAAATCGTAGTATCTTATCAAAGGTTGTCCCCCGCAGCCACGCCTCCATGCAATTACTCAGGTGAAAGTACGGTATCTTGCTAGAGGGATAGATCCTGCACTTCATCTCTTTTGCCTTTATCCTGTCGTATATCTCCTCGCAAGCCCTCTTTATCCTGCGCGCAGGTTTTGATATCCCGAGCATCTTTTGATTCTTACGGGGTTCAAATACTGTTGCCGCCGTCAGGATCCCCAGGTCAAATTCATCCAGCTGTTCTAAAATATTCTCATCGTAAAGTTCAGACAAGATAAGTTCGTAGCCATAGACGGTCTTTGCGAACTGACCCTTTTTGGTCAGCGTATCCCCTGAAAGATAATTCAAATCTCGAAGGAGCTTTAATTTCGCTTCAATTAACCTTAATGCCTCTCTTTGCTCATGTTTTTTGGACTGGAAATAATGCAGGGAGAGAGGATATATTTTGTAGATTTCTTCTTTATGCTTTTCATAGAGGTTAAGGATAGTGGCGTAAGATGAATTCAGCTGACTCCTAACCTCTTCGGGCCTTCCGTAGATGATGCGTTTTACATCATCCAGGTTTATTCGCGCGGGGTTTATCCGGCAATAGACAAAACCCTCCTTATCTATCCCGCGCCTGCCTGCGCGTCCTGCCATCTGGTAGAAATCGCGCGTCTTTAATGTCCTGATATACCGGCCGTAATATTTCCTTAAATTATCAAAGATAACCGTGCGACTGGGCATATTTATCCCGAGGGCAAAGGTCTCGGTAGTAAAAATAACCTTTAAGAGGCGGCTGGTGAACAACCTTTCAATAACTTCCTTTAAGGTGGGGAGCATCCCGGCGTGGTGATAGGCGATACCGTTCTGGATAAGAGAATACAATGTCTGCGCAGACCTTTCATGTTTTAAGTCAAAGCGCTCGCAGAGGGAGTCATACAGGGATAATATATTTTTACGCTCATCTGCGCTCAGGAAATTATAGCTGTGTAGTTCCAGGGCTAAATCTTCGGCGCGCCTTCTTCCGAAAACAAAATAGATACAGGGGAGCCCCTCTTTCTGGCGGATATAGTTAATTAGGGAGTTCATCCGGTTTTGCCTCCCCGGGCCCAGCCTCTTTAAGCTGTTTATATTATCCACGATCTCGTTCTGGCATTGGTAGAAGAAGTGTAAAGGTACAGGCCTCTTATCCTCGATCACCGTCTTTACCGGCTTATTATGTATAGACTGAATCCACTCCGCTAATTTATTGATATTAGGTATGGTTGCAGAGAGGGCGAGTACGTTCATGTGTTTTGGAAGGAATATGAGTGATTCCTCCCACACCGTTCCGCGCTCGGGGTTATCAATATAATGGACTTCGTCAAAGATGACCCAGGAGTATTTCTCTAAACTCCCCGGCTCATCCAGGATTTTATTACGGAATATTTCGGTAGTCATAATCAGCACAGGCGCTTCGGGGTTTATCGATACATCACCGGTCAATATCCCGATATTATCCCCGAATTGTCCATGGAAATCGCGGAACTTCTGATTAGAGAGGGCCTTTATGGGAGCGGTATAAACTACGCCCCTGTTATTCTCGATTGAGGTATCCAGAATATGTTCGGCTATCGCGGTCTTACCCGCGCCGGTGGGAGCGGAGACAATAACGGAGTGCCCCTGGTTGATGTAATCAATCGCTTCCTTCTGGAAACGGTCATAAATCATAACATGAGCAGGCAACTTACGGAGCGGCTAACTTACTTATGGTAATGACGTAAGTTGTAGCCCGTAGGGCGTCTGCGAATTTATCCCGAGCACCCCTATATTCATTTAAGATGCGAGGGAGATCCTTAGTTATTCGTTATTTCTCAAATATAAGTTCGGACTTATAAGTTATTTCGTTTAGCCAGTTAATAGCTACCCCGTAACTTATATCCTCACTTATTATAATCTAAATTTATTGATTTATCCAATTAAAAAGAGTAAAATAAGCGAAGAATAGATACCAAAAGGGGGTTACCATGGATTGCCCAAAATGTCTGGGTAAATTAAAGAAGAAAACGATCGAAAATACAGAAGTTGATTCCTGTTTTGTATGCGAAGGTATCTGGTTTGATGCCGGTGAGCTGGAAAGCATACTCAGGAAGGACTCGAAGGACTTCAAATTTGACCAATTGGGCAGGGATGAGTTCGATGGGAAGGAATTAGAGGAGTTAAAAGGGCTCCTTGCGGATATAGACCAGGCAGTAGGAAATTGTCCGTGCTGTGCAGAAGTTATGACCAAGGTCGTATATAAAGGCGAGAAAAATATAACCGTAGACATATGCCTTAAGGGGCATGGTATATGGCTTGACGGCGGAGAGGTGCGGCTACTACGGGAAAGAAGTTTAGTGAAAATTTATGATTTCCTTGTTTCCTTCAAGGATTTCTTAAGATATATCTTTTCAAAAGAGGGTTTAGCGGACCTGATGAAAATAAAGAACGAGCAGGTCAAGAAGAAACAAGAAGGCTTAGAGCCGAAATGAGCTACGAAGTCGCCCTGCGTAAGGGATGGGATGACTTAAAGGCGTTAAATCCCGCTAAGAGTTTGAGCGTCAAGTTCTTAGCAGATGAATATACAGTAGATGTTGAGGCAGAAAAGGTTCTTTCTCTATCGTGCAATGCGCCGGCAAAGGATTTCACGGCGATCATCATCCTGCACTATCTGGCGCAGAAGATAAAGGGGCTCCCGCTTTTAAGCAATGAGTGGATGAGCTTTAAGGAGCTCTCCGGCGTAGAGGGTTATGCTGCTGCTTTCAGAAAACGTTCTATTGAGCCGATAATACGTAAATACGGCTCTCACCCCGAAGCTGTCCTGGCAGCATTAGACAGGCTTCCGGGAAAAAGGGTTGACCAGGGGGATATAGGGATTGTTGTAGAGGCATTTGAGGGTGTGCCTGTGATAGTGACCCTCTGGCGCGGGGATGATGAGTTCGGGCCTGAGGCGAACATACTCTTTGATAAAAGTATCAGCCATATACTCTGCACCGAGGATATAGTAGTGTTGGCGGGTTTTGTTGCTGCTTCACTGTAATCAAGGATGAAAAAGCGCATTATCTTATTGCTTATAGCGCTCTCTTTAGGGTTTGCTTGCCGGGTTATAGCAGATGAGCCGGTTGTGATCTATAATACCGAAGATTGGAAATTTAAATTACCCTTCGGTAAGACCTATAACTATACTGATATCCTCATCAGGCGCGTGATCGACGGAGATACCATAGAACTTGAGTCCGGGGAGAGGGTGCGGCTTATCGGCATAGATACGCCTGAGATGCATGAGTCAGATAAATTATACCGGGATAGTCAGAGGACAGGACGCAGAATTAGCGCTATTCAGGAGTTAGGCAGGCGCGCTTATGAATTTACGAGAAATTTGGCAGAAGGCCAGCATGCAAGTTTAGAATTTGACGTGGAGAAGTACGACCAATATAAGCGGCTTTTGGCTTACGTATATTTAAAGAAGGATAATACTTTCGTGAACGCGGAGATCATCAGGCAGGGGTATGCGTCGGTGATGACTTTTCCGCCTAACGTAAAATACGCGGATTTATTTTTAAAGCTATACCGTGAGGCACGGGAGAATAAAAGAGGGCTTTGGAGATAAAGGGGACAGGTACAATCTTAACTTTGCACCTGGTGCAAAGTTAATCTGGCACCAGGTGCAAAATTGGAGGTAGATATGTTGAGATATTTGACTGCAGGTGAATCGCACGGTGAGGCGCTAGTGGCTATTTTAGAGAATATCCCCGCAGGACTTAAACTTAGCGAGGTGATGATAAATGCGGAATTAAAGCGCAGGCAGCAGGGTTTTGGCCGAGGTGCGCGCATGCAGATAGAGAATGACAAAGCCAGGATAGTCTCAGGTCTTAAGAAAGGCGTGACTCTGGGGAGCCCGATTACGCTCTGTATCAAGAATAAGGATTTTACTATTGAGAAGCTTCCTTCTGTGTTCTGTCCGCGCCCCGGGCATGCGGATCTGGCTGGTATTTTAAAATATGGGTTTAAAGACGCGCGCAATGTCCTTGAGCGCGCATCTGCCAGAGAGACCGCTATCCGCGTAGGGATAGGCGCGGTATGCAAGGTACTTTTAGGGGAGTTTGGCATAGATATAGCCAGCCTGGTTCTTTCTATCGGAGGAGAGCCGGGAATTGAATCGATGGTTAAAAAAATAAAGCTGGCTAAGGATAATAAGGATACTATAGGAGGCGCATTTGAAGTTATAGCCCAAGGCGTGCCTTGTGGTTTGGGAAGCTATGTTCAACCTGACAGGCGGCTTGATGGCCGCATAGCGCAAGGCATAATGTCTATACCCGGAGTAAAAGCAGTAGCAATAGGCCTGGGTTTTGGATATGCGCACAAATTCGGCTCTGAGTGCCATGACGCTATCTACTACAATAAGGCAAGGGGTTATTTCCATAAGACGAATAATGCCGGAGGCATTGAAGGTGGCATATCTAACGGCGAGGATATTATTATCCGCGCCGCCATGAAGCCGATCGCGACTCTGCTTAAACCCCTTAATTCCGTGAATATTGTCAGCAGGAAGCCTGCCAAGGCGTCTGTTGAGCGTTCGGATATCTGCGTGGTAGAGGCAGCAGGCGTAATCGCCGAGTCCGCCCTTGCTTATGTACTGGCAGATGCCCTCCTTGAGAAGTTCGGCAGCGACTCACTATCTGATATAAAGGATAATTACAAAAATTATCTGAAAAAAACGCGTTAGAAAATATCTCTTCCCTCGTCTCTTAATATAGAAGGGGGTGATAGAGATGGAGGATAACGCGATTCAGGTAAGCCGCATTTACAGGATTGACGGCGATACCAAGCTGAAGGCCTTTGTAGATGTCAGCATCGGTGATTTTATTATCAAGGGCTTTCGCGTACTAAAAGGGCAGAAGGGACTCTTTGTAGGCCTGCCTCAGGAGAAGGCTAAGGATGGCAAATGGTATAATGCCTTCTATCCTACAACAAAAGAGGCGCGCCAGAATTTAACCGAAGCGGTCCTGGCAGCTTATCAGGAGTAGGTTTGGGTAAAAGCCCGCTATTTTTTAGGCAAATAGCGGGCTTTTATAGTTTGACAGCGCTTTAAGTATATGATAGAATTGCGGATATGAATATTTATTTAGTTGGGTTTATGGGAACAGGCAAAACCGCCGTAGGCAGAGAGCTTGCGAAGAAGAAGAAGCTGCAATTTGTTGACCTGGATGGCCTGATTGAGCTTAAGGAGAAGAGGATTATTCCGGATATCTTTGCCAGATCCGGCGAACCTTATTTTCGCAAGGTAGAGAAGCGGATTTTAAAGGAGGTGGCCGCTCAAAAGAAATTCGTGGTTGCCTGCGGAGGGGGTATAGTTATTGATGAAGAGAATATAGAGGTGATGAAGAAGACAGGAACCCTCATCTGCCTTACTGCTACACCCGCGGTTATCCTGAAAAGGACGAGTAGTTGCGCTCACCGTCCCTTGCTGAACGTAAAGGACCCAAAGAAACAGATAGAGCATCTTTTGAAATTACGCGCGCCTTACTACGCAAAGACAGATAAAACCATTGATACTTCCAAGCTTTCGATAAAAGAAGTGGTAGAGAAGATCGCAAAGCTAAAGTAGGGACAGCGACTACTTTTTGCAAAGCCAGTAAGAATAAAAAATAGTCGCTGTCCCTAAAAAGAGTTTCTCCCGAGATATGACACGATTTAAGGCACTCGTTGGCCTGAATATGTTCTGCGGTATCGGCAGCGCGCGCTTAAAGAAGCTGATAGATATCTTTGGTACCCCCGAGAATATCCTCAAAGCCCGGGAAGATGAATTAACGTTAGTCTTTGGCATAGGCGGGAATATCGCCGCAAAGATCGCATCCCTTAAGGAAGAAGATATAGATGCGGAATTAAAGTTAGCGGAAAAATATAACCTAAATATCATCGCCATAGGCGATGATATTTATCCCGAAAACCTGAAACATATTCCTGATCCGCCGCTTGTACTTTATGTAAAAGGCGAGTTAAAGCAAGAGGATAGATTAAGTATCGCAATAGTAGGTTCGCGCCGGGCATCATTTTACGGGCTTAGCTCTGCAGAGAGGTTAGCAGGCGATTTAGTAAACCGCGGTTTTACAGTTGTCTCGGGCTTAGCGCGCGGTATAGATACGGCAAGCCATAAGGGCGCGCTAAAAGAAAAAGGTCGCACTATCGCTGTGATAGGAAGTGGTTTTCATTATATCTATCCGCCCGAGAATAAAGGGTTGATGGAAGAGATTTCACGATCCGGGGCAGTAGTATCGGAGTTTTCTATAAATACAAGGCCATTGGCGCAGAATTTTCCCAGGCGTAACCGTATAATCAGCGGTTTATCCCTGGGCGTTCTCGTAGTCGAGGCAGCCAGGAATAGCGGCGCCCTGATCACGGTGGATTGCGCGCTTGAGCAGGGCAGGGATGTTTTTGCATTGCCCGGCAAGATAGATTCGGGGAATTCTTTTGGCACAAATGAGATGATCAAGCAGGGGGCAAAGCTCGTCTCCTGCGCCGATGATATTATAGAGGAGTTCAACCTGCCGCCTGCCTTAACCACGGCTGAGCAGAAGATAAAAGAACCGGCCGATCCGAACGGTAAGGTTGTTTTATCCGATAAAGAGTCTCTTTTATATAATTTAATTCAGGACGAACCTATTCTTATGGATGATATCGCCGAGAGGTCCGGTCTGGATATTGCCAGGATATCGGGGATAATTCTGAACCTACAGCTGCGCCGGCTAGTCAGGGAGATGCCGGGAAAACAATTTATAAGGATGAGCGCATAATAATATGAAGAAAAATGATGCCTTAATCATCGTGGAATCGCCTACCAAGGCAAAAACTATCAGCAGGATCATGGGCGATAAGTTCTGCGTGATCCCATCTTACGGCCATCTTATTGACCTGCCGCAAAAGGAGCTGGGCGTGGATATTGAAAACGGCTTCGCGCCTTCTTATGTACTGACGGAAAAGAGGGATAAGGTGGTCTCTGCCTTAAAAAAGGAATCCAAGGATAAGAGTGATATATACGTGGCCACAGACCCTGACCGCGAAGGTGAGGCCATAGGCTGGCATATCAAAAATAAATTCTTAAAGAAGAGGAAGGTCATGCGCGTGGTTTTTCATGAGATAACCCCCGCGGCGATAAAAGAGGCATTTAACAGCCCGCGCGATTTTGACATGAATATGGTCGAGGCGCAGGCAAGCCGCAGGATATTAGACAGGATAGTGGGTTATTTCTTAAGCCCCCTGCTTTGGAAGAAGATTGTGCGTGGATTAAGCGCAGGAAGAGTACAGTCCGTGGCCTTAAGGCTAATCATAGAAAGGGAGAAGGAGATAAATAGTTTCCTGCCGCAGGAGTATTGGGAGATAGAGGCAGAGCTTAAGAAGAAAGTCGCAGGCGAACCATTTTTAGCTAAATTATCCAGGATATCGGGAGAGGAGGCAAAAATAAATGATAAGGCGCAGGCGGATAATATAACCGCCCAGCTGAATGATGAGCCCTTTACGGTCTCAGGCATAAAGAAAACAGAGAGGAAGCGTAATCCTTACCCGCCTTTCATTACCAGCACCATGCAGCAGGAGGCATTTAATAAACTCAGGTTTAATGCCGGAAAGACCATGATGATAGCCCAGCAGCTTTATGAAGGCGTTGATATCGGAGAGGATGTCCCCACCGGCCTGATTACTTATATGCGTACCGATTCTACGCACGTCGCCCCTGAGGCGCTCAAAGAAGTGCGTAGCGTCATCTCAAAGAAGTTCGGCAAGGATTATCTTCCTGATGAACCCAATACCTACAAATTAAAGAAGCATGCCCAGGCAGCGCACGAGGCGATACGTCCGAGTTTGATATCGCATGCTCCCGAGAGCATGCAGAAATTCCTTACCCCTGACCAGTATAAATTATATGAACTGATCTATCGCCGTTTTCTCGCCAGCCAGATGACTCCGGCAAGATACCTTGTGACTACAGCTGAGATCGGAGCGGATAAATACCTCTTTACCTCATCAGGGACCACTACTATTTTTGAAGGGTTTATGGTGCTTTATAATAACGATAACCAGGATGATAAGGAAAAGAAGGTTCTTCCTAAACTGGAAGAAGGCGAGATGCTGGATTTAGTAAAATTACTTCCTTCACAGCATTTTACCAAGCCGCCGGCGCGCTTCTCGGACAGTTCCCTGGTAAAGGCGCTGGAAGAGGATGGTATCGGCAGGCCCTCTACATACGCGCCGATAATCCATACCCTGGTGGTGCGCGATTACGCGCGCAGGATCAAAGGGTATTTTCATCCGACAGAGCTCGGATTTAAGGTTTGCGAGATGCTGGTTGAATATTTCCCGAAGATCATGGACGTCAAATTTACCGCATTTATGGAAGATGAGCTTGATGAGATCGAGGAGGGCAGGCTCAAGAAAGAGAAGGTCCTGGAAGATTTCTATACCCCCTTTAAGGCGAACCTTGATTTTGCCCAGAAGAATATCAAGAAGGAGGTCATAAAAACAGATGAGGTCTGCGGCCAGTGCGGGGAGCCGATGATCATAAAGTGGGGAAGGCGCGGAAAGTTCCTGAGTTGTTCTGCATACCCCAAATGTAAGAGCTCAAAATCGATCACCAGCGGCGTAAAATGCCCGCAACCTGACTGCGGCGGAGAGCTTATCGAGCGGCGCTCGCGAAGGGGTTTCTTCTTCGGTTGCTCGAATTTCCCCAAATGCACCTACACTGCAAATAATCTCCCGCAGGAAATTCAGGATGAAGAGGACAAAGAGCCCGATAACGGCAATGACAATGGATAGATATATTGAGAAGTTCATCAGGTATTTAGAGATAGAGAAGAATTATTCCCGGCACACGATAAGTAACTATAAGCTGGACCTGAATGATTTTAAGAAGTTCCTGGGAGATACGGCATTAGATAAGGTTGATTACCTCCTTTTAAGAAAATACCTGGCAATACTGAAGGGAAAAACCTTAAGCAGCAGGTCAGTCGGCCGCCGGCTATCTGCTATGAGGTCTTTCTTCAAATTCCTCGTGCGTGAAGGGCACCTGAAAACAAATCCTATCACCGTCCTCTCCAGCCCAAAACAGGATAAGCATTTGCCTGTATTTCTCACGGAGGATGAGGTCGGAAAATTGATCGTAGCGGTTAAACTTGTCAGTGAGAGGGACTATAGGGATAAGGCGGTCATAGAGACATTTTATTCTACCGGTATCCGTGTGAGCGAGTTGGTGGGGTTGAATATCGCCGATATAGATTTCATCTCCGGGATAATCAAGGTTTTGGGTAAGGGCAAGAAGGAGCGTATCGTGCCGGTAGGGGAGATGGCGCTTTCATCGATAAGGTCTTACCTGGATAAAAGGAAGAGAGAAAAGGAGCCCGAGGCGCTCTTCCTGAATAAGAACGGAAAACGCATCACCGACAGGGGGATAAGGGGTGTGGTTAGTAAATATATCCGTCTGGCCAGCCTCAAGCATGGCGTTTCGCCCCACACATTAAGGCATTCCTTTGCCACGCACCTTTTAAACCGCGGAGCGGACTTAAGGAGCGTCCAGGAGCTCCTGGGGCACGTGAATCTCTCCACTACCCAGATATACACTCACCTTACGACTGAAAGACTGAAGAGCGTGTATGATAAAGCGCACCCCAGGGCTTAGCCTATAAAAATGCGGATATTTTACGACCTTATATTCTTAATCGTCGCGCTGGCACATCTGCCTTTATACCTCTTCAAAAGGAAGTTTCATCCGGGGTTTTGGATGCGCCTTGGGATATTCCCCCGCGGGATGAAACTGGATAAACCTATCTGGATACACGCCGTAAGCGTGGGGGAGGTAATGGCAATAAAGAACTTCCTTACGCAGTTAAGGGCCTCAACGGATAAAAATTTTTTGATCACCACGGTTACTTCCACGGGGAATAAGATCGCAAGGGGCATAGCAAAAGACGCTGATTTCGTCGGCTATCTTCCTTTGGATTTCAGTTTTATCGTAAGGAGCGTAGTAAGGAGGGTCCTGCCATCCCTCTTTATCATCGCGGAAACAGAGATCTGGCCGAACCTGATCACCGCTCTTTACCAGGAGGGCGTGCCCGTTATTCTGGTAAACGGCAGGATATCCGACCGTTCATTTAAGGGTTACCTGGCGGTAAAACCTTTACTTAAACCGGTTTTAGATAAGATCAGTCTCTTCTGTGTGCAGACGGAGGATGATGCCAGGAGGCTGCGTTACCTGGGAGTCTCTGGAGATAAGATGCGCGTCACCGGGAATATGAAATTTGATAATGCGGCTTGCGCGGATAAAAATATTGAAGGAACCGCCGATAAGTACAGGGCACTCCTGGATTTAAAAGCAGATGAGAAACTATGGGTTTGCGGCAGCACCCATCCCGGGGAAGAAGAGGTTATCCTGGAGGTTTATAAAGAGCTGATTAAAGAATCGCCTAAGTTAAAGCTTCTGATTGCGCCTCGCCACCCCGAGAGATCAGCAGAGTTAGAAAATATATTATCGCGTTTTGGCTTTCGCGCGGGATTGTTTTCCGGGCTTGCGCTTAAGCCTTGCGCCTGCGTAGCCAGGCCGGTATTCGTTTTGGATATGATCGGGGAGCTCATTTATTTTTACGGTATCGCTGATATGGTTTTTGTGGGGGGGAGCCTGGTGAAAAAGGGCGGGCATAATATCCTTGAGCCGGCAAGCGTTGGTAAGCCCGTGCTCATCGGTCCGCACACCTTTAATTTCCGCGATATCGTTGGATTATTTTTGGATAATGAAGCCTGCATAGTTACGCATAACCGGGAGGGGCTTCTTAAAAATATGAGAAATTTATTGAATAACCCTGATATAGCCGGCCGTTTAAGCCAGCGCGCCAAGTTAGTAATTTCAGAAAATAAAGGCGCAACTGCCAGGAACCTGGGATATATCAGAGATTATCTGCGTTAAATAAAAGGGAAGGACCTAGATAACAATGAATCTCGCGAAAAAGAGTTATTTAATTTTGTTGATCGTAACTACCTTTTTGGCGTTTCCTCTTTTTTTAAATGCCGAAAACGAAAAAGACACAGACGGCTACCCATATTGCGAAGTGGACTCTACCGTAAGATATGAGCCCAGGCGCACGGTAAGGACAGTCCCCGGTAAAGTAGGGATAGTCAAATCCGACTTCGCCTATGAATACGGATTCAAGGCATTCGGAAAGTTGCCCGTAGACCTATCTTTAAATACCGGATATATAGGCATAGATAATACGGTATCCAGCGTAGAGTTGCCTGCGCGCTTGGTAGGTTTGTCTGTTGGGATTCAGACTACGCTGCCTTTTTTTAATGTCAATAAGACATATTTACGGATCGGTGTTGAGCCGTCTTATTATGCCGACAGCTGGGATTTCCCCACATCCAGTTTCCGTATCCCCAGCTACTATATTGCCATTTACCAGCCTGATCCCAAATGGACCTTCTTGTGCGGGGTATCCGTATTCCCGGACTTTACGAATGTGGTCTTGCCGGTACCGGGGGTTATTTATAAACCCAACGACAGGCTCACCTTTTATCTTGCTCCCCGCCGGCCCAATATTACGTATGCGCTTAACGATAAAGTAAGCCTGTTCGCCGAAGGCAATGTGGCCATCAACAAAGAGTTTGAGGTAAAACATAACGAGTCTAAGAATGTGGTCTTAAGGTACAGTGAGTCATATTTAGGCGCCGGCATAAAATATAATTTTAACAAGTATATCCGGGCCTCCCTTTCTACGGGCGGAAACTTCAGGCGTCGCCTGAAATACCGCGATAGCCTCGGCAAGGTTGATATGAAGAGTGGCGTGTATACGGAGTTCAGGGTAGAGATAAGGCAATAAGTTTATAAAGGAGGCATATATGTATCGCGCCGAAGTTACATGCAATCCGGATGCGTCATTTAAAGTAAAATCCGCAGGACACGAGTTTGTTATGGACATAAATGGAAAAGGCATTATTCCGCCGGATGCGTTATTAGCCAGTCTCGCAGGGTGCCTGGGAGTGTATATCCAGAAATATTTCCGGGGGTCAGGACTTGTTTTGAAGGATTTCAGCATTACCGCGGAAGCGGAATTCGGAAAAGAGAAACCAGTCGGTTTTAAGGAGATATCCGTTTCAATAGATTTGAAAGGGGCAGGGATTGATGAGCACCGCAAGGCCCCTCTCCTTGAATTTCTTAAAAACTGCCCGATACACAATACCCTGAAGATGAACCCCGTAATTAACATGAAAGTAATCTGATGGCGCAGGAGATCAAAATAGTCCTGGCAGTACCGGATCCGAAGTTACGCGAGATACTCCTTTATCTTTTAAAGGCCTGGGAGTACCAGGTGCTGGTGCTGGAAGAGGGCCAGGACGTAATAGAATTATTAAAGAAGGAAAATCCCAGCCTGATTATCATAGACGCGGCTATCGAGGGTAAGAACGGGCTGCGGATATGCAGGGAGATAAAGAACGATTTTCTTACATCCTATATACCTACCATCGTCCTGATAGATAAGAGGCAATTAAGGCGGGATCTTCTCAGCATAGAGCAGGGAGTGGATGATTACCTGATCAAACCGCCGGACCCGATAGACCTGGAGATAAGGATAGTACTGGCCTTACGCAGCGCCGCGCACCACTTTAACGCAAACGCCCTGACGCGCCTGCCCGGGAATAAACTTATCCAGAGGGAGCTTATTGAGAGGATTGATTCCGGAGATCATTTTTCATTCCATTACATGGATATAGACAACTTCAAAACCTATAATGATAAATACGGGTATCTTCGGGGTGATGAAGTGATTTTAGAGACATCCAGGATTATATCCAGGAACGCCAAGAGTATAGGCAACAAACAGGATTTTGTCGGCCATATAGGAGGGGATGATTTTGTGCTCATCACCACTCCCGATAAAGCCGAGCCCATTGCCAAAGATGTCATCAGGGAGTTTGACGCTATGGCCCCCGGTCGCTATTCAGAAGAGGACCGCAAGAGCGGTTTTATCAGGAGCAGCGACAGGAGCGGTAAGGTCATGGATATGCCGCTGATGAGTTTATCCGTTGCCATAGTGAATAACCCTTTGGGCCAGACCCTGAATCTTTTTGAACTGATGGATACTACTGCAGAACTGAAAAAATATCTCAAAGGCCTTCCCGGGAGTAATTTCATGGTGAATAGAAGGGTTCTGGACAAGGGGTTGAAGAATAGGCAAGGGGCGTCTCAAAGAAAAACGTAAGCGGTTCAAAAAAGATTAACGGTTTGCGTAACCCGAAACAACTTACGCAATACGTTTGACGGTTTAAACTGCGATACCGATTAACGCATAACGGATACACTTTAAAGAGGAGCGGATTATGGAGTGGAAAATATTTATGGCTACATTCACGGCAGTGTTCTTCGCGGAGCTTGCGGATAAGACGCAACTGGTGGGGATAAGCATGTCTGCGAAATCCGGCAGGCCCTTGTCCGTATGGGCAGGCTCTGTTTTGGCCTACGCCGCTGTTACTATTTTATCGGTTATTCTGGGAGCTGTCCTGGCAAAATATTTAAAGCCCGAGCTTATCAGGTATGCCGGGGCGTCATTATTTATCGTAATGGGCATACTGATGTTATTGGGAAGGATCTGATGTTACGTTATATTTACGAACTGGCCACAGATAAACATAGAGGGCCCGTAGCGGGGACGCTCAATTCTTTTCTCTACCTTATCTCTCTTATCTATGGACTAGTTGTCAGGATATTACTCTTTATTTATCGCATTAAACCTTACCGGCTGGGATGTAAAGTTATCAGCGTGGGAAATATTACTTTGGGCGGGACAGGGAAGACATCCCTCGTATTGTATATTGCGCGCTATTTAAAGGAGCATGGGCATAAAGTAGCGATACTTAGCAGAGGATATAAAAGAATGGGTTCTCGGTTCTCGGTTCTCGGTTCTCGGCCGAACACCGAACACCGAACACCGAACGCCGAGGCAATGGGCGATGAGCCTTATATGCTGCAGATGAACTTGAAAGATATACCCGTGATAGTAGATCATGATAGGATACGCGCGGGAAATTCGGCAATACGCGATTACGGAGCGGATACGGTGATCTTGGATGACGGGATGCAGCAGTGGCGCATAAAAAAGGACCTTGAGATAGTTGCCGTTGACAGTACCTTCCCTTTCGGGAACCGTAATCTTATCCCCCGCGGGATATTGCGCGAGCCGCTTTCATCGCTTAAACGCGCCGACATCTTTATACTGACCAAGGCCAATATTAGCCCGGCACAAGATGAGGTCAAGGGTTATTTGAGGCGTATCAATCCGGGGGCCTTTCAGGTAGAGTCCGCGCATGCCCCTTTGGGATTTTGCAGGCTGGATAAACCGCGTGAACTGATGGGGGCGGATATGCTGGCGGGTAAGAGCGCGGGTTTATTCTCTGCCATAGCGGACCCCGCTTCTTTTGAGCTGCTGGTCAGCAAACAGGGGGTGAATATCGGCACTTCTTTCAGGTTCCGCGACCATTATAATTATACCCAGAAAGATATGGATGAGATTATTAGCAAATCCACAGATACGGGAATAAGCGTGCTGGTCACTACCGAGAAAGACGCATCCAGGCTTTACCAGCTTCCGGTTACCGGCTATAAGTTGCCGGTATGGTTCCTGCGCATAGAATTGAAGATCATAAAAAATGAAGAAGGATTCCGTAGTAGATTACTTGGGTTATTTTCTCATTAAGCTCATCGGCCCGCTTATAAGGAGTCTGCCTGTTAGCGCGAGCATCTTCCTGGGCGCGAGGATGGGAGAAGTTTTTTATTACCTTGACCGCAAACACAGGGCAATAGCTTACGTGAATATAAAAACCGCAATCGGCGCGGGGTTATCGCCCCGGGAATTAAACCGCCTGACAAAAGAATTTTACCGGGCATTCGGGCAGAGCCTCGTCGAGATACTGCTGATCCCCCTGATGGACGCGGCATACATAAGTAAATATGCGGTTATCTACGGTAAAGAGAATATAGATGAAGGTTTCAAGAGAGGCAAGGGAGTGATCCTTGTCACCGTGCACGCTGGCAGCTGGGAACTCTCGAGCATTATCTGCGCGAACCTGGGTTTTCCTTTTAACCTCTTTATCCGCGTCCAGAAGTTCCCGCGTTTAAATGGCCTCCTTAATTCATACCGCAACCAGAAGGGCTGCAGGTTGATCCAGAAGGAGGATCAGACCCGTGAGTTGATAAAGGCGCTTAAGAATAATGAGGCGATAGGGATGACCGCGGACCAGGGCGGTAAGTCGGGCACGCAGGTAAAATTTTTCGGTAAATACGCTTCTATGCCCTCGGGCGCGGTGAGGCTCGCCCTGAAATATGACGCCTGCATTATCCCTTCCTTTTACACGCGGGTAAAAGGACCCTACATAAAGGCCTTTGTTGAGCCGCCATTTGAAATCAAGAAAACGGGCGACCCGGAAAAGGATATAAATGATAATCTGCAGGCGTTGACGGCCTTATTTGAAAGGTATATTGTAAAATATCCGCGGGATTACCTTTGGTCGTACAAGATATGGAAATATAGCAGAGAGCGGAATATTTTGATCTTAAGCGACGGTAAGGCCGGGCACCTCAGGCAGTCTGAGGGGATTGCCGGTATAGTCAGTGATTCCCTGCGCGAGAAAGGCATAAGTACAAGCGTTAATGCGGTAGAGATAAAGTTCAGGGGTAAATATTCCCGCGTTGCCATGGCCGCAAGCTGCGTGTTATCAGGTAAATACTCCTGTCAGGGGTGCCTGAAGAAGTTATTGAAAGAAGAAATCTATAAGGAATTGATAAGTATTAAACCGGACATAGTGATCTCCTGTGGGACATCAGTCGCACCTGTTAATTATGTCATTTCAAGGGAGAGCCTGGCTAAATCGATAGTGCTCATGCGACCCTCTATATTAAGTACGAACAGGTTTGACCTAGTGGTAATGAGTCGGCATGACCTGCCAGGGGGCCCTGGTTTGGTTGCCGATAGCCGAAGCCACCGCCACCCCGAAAGAAAGAATGTCGCGGTGATTGAAGGCGCGTTAAATTCAATCAATGAAGATCGCCTGAAAAGGGCCGGAGAGGCCCTTAAAGAGCTGGGTGTTCAGGCCGGTAAAGTGCCGGTATTGGGCGTATTGGTGGGCGGTGATGCCAAGGCTTTTCATTTGAATGCAGGTTTGGTGAAGGAAGTATCGCGGCAGATCAAGATGGGCATAGAGAAGTTTGGGGCAGAATTGATGGTCACTACTTCGCGCAGGACACCGGTTGCGGTTGAAAGTTTACTAAAGGAAGAATTCATTGATTATCCCGCATGCAAGCTTCTGATCATTGCCAATGAAAAGAATATCCCGGATGCGGTAGCCGGGATACTGGCCTTAAGCGATATCGTCATTATCTCCGCCGAAAGCATATCCATGATCTCTGAGGCGGTAAGCAGCGCAAGATACGTGGTGGTCTTTGATTCCCCGGGCCTAAACAGTAAGCACCGCAGGTTCCTTGAGTATTTTGCCGAAAAGAGATATATATATTTAACGCAAGCTGATAACCTTTCCGCGGAAGTCAACCGGATAATGCTGGAGCGCCCCGTGATAAATACCCTTAAGGATAACCTTCTGGTTAAAGAAGCGATAAAGAAGGTATTATGAATATCTTACAGATATTGCCACAACTCAATATAGGCGGAGTCGAGACCGGGACCATTGACCTGGCCAGGTATTTAGTCAAGAACGGCCATAAGGCTGTGGTGGTCTCGAACGGCGGGGCCATGGTAAAGGAACTTGAGTCCTATGGAGCGATTCATTACCAGTTGCCGGTGCACAAGAAATCCATATTTACCATGCTCAGGATGATACCGAAATTATCCGCGATTATCAGGAAAGAAGAGATTGATATTGTCCACGCGCGCTCCCGCGTCCCTGCCTGGATCGCATATTTCGCCTGCCGTAAAACGGGCAGACCATTTATTACTACCTGCCATGGTTATTATAAGAAACACCCATTCAGTTACGTTATGGGATGGGGCAGGAGGGTGATTGCTTTAAGTAATGTGATCGTCCGGCATATGATAGAAGATTTCGACGTCCCCCACGAGCGCATCAGGTTAATCCCACGCAGCGTTGACCTTGAGAAATTCAAATATATCAGCCCCGAAGAGAAAAGAAAAGATGAATTTAACGTGGGGATAGTCGGGAGGATTACCCCTATCAAAGGTCACCCGCATTTTATAAAGGCGATGGCTTATGTCGCAAGGAGCGTGCCGCGCCTGAAAGTATGGATAGTAGGTGATGCCCCTGGCTCCAAAGAGGCCTACAAAGAGCATGTACAGGTTTTGGTAAAACGTCTGGGTCTGTGGCACTGTACGCAATTCCTCGGGAACCAGAGGGATATCCCCGGGATATTGGCGCACCTTGATCTTCTGGTACTTGCGACTACCACGCATGAGGCATTCGGTAGAGTGATCGTGGAGGCACAGGCATGCGGTGTTCCGGTAGTAGCTACACGTGTAGGGGGCGTAGTCGATATCATAGATGACCAGAAGACAGGCCTGCTTGTTCCTTCTGCTGACCCGGCGAGTATTGCGGATGCCGCGATAAAGATATTCAGGGATCCGCAATTAGGCCGCAAGCTGGCGGAGAACGCCTATAAGAAAGTAAAGGAAAAATATAATCTAGAGCTTATGGCGCGCAGCACGCTTGATGTTTATAAAGAGGCGCTCAGTAATTTCAAGATTCTGATCATTAAATTCAGCTCTCTTGGGGATATTATCCTTTCTACTGCCGCCATTAGGGCGATAATGGAGAAGTTCCGCCGTAATCATAAGATCAACTTCTTGGTAAGCGAAGAATCAAGGGACCTGCTTTTAAATTGCCCCTACATAGATGAACTGCTGGTTTGCGACTTTAAAAACAGGGATAAAGGCGTGCGGGGGCTTCTCAGGTTAGCCGCGACGCTGAGAAAGAATGATTTTGATATAGTCATAGATTTGCAGAATAACCGTAAGAGCCATATACTTTCTTTTTTAAGCCTGGCCTTAAAGCGTTACGGATACGATAATAAAAAGTTTGGTTTTCTGCTCAATAGGCGCATAAAAGACGAACGCCCCCTTATCAACCCCGTAGAGCATCAGTTCAGGATATTAAAGATGCTTGGCATAGAACAGAAAGACGCAATGCTTGAACTTTGGCCGTCCCCGCAGGACGAAAAATACGTTGATGATTTTCTTAAATCGGAATGGTTAAGCGACAATCAGGTGCTCATAGGTATCAATATAAGCGCAAGTTCCAAGTGGCCGACTAAAAACTGGCCGTTGCATCATATCGCAAGGCTATCCGAGGAATTAGCCCGTAGGGAATTCAGGGTTTTGATCACCGGTACGGAAAAAGATATAAACGCAGCTAATGCATTGACCAGCAAGCTCAAGAATATAAAGATAATCAATGCCTGCGGCAAGACTACGGTGAATCAGCTGGCATGCCTGATTAAGCGGTGTTCCGTTTTTATTTCTCCCGATTCGGCGCCCCTGCATGTGGCGGTTAGCCAAAAGGTGCCTTTCGTTGCCCTCTTCGGTGCCACTGAGTCCGGGCGGCACCTACCGAAGGCGAAAGAATGCGTGGTGCTCAAGAAGGGTCTGGATTGTGCCCCCTGTTATAGGTCACGCTGTAAAACTATAGAGTGCATGGAATCAATAAAACCTGAAGAGGTATTAGAGGCGATATATAAACTGTTAGGTAAACAGGCAGCGGGATGAAGATACTTTATTTGACCAATCATCTTAATACTGGCGGCATAACCAGCTATATCCTGACCCTTGCCTGCGGTATGAAGAAGCGGGGCCACGATGTCTATATAGCCTCAAGCAAAGGAGATCTCCTCTATAGGTTCATTGAAAATGGCATAGAATACCTGCCTATACCCATAAGGACAAAATCAGAGGCGAGTTACAAGATTTTGCTCAGCAGGTTTAAATTATCCGGATATCTAAAAGATAAGAAGATAGATATCATCCATGCGAATACGCGCGTGACACAGGTATTAAGCTGCATGTTAGGAAGGCCATATATTTCGACCTGCCATGGTTTCTTTAAAAAGAGGCTTTTACGTAAGATTTTCCCATCTTGGGGGAGAAAGGTTATAGCCATAAGCCAGCCCGTGAAAGAGCACCTGATCAGGGATCTCTGGGTAAGGGAAGATGATATCGCGGTTATACATAACGGGATAGATGTGGAAAAGTTCGCAGTTACGAGTTTGGAGTCCAGAGTCAACGCGAAAAGAAGATTAGGGTTAGGCGATGGCCCGGTGGTAGGTATAGTTGCCAGGCTTTCTGAAGAGAAGGGGCATGCCTATCTTATTGAAGCCATGCAGGGGGTTATCGCCAGGATCCCCGCAGTGCAATTATTTATAGTCGGAGAGGGCAGGACGAAGGAGGGATTGGCGGGTTTAGCCAGAGATGTTGGGCTGGATAAGAGCGTGGTTTTTCTTCCGACGGTAATGGATACGCGGGAGGCATTATCTGCCATGGATTTATTTGTGCTTCCTTCTACAAAAGAGGGCCTGGGCCTTGCTTTAATGGAGGCAATGGCTTGCGGGATTGCTGTTATCGGTTCGGATGCAGGGGGTATAAAGAGTCTTATCCGGGATAAGGATAACGGTTTACTGGTCGCTGCGGCTGACAGCCGGGGATTATCCCGCGCGATATTGGAATTACTGCAAAATACCGGGGAGGCAAGGCGGCTCGGAGGAAACGCCGCCGCTTTCATTAAGGGTAATTTCTCTCAGGAGAAGATGGCCCGGGAAACAGAGGAGGTGTACCTGGAATGTTTAAACGCAGATTCTTAATTGTCCTTTTTGCCCTGCTTATTTTTGCATTGGGTTCCTCGGCGGTCTTTATATATGGCAATTATACCGTGCCTATAGCAATGTACCATTCGGTTGACCCGCATGCCCTGCCGCAAAACAGGCTTGCGCTGACTCCTGAGACCTTTGAGCGCCAGATGCGTTTCCTTAAAAATAATAATTACAATGTGCTCTCTCTTGAGCCTATCGCCGCTTTGATCGAAGAAGGAAAGAGGGTCCCCCATAAGACAGTCAGCATAACCTTTGACGACGGGTACAAGGATAATTATATTTATGCCTTTCCCATACTAAAGAAATATAACCTTCCCGCAACGATCTTTATCATTATTGACGAAGTGGGTAGGCCGGACAGGCTAAGCTGGAAAGAGATCAATGAGATGCGGGATTCGGGTATCATTACCTTTGGTAGCCATACCTTCGGGCCGGAACCGTTGGTTAATATAAAATCTGAAGAGGAGATAAGGGGACAGATCTTTGGTTCCAAGAGGATACTGGAAGATAAGTTAGGCCGGCCGATCAATGCCTTCAGTTATCCGGAAGGCAGGTTTAATGACAGGATAAAACAGTTGGTTATGGAAGCGGGATACAAGTTAGCCGTAGCCACCAACCCCGGTAAAGAATTCTCCGATGACGACATATTCGCCCTGAAGAGGTTGAGGATATCCTCGAATGCGCGTAACCTGTTTGTCTTCTGGGCGGAGACGAACGGGTATTATAATTTTATGCGGGAGCACCGCCATAAATAATGAAAGAGAAGCGGCACAGGAAGAAGATACTTATTTTTAACGTCAACTGGCTGGGGGATGTCTTATTTTCTACCGCCGTAATCAGGAATATCCGGCGTAATTACCCGGACAGCTTTATCGCCTGCGCCTTACCCGGGCGATGCTACCCTGTCCTGAAAGGTAGTCCTTATTTAGACGAGATAATTATCTTTGATGAAAGGGAGCGTCACAGGGGCATCATGAGTAAGATTGAGTTTATAAGGTTCCTCAAGAGGAGGAAGTTTGATTCCGTATTTTTATTACACGGTTCACTTACGCGGGCGCTCATCTGCCGCCTCGCGGGTATCACCGAGAGGATCGGTTACCGCACCAAAAAGCGCGGTTTTCTTCTCACCGGTTCGCTTAAACCGGTTGACAGGGACGCCCTGCACCGCATAGATTATTACCTGAATATTATTGAGAAGGCAGGCTTAAAAGCAGAAGACAGGTATTTGGAGTTCTTCATAGAAGATGTGGACGTAAACTTCGTGAATGATTTTTTGAACAGAAAGTCAGTGACTAAGGATGATCTCCTGGTGGGGATAAACCCCGGAGGAAACTGGATGCCCAAGCGCTGGCCACAAGATTACTGGGCTATATTGGCGGATAGATTGATATCAGAATTAGGTGCAAAGGTCATCATTACGGGAGGTTATGCCGATATCTCCCTCGCCCATAAGATAAAAGATATGATGAAGGCAAAGCCCATCATAGCCAGCGGCGTCTTTAACCTTAAGCAGTTAGGTGCTCTGTGCAAGAGGCTGGATTTATTCATCACCGCGGATACTGGGCCACTACATATTGCTAACGCCGTAGGCGCCAAAAAGATTATCGCTTTATTCGGTCCGACTTCCCCGCTAATAACCGGGCCGTACCCTTTAAAGAACACGACTATTTTATCCAAAGACGTTGGCTGCAAGATACCTTGCTACGTGGTTAATTGCAAAGACAACCGCTGTATGAAGGCGATCACGCCCGATGAGGTATTAGAAAAAGTTAAGAGTCTATAAGATAGTACCTGGTGCCGAGGTAATCGGGTACCTGCTTTGTTTCTAATCTCGCACCGGGTACGAGATTGAATTGGCAGACGGTGCAAAGATATGGGTATGGTTAATAAGGTACTCTTTATTACTTTAAGCAATATAGGCGACTGCATCCTTACTTTACCGGTCCTGGATACCCTGGTGGATAATTTCTCCGGGTCAGAGGTCACGGTAGTATCCGGGGTTCGCACAAAAGATATATTCCGGGATAATCCCCATATTAAGAGGCTTATTATTTACGATAAGCGTTCTTCATTAAGGGAGAAGATAAAATTATTTAATGCGCTTAAAGTTGAAGGCTTTGACATCATCGCGGATATGCGTAACAGTCTTTTCGGGGCGTTGTTACCTGCCAGAGATAAGACTTCCCCTCTTCTGGTTATTCCAAAATGCATAATGCATATGAGAGATAGACACCTGTACAGGGTGCTAAAACTCAAGTTGAGACTTTATGATAAAACTAAACAGGTGTCTTTATGCGTTAAGCCTGAAGATGAAAGATATATTATAGATATTCTTAAGGAAAATAATATTACCGGGCAGGAAAGGATAGTCGTTATTGCTGCCGGAGCCAGGAGCCATATAAAAAGATGGGAGCAGGATAAATTCGCGCAGTTAATCGAGTCTTTAATAGAAGAGCTTAAAGTCAAAGTGGTTTTGGTCGGCGATAATGATGACGCGCCGGTCAACAAATACATAGCCGGGCATACGCGATATCCCCTTTTGGATCTAAGCGCAAAGACGAATATTGCGCAGCTTGCCTCTTTACTGAGAAAATCCGCGCTCGTGGTTACCAATGATAGCGCCACGCTTCACCTGGCAAGTTACCTGGATACGCCGGTTGTGGCGGTTTTCGGACCGACCAATGAAAGAAAATACGGCCCCCGGTCACGCTTATATTCGGTAGTAAAAAAAGATATCTTCTGTCGTCCTTGCGAAAAAGCGCAGTGCGCCCACGGTACATTAAGATGCATGCAGCTTATCAAAACAGAAGACGTATTGAGGCAAGCCAGAAGAATATTAATTCAGAGCACCGAGCACCGAGCACCGAGCACCGAGTATAAACGCATACTCATCGTGCGTACGGACAGGATAGGGGACGTGCTTTTATCGACTCCGGTAATAAAGGCACTGAGGGATAGCTGTCCTTCAGCATATATTGCGGCGATGGTCTCTCCTTATACAAAAGATATCGTGGACGGAAATCCGTGTCTAGATGAAGTGATTATTTACGATAAGGACGGTAAAGAAAAAGGCTGGTTGGGTTCATTAAGATTCTCGCAGGGACTTAAGAAGAGGAGGTTTACTTTAGCGGTCATACTTCATCCTACCAACCGCGCGCATCTGGTGACTCTCTTTGCCGGCATACGCCGCAGGGTCGGCTATGACCGCAAACTGGGATTTTTACTTACCGACAGGATAAAGCATACCAAGCAGTCAGGAGAAAAACATGAGTCAGAGTATGCCCTGGATTTAGTCAGGTATCTGGGCATTGAGCCGCAAGACAATAAAATATTCATGTCACTGAAACCAGAATCCGAAGCCTGGGTAGAAGAGTTGTTCAGGCAGGAAGGGATAAGCGAGACAGATAAATTATTAGCTATACATCCGGGTGCGAGTTGCCCTTCGAAGATCTGGCCGTATGAGGGGTTCGCTGAAGCAGCTGACAGGTTAAACGAAAAATATGGCTTCAAGGTGTTGGTGGTCTGCGGTCCTAAGGATATTACGTTGGCTGAGAGCGTCGTCAAACATATGCAGCGGCCAGCGGTCAACCTGGCAGGAAAGACTTCGGTCAGCCAGTTAGCCAGCATCTTGAAGAGGTGTGATTTATTTATCTCTAATGATTCCGGCCCCGTGCATATTGCCGTGGCCGTAGGCACACCGGTGATCTCTATTTTTGGCAGGAACCAGAAGGGTTTAGGGCCGCTACGCTGGGGCCCGATCGGGATAAAAGATAAAGTCCTGCATAAAGAGGTCGGATGTATAGAGTGTCTGGCGCATAACTGCACCAAGAAGTTCGCGTGTCTTAAAGCGATAACCACGGATGATGTTATAGTTGCCGCGGATGCCATTTTGAATAGTTGAATATAAATGTTGAATTATAGTTGATTTACTCGGAATTTGTGCTAAAATTATAGACTCGCATGATAAATATAAAGAAGATAAAGACATATTCAATAAAGAAAAGGCGAAGCAAGGTAAATCTCGCTGATTTTGCCAAGATACCGGCTCAAGGAAGGAGCTTTTCTACTTATTACGCCTCTTTGCCTAATATATTAAAAGTAAAGGAGATACGCGCCATAGTTGACGCGGTGGTAAGGGCCCGCAGGAAGAAGAGAGCAGTTATTTTTATGGCCGGGGCGCATGTGATAAAGTGTGGCCTTAATCCCATAGTTATTGAGTTGATAAAGAAGAAGGTCATTACTTGCGTTGCGTTAAACGGCGCTGGCATTATCCACGATTTTGAGATTGCATTTAACGGTGAAACTTCCGAAGACGTAGGCGAGGGGTTAAGGGACGGTAAATTCGGGATGGCGCATGAGACCGCGGATTTCCTCAACAGTGCCGTCAAGGAGGGGGTATCTTCTGGCCTGGGATTGGGTTATGCCGTGGCAGAAAAGATAAACGGTTCAAGACTGCGTTATAAAAATTTAAGCCTACTTTATAATGCCTATAAAAATAAAGTTCCGCTTTGCGTGTATGTTGCTATCGGAACGGATATTATACACCAGCATCCTTCTTTCGACGCTGCCATGGCCGCAGAGGGGTCTTTCAGGGACTTTCATTTACTCGTGGAAAATATCCGCGGACTTAATGACGGCGGGGTAGTCCTTAATTTCGGCTCAGCAGTGATATTGCCGGAGGTATTCTTAAAGGCATTGAACCTGTCGAGGAACCTGGGGTATAAGGTGAAGAATTTTACTAGCGCAAACTTTGATATGATCTATCATTACCGCCCGATGCAGAACGTGGTATCACGTCCTGTTCAGGGAGCTGGCAGCGGCCACTATATCATCGGCCACCATGAAATAATGCTTCCATTACTGGCGCAGGCGATAATTGAAAAGATATGAACCCGGCCCTTCCTGAGGGCCGGAGTTAAGATAATAAAGGAGAGTGGGGTGAACCCCGCTCTTCCAAAAGGGTTGGGGCATACAATTAGGAGAGGAAGGGTGGGGTGAAGAACCTTGAGAAGATAATCAATAGATTCGCTAAGGCTAAAATACTCGTGCTGGGGGATGTAATCCTGGATGAATATATAGGCGGCAGCGTAGACAGGATATCACCCGAGGCGCCCGTACCGGTAGTATGGGCGGACACCCATACCTTCGTCCCTGGGGGCGCGGCTAATGTGGCCAGCAATATCCGTTCGTTCGGGGCAGGCGTATGCCTGGCCGGCGTTATCGGAAAGGACAAAAACGCTGCCCTTTTATTATCGGAACTGAAGAAGAAAAAGATAAACACTTCGGGGATATTTAGCGAAAACCGCCGGCATACCACGGTTAAGACGCGCATTATCGCCGGGCACCAGCAGGTAGTCAGGGTGGATTGGGAGCACACCCATCCCCTTACGCAAAAACTTAATAAGCGGATCGTCGGGTTCGTAAAAAATAATATCGATGGCTTTGATGCCATTATCATCGAAGATTACGGTAAGGGCGTGATAAATATGCATTTATTGGAAGAGATTATCGCGCTTTCGCGCGCCCGCAGGAAGATAATATCCGTAGACCCCAAGGAGGAGCATTTTCAGTATTACCGGGGCGTTACTTCCATCACCCCTAACCGCAGAGAACTGGAGAACGCGATAAGGAATCTGCGCATCAAGGATATTTCTAACGCTTTTAAGTTCAATACGGATAAATTATTTACCGATAAGGATATAGACTCGGCGGCAAGAGAGATTTTAAAATACCTGGGGTTGGAATCGCTGCTTGTGACTTTAGGCGAACACGGGATGCGTTTATTTGAGAAGGGCGGACGTCTGACGCATATACCGACGGTAGCGCAGGAGGTATTTGATGTCTCAGGCGCCGGTGATACGGTAATATCCAGTTTTACCCTGGCGCTTTGCTGCGGGGCTTCAAAGCTTGAGGCCGCGCATATCGCTAACTTCTCTGCCGGCATTGTGGTCGGTAAATTAGGCACGGCAGTTACCGACAGAAAAGAGTTATTAGAAAGGATAAAATAAAAATATGGATGTTATTGGGATAATACCTGCCAGGTATTCTTCAACCAGGTTCGAGGGTAAGGTCTTGGCGGATATACTGGGTAAGCCGATGATCCAATATGTTTGGGAAATGGCAAAACAGTCATTACTTCTTGATGACCTGGTCATCGCCTGTGATGACGAGAGAGTATTTGAGGCGGCAAACGGCTTCGGGGCAAAGGTCGTCTTGACCGCCAAAGGCCATCTCTCGGGCACGGACAGGATTATTGAGGTGGTAAACCCCCTGGAAGTAAAGAAGATAATAAATATCCAGGGCGATGAGCCGCTGATCCATCCCATGATGATAGACGCTGTTGCCCAGGCCCTGCTGGATGATGGTAATCTCTCCATGGCCACGATCGCCAGGAAGATAGATAATGCCTGTGATGCTGATGACCCGAACGTAGTCAAAGTGGTAATGGATAAAAATAATTTTGCCCTGTATTTTTCCAGGAGCGCCATACCTTACCGCGCTAAAGAGTCAGAGGTAGCCTCCCCGGTCTATTATAAGCATATCGGGCTTTACGGTTACACCAAGGATTTTCTTTTTACTTATAAGAACCTTCCGGTTTCAAGCCTGGAGAAAACAGAGCGCCTGGAGCAGTTAAGGGTATTGGAAGGCGGTTATCGTATCAAGGTCATAGAGACAAAATACGACACCCTCGGCGTAGATACGCCAGGGGATTTAGAGAAGGTAAAACTCAGGCTTAAGGAAGAAATGTCTGATGCGCCAGATTAATGTAGGAAAGATAAAAATAGGCGGCAGGAACCCGTTGGTCCTGGTAGCGGGTCCATGCGTGATCGAGTCCGAAAGGCAATGCCTTGATACGGCAAAGAAGATAAAAGATATTGCCGCAGAATCGGGGATCCCTTTTATTTTCAAGTCCAGCTTTGATAAGGCAAATAGGCTCTCTATAGATTCTTATCGCGGTCCCGGGATGAAGAAAGGCTTAGAGATCCTGCAGAAAGTAAAAGATCGTCTAAGGGTCCCCATATTAAGCGACATACATTGCAAAAATGATATCCCCGAAGCATCGCGGGTCCTGGACGTAATGCAGATCCCGGCATTCTTGTGCCGCCAGACGGATATAGTACTGGCTGTCGCCAGGACAGGCAAGGTGATAAATATCAAGAAGGGGCAGTTTCTGGCTCCATGGGATGTATTGCCTATAATTAAGAAGATAGAGTCAACAGGGAATAAGTCTATTTTGATCACCGAGCGGGGGGCTTCTTTTGGTTATAATAACCTTGTTTCTGATTTGCGTAGCCTCGCTATTATGCGCGAGTTCGGCTACCCGGTGATTTATGACGCTACGCACAGCATCCAGCTGCCGGGAGGGAAAGGCTCTTCATCCGGGGGGCAGCGGGAGTTTGTGGCTGGCCTCTCACGTGCAGCTGTCGCCTTTGGTTGCGACGGACTGTTTTTAGAAGTGCACTCTGCGCCTGATGAAGCGCCCTGCGACGGTCCGAATATGATCGATCTAAAAGAATTGCGCAGGCTCTTAAAACAGGTTAAGAAAATAGAGAAGGCATTATGAGCCCCGCCCTTCTGTAGGGCAGGGGTATGCATGGAAAGGAAGAGCGGGGTGAGAATAAATATTCTTAGACGCGCGAAAGAGGTCCTGGATATTGAGTCAGAGGCGGTAAGGGCGCTGAAATCACGCCTGGGTAACAGTTTTAAGGAAGCCGTCGTTACCGTATTAAAGACTAAAGGTAGGATAGTGGTAAGCGGTATGGGTAAAACCGGTATCATCGCCGAGAAACTCTCCGCGACCCTTTCTTCTACCGGTACGCCAAGCTTATTCATGCATTTATCCGAAGCCGCCCATGGAGACCTGGGAAGGGTGACTTCTGACGATACAGTGATCATTATTTCTAACAGCGGGTCGACCGAAGAGATAAAACAGCTACTTCCTTTCTTAAAGAAGATAGGGGCAAAGATCATCGCGTTGACCGGAAAGACTAGATCTGTTCTCGCTAAATACAGTGATATAGTATTGGACGTTTCCGTAAGAAAAGAGGCCTGTCCTTTGGGGCTCGCCCCTACCGCTTCTACTACCGCTACTTTAGCCATGGCAGATGCCCTGGCAGTATGCCTTCTGGAACTGAAAGGGTTTAAGGCGAAGGATTTCGCTTTTTACCATCCGGGAGGTATGCTGGGCAAACAGCTGCTTTTAAAAGTAGAGGATATCATGCGTAAGGGCAGGGATAATCCCGTGGTCAATGAGGAAAGGACAGTTTCAGATGTCCTGCTGAAAATTACCCAGGCGCGCGCCGGAGCCGCCTCGGTAGTGGATAATAAGGGAAGATTAACCGGGATATTCACTGACGGAGATCTACGACGGCATCTGGGGACAAAGAGGGAGTTACCCAAAATGAAGATCAGGGAAGTGATGACCAAAAGGCCCCTTGTGATTACCGGGGGCAAATTGGCTGCCGAGGCCATGCGCATGCTCCAGGAAAAAAAGATAGATGAGGTGCCGGTAGTAGATAAAGATTACCGGCCCGTAGGGCTTTTGGACGTACAGGATTTATTAAAGGCCGGATTAGCATAACGCCGGGTGCAATATTGAGAGTAAACATCAGGCAGGAGATAATAGATAAGGCAAAAAAGATCAGGATGCTGCTTCTGGACGTGGACGGCGTTCTCACGGACGGCAGGATAATATATGATTCTTCCGGGCGGGACATGAAGTTTTTCGACGTGCATGACGGCCTGGGCGTATATTGTTTAAGCAGGGCAGGCATAAAGACCGTATTGATCACCGCCAAGGGTTCGCAGGCGATTAAGCCCCGCGCCCGCGATATGCGGGTAGAGAGGGTATACGAAAATATCTTTCCTAAGACGATTGTCCTGGAAAAGGTTTTAAAGAAATACAAGCTTAATGCCGAAGAGGTGTGTTTTGTGGGTGATGATCTAGTGGACCTATCTTTGATGAAGAGGGTGGGCTTTTCTATCGCGGTCTTTAATGCCGTACCGCAGATAAAACAGGCAGCTTCTTACATAACCTTAAAACACGGTGGGCATGGTGCGGTACGCGAAGTGGTAGAATTGATCCTGAAGGCACAAGGCAAATGGCAGGAAATAGTGGGGTTTTATGACCCTTAAGATATTCTTTACATTTTTGGCCTTTTTTATCTTTCCTGCATTTAGCGCAATCTGCCAGGAGCAGGTTGACCAGGGGTCGGACCAGCAGATTATGGATTTCTCCCTGGCTAGTTTCGGCGATAAAGGTAAGAAGTCCTGGGACCTCGCCGGGAAATCCGCGGATATATTTTCGGATGTGGTAAAACTGAAAGAGGTAGTCGGCAATCTTTACGGCAAAGAAGAGGACATCGTGCTTACTGCCGATAAGGGTGATTTTGATAAGGCAGACGGCAAGATCCACCTCGAGGAAAACGTGGTAATTACTACATCTACCGGCTCCAAATTAACTACTGATTCTCTGGATTGGGACAGGAAGAAGCAGCTTGTTACTACGAAAGACGCGGTTAATATAGAAAGAGGCAATATGGTGACTACTGCAAGCGGAGCGTACGGTGAGCCCAGCCTTAAGAAGGTGAGTCTGGAAAAAGACGTGACCGTGAATATCAATCCGGATAATGCAGATAAAGATAGCGTCCGGGATGTCAACAAGAAGATAGTGATCACCTGTGACGGTCCGCTCGAGATAGATTACGATAAGAACGTCGCTACCTTTAATAATAACGTCAAGGTGAATACCCAGGATGTACTGATAGACAGTGATATAATGGATGTATATTTCGGCGGTACGGGCAAAGACGCTTCCGCATTGCCAAAGGCTGACTCCGCGATGAGCAGTAAGATAGATAAGATCGTGGCGCGGGGAAACGTCAAGATTACTCGGGGAGAGAACGTATCCTATAGCGATGAGGCGACATACGACGCCGCGCAAAACAGAATTATCCTTTCGGGCAGGCCTAAATTGGTTATATATTCTCAGGAGGGGCTGGATGCATCTTTTGGAAATTAGGGGGCTCTCTAAATCTTACGACGGTAGACAGGTAGTGAAAGGTGTAGACCTCTCAGTTAAGCGCGGCGAGATAGTAGGGTTACTTGGGCCTAACGGCGCCGGAAAAACCACTACTTTCTATATGGTGGTCGGGGTTATTCCTCCGAATGCGGGCTCCATTGTATTCGATAATTTTAATATAACTTCCCTGCCTATACATTCGCGCGCGCGTTTCGGTATAGGTTACCTCTCACAGGAAGCGTCTATTTTCAGGAAACTCACCGTTGAAGAGAATATTATGGCTATCCTGGAGACACTTCCCATAAATAAGGTGGAGAGGAGGCGCAGGCTAGAAAGCCTGCTTGAGGAATTGAATATCGCCCGTCTTGCCAAAAACAAGGCCTATACTTTATCGGGCGGCGAGAGGAGGCGTCTTGAGATCACGCGGGCGTTAGTCACAAATCCTTCTTTCATACTTTTAGACGAACCATTTTCAGGCATAGATCCTATAGTAGTTAATGAGGCGCAGGAGATCATCAAGGAATTAAAGGATAAGGGCTTGGGTATTCTGCTCACGGATCACAACGTCCGGGAGACGCTTTCCATAACAGACAGGGCTTATTTGATTGCCGACGGAAGAATCATGATATCAGGCACGGCCGATGATCTTATTAGTAACTCCAAGGCAAGAGAGATATATCTGGGTGAGAAGTTTAAGATGTAGCATCCTTTTATACTTGTTAATAAGGTAGGATGTAAATTCTCGCATACAACTTACTCATACTGTCGTATTCGTAAGTTGCGCGTTCATTTAAACGGGGGCCCGTCCTTCCAAAAGGGTCGGGGTATTAATTAGGAAAGGAAGAGCGGGGTGAAAACTGAAGTCAAAGAGATAGACAGCAACAAAAGGGAGATCAGTATTGAGGTAAGCGGCGATCTGGTCAAGAATAAATTTAATGATGTTTTTGCACAGATATCGAAAGAGGCCAAGATACCAGGTTTTCGGCCCGGCCATGCCCCACGCGATATCCTGGAAAAGAAATATTCCTCTCATGCGCATGAGTTGGTAATGAAGGAACTTATCCCCGAGCTTTATAACCAGGCGATAGATAAGGAGGGCCTTGAGGTTATAGAACTGCCCGAAGTATCCGAAGTGAAACTGGACAGGGGTAGTCTTTCATTCAAGGCGAGGGTAGAGATAAGCCCACAGATCCCGATAAAAAACTATAAGGGTATCAGGGTGAATTATAAGAAGATAGAAGTTAGCGCGGATATGATAAAGCGCAATATCGATTCCATTAAAGAAACAAGAAAAATAGAGACTGTAGACGATAATTTTTCCAGGTCATTAGGTTATCCCATGCTTTCTGAATTAGAGAAGGCGGTGGAGAAAGAGATTTACCTACGCGAAGAGAACCAGCAGAGGCAGAAGATAGAGAAGGAGATCGTGGAGAATATTAGTAAGGGTCTGGATTTTAAATTGCCTCAAGGCCTGGTCAACCGTCAGTTGCAGGATATGCTCAGGCAGACTAAATTAGACCTGGCTTTAAAGGGGGTCTCGCGAGAAAAAATAGAAGAGCAGGAGAAAGCGATAACCGGACAGCTGGAACAGGAAGCGAAGAAACAGGTCAGGGTTTATCTGATCCTGTCCGCTATTGCCAAGAAGGAAAATATACCCATAGACGACCATATGCCTCGTAAGGTTATGGAGTTTTTATTGAGAGAAGCGGACTGGCAAAATAGTTAGGAGTTATGAGCTAAGAGTTAGAAGCTGGAGAATAAACTCAAAACTCAAGACTCAAAACTTAAGGGGGGTAGAATATGAGCATAAAAAACCAGACTCTAGTGCCGATGGTTATTGAGCAGACATCGCGGGGTTATGAACGCGCTTATGATATTTATTCGCGCTTACTTAAGGACCGCATTGTTTTTATAGGTACGCCTATCGACGATATCGTGGCGAACCTGATTATTGCGCAGCTATTATTCCTTCAGATGGAGGATGTAAATAAAGATATAAACGTATACATTAATTCCCCGGGCGGATCTGTGACCGCGGGCTTAGCGATATACGATACCCTGCAGTTTGTAAAGCCGAATGTAGCTACTTATTGCGTGGGCCAGGCAACCAGCATGGGCGCACTCCTTTTGTGCGCCGGCACAAGAGGAAAGCGTTTCGCTTTGCCGAATTCGCGGGTGATGATCCATCAGCCCTGGGGAGGAGTCCAGGGTGCAGCGGAGGATATCTCCAGGCATGCCCAGGAGATCATGAAATTGCGCGACAAGATAAATGAAATCCTCTCATACCATACGAAACAGCCGTTAGATAAGATACTTAAGGATACCGACCGCGATTACTTTATGTCTGCCGAGGAAGCCAAAGAATACGGCCTGGTAGATGAGGTGATAGAGACCAAGAAAAAATAAGGTTAGTTTTTTTGCCCATATTTTAACGTTCAGCCTTTCTAAATTAAAGCGGAGGTTTTATGAGAAAACAGTATCTATTGACCCCGGGACCTACCCCATTGCCCCCAGAGGTTTGCGAAGCAATGGCGCGTCCCATTATTCATCACCGTACACCGCAATTCCAGGCAATACTTAAAGAAGCAGCGGATGGGCTGAAATATATTTATCAGACTAAAGGCGATCTCTTTATTTTTGCTTCTTCGGGCACCGGTGCGATGGAGGCAGCCGTTGCTAACCTTTTGTCTTGCGCTGACACGGCCATAACAATACAGGGCGGTAAATTCGGCGAGAGATGGACCGAGCTTTGTGAAACTTACGGTATTATCCCCGAGGTTATAGACGTAGAATGGGGTAAGGCTGTCGATCCGGAGCAGATAGGAAAGATGCTCAGGGCTAACCCGAAAATAAAAGCGGTATTTGCTACGCTTTGCGAGACTTCTACCGGCGTAGTCAATGATATAGCCGCTATCGGTAAGGTCGTGAAAGATACGCCTGCGGTACTGGTAGTAGACGCCATAAGCGGCTTAGGGGCAATTGACCTGCAGACTGATGCTTGGTCTTGTGATGTGGTCGTCTCGGGTTCCCAAAAAGGGTTGATGCTTCCACCGGGCCTCGGTTTCATTTCGGTAAGCCCAAAGGCATGGAAGCTTGTGGAGGAATCCAAGTCCCCGAAGTATTATTTCAGCCTGAAGAAGGCAAAGAAGGCTTCGGATGTGACGGATACTCCTTTTACTCCGGCGATAACCCTGATAATCGCACTATGTGAAGCATTGAAGATAATGAGAGAGGAAGGGTTAGATACGATCTTCTCGCGCCATAAAAAGATGGCGGATGCCACAAGGGCAGCCGTAAAAGCACTTGGGTTGGAGTTACTTGCGCCTACGGCAGCCTCTGATGTGGTCACCGCGGCGAAGGTGCCGGCCGGTATCGAAGGAGGAAAATTAGTAAAGACCATGCGCGATATCCACGGCATTACCATTGCCGGAGGCCAGGGGGAATTAAAAGGCAAGCTGATCAGGATCGCGCATATGGGTTTCATAGAAGAGTTTGATATTATCGCGGGTATCTCCTGTCTTGAAAAAGTATTGTACCAGATGGGGTATAAGTTTGAGTTAGGAATCGGGGTTAAAGCAGCTGAAGAAGTATTCCTCAAATAATATCCGAGACGTTTTCCAAGCCAAAGCGGAAAGTGTCTTTGGTCTGAACGGGAAGGTGTTCCTTAAAGAATTCAAGGTATAGCTTCCCAATTTTAGAGAACGATTGGATTAGGGACACCTTCCCGATTAACTCGGTAAACGTCTCTGCAATGTAATTATACTATATTTAGGAGGAACGATGAGAATATTAGTCAGTGATCCGCTGTCGGAAGAGGGTCTGAAGATATTAAAAGAGGTGAAGGAGTTTCAGGTAGATGTCAAGACTGGACTGAAGCCTGAGGCCTTGAAAGAAGAGATCGGGAATTATGATGCCCTTATCGTGCGTAGCGCCACCAAGGTGACCAAAGATATAATCGCAGCTGCCGCAAAGCTAAAAGTCATCGGCCGCGCAGGGGTAGGGTTAGATAACGTTGATTTAGAGGCAGCCACGCAAAAAGGGATAATCGTAATGAATACCCCCGGAGGAAACACTATTTCTACCGCGGAGCATACCATAAGCATGATCTTGTCTCTCTCCAGGAATATACCCCAGGCCAATGTTTCTATGAAGAAAGGGGAATGGAAGCGTTCCAAGTTTATGGGGATCGAACTTTACGGAAAAACATTAGGTATCGTGGGTTTGGGCAGGATAGGCACAGAAGTGGCTAAACGTGCTTTATCTTTCGGAATGAAGGTGCTGGCGTATGACCCGTTTTTATCGCGCGAAGTCGCGGAGAGCCTGGGTATAGAAATAGCTGAATTGAAAGAGCTCCTCGGCAAATCGGATTATATTACCGTACATACGCCCCTGACCGAAGAAACAAAACATATAATCTCAGGCAAAGAATTCGATGCGATGAAGAAAGGGGCGCGTTTAATAAATTGCGCCCGCGGGGGCATAATCGATGAGGCAGCATTATTAAGCGCTATAAAAGAAGATAAGATAGCGGCAGCGGCGCTGGATGTATTTGAAAATGAGCCATTGCCCGCCGACAGTGAGTTATTAAAATTAGATAATGTCATATTAACTCCGCACCTGGGTGCATCTACCGAGGAAGCGCAGGTCAATGTCGCCATCGAAGTGGCACAGATAGTACGTGATGCGCTCTTGGGTAAAGGTATACGTAATGCCGCAAATTACCCATGCATAGAAGCAGAGGTTTGCAAATTCCTTGATCCCTATATCAATTTAGCCGAGAAGATGGGTGCCTTTTGCGGCCAGATGGTTGAGGGCAGGTTCCAGGAACTCAGCATAAGCTATAGCGGAGAGATCGTGCAATATGATCTAAGCCCCTTGACTATGTCTCTCGTGAAAGGGATGCTTTCGCCTATCCTGAAGGAGACGGTAAATTTTATCAATGCCGTAAGCCTGGCGAAGGAAAGGGGCATAAGGATCAGGGAGGCCAAGACCTCTAAAGAAGAAGAGTTCGTGAACCTGATACAGCTTGAGATAAAGACTGATAAGGAATCAAAGGTGATATCTGGTACATTATCCGCGAATAAACAGCCGCGTATCGTAAAGATCGGCGGTTATTACGTAGAGGTTTCCCCGGCGGGAGAAATGATCATGATACAGAACTGGGATAAGCCGGGCATTATCGGGAATATGGGGATGCTTCTTGGTGAGCACGACATTAATATCGCCGCCATGACCTTTGGCCGCGAAAAGCCGGGAGGAAAAGCGATTACCATACTGAATGTGGATAGTGCCGTATCGGCGCAACTCCTGGATAAGATAAAGAAAACCGATAATATCTTAGCGGTAAAAATAATCAGGCTGTAATGACAAGAAAAAGTTTATCTATATTCTCCCTAGCACTCTTTGTTTTCTGTTTTCTGTTCTCTAGTGATATAAGCGCCCAGGAGATTACCATACTATATACCGGCGAGACGCACGCAATGCTTTATCCTTGCAATTGCCATTACCAGTCGGACGGCGGGATAGCGCGGCGCGCTACCTTGATCAAAGAGTTAAGAAAGGATAGCCCTGACCTCTTATTGTTAGATTCAGGCGGATTCTTTGCCGGCGGGCTTCAGGATGAATATACCCAGAATACAGAACTGGATATGCAACGCTCCATCGTAAATCTTGAGGCAATGGAATTAATGAAGTATGATGCCGCTACAGTCGGAGATGATGAATTTAACTTCGGCATGGAGTTCCTCCAGGATAATGTCGGGAAGACGCGGATAGCTTTTCTTTCTTCTAATATCTGTGCAGAAGGGGCGGGGGTTCCTTTGCTCAAGCCATATATTATAAAAGAATCCGCCGGCAGGAAGATAGGTATAATCGGCTTGACTAATTCTCTGGCAGAGCAGAAGGCCGGAGCAAGCGGCATGCGGTTTATTGATCCGAAAACAGCGGTTAAAGAGGCAGTATCAGAATTAAAAAAGAATAGAGTAGACCTTATTATACTCATAAGCCATCTGGGCGAGAGTGAGGATTTAAGTTTATTGAAGGAAGTCGAGGGGATAGGTATCCTTATTGTAGGCCATAGCCGCACAAAGAAAGATATTTTTAGCAAAGAAGGCGCCGTTTTGATATTAAGGCCTTCCTGGCAGGGACGCGGCATCGGGAAATTAACCATGGATTTGAATGATAATAAAGTAGCGAATTACAGGGTAGAAGAGTTGCGTCTTTCAGATAAGATATCCGATGATCCGGATATACTGTCTATTTTACCGCGCTGTTTCTCCGATAATAATTGCAAACAGGAGGGGTCGGTAGGAAGATGTGACTCCCCCGGTATATTGCAGGCACGGTGCGTATTCACTAAAGCAGTCAAGGTCCCCCTCTCGATCATTACCTCTAAACTTTGCAGTACATGTTATACTAAAGATAAGGAGAGCCTTTTGAAGACATACTTTCCTGGATTATCAGTATCTTACCTATATTATCCAGGGAAAGAAGCCGACAGATTAATCAAAGATTTGGGTATCGATGTCCTGCCGGTTTATCTTCTGGGGAAAGAAGCGGAAGAAGGGGGTGGGTTTGGAAAATTAAAGAATAACCTGCAGGCAAAGGGTGATTTTTATATGTTAAATCCCAGTTTTAGCGGCATTGCTTATTATCTGGATAGAAAGCCCGTTAAGGGAAGGCTGGATTTATTTATGAGTTTATACCATAAGGATGCCCGGGCATTATTGAATACGATAAGAGAATTCAACCCTATTGTGCATTTCTTAGTTGTCGAAAAGGCCGGGGGAAAGTTTGAGGCAAAGGGAGGGAACCTTGAAGTAGAGGAATGCCTGCGCAGCGTCTGTGTCCAGAAATATTACCCTCAGGAGTTTTGGAATTATATCAGCTGCCGGGTGAATTCTATTAATAGTTCATGGTGGCAGGATTGCTTAGGTGAAGCAGATACGGATAAGATAAGTATTTGCGCGCGCGGAGAAGAAGGGAATAGGCTTCTAAGGGAGAATATTGCGCTGAGTGAGGAATTGCAAATTATGTTGGGGCCGGCGTATCTGCTGGATAACCGGGAGATATTCAGTTCGCATGGCGTGCCGGTGAAGGAAGAACTTAAAAAAATAATAAAGAGGTGACAATATGGCTCATAAACCAAAGATATACATTATTGACGTAACTAATCGCGACGGGGTCCAGACTTCCAGGATATGCCTCTCTAAGCTTGAAAAGACAATGATAAACGTATTTCTTAATGATATGGGCGTATTCCAATCTGAATTCGGTTTCCCCCTGACGCACCACGAGACAAGTTACCTGAATGCTAACCTGGAATTGGTTAATAAAGGGATGCTTACACCTATACGGCTGGGGGGATGGTTAAGGGCGACCTGCGACGATGTAAAAAATGCTTTCAAGCTTGTACCGGGTCTGAAGCATCTGAACCTTTCTATATCTACTTCCGAACAGATGATCGTGCATAAATTCAAGGGTAAGCTTGACCATTCCTCGGTAATAAAAGAGATGACTGAGGCAGTGAAGGAGGCACGTAAGTCCGGGGCGCAGTCCATAGGTGTAAACGCAGAGGATGCCTCGCGCACCAAAATCGATTACCTCATTGAATTCGCCCGGGCAGCCAAAGAGGCAGGCGCCGACAGGGTGCGTTATTGCGATACGCTGGGATACGATACGCCTTTTACGATTTATGAGCGCATAAAGCTTCTTGCTGATCAAGTCAGGATCCCGGTTGAAATCCACTGCCATAATGACCTTGGGTTGGTCGTGGCTAATTCCATCTCCGGGGCAAAAGCGGCATGCGACAGCGGAGTGGATGCTTACATAAATACCTGTGTTAACGGTATGGGGGAACGGGCGGGTAACGCTGACCTGGTTTCAGTGGTCCTGGCCATAAAGCATGGAAACGGTATGAAGGATTATTCTCTCGATGAACGCATAGACCTGAAGGCCGCCTGGAAGATCTGTAAATACGCCTCTTATGCTTTTGGCGTGCCTATACCTATAAATCAGCCCGGCATAGGCGCTAATGCCTTTGCCCATGAATCGGGTATCCACGCGGATGGTGCCCTGAAGGACCGGCGTAATTACGAGTTATATGATTACGAGGAGTTAGGCAGGGGCGAACCCGAGGTAATAGAGACCGGGCGCAAGATCACCGCCGGTGAATACTCAGGGATAAAGGGCTTCAGGAACGTCTATGAGAAATTGGAGGTCGTCTTCCATGATGACAAGGAGGCGACCGAGATCCTGGAGCTGGTGCGTCATGCCAATGTGCATAATCAGAAACCCCTTGTTGATGATGAATTACGATTTATCGCCAGGTATCCGGATATTGCGCGCAAGATCTTCACCATGTCATTGTAATCACTTTTTGTCAAACTTAGTATCAATAACCTGAGGGATTTAAGGAACTATGAATACAGTAATGGTCGGAACACAGTGGGGGGATGAAGGCAAGGGTAAGATAATCGATATATTGTCCCGCAAAATAGATTATATCGTGCGTTATCAAGGCGGGAGCAATGCCGGCCACACCGTTGTCGCAAACGGAAAAGAATATGTATTCCATCTTATGCCTTCCGGTATCCTGCATAAAGGCAAGATCTGTTGCATCGGTAACGGTGTAGTGGTTGAGCCTGAGGCATTGATAAAGGAGATAAATGGATTATTGTCCTGCGGCATAAATATCGACCGGCGGCTGAAGATATCTTCGCTCGTCCATATAATCCTGCCTTACCATAAGGTCCTGGACCGTTTGCGCGAAACAAAGAGGACACATAAGATAGGGACGACTGGCAGGGGTATCGGCCCATGTTATGCGGATAAGATCAGCCGTTGCGGCATAAGGATGGTTGATCTTCTAAGCCCCGGAGTGTTTAGGGATAAATTAAAGGATAATTTAAAGGAAAAGAACGAGATCTTTAAGAAAGTCTACGGGCACCCCGGATTCAGTTTTAATTCGATTTACAAGGATTATATAAATTACGGGAGATTCCTTTCTCAGTACGTATGCAATGTCGCAGCGCTATTGAATAAGGCGACCCGGGATAAAAAAGATATTCTTTTCGAGGGCGCGCAGGGGACTTTTCTGGATATCGATTTCGGGTCTTATCCCTTTGTCACTTCTTCTTCGGCGACCGCAGGAGGGGCATGCGTAGGCACAGGCGTATCTGCGGTAAACATTGATAAGGTAATAGGCATAGCCAAAGCCTATACCACAAGAGTGGGGGAGGGCCCTTTCCCCGCTGAATTCGCCCCAGTTTTCGCAGAGTTTATCCGCAAGAAAGGCAATGAATTCGGAGCTACCACCGGCAGGCCGCGTAGATGCGGATGGTTTGACAGCGTTATGGTAAAGGAAGCAATTATGTTGAATGGGATATCCGAATTAGCAATAATGAAACTCGACGTCCTTGACGGCCTTAAGGATATAAAGATATGCACCGCCTATAAATATAAAGGTAAGATATTTAAAGAGTTTCCCGATGATATAGAAGCCGCTAAATTCGTAAAACCAGTATATAAGAGCATGCACGGATGGGATGGGACGGTAAGTAAAGCAAGGCTTTACCGTGATCTGCCCCTGAACGCAAAAAAATATATATCTTTCCTGCAGGATATCCTGGATACCAGGATATCAATGGTTTCGGTGGGTTCATCCCGCGAAGAGACCATCTTTATATAAGTTTACAGGTGTTTCGACAACCGGAAAAGCAAGGGCTACAATTTAAGTCGATGGTACTCTATAAATTGTCTGTCTATTAAAACCCCTTGACTAAACTCTTTGATTATGTTATAGTTAGCTTCCATCCTTAAAGATAGGAATCAGTTGGATTATTAGAATCATAATCCGCGCTTTTAAGAATTATTTTAAAAAATAACATTTAGTCGGCAGTCCCATAAGGAGGTAGAAATGAAAGGGAAACTGTTAAAAACCGTAATGATATTTTTCTTGAGCATTACTCTGGCAGGATGCACTTTTATCTTCCAGAAAGGGAGGCGTTCGGACGCGCAAAAGATTGAAGAATTATCCCAGCAACTTGATGAATTGAACCAGGCGAAGAGGATCCTAGAGAGCTCGCTTAGTAAAGAGATCAGAGATAAGGATGTAAAATTAGAGCTGATGGAGAAGGGCCTGGTTGTTACGGTGGTAGGAGATGTTTTGTTTGATTCCGGGAAAGCAAAGATAAGGCCGCAGAGCTATCCTATACTGGATAAGGTGGCGACCGTGCTGAAAGATAACGTGCCCCAGCTGAATGTAGGTATAGAAGGGCATACGGATAATATGCCTATTAAATTCTCGGGCTGGAAATCGAACTGGGAACTTTCCAGTGCCCGTGCCCTGAGCGTATTGCATTATATGGTCGACCAGAAGAATATTTCTCCTAAGCGTTTATCCGCAATCGGCTATGGTGAATATACGCCTGTTGCTTCCAATGGCAGCGCGCAAGGCCGCCAGTTAAACCGCCGTGTTGAGATCGTTATCTTGCCCCAATTGGCCAAAATGAAAGATTCGGTGAAAACAAAAGGGCCTGGGCTTATTGAACCGGCAGAGAACTTAAAGTAAATATTCTTGAATTAAATGCGAGGGGACTATGGAAGAAAGTATTAAAAACAGGGTTATTATGATATTGGCGATTTTGAGCATGATATTATTCATCGGGACGATCCGTTCCTGCGGCATAGCGGGCAAGCTCAAGGCAGTTTCGGTGGAACTGGATAATGAGAAGGCAGCGAGCTGGGATTCACAACAGAAGATGATTGAACTCAAGAATGAAAAGGCAGCCAAAGAAAAGGAATTCGAGGATGTGAAGGCCGATAATGAAACCGTTAAAAAAGCCTTACTGCAGGAGCAGCTGGTAACCAAGAGCCTTAAGGAAGAGCTGGAAAAGATCACAGAGCTTAAGAATAAATTAGAAGAGAACTTAAAAGAGGCTTTGGTTAAGAATAAATCCAAAACAGCCAAATAGCACTGTTTTCTTAACCGGTATAATAAAAAAATCAAACTATGGACTAGAGGAGGTACGCGAAAAAGATACCTTTACAAAAAAAGGGGATAGATTGTCCCCTTTTTTATGATAGTTAATCAAAGGAGGTGCGCATGGATATATTATGTAGGATAAAAGATAAATTTATAGAATTAATTAGACAGCGTGTGAAGGTAAAGAAAACCGTGATTTCACCGGGAAAGATAAAGAAGGACACATCCCGGACTGCGGCAGATAAAAAAGAAGTTATAGGTCAGCAGGAGACTGCGATAGGAAAGACAAAGTTTTATACGGCAGAAGCTCCGATTATGCCACGGCTGATGCCTCAGGAGTTGCCCAGAGGATACGAAGAGGATAAGATTGTCTTGCAGGTGCGCGACCCCCGTTGGCTGCATACCTACTGGGAGGTAGGGCCCCATACTTACCTAAGACTCGAGAGAGAGTTGAAGGGTGATTTTCACAGCGCCAGGCGCATACTGCGTGTCTATGACATAAGCCAGATTATTTTCGACGGAAATAATGCCCACAGCTTTTTTGATATACAGGTGAACGAATACGCCAATAACTGGTATATCGATACCGCGGGGCCCGGTAAATCATGGTGCGTGGATTTAGGCCTCTTGTTGCCAGACGGACGATTTATAGTGATAGTGCGTTCAAATACTGTCTCAACCCCCATAGAAGGCCCTTCATGGATTACCGACGAGGAATGGATGATACCGGATGATATGTTTGCCCGGCTTTATGGGATAGGTTTCGGGTTAGGCAGGAGCTCTCCGGTGGGGAAGGCCTGGCAGGAGAGGGTGAAGAAGGAATTATTTTCCGGGGTCACTTCCGGAGTATCATCTGTGGCGAGCCCGGTCAAGAAAGCGCCGGGTGAGAGAGAATTCTGGCTCGCGGTAAACACCGAGTTGATCGTTTACGGAGCAACCGAACCGGATGCAAAGGTTTATGTCCAGGACAAGCAGATAAATCTGAGGCGCGATGGGACTTTTTCGATGCGTTTTGCCCTTCCTGACGGGAAACAGGTCATTCCCGTCAAAGCGGTAGCCCCTGACAACAAAGAGGAACGCACGATTACTCCGATAGTAACCAAAGAAACCAGATAAGCAGTTATAGGGCTCATGGAGTTTGTTGAGTTTATATTGTCCTAGAATCCAAGCAACTTAATAAACTCAAAGAGCTCAACTAACGAGGTATTCTATGCATAAAGGTTATTTATGTTTAGTCTTGCACGGCCATCTTCCTTATGTGCGCCATCCCGAGCACCCGGCTTTCCTGGAAGAGGATTGGCTATATGAAGCTATAACCGAAACCTATATACCGTTGATCCTAAGGCTCGAGAGTTTATTAAACGACAATGTGGATTTTCGCCTGACTATGTCTTTGAGCCCTACACTGATATCCATGCTTACCGACGGCCTGCTGCAGGAGAGGTACCTGAGGTATATCAACAGGCTCATTGAGCTGGCGCACAAGGAAGCAGAGAGGACGCGCTGGCAGCCGGAATTCCAGCGCCTTGCCGTAATGTACATGAATAATTTTTATAAGGCGCGCGAAACCTTTGAACGCTTTAACCGTAACCTGGTTACCGCTTTTAAAAACTTTCAGGATGCGGGTAAGCTTGAGATCATCACCTGTGGCGCCACCCACGGGTTTTTCCCTTTAATGGATATCTGCCGGGAATCGGTAAGGGCACAGATTAAAGTAGCGGTAAGCCATTATGAATCCGTATTTGGTAGGAAGCCGAATGGTATATGGTTGCCTGAAGCAGGATATCATCCGGGGCATGACGAGATCATGAAGGAAGCGGGTATCCGTTATTTCTTTACCGATTCCCACGGCGTATTGCACGGTTCGCCGAGGCCTAAATACGGGGTCTTTGCTCCGGCTTATTGCAAGGGTACCGGTGTCGCCTGCTTCGCCAGGGACCTGGAATCATCCAAACAGGTCTGGTCATCGGTTGACGGTTATCCCGGGGACTATGTTTACCGGGAGTTTTATCGCGATATCGGTTTTGATCTGGATTACGATTACATAAAGCCGTATATTCACCCTGACGGCGTAAGGATAAATACGGGGATAAAGTATTACCGCATTAGCGGAGGCGCAAGTAAGGAATCCTATAATCCTGATTGGTCTAGGGATAAAGCCGGAGAGCATGCCGGTAATTTTATGTTTAACCGAGAAAGGCAGATCGAATATCTTTACAATTTCATGCATAAGAAGCCGATCATTGTTTCTCCCTATGACGCTGAATTGTTCGGCCATTGGTGGTACGAGGGCCCGATGTGGCTTGAGTTTTTGATGCGCAAGATAGTTTTTGACCAGAAGACCATCCGGCTTATTACCCCTAGCGAATACCTCTCGGAGAACCCGCGTAACCAGGTTATCACCCCTTCTTTATCCAGTTGGGGCTGGAAGGGGTATTGCGAGATGTGGCTGCAGGGCTCGAATGACTGGATTTACCGGCATCTGCACGCCGCATCCGGACGGATGACGGAGCTGGCAAAGAGTTTTCCCCGCGCAGACGGACTTTTGAAGAGGGCCTTGAAACAGGCGCTGAGGGAATTGCTCCTTGCACAGAGTTCTGATTGGGCATTTATTATGGGTACAGGTACGCATATCTCCTATGCGGTGCGCCGGACCAAAGAGCACCTTCTGAGGTTTAACCGCATATACGAAGATATAAAATCGAATTCCCTGGATGAAAACTGGCTTACCGATATTGAATATAAGGACAATATCTTCCCGGATATAGATTATAGAGTTCATCAGTAGAATAGCGGTTTTTTCATAGTTCATAATTTTTAGCTCATTGTCTACTATGAGCTATGAACAAGGAACTATGGACTAAAATATGTTAGCTAGAGATAATATTCCCAGGCATATCGCGATAATCATGGATGGCAACGGCCGCTGGGCAAAAGAGAGGGGCCTGCCGCGGACTGCCGGGCACCACGCCGGAATCAAGAGGGTAAGGGAGATAATCAGGGCAGCGGCTGAATTAGGGATTGAGGCAGTGACGTTATTCGCTTTTTCTGCCGAGAACTGGATCAGGCCTAAAAGAGAAGTTAACCTGCTTATGCGCGCCATGGATAATTTCCTTAACCGAGAGATAGGCAAGCTGGATAAGGAGAATATCAGGTTTCTTGCCATCGGCAGGGATAAGCCTATACCGCAACACCTCCTTCTTAAGATAAGAAAGGCCCAGGCGCGCACTAAGGATAATACCGGCCTCACTTTTATCCTGGCCCTGAATTACGGATCCAGGCAGGAGATAGTGGACGCTGCAAATAAATTTGCCAATGCGGTTATCAGGGGAGAGGTTGATTCAAAGGGGCTGGATGAAGAGGCCTTTGGTAGCTATCTTTATACCGCCGGCTTACCCGATCCGGATCTTTTGATCCGTACTAGTGGTGAAATGCGCATAAGCAATTTTCTCCTCTGGCAGCTTTCTTACGCCGAATTGTATTTTTCCAGGAAATGCTGGCCTGATTTCGGCAAAGAGGATTTAATAAAGGCGATAGATATTTATCAGAAAAGGGAACGCAGATTCGGAGGTATAGATGCTGATAAAGAGGATAGTTAGCGCGGCGGTACTCTTTTGTTTCCTGGCCTTGACCATATCAGTTGACTGGCTCTTTGGATTACTGGTGACCGTTTTTATTGCCGCCGGGCTTTATGAGTTTTTTACCATGCTCGAAAACAAGGGCACACACATATATAAATATTTCGGCATCGCGATGGGGACGATTGTACCCCTTTCGATATTATTCCGTTTTGAACTTACGCGTAACTGGGAATTCCTTTTTATAGTCCTGGCATTGCTGTTTTTGATAATCATGCAGTTTAGGCGTCGCGATAATTCCGGCGTGATCGTGGATATCTCGGCGACTATATTCGGCATACTCTATGTTTCATGGTTCCTGAGTTTTATGATCAAGATCAGGTATCTTGACGGGGGAGCCGGGTTGATCCTCGCCGTAATATGCATAACAAAATTAGGCGATATCGGAGCTTACTTTATCGGTTCGCGTTTAGGTAAAACCCCCCTGATACCCCGCATCAGCCCAAAGAAATCGGTAGAGGGGGCTATCGGCGGGCTGTTATTCAGCGTATTGGGAGCCATTATAACTAAACCATTCTTAAATGCGGGGTATGCACACCTTGTATTTATGGGTGTCTCTTTGGGTATACTGGGGCAATTGGGAGACTTATCCGAGTCGCTGATGAAACGCGACTGCCAGGTAAAAGACTCAGGACGCGCGCTTCCCGGCATGGGAGGAGTTTTGGATTTTATCGACAGCCTGCTTTTTACGGCCCCGGTATTCTACTTTTACATGATATCGTCCTAAACGATGAAACGTATCGCCATATTAGGTTCGACAGGTTCCATAGGCCGCAATACCCTGGAGGTGATCCGGAGTTTTCCCGGAAAATTCCGCGCCCTTGGCTTAAGCGCAAGTTCCAATATTGGCCTTTTATACCGGCAGATAAAGGATTTTCATCCTGAACTTGTCTGCGTGCGAGATGAAGAAGCTTCCGCAAGGCTGGGAACCAGGCTCAAGGGCAGGCGTGTTAAACTTTTCTCCGGAGAGTCTGCCTTAGAAAAGATGCTTCTGGATAAACGCATAGATAAGGTCGTCCTGGCGGTAAGCGGCGCTGCAGCGCTGCCGGCCTTAGTAAAATCTATAGACACCGGGAAAGATGTTGCCCTGGCTAACAAAGAGGCATTCATCATGGCTGGCCCGTTAATAATGAAGAAAGCGCGCCGCAGGGGAGTGAATATAATACCTGTTGATAGCGAACAGTCTGCTATATGGCAGTGTCTGAATGGGGAAGGCCGGGGTAATATTAAGAATATCTACCTTACTGCTTCGGGAGGGCCTTTCCGGAAGACGCACAAAAGAGACCTTAAAAATATCTCTGTTTCCGATGCCTTGAAGCACCCGAGGTGGAGCATGGGGCCTAAGATCAGTGTGGATTCGGCGAACCTGATGAACAAGGGGCTTGAGGTGCTTGAGGCGATGTACCTATTTGACATCGAGCCGAAGAGGATAAAAGTTATTGTGCACCCGCAGGCGATAATACATTCCATGGTCGAGTTTGAAGACGGGGTAGTCATGGCGCAACTTTCGGTTACGGATATGCGTATACCCATACAGTATGCATTAACTTATCCTGAAAGGCTGCCTACAAGGCTCCCGGAGATAGATTTCTGTAAAATAAAAAAATTCGATTTTTATGAACCGGATTTCGGTAAATTTCCCTGCCTGGGGTTGGCATATCGGGCCGCTAATGAACGGGGCACTGCTCCCGCGGTGCTGAATGCCGCTAATGAAGCCTGCGTGTACGAATTCTTAAAAGGCGGGCTGGGTTTTGTTTCTATACCCAGGGTTATTGAAAAAGTCATGGATAAGCACCGCAATATTGCCGAGCCCGGTATGGGAGATATCATTAACATAGATGCATGGGCCAGGAGAGAGGCGTATAATTTAATCCGTAAGGAGAAATAACGTTATGGTTACTACGCTTATATTCTTGTTGATATTAGGGGTGCTGATAACCGTACATGAGTTCGGACACTTTATTGCTGCCAAGAGATTGGGGGTGAGGGTTGAAAAGTTTTCTTTTGGTTTCGGCAGGCGCCTGCTGAGCAGGAAGAAGGGGGATACCGAATACAGCATAAATTTGATCCCCTTAGGCGGATACGTGAAAATGGCCGGTGATAACATGGAAGAATTCAGTAATAAGCCCGATGAATACCTGAGCAAGAAGCCGTTGGAGCGGGCGCAGATAATATTCTTTGGCCCCTTATTGAATTATGTGCTGGGTTTTTTGTGTTTTTGGCTGATATTCTTTACAGGTTATCCTACTCTTACCGCGAAAGTAGGCGGGTTATTGGACGGCTATGGCGCCAAAGACGCGGGCATAGAAGTGGGAGACGAGATCATGGCCGTGGATGGAGAGCGCGTAGAATATTGGGAAGATCTTCAGAGGGCCATTCAAATCAGGAAGAAATCAGGGGAAGTAGCGGTTTTGGTCCTGCGCGATAATAAAGAATACAACTTTGATATACTGATAAAAGAGAGGAGCCTGGATGACGCTCTGGGCGCGAAGCGCAATGTAGGGCTGATCGGCATAACGCCGGCAGAAGAGATTGTAAAGATAAGGCACGGTTTTTTTAAGTCTTTTTATTTGGGCGTAAAGAAAACGCTTGGTTTAACAGCCCTGACTTACAAGGCGCTCTGGCGGATGGTTACGGGTAAGCTCTCCATGAGCGAGTCAATAACCGGCCCCCTGGGTATTTTTTATATCACATCCAAGGCGGCGAGCATCGGGATAATCGCGCTCCTGCATCTGGTGGCGGTCTTAAGCGTGAGTTTATGCATATTCAACCTCCTGCCTTTGCCTGTATTAGACGGAGGCCACATCGTATTATTGGCCATAGAGAAGATCAGGGGCAGGCAGATGGGTATAAAAGCAGAGCGCATTATTACTCAGATAGGTTTTTCCCTTATCGTAGCATTGGCGTTATTCGCTACATATAATGATATCTTAAAGATCTTCCAGGATAAAATATCCAATCTGGTTAAATAATGAGCCCTATAAAAAGACGCAAGACCCGGGAAATAAATATCGGAAACGTCAGGATCGGAGCGGAGAATCCCGTTGCCGTACAGTCCATGGTCAAGACCAGGACCTCTGATACCGTAAAGACAATAAGTCAGATACGGGAACTTGAGAGCGCAGGCTGCGAGATTGTGCGGATTGCAGTTAAAGACAGCCATGATGCCAGGGCATTAAAAAAGATAAAACCGCTAACTGCTATTCCCATAGTCGCGGATATACATTTTGACTGGCGACTGGCCATAGAGGCCATTGAAAACGGGGCAGATAAGATAAGGCTGAACCCTGGAAATATCCATAAGAAAGGCCAGATACGCGAGGTCGTAAAAGCCGCAAGCCTTAACCGCATTCCTATAAGGGTAGGGCTTAACTCCGGTTCTCTGCCGATAGCAGTAAACCGGACAGCTAAGGCAAAAGGAGTTCCGCAGGCGATGGTCAGGGCCGCCCTGGACTACATAAAGATCATTGAAAAGATGCGGTTTTACGATATCGTTATCTCCCTGAAGGCATCGGATATCTTTGATACCATAGAAGCATACCGCCGGATGGCCCGGCTTTGCGATTACCCTTTTCATTTAGGGGTGACCGCAAGTGGCCTTCCTTATTCCGGGGCCATAAAGTCAGCAATCGCGTTAAGTGTTTTGCTATTTGAAGGCATTGGTGATACAATAAGGGTATCACTTACGGATAAGCCCGCAGCCGAAGTAAATGCCGCCAAATCCATATTGGAGGCTATGGGGTTACGCTGTTACGGGCCGCAGATTATCAGCTGTCCTACATGCGGGCGCTGTGAAGTTGACCTGGTCGGAGTGGTAAAAAGCCTGGAAAAGAAACTATCCGCTATCTCTGTCTGCCGCAGAGGCAGGAGATATCAGCTGCCCGCTAAGCCGCTCAAGATAGCCGTAATGGGCTGTGTAGTAAACGGGCCCGGAGAGGCGAGGGAGGCGGATATAGGCGTTGCTTTCGGCAGAAAAGAAGGACTCTTATTTAAAAAGGGTAAGACGATAAGGAAAGTCTCCGCGGATAAGTGCGCGGATATTTTATTAAAAGAGGCTTATTAAGTAAATATGCTCTGGTCAAAGGATTTTATCCCTACTCTGAAGGAAACACCCCAGGAAGCCGAATCGGTTAGCCAGCAGCTGATGTTGCGCGCCGGGCTTGTACGTATGCTTATGGCAGGAGTGTATTCATATCTACCATTGGGGTTGAGGGTGTTGAATAATATACAGGGTATAATCCGCCAGGAGATGAACGCATCCGGAGCCAGCGAATTGCTCCTTCCGGCCTTACAGCCGCTGGAATTATGGTTGAAGTCCGGACGCGACAAGGATATCGCGGAGGTAATGCTCAGGTTCACCGACCGCAAAAAAAGGAATGTTTGCCTTGGGCCGACGCACGAAGAGGTAATCACGGAGCTGGTAAAGAGCCACGTCGTATCTTACAAACAATTGCCTTTGCTGCTCTATCAGATACAGACTAAATTCCGCGATGAGATCCGTCCGCGTTTCGGCCTGATCAGGGCGTGTGAATTTATCATGAAAGACGCTTACAGCTTTGATCTGGATGAAGCCGGATTGGAGAGGAATTATAGAGAGATGCACAATGCCTATAACAGGATATTCAAGAGGTGCGGGTTGGATATCCTGACTACTGAGGCAGACCCGGGGGTGATGGGCGGTAAGGTGTCGCATGAGTTTATGGCCCCTGCTCCCGACGGCGAAGATATGGTTTTATTCTGCCCGAAATGCAGGTTTGCCAGGAGTTCCAAAGAAATGGAAAGGGGAAAATGCCCGGCGTGTAAATCAGATTTAGAAAAGGCTAATACCATTGAATTGGGGCACATCTTCAAATTAGGCACCAGATACAGTTCGGCGTTAGAGGCTAACTTTATAGACGCCAAGGGAGAACAGAAACCCTTGATCATGGGTTGTTACGGCATAGGCGTATCGCGGCTGGTGTCGGCGATAATTGCGCAGAATAATGATAAAGACGGTATCGTCTGGCCCAAAGAAATAAGTCCTTACCATGTGATCATCCTGCCATTGGATACTACCGAAGGGGATATCATGGGCAGGGCAGAAGAGCTTTATAAGGAATTAAGGCAAGGCGGTCTCCAGGTGCTCCTTGATGACCGCGACGAACGCGCCGGAGTGAAATTCAAGGATGCCGACCTTCTGGGGATATCGCTTCAGGTCATCATCGGCCGGGAGTCCCTTAAAAATAATACGCTGGAATTAAAAATACGCCGCAATCAGAAGAAGACCGTTAAACCGAAAGCCGAAATACTGGAAGAGATAAAGGGGTTTATGAATGGATAAACAGGAAACCATATCGCAGTTACGCGATATGATCGTGGAATACCTTAAGGTTCAGGGATTGGACCTGGTAGACCTTATCCTGCGGCATGAAGGTAATGGCTTTATCCTGCGGGTACTGGCTGACAGGCCTGAGGGAGGAATAACCGTTGATGAATGCAGCCGTCTTAATATCAGCATAAGTAACCTGCTTGATGAAAGAGGATTATTAGAGGAGGGTAGATATACCCTCGAGATATCCTCGCCCGGGCTCGATCGTCCCCTTAAGGAAAAGAGCGATTTCCTGCGTTGCATCGGCAGGAGAGTAAGGTTGTTCCTTAATGAGCCGGTGAATGATAAGATTGAGCTTGAAGGATCGATAAATAAGGCAGAGGATGATTCTGTATATATTGATAAAGGCGATAAGGTTATAAGGATACCTTTGGTAAAGATCAACAAGGCAAAGCAGGTGATAGAGTAACGCTATTTAAGGATCGGAGATCAAGATGAGTCAGGAACTATTGGCTATATTAGACCAGATGGAAAGAGAAAAAGGGATAAAGAAGGATATCCTTATTGAGGCGGTTGAGAGCGCCCTGGTAAGCGCTGCACGCCGCGTACTTAATATAAGCCCCGAGGAAGAATTAAGGGTAGAACTTGACCGTAATAGCGGGAAGATCAAGGCTTTCAGGAATAATAAAGAGGTTACCTCCATGGACTTCGGGCGCATTGCCGCTTCTACGGCCAGACAGGTGATCATACAGAAGATACGCGAGGCAGAAAAGGATGTTGTCTTTAACGAGTTCCAGGGGAAGGTCGGAGAAATCGTAAGCGGCACAGTGTACAGGTTTGACAAAGGCAACCTTATAGTCGACCTTTTAGGAAAAACAGAAGGTGTTATCCTCAAGCGCGAGCAGTCCTCTAAAGAAGAGTTCAGGCAGGGGCAGCGTATCTGCGCTTATGTCGTTGACGTCAAGAGGGATACGCGAGGGCCCCAGATAATCCTCTCGCGTACGCACCCGCACCTCCTTAAGAGATTATTTGAGCTGGAGGTTCCCGAGATTTACGAGGGTATAGTTGAGATAAGATCTATTTCACGCGAGCCGGGAGCGCGCAGCAAGATAGCTGTCTGGTCCAAGAATGAAAAAGTTGATTCTGTGGGCGCCTGCGTAGGCATGCGGGGTAACCGTATCAGGAATATAGTGAATGAATTACAGGGCGAGAAGATAGATATCGTGCGCTATAGCGACGATATTAGGGAGTATATAAAAGCAGCTCTTTCTCCGGCTAAGGTATCGGAAATAAAACTGGATAAGGAGAACCTTAAGGCGGAGGTCATTGTAGACGATGATCAGCTTTCCTTATCTATCGGTAAGCACGGCCAGAATGTCAGGCTTGCATCCCGCCTTATAGGTTGGGAATTGGATATACGCACAAAGGCCACCTCTTCCGAGGCAAAGAAGGCCCAAGAGGAAGAAAAAGAGGTTAAGGTAGAGAAGGTAGAGAAGAAGGCCAAGGTAAGAAAGAAATCTGTCTCGCTGGAAGGATTATCCGGAGTGGGAGAGAAGACCATCGAGGGTCTTCATGATGCCGGGTTTAAGAGCATAGAAGATATCCTGCAGGCCGGTATTGACGGATTGACGAAGGTGAAAGGCATAGGAGAGAAGAAGGCAGAGAAGATTATTGAGCAGGCAAAAAGAGCTAAAAAATAAGAAGAGATTATGGTAAAGATAAAAGAAAAAAAAGTTACCGTAGCAAAGAAGGCAAAAGAAGATAAAAAGAAGTTAGTGGGCAAGGTTACGAAAGCTATGGCGCCTAAGAAGTCGACTGCAGTATCCGCGCGCAAATCCGTAAAAGCACCTAAAGCAAGAGCGCATACTGCGTCGACGCACTATGCGCCGGCGCAGCATATTCCGGCGGCTGAGGTTATGCCGCAAGGTATTGTCAGGAAGAGGGCAGCCACGCACAGGAAGGCTGTCAAAAAAGAAGAAACGCCTCATGTAGAGCATAAGCCGTTGCACCCCCACCCCACTCCTGTCGCGGTCGAGGAAGCCAGGGCGCATACAGCCAGGATGCCTCATCACCCTGCGCAAGAGGTCAGAGCAGTACACAAGAAGCCAGAGAAAAGGCATGTAGTAGAAGAAAAGCCATTGCCGGCTGCAGAACCGGTGGCGGAGAAGACGCTGGAGATAAACATTCCGATTACGGTAAAAGACCTAGCCGTTAAATTACAGGAGAAGCCGTCTGTTTTAATAAAGAAATTAATGGATCTTGGCTTGATGGCGGGCATAAATCAGAGCCTGGGAGAAGATATAGTGGCAAAGGTCTGTCTCAAATACGGTTGCCAGCTAAAAAAGGCTCCGGGTCAGGAAGAAGCGGTTTTAAGAATACACGAAGAAGAAGACAAGAGAGAATCTTTACGCCCGCGCCCGCCCATAGTGACTTTTATGGGCCATGTAGATCACGGGAAGACTTCGTTGCTTGATTCAATCCGTAAAACCAAGGTTGTAGAATCCGAACATGGAGGCATTACCCAGCATATCGGTGCTTATAAAGTTACCATTGCGCATGGGGAGATTACGTTTTTGGATACTCCTGGCCACGAGGCCTTTACTGCCATGCGCGCGCGCGGTGCCGGAGTAACGGATATAGTTGTCCTGGTAGTCGCCGCGGATGACGGAATTATGCCTCAGACCCAGGAGGCTATAGATCATGCGCGCGCTGCGGGAGTACCGATAATCGTAGCCGTAAATAAAATGGATAAACCCCAGGCCGATATCGACCGGGTAAAGAAACAACTTTCCGCACTTAATCTTCTTGCTGAAGACTGGGGCGGCAAAACTATTACCGTGCCTGTTTCCGCGAAGACGGGAGAGGGAATTGATAATTTATTAGAGATGATTATCCTGGAATCCCAGATGCTGGAATTGAAAGCAAACCCTGATAAACCGGCGCGCGGGGTAGTCATAGAGGCGAAATTAACCAAAGGCAGGGGGCCGGTTGCGACTTTGCTTGTGCAAAACGGCACGCTGCGCCTGGGCGAAGTCATAATTGCGGATAAGTATTATGGTAAGATAAAGGCGATGCAGAACGACCGCCGCCAATCGGTGACCAGCGTACTTCCTTCTTTCCCGGTAGAAGTATCCGGATTATCCGGTATCCCGTCGGTAGGCGAGCAGTTTTTTGTTGTTGAGGATGAAAAATTGGCGAGGGAATTATCGCTGAAGCGGCGGGAAAGCGAAAGGCAGCAGCAGATGAAAGCCGCCAAGAGGGTAAGCCTGGAGGATTTGCATGCCCAGATACAGGAAGGAAAAATCAAAGAGCTTAAGCTTATACTCAAGGCGGATGTGCAGGGTTCGCTTGAAGCGATAAAAGAGACGCTGAGTAAAATAAACACATCGGAAATAAAGTGGAATATCATACATGAAGGCGTAGGCAGTATAAATGCGTCTGATGTTATACTGGCCATAGCCTCGGATGCCCTTATACTGGGGTTCCATGTCGCGGCGGAGCAGGGTGCCGGTGAACTAAGCGCCAAGGAAGGCGTAGAGATAAGGACCTACAGTATTATTTACGAATTAGCCAATGATATAAAGGCGGCTCTGGAAGGGATGCTCGAGCCGAGATTAAAGAAAATATTCCTGGGGAGGGTAGAGATAAGAAAGGTCTTTAACCTCTCGCGTTCGGGAATAGTGGCGGGTTCTTTTGTGACCAAGGGCAAGATCAGCCGCAATGCCTCCGTAAGCCTGATAAGGAACGGCGAGGTTATATTCGAAGGGAAGCTGTCTTCGCTAAAGCGTTTTAAAGACGATGCAAGAGAAGTTCAGGAGGGTTTTGATTGCGGCCTGACCATAAGCGGTTTTAACGATATCAAGGAAGGCGACATCGTCGAGGCCTATGATATAGAAAAGATAGCCAGGAAGCTGTAAAATGCAAGATTCAAATATCAAAATGAGAAACAAAAGATCCAATATTTTTAATAAACATTTTGGACTTTGATATGTAATTTTGATTTTTGCATTTTGATTTTGGGAGCATAAATGAAGAAGAGGATACTTAGCGGCATGCGACCGACGGGGCCGTTGCATATAGGACACCTGGTAGGGGCGCTCGATAACTGGGAGAAGTTACAGGAGGAGTATGAGTGTTTTTTCATGGTCGCGGATTGGCATGCGCTTATGTCAGAATACGCTTGCCCGGATGCCTTAAAAGAGAACATTATCAACAATGTAGCCGATTGGCTTGCATGCGGCATCTCTCCAGAGAAATCCACCCTTTTTATCCAATCGTACGTAAAAGAGCATTTGGAATTATGCATGTTTCTTTCATTTATTACCCCGCTGGGATGGCTTGAACGCTGCCCCACGTATAAAGAGCAGTTGCGCGAACTCACCAACCGCGATTTAAGCACCTATGGTTTTCTGGGGTATCCGGTCCTGCAGGCAGCGGATATCCTACTCTATAAGGCAGGGGCGGTCCCTGTCGGAGAAGACCAGTTGCCGCATCTGGAATTGACCAGGGAGATAGGGCGTAGGTTTAACAGCCTTTATAAAAAAGATATCTTTCCTGAGCCCTCAGCGCTCCTGACCAAGTCGCCCAGGATGCTGGGGCTTGACGGCCGAAAGATGAGCAAGAGTTATAATAATTTTATCGCCATATCCGAAGAGCCCAGGAGTATCCGCCTTAAGGTCCAGAATATGTTTACCGACCCTTTAAGGGTGAAGTTTTCCGACCCCGGGCATCCTGAGAAATGCAATGTGCACAGTTATTACGCCATATTCGCGCCTGAGAGAGAGGCCGAAGTCGCCGATCTCTGCCGGCAGGCAAAGGCCGGATGCACAGATTGCAAGAAGGAATTGGCAGAGATACTGGTTAAGTTTTTAGGGCCGATCCAGGACAAAAGGGCGAAGCTTCTTAGCAATAAAAATAAGATACTTAATATATTGGAAGAGGGTTCAGAGAAGGCCAGGCACTTGGCGTCTAAAACTATTTTCGAAGTAAAAAGTTTACTTGGTTTGGCATGAGTTACAAGATAAAATTAGAGATATTCGAGGGACCGCTCGACCTGCTTTTGTACCTGGTGAAGAAGGACCACTTGAATATATATGATATACCTATTGCCCAGGTTACCGAGCAGTACCTTAAATATCTTGATATTATGCGCTTGCTTAATCTGGATATTGCCGGAGAATTCCTGGTGATGGCAGCTACCCTTATACAGATAAAGTCCAAGATGCTGCTGCCTGTTGATGAATCGCAGGGGCAGGAGGCAGAGCAGGAGGACCCGCGTGCGGAATTGGTAAAACGGCTCTTGGAATACGAGAAGTTTAAAGAGATAGCTCAAGATTTACGGGAGAGGGAGACTGACCAGCGTGATATATTTAAACGGCCAAAGGCCCCCGAGCCGCAAGCCTTGCAGGATAACCAGGGCGTATATTTTGAGGCCAGCCTCTTTGATTTGATCACTGCTTTTTCTTCTGCGCTTGAGGGTATATCCAAGGAAGTATTCTATGAAGTCATAAAGGATGAATTTACCGTGGAGAGCAAAGTCCACGATATCCTGCACATGCTTCTTGTATCTGTGAGCCTGCGCCTTTCCGATTTATTCTCCAAAGCCAAGAACAAGATAGAGATAGTAGTAACTTTCCTTTCTATACTGGAATTGATCAAGATGAAGGAGATCGTGGCGCGGCAGAAGGGGCCCTTCCAGGATATAGAGATCATCAGGAACAAGGATAATATCGTACCTTATGACAGAAGAGACAAGGCGTAAATTACTTGAAGGCGCTAAGGTTATTGATAAGGCCCAGGAGACCGAAGAGGACGTTGTTTTAAATATTTCGCTTCGGCCGCAAAGGCTTACGGAATTTGTCGGCCAGAAGGATATCACCGATAACCTGAAAGTCTGCGTTACCGCGACCAAGCAAAGGAAGGAGCCGCTTGAGCATGTCCTTTTAAGCGGACCCCCGGGCTTAGGAAAAACGAGCATGGCGCATATCATCGCCCGTGAAATGGGCACCAAGATAACCGCTACCTCAGGCCCTGCCATAGAGCGGGCAGGAGACCTTATCGGGATATTAACTAACCTGGAAAAAGGCGATATCCTTTTTATCGATGAGATACACCGGCTCTCCAAGGTAGTCGAGGAGTTCCTTTATCCGGCGATGGAGAGTTTTCAGATCGATTTTATTATCGATAAGGGCCAGTATGCCAGGACGATAAAGTTTAACCTGAAACCATTTACTTTGGTCGGCGCTACCACCAGGACCGGTTTATTGGCGGCACCCTTAAGGGCGAGGTTCGGGATATTCTATCATATGGATTTTTACCCCATAGAAGATTTATCCAGGATCCTAAAACATTCCGCGAAGATCTTAGGCGTGAACATAGACGATGCAGGAGCCGCAGAGATTGCGCGGCGCGCCCGCGGCACACCGCGGATAGCCAATAGATTGCTGCGCCGCATCAGGGATTACGCCCAGGTATCCAAGATACAGAAGGTCGATATGGATGTTGCGGCAAAGACCCTGGATGAGCTGCGTATAGATAAGGCGGGCTTAGATGAAATAGACCGTAAGGTCTTAAAAGTCATGCTGGAATCTTTCGGCGGCGGGCCGGTAGGCGTAGAATCTTTAGCTGCCAGCCTTAACGAAGAAGTCGATACTATCACCGATACCATAGAGCCTTATTTGCTCAAGGCCGGCTATATCAAGCGTACTTCGCGGGGCAGGGTTGCCACAAGGCTCGCCTACGAACACTTCGGCCTCAAATACGAAAAACAAGACTCCCTCTTTTAGGGACGGTTCTTGAGCCAATCGAGGGACACTTCTTTGGCCAATCGGAGAACTGTCCCCTAATAAATATAATTGATATTTTGCTGCGGGTTTTGCTCGCGTGCTGAAAATAAATACGGTAGTTCAATATGTATATGAGACGCTTTTAGATTTCGTCAAAAAAATAGATGGAGCTATGACAGCAAGTAATATTATTCACATTATAGCTATTATTCTTTCTCCAGTAATAGCAGTTGTTATAGGGGAATCATTAAGAACAAGGAACTTTGAAAAACAAGAAAGGTTAAAGACTTTACATGATTTGATTGCATATCGAGACAAAGTTTGATCAGATGAATTTTTGCGAGCTTTAAATACATTAAAATTATTTTTTTCTAAAGATAATGAATTAAAGAAATTAGTAAATGACTTACATGAAACCTTTTCTAAAAGAGAGCGAGAAGAAGTAAGTGCAGAAGCGTCAAATGATTTATTGATCAAAATAATAAAACACGTTTGTGATTCTGAAGGGTTTAAAAATATTACGGAAGAAGATATAAAAAGGTTATTTAAGAAAAAATAATCTCAGAAAATTTTTGGCAGGAATCGGTAAGAATTTACGGAAAACTTAAGCTCGTCTACGAGCGAATAATAGGAGCGTAAGGAGTGATTTGATTTTTACGGATGGATTAGGTTGGTTCGAGCAGCATGTAGGTTCTGCGAGCGGCCAGGGTTCACCCACTAATAGAGATCGGTGAGAGCGAGCAGAAACTTCAAGCGAGATTTTTTTCGGTGTGAAAAATCGAGCGGTGCTGTGAGAAACAAGCCAAGACAGCCGTAAAACCGATAAATATCATGAAATTATTACTCCATACCTGTTGTGCACCGTGCCTAATTTATCCCTTAGAGAGGTTAAAAGAGAAGGGATTTAAGGTGACGGGGTTCTTCTATAATCCCAATGTCCATCCTTTTGCTGAATACGAGAAGAGGAGACAGGCGATAGAGGATTTCAGCAAGGAATCCGGCCTGGATGTAATATATCCTGAATACGTTCCGTCGCAATATTTTCAGGAGGTAAACCTTAAAGAGAAGAATCCAGATAGATGCTCTCTCTGCTGGACCTTCCGGTTGAACGCTGCCGCCAAAACCGCGAAAGAGCATGGATTTGACTCGTTTTCCACGACTTTATTAGTTAGTCCTTACCAGAACCAGGAATTGCTTAATAAGATCGGAAATGCCATTTCACAGGTAGAGGGGCTCGATTTTTATTACGAGGATTTCCGGCCTGGTTTCAGGAAAGCGCACGACCTGGCAAAGACCCACGGCGTATATTGTCAGAAGTATTGCGGGTGCATATATTCGGAAATAGAGAGGCATAATAAGAAATAACAATTTGTCAGGGATAGACCACTTAGGTTTCTTCATAGGCACCCAAACCTATCTGCACCTCAACATAAATGATTGTTGAGTGTCCCGCCTCCTGCGGGAATGGTTTGGTGTCCCACCCTCCTGTGGGGGTCAGTCCCTTTATGAAAATGCAGGCATTAGGGAAGACGTTAATCTTTTTCGGGGTTATTTTAATCGGCATAGGCGTATTCTTCAATTTTGCACATAAGATACCCTTTATCGGCAGGCTTCCGGGAGATATATATGTGCAAAAGAAGAATTTCAGTTTTTACTTTCCAGTAACAACATCCATATTAATCAGCATTATCCTTTCGTTAATATTGTGGCTATGGTCTCGCCGTTAACGCACAGGTCAAAATTAAGGATTACAGTTGTCCTATTGGCTGCCGGGTGTTTGTTTTACGGCACAGGCCATGGCCAGGCACCCCGTTATGTGCGGGTATTGATTATGGAAAATGTTTCTTCTTTGAGGCTTAAAATAAATGGCCCTTTTGACATATTCGATTCGGCAAGCAACAAGGTTTTAAGCCGCGGGAAGAATTTAAATACCACGGTTACTACGTATAAGGAAGGGATCCTGCTTGGGAGCATCAGGGCGAGAACAAATAAACTTTTTATCAGGCCGTATTACCCCGAGTCCGTTATCATTAATGGCCGCGCATTCCGGGGCGATATCCAGTTCATAAAAGATAAATCGAAGCTGTCGGCGATAAATCATATTGAACTGGAGGACTATATCAAAGGCATATCCATACGTGAGATCTCGCATTACTGGCCGGTCGATTCATTAAAGGCAGAGGTAATAGCATTCCGTACGTTTGCCGTATATAAAATGCAGGAGAACGCCCAGAAGAGTTTTGATCTGACGAGCGACATTTATTCCCAGTCATACGGCGGCAGGTCCGCTGAGCGTTACCGTATAAATAAGGCAGTGGATGAAACCAGGGGTATGGTCCTGACCTATAAAGGAAAGATCATTCCTGCTTTTTACCACGCTACGTGCGCAGGGCGTACAGAAGATGCCTCTGTATTATGGAATATAAACACCCCGCCTCTTAAGGGAGTTGATTGCGGCTTCTGCCGCGAATCTCCGCATTTTGAATGGCACAGCGTCTTGTCGCTCAAAGAAATCAGAGATGCGCTGGTAAGGGGCGGCTTGAAAATTGATGAGATAAAGGGCATTACAATACTGGGCAAGAATAAGTCAAACCGCATAACAGAATTAAAGATAACCACTGATAAGAAAGATTTTAAGGTTTCAGGAAAGGATTTCAGGAATATACTGGGGTCCAATGTAATCAAGAGCATAAATTTCCAGGTAAAGGTGGTAGACCATGACGCGGTATTTGAGGGTTTTGGTTGGGGGCACGGCGTGGGCCTCTGCCAGTGGGGCGGTTATTTTATGGCAAAACAAGGATACGACTATAAACAGATCCTTGAATACTATTATCCCGGGGCAGTGATCTCTGCGCTTGGCGGGGCTTGATACCTATATGAAATTATCAGGATTTGATTATTATTTGCCTAAAGAATTAATAGCGCAATATCCTTTGGAGGAAAGGGATGCGGCCAGGCTCCTGGTTCTAGACCGTAGGGTAGGTACTATAACGCACCGTATTTTCAGGGAGATAACGGATTATTTCCGCAAGGACGATCTCCTCATGTTAAATGATAGCAAGGTATTACCCAGCCGTATAATCGGCTCAAGAAAGACCGGAGGCAAAGTTGAGTTTCTGCTTTTAAGGCAGAAACCAGGCCCGGGTTTGACCTTTGAGGCGTTGATACGTCCCGGACGCGTGAAGCTTAATGAGAGGGTAATATTTAACGGCGGTAAGATATACGCAGAGGTAACGGACAAGAACGAAGTAAATTTTTCTGTCAAAGACGCGCAGGAAATTTATGGTTTAGGCGTGATGCCGCTACCGCCATATATAAAAAGAGATTCCGAAGATCTAGATAATGTCTATTACCAGACGGTATATGCCAGCGAGAACGGTTCTATCGCTTCCCCGACCGCTGGCTTGCATTTTACTGAAAAGTTGCTTGCGCAAATTAAATCCCGCGGGGTAAATGTCGCTCATATCACCCTGCATATCAGTTATTCTACTTTTAAGCCGGTCAAGAGCGAGGATATCACCGGGCATAAGATGGAGAAGGAGTTCTTCAGGATTAACAAAGAAACGCAGGAGAGCATAGAAGAGGTGCGCCTTAAGAAAGGGCGTATATTTGCAGTAGGTACGACCGCCTGCCGCTCTATGGAAACCTATGCCTCAGGAGATACGGAAGGTTATACGGACTTATTTATCTATCCGGGATACGAATTCAAGATGACCGATTGCCTGATAACCAATTTTCATCTGCCTCGAACGACCCTCTTTATGTTGGTTTGCGCTTTCGCGGGTGAAGAGTTGGTCAAAAAGGCATACCATGAAGCGATCGATTTAAAATACAGGTTTTACAGCTATGGCGATGCCATGCTTATTCTATGATCTTTAAGACAATCCATAAAGACAAGAATTCAAAAGCGCGCTTAGGTAAACTCAATATTGCCCGTGCAGAAACAGATACTCCCTGTTTTATGCCTGTAGGGACGCAGGGGACAGTTAAAACGCTCTCTCCGCAGGAATTGAAAGAAAGCGGGGCCTCAATCGTTTTAGCTAACGCATACCATCTTTTCCTTCGCCCCGGTATGGAGGTGATAAAAAAGGCAGGCGGTCTGCATTCTTTTATCTCCTGGCCCGGGCCTATACTTACAGATAGCGGAGGATATCAGATATTCAGCCTCGCGCTTTTGAGAAAAGTCAACGATGAAGGCGTTAGATTTCAGTCCCACATAGACGGTATGAAGCATTTTTTAACCCCCGAAGATGTCATCCGCATCCAGGAGGACCTGGGTTCGGATATCATTATGCCGTTAGATGAATGCGTACACTATCCTTGCAGCAGAGACCAGGCAACCGTGGCAATGAAGAGGACGATAGACTGGGCGCGGCGTTCAAAGGAAGCCCACAAGAATCATTCTTCCCTCTTCGCAATTGTACAGGGAGCGACCTATGAAGACCTGCGCCGGGAATGCAGCGAACAATTGACCGAGATGGGCTTTGACGGGTATGCGATAGGAGGGGTTTCGGTTGGCGAACCCAAGAATCTAAGCTGTGATATTGTAAATTTTGTATCAGGCTTTCTCCCGGAAGATAAACCCCGTTATCTTATGGGTGTAGGCATGCCGGCAGATATAGTTAATACAGTAGTGTCAGGCATAGATATGTTTGATTGCGTGGTCCCCACGCGCTACGGCAGAAACGGCACCGCATTTACCAGCGCAGGTAAACTTACCGTAAGGAATTCTCTTTACTCGCAGGATTTCTCATCTTTAGACAAGAAATGCGGATGTTATACCTGTAAGAATTTTAGCCGGGCGTACCTGCGCCATTTATTCAATACGGATGAAATGCTAGGATTAAGGCTCGTCTCGCTGCATAATATCAATTTTTATCTTGAATTAATGCGCAACATAAGGGAGGCGATCTCCCAAGATAGATTCGCGGAATTCAAGGAAGAATTTCTAACAAATTATAACCAGCAAGAAATTAATAATCACTGAATAATATGCGTATAGACATAATTACCATATTCCCGGGGATGTTCGGGCCGGTTCTGAACGAATCTATCGTCAAGCGGGCGCAGAGGAAAGGCAAAGTCAGGATATATATCCATGACCTCAGGGATTACTCCGATGATAAGCATAGAAAGATAGACGACCGTCCTTTTGGAGGCGGTTCCGGGATGGTGATGCGCCCGGAGCCCATATTCAAGGCGGTAGAAGATATAAAATCAAAAATAAAAAACCAAAAATTAAAAATTATTTTATTATCTCCTCAAGGGGAAAGGATGACCCAGAAGGCTGCCGGAAGATTGGCAAAATGCAGGCATTTGGTACTGATATGCGGCCATTACGAGGGGATAGATGAAAGGGTCAGGGATCACCTGGTAGATGAGGAGGTTTCTATCGGTGATTATGTCCTGACCGGGGGAGAGCTTCCGGCGATGGTTCTGGTGGATTGCCTGGTGCGGCTTATTCCGGGTGTGCTGGGAGATAAAAATTCCTTGAATTTTGAGTCATTTGCGGGTAATCTATTGGAGTACCCGCAATATACAAGGCCTGCCAGTTATCGTAGGATGAGAGTGCCGGCAATTCTTTTATCGGGTAATCATAAGAAAATAGAGGGATGGAGAAGAAAACAGGCAATCAGGAGGACCCGGAGATCAAGGCCTGACCTGTTGTCGTGCGAATAATTATTTAATATCAGGAGGATAAAGTGGACAAAATGAAGTTAATTGAATCCGAATATTTAAAGAAAGACCTCCCCGCATTCGGTGTCGGTGATACGGTGAGGGTAATGGTCAAGATACATGAGGCCGACAAAGTACGCCTGCACCCTTTTGAGGGGTTAGTTATCGCAAAGCGAGGCAGCGGCATAAGAGCTAATTTTACCGTAAGGAAAATATCTTACGGTGAAGGCATTGAACGCGTATTCCAAATGCATTCGCCGAACATAGAGGGTATTGAAGTTATGCGCTCAGGCAAGGTAAAGAGGGCAAAGCTTTACTATTTAAGAGGCAAGGTAGGTAAGCGCGCTACCAAGATCAAAAGCAAAGAGATTAAATCCTAGCATATAGCGTAGAGCGTATAGCGGTTAGTTAAAGCTATGTGTTGAGCGCTACCCCTGCCTGTCGGCAGGCAGGCGCTAAACGCCAAAACATTTGTTATACTACGAGCGTAAACTTAAGAAAATAGGCTATAATATAATCATCGGAGTAGATGAAGCAGGACGGGGGCCTCTTGCCGGGCCGGTAACCGCAGCAGCAGTTGCCTTAAAAAGAACGCGTTTTAAAAATCGCATAGATGATTCCAAAAAATTATCACCTTCCCAGAGAGAGCGGGCGTTCTCAGAGATTATTGATAAGTGCCTGTTCGGCGTAGGCATAATAAATGAAGATGTTATTGATCGCATGAATATTTTAGTGGCAACTCGCATGGCAATGGAAGAGGCAGTCCTGTCGCTTATCGAAAAATTAAGACCCATCCGGAAACGGCATATACATATACTTGTTGACGGCAACGTTAAATTGAATACCGGACTGCCTTTTACCAATATCATAAAAGGGGATTCGAAATCTAAAAGCATCGCCTGCGCTTCTATCCTGGCTAAGGTGACCCGAGACAGGATTATGTCCCTATGCGATAAAAAATACCCCCAGTATGGGTTTTCAAAACACAAGGGCTACCCCACGAGAGAGCATCGCCTGGCATTGAAGAGGTTTGGCCCGTCTTTGATCCACAGGATGAGCTTTTACGGTGTCTAAGCAGGGCTTATATATAGGTAAAAGGGGAGAAGAAGCCGCTGCCCGGTTATTAAAAAGAAGCGGTTACAGGATCCTGCTTAAGAATTATAGAACGAAGTCAGGCGAGATAGATATTATTGCCGATGATAAGGGCACGATATGTTTCATAGAAGTCAAGGCGCGTAAATCAGAAAGGTTTGGTTCGCCTTACGAGGCAATACCGTTATCCAAGCAGAAAAAGATCTCTAAAACAGCGCTTACCTTCCTTAAAGAAAGAGGGCTTTTAAATAAAAGGGCAAGGTTTGATGTTATTTCTGTCGTATACGACAGAAATGAACCGCGTTTAGAACTGATCAAGGACGCATTTGAACTGAGTAACGAATTTATATTCTAACACCCGGCCTTATCGGATAGTTTGGTGTAAACCGCTGTTTAGGAGGATTAATGTTATCGGATATTGATATTGTCAGTAAGGCAAAAAAAGAGCCCATAGAAGAGATAGCCGCTAAACTGAAAATAGATAAAGGAGATCTCATACCCTACGGCCGCTACATCGCCAAGATAGATTTAAATATCCTCGATAAGATAAAGGATAAAAAAAGCGGCAAGTATATTCTGGTTACTGCTATTACCCCCACTCCTCTCGGAGAAGGTAAGACCGTAACCACCATAGGGCTTTCGATGAGCCTGAACAGGCTGGGTAAGCTTACTTCCACATGTATCAGACAGCCCTCCCTGGGGCCCGTATTCGGCATAAAGGGGGGTGCCGCCGGAGGCGGGTATTCGCAGATATTGCCCATGGAGGATTTTAATCTTAATTTTACCGGTGATGTGCATGCAGTCGGTATTGCCCACAACCTGGCAGCCGCGTTCCTGGATAATTCCCTATTTAAAGGCAACAGGTTGAATATAGACTCCGAGAAGATCTACTGGCGCAGGGTAGTGGATGTGAGTGACAGGTTCTTAAGGAATGTCAGGATCGGCCTTGGGACGAAGGAGGATGGTACCCCGCGCGATACAGGTTTTGATATCTCTGTTGCCTCTGAAATTATGGCGATATTAGCCTTAAGTAACGGTTTAAAGGATATGCGCCAGCGTATCGGCAGGATTGTTTTGGCTGATACGCTTGATGGGAGGCCAGTGACCACGGAAGATATCAAAGTCGCCGGAAGCATGGCTGTGCTCCTGAAAGAAGCCATAAAACCAAACCTTATTCAGACCATTGAGCATACGCCATGTTTTGTGCATGCCGGGCCTTTCGCGAATATCGCCCACGGGAACAGTTCGATACTGGCGGATAAGATCGCCCTGGCTTTTTCCGATTATGTGGTTACTGAGGCCGGGTTCGGGGCTGATTGCGGCGCGGAGAAATTCTTTGATATCAAGTGCCGCGCAAGCGGGCTCATCCCGGATGCGGCGGTAATTGTCTGTTCTGTAAGGGCGCTCAAGGCCCATAGCGGAAGGTTTAAGATCGTAGCAGGGATGCCTCTGGATACCTGCCTGGAAAGAGAAGACATAAAAGCGATAGAGGATGGGACATGCAATTTACAGAAACAGATAGAGAATGTCATGGCCTTCGGAGTGCCGGTCGTCGTGGCAATAAACAGGTTCTCCTGCGATACCGATAAAGAGATAGATTTTGTGCGCAAAAAAGCCAGGGAGTTCGGCGCCTATGACTGTTGCGTGAGTGAGGTTTTTAGTAAAGGCTCGGAGGGCGGATTAGAGCTGGGTAGGGCGGTGATTGAGGCTGCAAGCCAGCCGAAGGACTTCAAGTTCATCTATCCTCTGGATATTCCCATAAAGGAGAAGATTAGGAGCATCGCGACAAAAATCTACGGCGCAAAGGATGTGGAATACGAAGAGCTGGCAGAATCCAAGATCAAATTATTTACCGGGCGCGGCTGGGATAAACTGCCTATATGTATGGCCAAGACTCACCTTTCTTTATCCCATGACCCTAACCTTAAAGGCAGGCCAAGAGATTTTATTTTACCGATAAGAGACATACGCGCATCAATAGGAGCTGGTTTCCTTTACCCTATCTGTGGTAAGATGCGGACCATGCCGGGGCTGCCGAGCCACCCGGTAGGCGAAAATATCGATATTGACGATAAAGGGAATATCATAGGACTATCATGAGCTATAAAGGCAAGAGACTGGAAGATTATCTTAATGACCTGGCGGCAAAGCTTCCTGCCCCGGGCGGAGGCTCAGCCGCGGCATTAAGCGCTGCCCTGGGTGCCTCCCTGGTCAGCATGGTAGTTAATTTTACGATAGGAAAACCTAAATACGCCAGATTCGAACCGGAATTAAAAAAAATTTTAGAGAGGTCAGAGAAATTAAGGGAGGAGTTCCTGCGTTTAATAGATTTGGACGTTACTGCTTATCAAAGCAAAAATATAAGAGATGCTTTGAATGTTCCTTTTATGGTGGCGCGCCTCTCTCTTGAGGGGATAAAGTTATGCCCGCCGCTCGTAACCAGGGGTAATATTAATCTTATAAGCGATGTTGCCGTGGCTGTAGTCTTGTTGGAGGCTGCTTTCGCGTCAGCATATTATAATGTAGAGATAAACCTGAAGATGCTCCAAGATAAAAAATTAAGCAAATCCATAAGAAAAGAATTAACCGAGAAACAAAGGGTAATAAAAAAGATAAGGAAGAATACGGAGGAGAAAGTTGGCAAGATTATTAGAGGGTAAGCCGCTGGCGGAGAAGATAAAAGAAGAAATCAGGCAACAGGTTGCTTCCCTGAAGGGAAAACCTGTCTTGACCAGTATCCAGGTAGGCGAGAATGCAGGCGCACAGGCCTATGCTAAATCTCAGAAGAAGGCCGCTGAAGGCCTGGGCATAGATTATCAATTCCATAAATTAGAGGCGAATACTACCGAAGCATCTCTTATTGAATTTATCCAGAAATTAAACGCTGAGGAGTCCGTAAACGGGATAATCATTCAGATGCCGCTTCCATCCCAGATAGATTATAAAAAAATCAGCCAGTTTATTTCACCTGATAAAGACGCAGAAGGGATGCACCCGGCTAATATAGGTAAGATAGTTTTTGGTAAGGCTAAGATGTTTCCCTGTACGCCTGCCGCGGTTATGGAATTGTTGAATTCAACAGGCGTGGATCTTTACGGTAAAGAAATAGTAGTGGTCGGACATAGCGAGATCGTGGGCAAGCCGTTAACTCTTTTGTTGCTGGATAAATTTGCCACCGTTACCGTCTGCCATATCGGCACCTCTAAAGCGGGAAAATTAGAGGAACATGTAGGGAAAGCGGAGGTTTTAGTTGTAGCCGTAGGTAAGGCCGGGTTAATTAAAGGCGAATGGGTCAAAGAAGGCGCGATTGTCATTGATGTAGGTATAAATAGAGTAGCCGATAAGATAGTCGGGGATGTTGAATTTGAGGCCGCCCAAAAACGCGCCTCATATATTACCCCTGTTCCCGGAGGAGTAGGGCCGTTGACAGTCACGATGTTGATGCGTAACGTCATCGAAGCCTCCAAACTACAGGGACGTCTTTGAATCCAAACGGAAAGGTGTCCCCGAGGGATAATCATGACATTTAAGGAAAAGATACAATCAGGTAAGTTTCTGCTGACTTCTGAGATCGGTCCGCCGAAAGGAATAGAAACAAAAGTTATTCTGGAAGACGCCGAACTTATCAGGAGTAGGGTTGATGCTATAAATGTTACCGATTTACAGAGTTCGGTGATGCGCCTGGGTTCTCTTGTGGTTTGCGGATTGTTAAAACAAAAAGGTTTTGAACCGATATTTCAGGTTACCTGCCGCGATAGGAACCGCCTGGCATTGCAGTCTGATATCTTATCCGCAGCGAGCTTAGGCATAGAAAATCTACTTATCCTGACCGGAGACCATCCTACTCTCGGGGATCATCCTGATGCAAAGCCGGTTTTCGACCTTGATTCCGTACAATTATTGGAAGTGGTAAAGAAGCTTCAGGAAGGTTTTGATATGAAGGAAAATAAGCTGGAGGGCATAGCGCCTAAATTCTGCATGGGCGCAGTGGTTAATCCCGGCGCAGACCCCATTGAGCCGCAGATACTAAAAATGGAGAAAAAGATTGCTGCGGGTGCAGAGTTCTTTCAGACCCAGGCAGTATATGATATTGAGACTTTCGAGAATTTTCTTTCTAAAATCAGGCATTTAAAGACGACTATACTGGTGGGGATTGTTTTATTAAAGTCCGCTGGCATGGCCCGCTATATGAATAAGAATGTCGCCGGCGTATCCGTGCCGGATAATCTTATAAAAGAGATGGAAGAGACTAAAGATAAAGTGGCGACCTCAACAGAGATCGCGGCGCGGTTGATTAAAGAACTTAAAACCATGTGCCAGGGGATACATATTATGCCTATAGGTTGGGACAAAAAAGTCCCGCTGGTCCTGGATGCAGCAGGTTTATAAGTATGGAGGAAAGAGATGTCCAATATTGAGCAAAAATCAATAGATATAGCTACCCAGGAAACTTTAAAGAAAGCCAGGGATGAGAATATCAAGACAGCATGGGACAGGCTTGAATCACAGCAGCCGCAGTGCGGTTTCGGTCAGCTCGGCGTTTGCTGTACTGTCTGCGCAATGGGTCCATGCAGGATTGATCCGTTTGGAGAAGGCGCGCAGGTTGGGGTTTGCGGTGCCAATGCCGATACCATTGCCGCAAGAAACCTGGCGCGTAAAATAGCAGTAGGCGCATCTGCACACTCTGATCACGGAAGAGACGTAGCTTGTACTCTTGCTTTATTATCCGAAGGCCACGCGCACGATTATGAGGTCTTGGATATTGAGAAATTGAAGAGCCTGGCGCAGGAATTCGGGATTGACACAGGCAAGACCAAAGAGCAGATTATCAAAGAATTAAGCAAGAAGTTATTGGAGGAATTCGGTAAGCAGGAGGGAGAACTTGTTTTTACGAAGCGCGCGCCAAAAAAGAGACAGGGTATCTGGAAGAAATTAGGGATCACCCCGCGGGGCATTGACAGGGAAGTAGTGGAGCTATTGCACACGACCACGATGGGTGTGGATAATGATTATAAGAATATAATCTCTACGAGTATGCGTTGCGCGCTTTCAGACGGCTGGGGCGGGTCAATGGTCGCAACAGACGTGCAGGATATCATCTTGGGTAGCCCCGAACCAATAAGAGGCAAGGTAAACCTGGGGGTGTTAAAAGAGAATTACGTGAATATTGTAGTGCATGGCCATGAGCCGGTTCTATCGGAGATGGCAGTCAAAGCCTCTCAGGATCCGGAATTAGTAAAATTGGCTAAAGCAAAAGGAGCAGAGGGTATAAATTTAGCCGGGATCTGCTGTACTGCTAATGAAGTTCTGATGCGTCACGGGATTTCCGTAGCCGGGAATTTCCTGCAGCAGGAATTAGCTATTGTTACAGGGGCTGTAGAGGTAATGATGGTGGATGTGCAATGTATTATGCCGGCATTACATGAGGTCGCGGCATGTTTTCATACAAGGCTGGTTACTACTAATTCCAAAGCGCGTTTTCCGGGAGTGTTGCACGTTGAATTTGAACCGAATAAGGCTTATGATGTAGCCAAAGAGATTATAAGACTAGGTGTTGAGAACTTTTCTAACAGGAATAAAGAGAGGGTTAATATACCCAAACACGAAATGGATCTGGTCGCCGGCTTCACCAAAGAAGTTATCTTTCAGATTTTGGGCGGAAAATACCGCGCGACGTATAAACCTTTAAACGAAGCGATTATCTCAGGGCGCTTGCGCGGTTTGGCAGGGGTCGTAGGTTGCAATAATCCCAAGCAGAAGCACGATTATTTTCACACTGCCGTAGTTAAAGAGCTTATTAAAAAGGATATCCTGGTTCTACAAACCGGTTGTTCTGCTATTGCCTGCGCAAAGCAGGGGTTGCTTATTCCGGAGGCAGCGAAGGAATACGCAGGACGCGGCTTACAGGAGATATGCGAGGCAGTGGGGATCCCTCCGGTTTTACATCTGGGTTCCTGCGTAGATAATTCGCGTATATTGACCGCGGCAGCGCATGTTATAGCAGAAGGCGGTTTGGGTGAAGATATATCAGATATACCTGCTGCTGGTTGCGCTCCGGAGTGGATGTCGGAGAAAGCGATTACTATCGGGATGTATTTTGTAGCTTCGGGCGTTTATACAGTATTTGGGGCAAGCCCCTTCGCGACGTTAGGAAGCAAAAACCTGACTGATTATTTAACTAAAGACTTAGCCGAGATGGTCGGAGGAAGATTTGAATTCTCTGATGATCCCATGAAGATGGCTCGACTTATGATTGATCACATTGATAATAAGCGCAAAGCATTAAATCTGAAGCCAGCAATGTATTAATATCCGAGACGCTTTTCAACCCAAAGCGGAAAGCGTCTCTATATTAAAGATAAGGATGAAGCAACTTTATTACGACGTAAAAAAATGCTTGGGTTGTAAATCATGCGAGATTGCCTGTGCAATGGCGCATTCCCTTACGGGCGAACTATTCAAGTTCCTGAATGAAGATGATCTTTCTTTACCCAGGAAGAAGGTAATCTCATCCAAAGAGAAGAATTATCCTGTCTCCTGCCGGCATTGCAAGGACCCGAAGTGCGTGGATGCCTGTATGGCTGCGGCCCTGGTTTACGATAAAGAAAAGGGGATGGTTTTGCACGATGAATCGCGCTGCGTGGGCTGCTGGATGTGCGTGATGGTCTGTCCCTATGGCGCTATAAGGCCGAACAAAAATAAAAAGATGCCTGTACGCTGCGATAAATGCAAAGACAAGGATGAACCGAGTTGCGTGAAGGCCTGCCCCACAGGCGCAATCGTCTGGATAGAGGAAGAAGCGTTGCCAGCAGGGATTGTTTCCGAGAAAGCGAATACCGGACAACCTAAGGGGGCTCTCCCACGATAAGATAAGGGTTAATAGCGAGATACGCAAATGAAACAATTTATCATTATAGGTAATTCAGCAGCGGGTATCGCTGCAACCGAAGCCATAAGAGAAAAAGACAGGGCTTCTAAAGTCCTTGTTTTCTCGGATGAGGATTATCCTGCTTACTGCCGCTGCCTTATTTCATATTATTTGGCAGGTGATATAAAAGAAGAAAAGATTTTATACCGCCCGGAAAGTTTTTATAAAGAAAATAATACCGAGCTCTTTTTGAATAAGAAAGTATCGCGTATTGACCCTAAAAAGAACCGTATAATCCTAGAAGACAAAACTCAGTTTAATTATGACGCCCTGCTTATAGCGACGGGCGCTTCACCTAAATTCCCCGAAATTAAAGGTATCAAGAAAAGAGGCGTATTTGGTTTTCGCACCATAAAGGATTCAAATGATATTAGCGGGTTATTGCCGGTGACAAAGGCAGCCTGTGTTTTAGGCGGCGGACTGGTCGGCCTTAAGGCAGCGTATGGCCTAAAGAAGAGAGGTGTCGAAGTAAAAGTTATTATAAAGTCTAAACAGGTATTATCGCAGATGCTGGATTCTGAAGCCGCCGGTTTTGTGCAAAGAAGACTGGAAGAAAACGGAATCGAAATAATTTTAGGGCAAGATGTAGCAGAGATTATCGGTAACGGCGATATAAAAGCGGTTAAGCTTGATTCTGGGAGGGCCTTTGAAGCTTCCTTGATAATTGTAGGTAAGGGCGTTGTCCCCAATATAGATCCGATTAAGGATACAGAGATAAAATTTGAGGAAGGCATACTTACCGATAATACAATGCAGACTAGTATTCAAAATATCTATGCCGGAGGAGATGTGTGCGAGAGTTACGATCTTACCTTGGGAAAGCCTGCGGTGAATGCGCTCTGGCCGGTTGCGGTAGAAGAGGGTAGGATCGCCGGGGCCAATATGTTAGGTAAAGATGCCGGTCTTACCTATACAGGTTCCCTGGGGATGAACTCCATAGAATTTTTCGGTCTCCCCGTAGTATCGCTGGGGCTATATAAGGTAAGGGGGGCCCAAGATGCTTTCGAGGAATTCGGGCTCTGCGACACAAAAGAGAATATTTACAAAAAGATAATCCTTAAAGACAACCTTATTGTCGGGGCAACATTCGTCGGTAATATCAGCAACAGCGGGGTATTTTTAAGATTGATCAGGGAGAGGATAAACGTATCTTCTTTTAAAGACAGGTTATTGCAGGAAAACTTCGGTTATCCCGATATTATGGATTTTGTAAAAGATAAAGAAGGTATGTATGTCTAAAAGCTTAGAGTCTTGGATTTGCTTCGCATCCAAAATGCTTGGAAGCAAGCGAAGTAAATTCATCCGTTGCTATATTTGGTGATTGCGGATGATTCCGAAGCAAAGCGAAGAACTAGCCCAAACAACTTACGTTCACTTGCGTTCCGTAAGTTGTGGGATATAACTTATCCTCCTTTTATTGTTTATTAATAAGGTGGGAGGTAAATTCGCCCAAACAACTTACGTTCACGTTGTTCCGTAAGTTGTGGGATATAACTTATCCTCCTTTTATTGTTTATTAATAAGGTGGGAGGTAAATTCGCCCAAACAACTTACGTTCACTTGCGTTCCGTAAGTTATGGGATATAACTTATCCTCCTTTTATTGTTTATTAATAAGGTGGGAGGTAAATTCGCCCAAACAACTTACGTTCACGTTGTTCCGTAAGTTGTGGGCTCATTTAAAGGAGAGATGGTATGTCTAAGATTGTAGCAACTTCAGTTATTAAAGGTGCCCATGACATATTCAAGCAGGCGTCTGATTTTATGGATAAGGCAATTAAAGATAAGGGTGAGGCAGAGAAGATAGGTTTCCCGGAGACGGCGTTTTATCTGCCTTTTGCCAATGCGCTCCTGGGAGCGAAGGTCGAAACCCTGAAGGATGCCCTGCCTATATTGGCGCACGCGAAATCTCTCTTGCCTGATATCCCTTCGGATAAAATATGGCTTCCTTATCTGGGGGATGCCTTAAACGCCGGTATGTCTGCGTTATTTTCGGAAGAGATAATCGTAGCGTTGCGTTATCTTTACGGCCAGGAGCCCCAGAATGATTGCAACGGGTTCTTTACTGATACGATCATGCGTTCCCTGGGCATACAGCTTGTGGACGGCCGCATGCCCGGATTTGCCGCTATACTGGGGGCAGCTCCGGATAATAAGACGGCTGTGGAAATAGTGCGGGAATTACAGCAGAGGAATATCCTGATCTTTGTCGGTTCACAGGTCAATGGCCGTTCGATAATTGATCAGTTGCTGGAAGAAAATGTGCAGATGGGATGGGATAATTATATTGTCCCTTACGGCCGCGATACCATATCGGCGATATACCCTTTGAACTGGGCGATCCGTTCCGCATTAACCTTCGGAGGGCTTAAGCCCGGACAGACAGAGAAATGTCTTCTATATACCAAGGAGCGCGTATTTGCCTTTGGCCTTGTCCTTGGAGAACTGGACGATATAAAATACGCGACAGGAGCCGGAGCCATAAATATGGGTTTTCCGATAATCGCCGATACCGATATCCCGCAGATAACACCTTCCGGTATCACTACTTACGAAGCGCTGGTTAAGGAGTTGGATTATAAAAAGATCGTGCCGCGGTGTATTGAAGTAAGAGGCGTAAAAGTCAAAGTTACATCGATACCCATACCCGTTGCTTATGCTGCCGCATTCGAAGGAGAACGGGTAAGGAAAGAACAGCTGTATGTTGAATTCGGCAGTAAAAGCAGCACTTCATTTGAATATTTGATGACCAGGAAATCAGAGGAGGTCGAAGACGGCAAAGTAGAACTTATAGGTACGGATATAGACGCTTTAGAGAAAGGCAAGAAATTCATGCCCATGGCCATTATCGTTGAGGTCTCCGGACGCAAGATGCAGAAGGATTTTGAGCCTATCCTGGAACGCCAGGTTCACCGCTTCATAAATTATGCGATGGGCCTTATGCATATAGGCCAGCGCGATATGAACTGGATACGTATATCAAATGATGCCTTTAGCAAGGGTTTTCGCCTTAAACATATTGGCATTATCCTGCATGCCATGTTGCATCAGGAGTATAGCGCTATCGTAGATAAGGTGCAGATTAAAATATATACCAAGTCGGAGGACGTAGATAGGCTTCTGCCTGAGGCGAAAAAGGCATTCGATGAGCGCGATGAGCGTATGAGCGGGATGACCGATGAGAGCGTTGATACATTTTACAGCTGCACGCTTTGCCAGAGTTTTGCGCCCAACCACGTTTGTATTATTACTCCGGAGCGCCTGGGGTTATGCGGGGCGTATTCATGGCTTGACGGTAAGGCCTCATATGAGATCGTTCCTACCGGGCCGAATCAACCGGTATTAAAAGGCCAGACCTTGGATGAAAAACTGGGCCAGTGGAAGAATATAAATGATTTCTTTTACCAGAAGTCTAATAAGACCGTTGATAAGGTAAGTATGTATTCGCTTATGGATTCGCCCCAGTCTTCCTGCGGATGTTTCGAGTGCATCGTGGCGATAATCCCGGAAGCTAACGGCGTGATGATAGTTAACCGCGATTATGCCGGAATGACACCCAGCGGCATGACCTTTACTACCCTGGCCGGTTCCGTAGGGGGAGGCGTGCAAACACCAGGTTTCCTGGGAGTGGGGAAATTATATATAGTAAGTAAGAAGTTTATCTCGGCAGAGGGGGGGCTTAAGCGGTTAGTCTGGATGCCCAAGGAGCTGAAAGAGCTTTTAGGCGAGAGGTTTACGAAGCGCGCACAGGAGATAGGGGAACCGGACCTAGTTGATAAGATCGCCGATGAAACAACCGCTACCACGCAGGAGGAGTTGTTGGCCTTTCTGACGAGAGTCAAACACCCTGTATTAGAGATGCCACCTATGTTGTAAGTGAATGTAAGTTGTAGGCATCAATCCTATCCCCCTTTTGTGATTATTAATAAGCTGTGGGGTAAATTCGCAGACGCTTCGCTACAACTTACTCGCACTTCCAGCTGATTATGTAAGATAGAGGCTGGACCCCGCCTTTATTCTAGTTAAGAGGAGCGGGGCGTGTTCGTAAGTTGTGGGCTCATTTAGCACCGCTTATAGTTATTAATAAAGTATGGTGTAAATTCGCAGACGCTTCGCTACAACTTACTTCGCTAACGCTCCGTAAGTTGTCTGCTCATTTAATTTTTTTCTTGCTTTTTTTAGTTTTTTCTTATATCTTATATAATGAACACAGGTAATAACAAGCAGGCCTTCCAAACTGCTTTAGAGGAAGCTAACCTAATCGAATATCGCATTTTTACCATAAATAAACTACATATTCGTCACGCCTCATTAATTTCCATGTTTGGTTAATGGTAGCCTAAATGGCTGAGTCAAGACTCTTTTTAATCGACGCTACGGCTTTTTGCTATCGGGCATTCTACGCCATCAAGGCGCTCTCTACTTCTTCCGGACAGCCTACGAATGCCATATACGGATTTATAAATATACTGAATAAGATCTTAAAGGAGAAGAAGCCCGAGCTCCTTGCAATATGCTTTGATGTTTCCAGGGATACCTTCAGGGCGAAGAAGTTCGCAGAATACAAAATACAACGCCCGCCCATGCCCGATGAACTTTCAGGACAGATACCTATTATAAAGAATATAATTTCCGCCTACGGGATCGCCATAGTAGAGCGCGAAGGTTACGAAGCGGATGACATCATTGCTACTCTCACCGAAAGGGCCAGAGAAAAGAATATCCCCGTGACTATCGTCAGTTCCGATAAAGATATGCTGCAGCTGGTAGATGATGGTATTGCGGTATTTAGCCCCTATAAAGACGAGGGCACTGCTTACGATAAGAAAAAGGTTTCGGAGCGTTTCGGAATCGGCCCTGAGAAAATAACCGATCTTATCGCTCTTATGGGAGATAGCGCGGATAATATTCCGAGCGTCCCTGGTATCGGGGAGAAAACAGCTGTTTCGTTGATCGGGGAATTCGGCTCCGTTGACGGATTGTTAAACAATATAAGCAACATAAAGCCGGAGAAGATAAGAATAGCGGTAAACGATAATATCGGGGTTATAAAATTGAATAAAGAATTAGCCACTTTGGACAGGAATATAAGCCTGGATTTTGACCCGGATAAATTAAAGATAGGCGAGCCGGACCGCCGGGAGCTGTTCAGGTTATTCAAATCCCTTGAGTTTAAGAAATTACTCAAAGAGCTGGATGTGGCTGAAGATAGATCTCCCGATATGAAGATAGTTGTGTTGGAAGATAAAGAACTGAAAGAGGCGCTGAGGCCGCAAGACGAACTTATCCTTTACGGCGGGAGCCTGAGTGACCTTGCGTTTTATGCGAAAGAGAGGTTTTTCAGGGTGAAAGATCCCGGTATAAACCTTAAAGGGATATTATCGGACCCCGGGATCAGAAAGATAGGCCATGATCTTAAAGGGCTAAAGGTATCTTTATTAAAGGGCGGCATAGCTTTGGAGGGATTATATTTTGATACTATGATAGCAGCCTATCTTATAAACCCTTCTAAATCCGGATACACTCTGAATGATCTGGCCCTGGATTATTTGGGAAGATTATTGAAACCTGGGAGTGTGGATAGCATGGATGCAGTCGGTATCATTAACCAGTTAAGGCCGAAATTGGAAGGGGAGCTGAGCGATAAACTGCTTCTGGACCTTTTTACCGGCATCGAGATGCCACTGGTAAGCGTATTAGCGGCAATGGAGTCGACCGGGATAAGAATAGATTTAGAGATGTTGAATAAGCTTTCCCGTGATTTAGAGAATAGGTTGATCGGGCTGGTAGAGGATATATATACTGCAAGCGGCAGCCAGTTTAATATCAATTCTCCGAAACAATTGCGCGATATCTTATTCGAGAGGCTAAAACTTCCTGTTATCAAAAGGTCAAAGACCGGGCCCTCTACCGATGAAGAGGTATTGAGAAAGCTTGCGGATAAACACAAGCTGCCGGCCATGCTGCTGGAATATCGCCAGCTGATGAAGCTGAAATCCACCTATATAGATTCCCTACCTAACCTGATAGACCAGAAGACGGGCAGGATACACGCATCTTTCAATCAGACTGCCACGGAGACCGGCAGGCTCAGCTCAAGCGCACCCAATCTTCAGAACCTCCCTGTAAAGACGGAACTGGGCAGGAATATCAGGCGGGCGGTGATTGCGTTTGACGAAGATAGCTATATTTTAGCATGCGATTATTCTCAGGTAGAATTGAGGATTTTGGCGCATCTCTCAAAAGACAAAGATATGATCTCTGCGTTTCACGAAGGCAGGGATATACACAAGATCACCGCCTCGCTTGTTTACGGGTTAGAAGAAAAAGATATCAGTGATTCAATGCGCGAAACCGCCAAGAGGGTAAATTTCGGGATTATTTACGGCCTTACCTCTTTTGGATTATCGCGTGACCTGGGGATAGGCGTTGATGAGGCACAAATTTTCATCGATGCGTATTTCTTAAGATACCCGCAAGTCAAGGATTACCTCCAGGGGCAGATACGCTTTGCGAGAGAAGAGGGGTTTGTTACCACCATGCTGGGCAGGAGGCGGTATATCCCGGAGATTAAAAGCAAGAATCCCGGGATACGGCAATTCGCAGAGAGGCAGGCAATAAATACCCCCATACAGGGTTCGGCAAGCGATTTAATAAAGTTAGCCATGATCACTATACACGAAGAGATCAAGTCAAGGAATCTCAAGAGTGCCATGATCATACAGGTACACGATGAGCTGGTCTTTGATATGCCTGCGGAAGAAGAGGGCGAGTTTATTGGTTTGGTAATGAGGGGGATGGAAGAGGTCATGAAATTAGATGTCCCGCTTAAGGTAGATATTAAAAAAGGCAGGAACTGGTCGGAAATGAAAGGGGTCAAATGAAAATAGCTATATGTGCTTCTGAAGTTGTACCATTCGCTAAAACCGGAGGGTTAGCCGATGTAGCCGGGGCATTGCCTTTAGAATTAGAGTCATTGGGTCAGGAGGCGATAATCGTTATGCCCAGATACAAATCCATCCAGGAGCCCAAGTTTAAACTTCAAAGGTTAAAAGCGGATATCTCTTATACGGTTACAGGTAAGAATACGATGGTGTATTTTATCGAGAACGACGGATATTACAACCGCGACGGCTTATACGGCGATAAGGCCGGAGATCACAAGGATAATCTGGACAGGTTCTCTTATTACAGCAGGAGGACGCTGGAGCTGTTAAAAGAAATAGGTTTTAAAGCGGATATCATCCATTGCCACGACTGGCAGAGCGCCCTTATACCCGTTTATCTAAAGACTATATACAAAGATGATATCTTCTATAAGGATACAAGGTGCTTATTCACAATACATAATATAGGTTACCAGGGGATATTTCCAAAAGAGGAGTTTTCGAAACTGGGCCTGGATTGGAAATTCTTTAATATGGAGATGCTCGAATATTACGGAAAGATCAACTTATTAAAGGCAGGTATAGTATTCGCTGACCTTATCAATACCGTCAGCCCTACTTACAGCAAAGAGATACAGACTAAAGAGTTCGGTTACGGAATGGAAGGGATACTGACTAAACGCAAATCCGATCTTTTCGGTATATTGAACGGTCTGGATTATTCTATCTGGAACCCGAAGAGCGATAAGTTTATTGCAAAGAACTACTCTTTAGAGAAGACGCAGGATAAGGGCGAGAATAAGGAGGACCTGCAGGGGATCTGCAAATTGCCGGTTAAAAAGAATATTCCGCTCTTTGGCATCGTCTCGCGCCTGGCTGAACAGAAGGGGTTTGATATACTGGCAGCCGCAATAGAGAAGATCTGCAATATGGAGCTACAGCTGGTCATCCTGGGAACTGGAGAATTAAAATACCACACTATTCTTGAGAGTATCGTAAAGAAATACCCTAAGATTATATCCTTGCATCTGAAATTTGACGATTCCCTGGCACACAAGATATACGCGGGTTCAGACATATTCCTTATGCCCTCAAAATATGAACCCTGCGGACTGGGCCAACTTATCAGCATGAGTTACGGCACCATACCGCTTGTCTTTAAGACCGGCGGGCTAGCCGATACCGTGACTGCGGCTGACGGATTTGTATTCGATAAATATAAAAAAGAAGGTTTGATCAATATGGTCGATAAGGCAGTAAAGGCGTTCAAGGATAAAAAGAAATGGGCCGGGCTCATCCGCAATGCCATGCAGAATAATTTTTCCTGGAAGGAGTCCGCCAAAAAGTACATCAAGTTGTATGAGAAGGCAAGGTCGCGCTAAAAAAAAGATAGTCTTGGGCCTTACGGGAGGAAACGGCAGCGGTAAGAGTACCGTAGCCGCATTTTTCAGGCCTTGCGGCGCAAAGATAATCGATGCGGATAGAATCGCGCGCGGGCTTATCAGGCCGGGGACTAAAATATACGGGAAAATAATAGATGTTTTCGGAAGTGGCATTCTCGGTAAGGATAAGGCTATAGACCGTAACCGGCTATCGGGCATCGTCTTCGATAATAAAACTCTCCTTAAGAGATTAAACAAGATAGTGCATCCGGAGGTAATCCGTATTATTAAGAAGGAGATAGAGAATTCTCAAAGGAGCAAGATAGTTTTAGACGCCCCCCTGCTTATTGAGGCCAGGATGCAGGATATAGTCGATAAGCTGATCGTGGTAAAAATAACCAGGGAGGAGCAGATAAGGAGATTGCGCAGGAAGACTGGGTTTAGCAAAAAAGACATATTAAAGAGGATCAAAGCGCAGATCCCTCTGCACGATAAAGTCCGCATCGCGGATTTTGTAATAGATAATAGCGCAGCAGTAAAAAAAACAAGGGAACAAACGGAGCAGATAATAAGGAGGTTGTTGTGGAAAAACTAGATATCGGTAATTTGAAGGATATGAAAATAACAGAGCTCAGCAAGTTATCAAAAGAATTCAATATTAACGGCGTAAGCGGCCTGAAAAAACAGGACTTAATCTTTAAAATACTCCAGGCCCAGGCCGAAAAAGATGGGCTCATGTTCGGGGAGGGTGTCCTGGAGATATTATCCGAAGGCTTCGGTTTCTTAAGGTCCCCTAATTACAATTACCTGCCCTGCCCGGACGATATCTATGTTTCTCCTTCGCAGATAAGAAAATTTGATCTTAGAACCGGGGATACGGTAAGCGGGGAGATACGCCCGCCGAAGGAGGGAGAGAAGTATTTCGCGCTTTTAAAGGTCCAGGCGGTGAATTTTGAGAACCCCGAAGAGGCAAAGGATAAGGTGCTTTTCGATAACCTTACTCCCATATACCCTCATGAGGGATTCAACCTCGAGACGAAACCCGATGAGATATCCATGCGCGTAATTGATCTTCTGGCGCCTATCGGCAAGGGGCAGCGCGCCCTGATCGTCGCGCAACCTTATAGCGGGAAGACCGTATTATTGCAGAAGATAGCTAATTCCATTACTACCAACAATCCTGACGTAATTCTGATTGTTCTTCTGATAGACGAGAGGCCCGAAGAGGTCACCGATATGCAAAGGCACGTTAAGGGGGAGGTAATATCGTCCACTTTTGATGAGCCTCCTGAGAGGCACGTGCAGGTTTCCGAGATTGTTCTGGAGAAAGCCAAAAGGCTCGTGGAGCATAAGAAGGATGTGGTGATCCTCCTGGATAGCATAACCCGCCTTGCCCGTGCGTACAATTCCGTTATCCCGCATAGCGGGAAGGTATTATCAGGCGGCATAGATTCCAACGCCCTGCAAAAACCCAAGAGATTCTTTGGAGCTGCCCGCGCAATCGATGAGGGTGGGAGCCTGAGCATTATCGCAACCGCGCTGGTAGATACTGGCAGCAGAATGGATGAGGTTATCTTTGAAGAATTCAAAGGTACGGGTAATATGGAACTACAGCTTGACAGAAACCTCTTCCAGCGCAGGATCTATCCGGCTATCGATATAAAACGTTCCAATACGCGGCATGAAGAGCTGCTTCTTAAACAGGAGAAGCTGCAAAAGGTTTGGATATTAAGGAAAGTCTTAAATGAGCTGAATAACGTCGAGGCGATGGAGCTCTTGATCGAGAAATTAGCCAAGACTAAAGATAATGAAGAGTTCTTGAACAGCATGAATCAATAAACCTAACTCCCTTTTATATTTATTAATAAGGAAGGGTGTAAATTCGCGCAAATAACTTACGTCGCACTTCGCGCTCCGTAAGTTATGCGCTCATTTAAAGGAGGAACAAATGAAAGATAAAATTCATCCCAAGTATCAGGATTGCGTAATCGTCTGCGCCTGCGGCAATACTATCCACACCCGTTCCACTAAACCCAATATCAGGGTTGAAATATGCTCAAAGTGCCACCCATTCTTTACTGGAAAGCAAAAGTTTGTGGATTCAGCCGGCAGGGTAGATAAATTTATAAAAAAATACGGCAAAAAGAAAACAGAGGCAGAGACCACGGAAAACGCGGCTTAATTTTAACCTAATTTTCCGCAGCCGTGTAATTAAGATATGTTCACGCAATTAGAGAAGATAGAGAAGCGTTATCAGGAGCTGGAGCAGCTCCTTGCTTCTTATGAAACCGTATCTGACAGGGAGCAGTATAACAGGTATGCGAAAGAATTGTCAGATTTGAAAGAAACTGTATCTTTATTCCGTGAACACAAGAAGATAGATGCTGAGACACATAGCCTGGAAAAAACGCTTAACGAGAAGCACGACGAGGATTTTCTGGCGTTAGCAAGAGCCGAACTTAGTGATTTGAGGAATAAGAAAGCGGACCTCCAGCAGAAGCTGAAAGTCATATTAGCAGGCGAAGATGAAACATCCGGCAGGGATGTAATGGTTGAGATACGCCAGGGTACAGGAGGCATGGAGGCAGGGCTATTTGCCGCTGACCTTTATCGTATCTACACAAAGTACGCCGCCAGCAAAGGATGGTCCGTAGAGCCCATGTCTGCGCACCAGACTGAATTGGGCGGCTTTAAGGAAATAGTGTTCAGCGTAAAAGGAAAAGATGCGTATAAGCGCCTGAGGTTTGAAAGCGGCGTGCCCGCGTGCAGCGCGTCCCTACCACTGAGGCGCAGGGCAGGATTCATACCTCAACGGCAACAGTAGCCGTATTGGTAGAACCAGAAGAAGTAGATTTTGTTATTGAACCAAAGGATCTAAAAATAGATACTTACAGGTCTTCTGGCCCCGGAGGGCAGCATATGCAGAAGACCGATTCGGCAGTAAGGATTACGTATTTGCCTACGGGCACGGCGGTAGCATGTCAGGATGAGCGTTCGCAATTAAAGAATAAGACTAAGGCGATGAGGATACTGCGCGCGAGGCTCATGGATGCAAAACAACAGGAGGAGTCCAAGAAGAGATCACAACAGAGGCGCTCGCAGATAGGTTCGGGCGACCGCAGCGAGAAGATACGCACCTATAACTTTCCCGATAGGCGCGTGACCGACCACAGGATAAATCTTACCCTGCATAAATTAGAGGCGATAATGGAAGGCGATCTGGAAGAGTTTTCGGAGGCGTTGATAAAGGCAGCGGAAAGCAAAGCTGATGAATGAAGCAGAGTTATTATTTACCGATATATTAAATTGTGACAGGGCCTCGCTGTATCTGAACAGGGATGCAGTTTTAGATGAAACCAGCTCTCGTTTTGTCTGTGGCGTATTAAAGAGAAGGGCCAAGGGCGAACCCATCCAGTATATACTGGGCAAAGCGGAGTTTATGGGTTTTAGTTTCATGGTTAACAGAGACGTATTGATACCCCGTCCCGAAACAGAAATACTGGTAGAAACTGCCATAAAAGTTATTCATAGTTCAGGGTTCAAGGTTCATAGCATATTAGATATAGGTACGGGTTCAGGATGTATAGCTGTTAGTCTGGCGAAATTTCTTCAAGATACAGAAATCACAGCAACCGATATTTCGCATAAGGCATTAGCAATTGCGCGGCAAAACGCAATTTTAAATAAAGTAGAAATTAATTTTTTGCAGAGCGATATATTTTCTGGCCATGAACTAAGAACCATGAACTATGAACTAATCATATCCAACCCTCCTTACATCCCTATAGCAGAAATCGAGACTTTGCAGCCTGAAGTCGGGTATGAACCGCGTATTGCTTTAGACGCAGGGCAGGATGGTCTGTTTTTTTACCGCCGCATAATCAAAGAAGCCCCGCGTTATTTAAGGGAGGGCGGATTTCTGATTATGGAGACCGGCTTTGATCAGAAAAAGGCCATAAAAAATATTCTTCAAAAATCAGGATATTTTGAGATAATGGAGTGGGTTAAGGATTATAGCGGTTTAGACAGAGTCGTTGTCGCAAAGAAACGAGAGAGATAATGGATAAGCTGATCATTGAAGGGGGCGCAAGATTAAAAGGAGAAGTTGTTGTCTCTGGCTCTAAGAATGCGGTCTTACCAATATTTGCCGCAACGCTGTTGACGGATGAGCCGTGTGTGATTAAAAACGTGCCGAACTTACGCGATACAAATACAATGCTCAAGATCCTGCGTTCCTTGGGCAAGAACTCGGAGTTCGATAGAGGCGTTGTGCGTGTCGGCCCAACCAGGAACGCGAGTTTTGTCGCCGATTATAAACTGGTTTCTACGATGCGCGCCTCTTTTTGCGTTTTAGGGCCCATGCTTGCCAAATTTAAGAAGGCTAAGGTTTCTTTGCCCGGAGGATGTATTATAGGAGTGAGGCCCGTAGATTTGCACCTTAAAGGCATTAAGTCGCTGGGAGCAGATATTACGGTTGAATCCGGATATATCCACGCAAAAGCAAACCGTCTTAAAGGTAGGCGCGTATATTTAGGCGGCGTTTACGGTTCATCGGTACTGGCTACCGATAATGTAATGATGGCAGCTACCTTGGCAAAAGGTAAGACTATAATTGAATCTGCTGCCTGCGAGCCGGAGGTCGCAGACCTGGCGGAATTCCTGATTAAGATGGGGGCCAAGATCAAGGGCCATGGCACACCCGTTATAGAGATAGAGGGAGTCAATGAGCTGCACGGCGCCGAGCATTCAATAATTTCTGACAGGATAGAAGCCGGCACTCTGATGGTTGCGGCGCTAATCACCAAAGGAGATATCACCATAAAGAATGTCTGTTATCAGCATCTCGGAGCGTTGGTGGATAAATTAGAAGAGGCAGGGGCATACATAAATAAGACCGATGGCTTTGTTCGCGTGCGCCTTAAAAGGAGGATAAGCCCTATAAATGTGACTACTCTTCCTTACCCGGGTTTTCCTACGGATATGCAGGCGCAGATCATGAGCCTTATGGCTGTTACTGCGGGCATAAGCGTGATTACGGAAAAAATCTACCCGGACAGGTTTATGCATGTGTCTGAACTGAACCGGATGGGTGCCCATATTCAGAGGGAGGGACCGCATGCTATTGTGGAGGGCGTAAAGCGTCTTTCAGGTGCTCCGGTTATGGCATCGGATTTACGCGCATCGGCGTCTCTGGTGTTGGCAGGATTAATAGCTTCCGGCAGGACCTCGGTATCCAGGTTATACCATCTTGAGCGCGGATACGAGAATATGGAAGCGAAACTGGAGAAGCTAGGCGCAAGGATCTGGAGAGAAAAAGAATGATATTAATGATTGATAATTACGATTCTTTTACCTATAACCTCGTGCAGTATCTGGGCGAATTGGGCGCCGATATCAATGTATTCAGGAATGATAAGATAACTTTAAATAAAATTAAGAAGTTAAGGCCGAAAAAAATAGTTATTTCTCCCGGACCCGGAAGGCCGGAGGGCGCCGGCATCTCCTGCGATTTGATCAGGGAATTTGCAGGTAAGATCCCTATCCTGGGGGTCTGCCTGGGGCATCAATGTATGGGTTATGCGTACGGGGGCCGTATTATAGGTGCTAAAAAGCTTATGCACGGCAAGACTTCTCTTATTCACCATAATCAGAGGACCATATTCCGCGGTATACCCAATCCTTTTGAAGCCACGCGCTATCATTCTCTGCTGGTGGAAAAGAAGACCCTCCCCGCGTGCCTTGAGATAAATGCCTGGACAAAGGAAGGTGAGATCATGGGCTTAAAACATAAAAAGTATCCCCTCTGGGGAGTTCAGTTTCATCCCGAATCTATCCTGACTAAAACAGGCAAGGATATACTCGCCAATTTCTTGAAAATATGATAAAGGAAGCAACGGGAATATTAGCAAAAGGCAGCGACTTATCCAGCCTCCAGATGCAGGTGGTTATGGAAGAGATCATGACCGGAAAATCCGAGACTGCAGAGATCGTTTCTTTTTTGTCTGCGTTAAGCAGCAAAGGCGAGACAAGCGAGGAGGTCACTGCAGCGGTTTCTGTTATGCGCAGGCATGCTACCAGAATCCATACTGATAAAGAACCGCTCCTGGATACCTGCGGGACAGGGGGAGACAAGAAAGGTGTCTTTAATGTTTCTACGGTCGTGGCTTTTGTGGCTAGCGGAGCCGGTATTACTGTTGCCAAGCACGGTAACCGTTGTGTAACCAGCTGCTGCGGGAGCGCAGATATATTAGAGGCATTAGGCGTTGATATTAATATGCCTAAAGAGAAACTAGAAAGATGCCTGTCTGATATTGGAATAGCATTTTTATTTGCGCCCAATCTACACCCGGCGATGAAATATGCTATGCCCGCGAGGAAACAGATACCAACCAGGACCATATTCAATATTTTAGGACCTTTGACCAACCCTGCGGGAGCAACGCACCAGCTGGTCGGCGTATACGACCGCCGTTGGACAGGAATATTAGCCGAAGTATTACGGAACCTCGGTACAGCGCATGCTTTATTCGTACATAGCGAAGATGGGCTCGATGAGATAACTACGACCGCAAAAACATATATTTCTGAGGAGCAGAAAGGAAAACTTAAGAGTTATGAAATATTCCCCGAAGACTTCGGTATGAAGAGGGCAAAATTAGAGGATTTAAAGGGCGGGGCAATTGCCGATAATGTGAAGATAGCGCTTGATATCCTGGAAGGAAAACCAGGGGCGCACCGCGATATGGTCTTATTGAATGCTGCGGCTGCCGTATATGTTGCAGACAAAGCAGAATCCATAAAAGACGGCATGGGCCTGGCTGCTGAATCCATAGATTCAGGGAAGGCATTAAAGAAACTGGAGCAGCTTAAAGAGTATTCGTTGAGGGGATAAATGAGCACATAACTTACGAACGCTATGGCGTGAGTAAGTTATGTGTGCGAATTTATATCCCACCTCATTAAAACTATGAAAGGATAAATGGGTAAAACAGATACCTTAAAAGAGATAATACAGAAAAAGAAAGAAAAGATAATTTTAGCCAGGCAGCAACTTTCAGAAGAGGATTTAAAAACAAAGATACAGGGTCTTCCTGCCACCAGGCCTTTCATGGAATCCATAAAGAAATCCCGTCAGATCTCACTTATCGCAGAGATAAAGAAACAATCACCTTCCCGCGGGGTTATCCGTCCTGATTTTAACCATCAGGAGATCGCCCGCATTTATCGAGACTGCGGCGTGCAGGCTATATCCGTACTCACCGAGGATGATTATTTCGGCGGAAACATCTCTTATATCAATGATGTGAAGGATATAGCTAGCTGTCCTGTCTTAAGAAAAGATTTTATTCTTGAGCCGTACCAGGTCTATGAATCGCGCGTCTTTGGCGCGGACGCCGTACTCCTGATTGCAGATTTGCTATCAAAGGAAAAGATAGTGGAACTAATAGAGTTAGCCGATACCCTTGGAATGGATTCTCTTGTGGAGGTCCATGATGAGAAGGAACTGAAGAAGGTTTTGAATTTAAAAATACCTTTGATAGGAATAAATAACCGTGATTTGCATACCCTGGAGATAGTCCCCGGGACTACGGAGAAATTATTCCCTTTAATTCCCAGAGATAAAGTCGTGGTGGTGGAAAGCGGTATCAAGAGTTCCCAGGACGTCTTATTCTTGAAGATATTGGGGGTAAGCGCGGTCTTAATCGGCGAAGCCATTATGGAAGCGCCAGATATTAAGAATAAGATCGAAGAGTTGATGGGATGGTAAGTTAGTTCATTGTTAATAGTTCATAGTTAATAGTTAAGATATATTGGTTAAAGTAAAGATTTGCGGGATAACTAATCTGGATGATGCCCTGGATTCGATGGATGCAGGCTGCGATGCCCTGGGTTTTGTGTTTTATAAAAAAAGCCCCCGCTATATCATCCCCGAGAAAGCAAGCCGGATAACAGCGCAACTTCCGTCTTCTGTCCTGAAGGTAGGGGTCTTCGTAAATACCAGGGAAGACAGCGTAAGGCGCATTGCTAAAATGTGCAACCTGGATATGCTGCAGTTTCACGGAGACGAATCGCCTGAATTCTGCGTAAAGTTCCATGATTATAAGGTGATCAAGGCATTCAGGGTAAGGGATAAGATAAATTTGAAAGATACCCTGGACTATGAGACCTTTGCTTATCTTTTTGATACCTTTTCAAAATCAAGGATAGGCGGCACGGGCAAAAAGTTCAACTGGACGCTCGTAAGGCAGCTGGATGCTTTTAACAAGCCGATATTCCTCTCCGGAGGCCTTAACGCAGAGAACGTGGCGGAGGCAATAAAGCAGGTGCGCCCGGACTGGATAGATGTTTCCAGTGCCGTAGAGATTAAGCCTGGAAAGAAGGATCGCAAGAAGGTTAAGAAATTCATTGAGATTGTGAAGAAGAATGCATAGCAGCGATTAAGCTATTGAATTGACTGCTATTTCTTTTTAGCTTATAATGACGGCTATACTTAGAAAAAGAGGTTAATATGTTACCGGACAGAAAAGGACATTTTGACGGCTTCGGCGGCAGGTTTGTGCCCGAGACGCTCATTTATGCCCTCGATGGATTAGAGAGGGAGTATAGAAAGGTCTGTCGCGACAAGAAATTTAGGCAGGAATTTGATTATTACCTTAGGGAATACGCCGGACGGCCCACCCCGCTGTATCTTGCCAGAAATCTCAGTAAATCCTTAGGTATACATAAGATCTATCTTAAAAGAGAGGATCTTTTGCACACAGGCGCCCACAAGATAAATAATACCCTCGGACAGGTCCTGCTTGCGTTGCGGATGAAGAAGAAGCGTATTATCGCCGAGACCGGAGCAGGGCAGCACGGAGTGGCTACCGCGACCGTCGCAGCTATGTTTGGACTTGAATGCGATATCTATATGGGCGAAGATGATATTGAAAGGCAAAGGCTGAATGTCTTTAGGATGAAACTCCTGGACGCAAGGGTGATACCGGTTACAAGTGGCTCAAAGACCTTAAAAGACGCCACTACAGAAGCCTTAAGAGACTGGGTGACCAATGTGCGCACCACGCATTATATTATCGGTTCCGTGGTCGGCCCGCATCCTTATCCGATGATGGTCAGGGATTTTCAATCCGTGCTTGGCCGCGAGGCAAGAAAACAAATATTAATAAAAGAGGGCCGGCTGCCTGATTATCTTGTAGCCTGCGTAGGCGGCGGCAGCAATTCCATAGGGTTATTTTATCCGTTTTTTAAGGATAAAAAGGTAAAATTCATCGGTGTTGAGGCAGCGGGAATGGGCCTGTCTTCAGGAAAGCATGCAGCTACTTTAGTCGCTGGGCATCCCGGAGTTTTGCATGGTTCTAAATCCGAACTCTTAGAAGATAAGTTCGGGCAGGTGAAGATCGCTCATTCTATAGCCGCCGGACTGGATTACCCGGGCGTAGGCCCTGAACACGCCTATTATAAGAAGACAGGCAGGGCAAGATATGTGGCAGTGGGCGATAAAGAGGCATTGGAGGGTTTTAAGTTATTGTCCGAGACAGAAGGGATAATCCCTGCCTTAGAGCCTAGCCACGCAATATTCTATTTAACCAGAATGAAAAGGGATATCAGCAGGAATTCCATTATTATCCTTTGTCTTTCCGGAAGAGGGGACAAGGATCTGGATATAGTGGTCAGGAGTTTAAAGTTATGAACCGTATCAGCCGGAAATTTCATGCATTAAGAAGAAAGGGCAAGAAGGCATTCATCGCTTTTATTACCGCAGGCTACCCAAGCCTTGATATCACCAGGAAACTGATATTGGAATTCTCTAGGGTTGGTGTGGATATTATAGAGTTGGGTGTTCCTTTTTCCGATCCCTTAGCAGACGGACCGATTATTCAGGAGTCGTCCCAGGCAGCCTTAAAAAGAGGGGTTCACCTTAATGATATATTAAGGTTAGTGAAGAGCGTCAGGGGTAGCATAGATATACCTATCTGCCTGATGACATACTATAATCCTGTATTTTGTTTCGGCGAGGAAAGATTCGCGCGCATAGCTTCACAGAGCGGCTTAGACGGGGTGATTATACCAGACCTTCCTCCGGAAGAAGGGATTTCTTTTATCAGGTCAGCCAATAAACATGATTTAGATACGATATTTTTTATTTCGCCGACGAGCACGCGTGAACGCATTAAATTCATATCCAGAGTCTCCAACGGATTTATCTACTATGTTTCTTTGACCGGCGTCACCGGGCCACGTCAGGTCCTCCCCGGCGACCTTTCGGCGAACCTGAAACTGATCAAGGAGCTTACCGATAAGCCGGTTTGCGTCGGATTTGGAGTATCACGGCCAGAACAGGTAAAAGCGATCTACAAAATTGCTGACGGGGTAATAGTAGGCAGCGCCATTGTTAAAGAGATCAGAAGGAATATAAATAGGCCCGGCCTGGTCAAGAGCGTTGGCCGGTTCGTTTCTAACCTCGCGTTATAAATCCCGATGTACAAAAAGACAATATTAGAGAACGGCCTGAGGATAATCACCTATCCTATGAAGAGGATGCAATCCGTTGCCATAGGTATATGGATCAAGGTGGGCGGCAGGTATGAAACATCAGAATATAAAGGCCTAGCCCACTTCTTAGAGCATCTTGTCTTTAAGGGCACCAAAGAACGCTCCTGTCGTAAGATAAAAGAATCCATTGAAGGCGTAGGCGGTTCCCTGAACGGCTTTACTTCAGAGGAATTGACCTGTTATCTGGTAAAGTTACCTTATAATCATCTGGAGCTGGCGCTGGATACCCTTTTAGATATGGTCGCAAATCCTCTGTTGCTTCCGAAAGAGATCAAAAAAGAGAGGACAGTGATTCTGGAAGAGATAAAGATGTACAAAGACCTGCCGCAGAGTTATGTATACGAACTGCTCGATGGGCTTTTATGGCCGAGACAGCCTCTGGGCATGGCTATCGCGGGTACGGCCGAATCAGTCAATCGTATAAATAGAGAAGAAATTAATTTGTTCAAAAAGCAGTATTACGTTCCTTCGAATATGGTAATCAGCGCCGCGGGTTTCCTGAAGCATGAGAAGTTGGTAAACAGGATAAAGGATATTCTTTCTTCCTTTCAGCGAAAGAGCGCAAATGTCTTCGTCAGGGCTAAAGAAGCGCAGCCGCGCCCGCAATTAAAGTTATTGCATAAGGACACGGAGCAAACGCACCTGGCTTTGGGGTTCCATAGTTTTAAAAGAAGTGATCCCTTAAGATACGCGCAAGCGCTCCTGCACGTAATGTTAGGTGCAAATATGTCCAGTCGCCTCTTTAATGAAGTCAGGGAGAAGAGGGGGTTGGCTTATGAAATCGGCACCCATGTCAAGCATTTTAAGGACACGGGAGCATTTATCGTGCATGCCGGCATCGATAACCGTAAGGTTGAGGATTCATTAAGGCTGATTTTGAAAGAGCTGGGGAAGATTAGGCGCGATCTGGTAAGCATTGACGAGTTCAGGCGCGCGAAAGAATTTTATTTAGGGCAACTCGCACTCTCCCTGGAAGAAACATTAGACCATATGCTATGGCTCGGAGAATCCACGGCCATGCTTGACGAAGCTCATTCGTTGAAAGATACGATCAATACGATAAATAAGATAAAACGCGAAGATATACGTCGGGTAGCCGAACGCATATTTAAAGAAGAAAACATAAATCTTGCCGTTATCGGCCCTCTAAAATCCAACGAACAGAGCCTTTACGCAGAGTTGAAATTAAATTAAAATAATGCCTTTCGCAATCCCCTTACCCGTAATATTGCTATTTTTATTCCTGCTTGCGTTGGTATCTTTTTTCTTTTCTGCTTCCGAAACCGCAATTATAGGCCTAAGTAAGATTCGCCTGCGCAATATGATCAGAAAAGGCCTGAAACGCGCTCAAAGCATCCATCGCCTGATCACGAAGTTAGATAAATTTATTGCGGCGATCCTGATAGGAAATGACTTCGTGAATATCGCGATATCGGCTATAGTTACGGCGATATTTGTCCATATATTCGGTTATCATTGGGGAGTTATTGCCTCAACATTCATATCCACGTTTTTTGTGCTTATCGTATGCGAGATAACCCCTAAAATACTGGCAATTAAACACGCGGAGAAAGTCGCCTTATTCACCGCTCCGGTTATGGAAATATTTATCAGGATATTCCAGCCGATTATCATTATCTTCACCAGCATAAGTAATCTTATCTTAAGGATATTCAGGATAAGATCTACCAAGAGGTTGCCTTTAATCACTGAAGAAGAGTTGCGTATGATGATAGAGATCGGGAAGGAAGAAGGAGTGCTTAGCGATGAAGAGCGGAAGATGTTGCATCGCATCTTTGAATTTGGCGATACAAAGGTAAACGAGGTAATGGTGCCGAAAGATAAAATCGTCGCCGTCAATATAAATTCTACCCCAGAAGAGCTGTCGGATATTTTTGTGGAGGGAGGGCATGCGCGCCTGCCTGTTTACGAGAATAATCCCGATAACATTATTGGTATAATTTATGCCAGAGATTTACTTTATGTGCTCAAGGATAAGAAACTATTTGTGTTGCATGACCTTGTGCACAAACCATATTATGTACCCGCTACATTGCGGGTGAATGAATTGCTCAAGAGATTTCAGATAGATAAGGTCCAGATTGCCATTGTGGTAGATGAACATAAGAAAGCAATCGGATTGGCGACGCTGGAAGACCTGCTTGAGGAGATCGTTGGAGAGATCGAGGAGGATTATTCTGATTATGCAGTGGATAAGAAATAATTGACACGTAAATTAACATGTGATACTATAGACCGATATTATAATAGACATCCTGCCAGAGGTAGCGGGATTAAAAAAGGAGGAAGACAAATGGCAGAAAAGGGATATTGCGTAAAATGTAAAGAATCAAAAGAGATGAAGGACGAGCAGAAAGTTACGATGAAGAACGGCCGTTTAGCAGCAAAAGGAAAATGCCCGGCATGCGGTACGGGTATGTATAGGATTTTAGGAAAAAAATAGTCTTTCAATACCCCGGATTTTACCGGATCATCGGGATAAAATCTTATAACCGGATTAAGAAATCTGTCCAGCTTCTCGGTTAGAGTCAAGGAAGGGGGAGCAATAGAGGCAAGAAAAATAGCGTTGCGTATTTCGGCGCTTGCTAAATCTAAGAAAGCCAAGGACGTAATCGTTCTGGATATGCGCAGAGTTTCGAGTTTCTGCGATTATTTCGTTATCATGAGCACGACATCCCTAAGACAAGCGAATGCCGTAGCGCAATATATAGAAGAAGATTTAGCAAAAGACAGGATAAAACCTCTCTCTAAAGTCTCCGCCAACGATGAATCCGGCTGGATAGCTGGGGATTTCTCATCGGTGGTAGCGCATATTTTCTACGAGCCGATGAGAGAGTTTTATAATTTAGAGAGACTCTGGTCTGACGCAAAACGCGTAAGGATTCCAAGAAGCAGAAGGAAGTAATTTCCCTCGCCCCAGCCCGGTTTGAGGTAAGGTACCTTTCTTGCTTTTAGTGTTTTTCCTCTCGAGGTTCATGCTCGCCCAAACCATGCATTAAAAAATAAAATGAAAGAAGATATCAGGCTTTTGTTGTTGAAGATAATAGAAGATTCATTAAAGGATGTAGGGTTAGATAAGGCCTCTGAAGGTTATCTGCGTCTTGACCTTTCCCAGGATAGCCGTTACGGAGACCTGTCAACAAATATTGCACTCAGGTTAAGCAAGTCGGCGCGTAAATCCCCTCAGGAGGTCGCCAAGATTCTGGCGGACGGAATAAATAAGCGTTTAGAAAACAGCCCGATAAAAGATCATCTAAAGGAAATTAAAGCCGAAGGTGCGGGATTCATAAACTTTTATCTAAGTAACAAGTATTTCTGCGCTCACCTGCGGGATATAATCTTAAAAGGCAGAGGTTTCATAAAAACGAATATCGGTAAGGACAGGCGCGTGCTTATTGAATTTGTAAGCGCTAATCCTACCGGGCCTTTGTCCGTGGCTCATGCCAGACAGGCGGTAGCCGGAGACGTATTGGCAAATATACTAGGCTGTCTGGGGTTTCGCGTAAAGAGGGAATATTATCTTAATGATGAAGGGAACCAGATAAATACATTAGGTAAGTCCATAGAGCTGAGGCTTAAAGAATTATCGGGAGAAAAGATAGAATTCCCCGAAGACTATTACCAGGGAGAGTATATCTGCGACGTAGCCAGGGAGATCAGGGGGCGCGGATTAAAGGTAAAGGATTTCTCGCAGTTTGGCGTAGCGCATATATTAAGTATAATAAAGAAGGAACTTGATGATTTCGGGGTAAAGTTTGATTATTGGTATAGTCAGAAGAAATTGAGGAAGAGCGGCAGGATAAATAAGGCGCTGGATTTTCTGAAGAGCAAAGGGTTGGTATATGAAGATGGTGGTGCTACCTGGTTCAAGTCTACTCTTTTAGGAGATGATAAGGACAGGGTAGTGGTAAAAAGCGACGGCAGTTATACGTATCTGGCTCCTGATATCGCCTATCATCAGGATAAATTCAGGCGGGGATTCGAGTGGTTGATAAATCTTTGGGGCCCTGACCACCACGGTTATATAGGCAGGCTTAAGGCTGCGGTCAGCGCGTTCGGTAAAAAGCCGGAATCCCTTTCGATTATTATTGTGCAATTGGCTTCCATATTCAGAGAGGGCAAGCCTGTGCAGATGTCTACGCGCCGCGGCCAGTATATAACTTTAAGGGAAGTCCTTGATGAGGTCGGACTCGATGCCTCCAGGTTCTTTTTCCTCATGCGCCGTACGGCCAGCCATCTGGATTTCGACCTGGATATCGCCAAGAAACATACCTCGGAGAATCCCGTTTATTACGTACAGTACGCACATGCCAGGATATACAGCATTCTGCAAAATAGCCCCATAAAGACCGGGTTTAAAAATATAGATTTGACCGTATTAAAAGAGAATGAAGAGATAGAGTTGATTAAAAAAATATGGCAGTTTCCTTTTATATTGAATATCTGTTTTGTAACCCTGGACCCTTATATGCTTACCGTTTATTTACAGGCGCTTGCCGAGGATTTCCATAAGTTTTACGATAAACACCGCGTCTTAGGACAGGATGATAATCTGACCAGGGCGCGATTGGCCCTTATTGAAGGCGCAAGGCTGGCCATATCATCCGGTTTGGACCTTATCGGCGTCTCAAGGCCAGAGAAGATGTAAATTCGCAGACACTGATAGACAGATAAAATGATGGACGTTATAACTTATATCGCCACTTCGTGGCTCCATAAGTTATCTGCTCATTTATGCGCAGCCACAAAATATTAAATATCCCTTCACCCAAATCCCACCTGCAGAACATTTTAAGCAGAGAGCTTGATATTTCTAATATCCTGGCCCAGTTATTGATAAACCGCGGCATTAATGATCCAGAAGAAGCAGAAGAATTTCTGATGCCTGTTCCGGACAATATGTTAGACCCGTTTTTGTTTGTTGATATGCAAAAGGCCGTCAATATTATCAAGGACGCGGCTAAAAATAAAAAAAAGGTTATGATATTCGGGGACTACGATGTTGACGGCCTGACCGCGCTTGCGCTGTTAAAGGAAACGCTTGCCATGGTAGGAGTGGAAACAACCCATTATATCCCGCATAGAATAAATGATGGTTACGGGTTAAACAGGAAGAGTATTCAATTAGCCAGGCAGAAAGGCATATCGCTTCTGATTACGGTAGATTGCGGAACGGGTAATAATGAGGAGATAAAAGAATTAAGGCGGCATAATATAGATGTGATAGTGACTGACCACCATGAACCGGCAAATCACGATATGGCGCTTTGCGCCTCGGCCGTCATAAACCCTAAAATAAAAGGTAGCCGTTATAAATACCGGGATCTGGCCGGGGTAGGCGTGGCTTATAAGCTCTGTCAGGCTATTACCGGCAAGAAGTTGCTCGATGACCTGGATTTGGTTTCTCTGGGGACTATCGCTGACGTTGCCCCGCTTACCGGTGAGAACCGCGTTATCGTCAAGGAAGGATTGGTAAAACTAACGCATTCTGAAAGGCCCGGTATCAAGGCCCTTATAGAGACCAGCCGCATCAAAGGTAAAAAGATAACTTCTGGTTTTGTAAGTTTTATATTGGCTCCCCGTATCAATGCCAGCGGCCGCGTGGATACAGCCGAGATTGCGTTAAATCTGCTCCTGAGCCGTAATGATAACGAGGCATTGACTATTGCCAGGAAGATAGAAGAGCTTAACCGCCAGCGCCAGAAGATAGAGGAGAAGATAATGGAAGAGGCGCATGATTTAATCGACCGGGAGATCAATTTTAAGGAACACAAGATTATTGTCATCGCCAAGGAGGATTGGCATCAGGGAGTTTTAGGGATAGTGGCTTCAAAACTCGCGGATAAATTCTACAGGCCGACTATCGTTATATCTAAAATAGGAGGTATCTGTAAAGGTTCCGGGCGCTCCATAAAGAATTTCCATCTCTTTGAGGCGCTTCTGGAATGTAAGGATTATCTTAAGACATTCGGGGGCCACAGCCACGCCGTAGGCCTTATCATAACCAGTGATAACATAGCGGATTTCAGGGATAAGATTAACCGTCTGGCAAAAGAAAAGATGGTTTTGAAAGATTTGCTACCCAGTATAGATGTAGATATGGAGTTATCTTTGTCGGATATTAACGCGCAAGTCATAGGCGAATTCAACGGCCTTGAGCCTTTTGGCACAGGCAACCCCGAACCTTTGTTTTATACCAGAGGACTTCAACTCAAGGGGGAACCGCAAATTTTAAGCAGGGATACTTTGAAATTCTGGGTTACAGACGGAGATATTACCCTTGAGGCGATAGGGTTTGGCATGGGCAGTTTTAAAGACAGCATGATGAACGCCGGTAGTTTTGATATGGTTTATACTCCAAAGATTGATGATTGGCATGGCAGGGGGAGCATTTTATTACAAGGGAAGGATATCTTTTTTAGATGATATCAGGCCTTTTTCACGCGGCCTTTTTTAATACACTTGGTGCAGACATAGGCCTTTTGGAAACGGCCTTTTATCAAGACGCGGATCTTTTGAAGGTTAGGTAGGAATTTTCTGGCGGTTGAGCGGGCTATCTTACTGCCTGTGCCGCCTTTTTGTTTGGCCATACCTTTTCGCACAACGCTTTTTCCCGCCGCTTTAGACTTTCCGCATATAGCGCATATTTTCAACATATTTATCTCTCCTGTAGAAACTAAAGTATACTTGAAAATAACACCTTGTCAAGTATAATAAATATAAAGAGGGATGGCTTGGGTGGTTTCTTGCAACACCGCTAAATATTATTAGGTATGAATGAAATATTAGAAGGGTTGAATAAGGAGCAGTTAGAGGCGGTTACGCATAAGGATGGGCCTTTGCTTATTATCGCGGGCGCAGGTACAGGCAAGACCACGGTTATCACCCGCAGGATCGCCTGGCTTATATCCGAAGGGCTGGCGAAGACCGGGGAGATACTTGCCCTTACCTTTACGGATAAGGCAGCGCATGAGATGCAGGAACGCGTGGATATTCTCGTTCCTTACGGTTATACCGATACCTGGATCTCCACATTTCACGCTTTCGGGGATAGGTTGCTGCGCGAAAACGCGCTGGTGGCAGGCCTTAATCCGGACTTTAAGGTATTAACGCGCCCTGAGGCAGCGGTATTCTGCCGTGAGCATCTCTTCGAATTCGATCTTTCTTATTACCGGCCTTTATCGGACCCCACGCGTTTTATTGAAGCGTTGATATCCTTATTCAGCCGTGCCAAAGATGAGGATGTATCTCCTCAAGAATATTTAAGGTACGCGCAGGGGCTCGTAGCAAAAACAGAAGCCGACGCCTCAGATTTGACATTGAAAGAGGAAGCCCTGCAGCAGATGGAGGTCGCGCGCGCCTACGGGCGTTATCAGGAATTGCTCGCCAGGGAAGGGCTGGTAGATTTCGGCAACCAGTTCTACCTGGCGCTTAAACTTTTAAGGGAGCACCCGCTGATTTTAAAAAAATACCAGGAGCAATTTAAATATATCCTCGTAGATGAATTTCAGGACACGAACTTTGCTCAATATCAGCTGGCAAAACTCCTCGCGGGAGGAAATGGTAACATTGCGGTTACGGGAGATGATGACCAGTGCATCTATCGCTTCCGCGGCGCTGCTTATTCCAACCTTTTAAATTTTATCAGCGATTTTCCCGAAGCCAAAAAGGTAAATATCGTCCGGAATTACCGCTCTTCGCAGGCAATCCTGGACAGCGCATACCGGCTTATACAGAATAATAACCCTGAGCGTTTTGAAGTGAAGGCGGATATTGATAAGCGCCTTATCGGTTTGACTAAAGAGGGTATTGCCGTTTCCCACTTGCATTTTGATACCCACTCTACCGAAGCGGATAACGTAGCCGTGATAATCAAAGACAAAGTATCCGCGGGAAATTTCAAGTATCGCGATTTCGCAATCCTCGTTCGCTCCAATTCCGACGCCCAGGGTTTCCTGCAGGCATTGAATATGCAGGATATCCCGTGGCAGTTTAGCGGGAACCAGGGCCTCTATTCGCGGGAAGAGGTCAAGCTATGCATAAATTTCTTGCGCGTAGTAGCTAACCTATCGGATCCCCTAAGCCTCTATTATCTCGCCAGTTCCGAGGTCTATAAGCTTGACCTTTCCGACTTAGGGCTTTGCTCACATTATGCAAAACGCAGGAACAGGCCCTTGTATCTGGTATTTGATGGATTAAGCCAGATTCCGGAATTAAAAGATGTGAGCGAAAAATCAAAGGCCAAAATAGATAATATTTTATCGGACCTTAAGAAATTCCTGAAGATTTCTCGCGAAGAGACTACCGGACGGCTCCTTTACAGTTTCTTGACCGAAACCGGATTTTTAAAAAAACTCACTAAAGAACCCAGCCTGGAAAACGAAACTAAGATCCAGAATCTTGCGAAATTCTTCAATATCGTGCGTGATTTTGAACTCGTGGCCCGGGAAGACCGCGTGATGAGTTTCGTGAATTACCTTAATCTCTTGATCGAGGCAGGCGATGACCCGCCGACAGTAGAGGCGGACGTAGATTGCGATGCGGTGAACGTGCTCACTATCCATAAAGCCAAGGGCCTTGAATTCAGGGTGGTATTTCTAGTGAGTTTAGTGGACGGCCGCTTTCCCTGGCCGCGCCGCCGGCAGCAGATCGAATTACCCGATCCCTTGATCAAAGAGGTATTGCCGGGCGGGGATTTCCACATTCAGGAGGAGCGCAGGTTATTTTATGTGGGGATGACGCGGGCTAAAGAAGAATTATATTTTACCAGCGCTTCCGATTACGGCGGAAGACGCTTAAGGCGCTTAAGCCAGTTTGTCCTGGAAGCGCTAGAGGGAAAGGGGGAGAAAGAGCCGGGAAAAAAGAAATCCAGCGCCCTGGAGGCAATTGAGCGTTTTGCCCCTAAAAAAGAGTCTCCCCCGAAGAAGGCTTCCGCTATTCCCGAAGATAAGCTTATCTCTTTGAGCTATTACCACATAGACGACTATCTTACCTGCCCGTTAAAGTATAAATATGTAAACATACTGCGCGTTCCTATTATGGAGCACCATACCGTTATTTACGGCCGGGCAATGCATGAAGCCGTGACTAAATATTTTCAATTTAAAATGGCCGGCAGAAAGATGACGGCAGCGGATTTATTGAACGCATTCAAAGAGAACTTCGATCCGCAGGGTTTTTTAGACGAAAAGCACCAGGAGGAGCGTTCCCGCATCGGGCAGGAGGCATTGATTAAATTCTTTAATGATGAAGAAAAGGCGGATTCCAGGCCATTATACATCGAAAAAGAATTCTCGTTTATGCTGGGGGATAATAAAATCACCGGCCGTTTTGACAGGGTGGATATGGAGGAAGACTGTCCGGTAATTATGGATTTCAAGACTTCGCAGATCAGCGTACAGAAAGAAGCGGATAAACGTACGAAAGAGAGTTTGCAGCTTGCGCTTTACGCCCTCGCCTATAAGAATGTGTTCGGCCAGATGCCTAAGGCCGTGAAGTTATATTTCTTGGAGTCAGGGATAATCGGTTCGCATCAGATAAAAGAAAACGAATTGGGAAAAGTGGACGATAAGATAGAGAAGGTTTCGCGGGGTATCCGCGATAGAGATTTTAAGGCTACTCCCGCATATATGGCCTGTACTTATTGCGCCTATAATCAGATTTGTCCGTCCGCGGTCTTTTAAATAGATTACCGTTGACATGAAATAAGAGAGGAGGCATGAGACCATGAAGGCATTCCTGGTAGGTTTGACTTTTCTTATAGCCGTGGCAGTCCTTGCGGGTATCGGGGCACTGCTTTTCCCCTTAATCATAGTGCTGGGCTTGTCCCTGAGGGTCATAGCGGGCTTTCTTTTTATAATATTCGCGATCTGGCTTTTAGGGAAATTTATTATTTTTATCTGGGATAACTTAAAATCAAAGTAATAAAATTAATACCATATTATATTGACTTATAAGATAAAGTGAGCTATAATATTTCAAAATAATTTACAAAAGGAGGTGAATGAGTTGGTTTTGCTTAAAGAGAAAAAGAAAGAGATTATCGACAGCTTTAAGGTTCATTCCAGGGATACCGGTTCAGCCGAAGTCCAGGTAGCGATATTGACCGAAAGGATCAGTAACCTCTCGGGCCATTTTAAATATCACAAGAAGGATTTCCATTCTCGCCGCGGGCTTCTTATAATGGTAGGAAGGCGCCGCAGGCTCCTCAATTATCTCAAGGACAGGGATGTCAAGAAATACGAAGAAGTTATAGAAAAACTTAACTTGAGAAAATAAATCCGTCTTTTATCGGTCCTAATAACGGAATATAAATATACAGGATAATCTAATGAAAAATAAATTTGGTAATAACGAATTAATCCTTGAAACCGGAAAGATGGCTAAACAGGCTAACGGCTCGGTTGTCGTCCAGTACGGAGGCACCGTGGTGCTGGCTACTGCTTGCATGTCCAGGGAAGTCAAAGAGGGGCAGGGGTTTTTTCCTCTAACCGTAGAGTATCAGGAGAAGACATATGCCGCAGGCAAGATACCGGGCGGCTTTTTCAAGAGAGAGGGCAGGCCTTCTGAAAGCGAGATCTTGACCGCGCGCCTTATTGACCGGCCGATACGCCCGCTTTTTCCTGAAGGGTTCCTTAATGACGTCCAGGTTATGGCTATCGTCCTGTCTAGCGACGGTGAAAACGACCCTGATATCTTTGCGGTAATAGGCGCATCAGCGGCTCTGTCAATATCCGATATCCCTTTTAACGGGCCCTTGGCGTGCTGCCGCGTGGGGCGCGTGGATAACCAGATGGTCATTAACCCTACCTATGAACAGCTTGAGAAATCGGATCTGGATATAGTTGTGGTTGTTAACAATAAGGGCATTGTAATGCTCGAGGCTAAGTCCAAAGAGGTATCCGAGGAATCGGTCATGGAGGCGCTTAAATTCTGTTCCGATGAACTCAAGGGCATACTCCAACTGCAGAAAGAGTTCACGCATAAATACGGCAAGCCAAAAGCAACCGTTGAATGCAAAAAGATAGAATCTGCCTTAAGGGATAAAGTAGAGGAATTATCGGTGGAGAAACTAAAGGAAGTCTACAAGTTAAGCAAAAAGGAAGAGCGCGAGGAAGAAATAGATTTGTTATCCAAAGAGCTGGAATTAAAACTCACTCCTGACGGATATTTAGCCGAGGATATCAAAGCGGCCCTGGTTGAGGTAGAAAAGATGCAGGTGCGCAATAAAATATTAAATGAGAATGTGCGTATAGACGGACGCGGTTTCAAGGATATCCGCGATATTACCTGTGATGTTCCTGTATTGCCGCGCACCCATGGCTCAAGCCTTTTTACGCGCGGACAGACGCAAAGTTTAGCCGTTACTACCCTGGGAACGGGTGAAGACGAACAACTTATTGAGGCATTAGAAGGAGAAAAGAATAAAACATTTATGCTGCATTACACATTTCCTCCTTTTAGCGTGGGCGAGACCCGCCCTGTGCGCGGCCCGGGCCGCCGCGAGATAGGACACGGCGCTTTAGCCGAAAAGTCTCTCCTTGCGGTTATGCCTTCTAAAGAGAAATTCCCTTATACCATAAGGGTAGTCTCAGAGATTTTAGAGTCTAACGGTTCTTCGAGCATGGCTACGGTATGCGCGGCAACCCTGTCATTAATGGATGCCGGTGTGCCTATAAAAGATGCGGTAGGCGGGGTCGCTTTAGGCCTTATAAAAGATGATAAAAAGGCGGTTATTTTAACCGATATCACCGGCCTTGAGGACCACTTCGGGGATATGGATTTTAAGGTTGCAGGGACAAAGGCCGGCATCACCGCGATACAGTTAGACTTAAAGATAGACGGTATCGACCTGGATTTGCTAAACAGATGCCTTTTGCAGTCAAAGGAGGCAAGGGCATTCATTCTGGGCAAAATGAAAGAGGCGATAGCAGAACCGCGCCATGAGTTGTCCGCCCAGGCCCCGCGCATAGAGATCATCAAGGTGAACACGGAGAAGATTGGTGCGCTTATCGGCCCGGGAGGCAAGAATATAAAGAAGATCATCGCTACGACAGGCGCAAGCATTGATATCCAGGATGACGGGAGCGTACTGATTGCTTCCAATGAAGCTTCAAAATCCAAAGCCGCGATCGATATGATAAAAGCGATAACCGATGATATCGAGGTCGGCCGCGTATATATAGGCAAGGTAAAGCGCATAATGCCGTTCGGAGCTTTTTGCGAGATCGCCCCTGGCAAGGAAGGCCTGGTGCACGTCTCTGAGTTATCCGCCACTTTCGTAAAGAATGTAGAAGATGCGGTTAAGATAGGAGATGAGGTAAAGGTCAAGGTCACGGGGATAGATGAATTAGGCAGGATCAATTTAAGCAAAAAGCAGGCAGAGGAAAAATAATTAAAAGTGAAAGAGCGAAGGTTAAATGAACTCCGCGGCATTATCTTTGTAGCCGCAGGCCTGATGGTTCTGGCCAGTCTGATCAAGGTTGACCTGTACGAAATCCCGTTTTTCGGCTACCCTCCCAATCCGGAACATAATCTTTTAGGTTTATTTGGCGCATATCTTGGCGGTGCAATCGTATCTTTATTTGGAAGGCCCACCGCTTTTCTGATCCCTTTATTCATTATTTTATTAGGAATAAAATTCTTTAGACAAGAGACTCCTTATTTAAACATTCCCAGAGTCCTGGGCTTGTTGATACTGTTGTTATCGATTGCGGCGCTTATCGGTATGTTCAATTTAAGGAATGAGCATATCAGGATTTATTATTCAGGGGTCCTGGGGGCGGTTGTTTCTAATTTTATTACCGCGTATTTCAGCAGATTAGGCGGATTCATCATATTCTTTACTTTTATTATTTTGTCTCTCGCATTAGTCACCGAGATATTGATTTCATCACTATTCCAGAATATTGTAAATAAAGCCCATTTCGTGTTCAAACCGGTATTAAGTTTTAAGTTTAAACCCAAAAGGGTGTTAATAAAGCCGGCATCCCCGGAGAAAAAAGAGCCCAATGGGTCTTTGGTCTCAACAGTAAAGCAGAAAATGGCTGAGTCAGTGTCCGTTAAACCCGCGGTATTGTCTCAACCTAAGATCAAAATAAAAACTAAGGCGCCTGCGGAAGCGGTTAATGTGAAGCCTCAGGAGGTAAAGATCGGCGACTATCATTTACCCTCCCTTGATTTATTAGAATCGCCTCCTCCCTTCGAAGCGAGGCAGATAAAGGATGACCTTGCTGCTAATGCCCGTATTCTCGAAGATACCCTGGATGATTTTGGCATTTCAGTTAAAGTTACCGATATCGAACGGGGGCCTATAATCACGCGTTATGAACTGGAGCCCGCTCCGGGAGTTAAGCTGAACCGTATCGTGGTTTTAGGCGACGATATCGCCCTGGCCATGAAGGCGCAGTCGGTGAGAATAGTGGCGCCTATACCGGGAAAGGGGAGGGTAGGGGTTGAGGTCCCTAATACGCAGAGCAGTTTTGTTTATTTAAAAGAGGTCCTGGCATCTACGGAATTTCAAAAATCAGAATCGAAATTGACTCTTGCCCTGGGAAAGGATATTTCAGGACAGCCCGTGGTGGATGATCTTGGGGATATGCCTCATCTTTTGATTGCAGGCACAACCGGTTCAGGTAAAACCGTGTGTATGAACTGTTTGATCTTATCCATGCTTTTCAAATCAACCCCGAACGAATTAAAATTTCTTATGGTTGACCCTAAGATGGTGGAGTTGGCGCCTTTTAACGGGCTGGCGCATCTTTTATGCCCTGTGGTGACTGACGCCAAGAAGGCATCTGTTGCCCTTAATTGGGTGGTAAATGAGATGGAGGAGCGTTATCAGCTTTTGGCTAAAGTGGGGGTGAGGAATATCGAAGCCTACAACCAGAAGCAGGAAAAGCTTCCCTATATTGTGGTTATTATCGATGAGCTTGCTGACCTGATGACTGTGGCGCGCGACCAGATCGAGAGCGCGATTACGCGCCTGGCGCAGCTTTCGCGCGCTGTAGGCATACATTTGATCCTGGCTACGCAGAGGCCTTCGGTGGACGTGATCACAGGAGTGATCAAGGCGAATTTTCCTGCGCGCATATCCTTTAAGGTAGCTTCAAAAGTGGACTCGCGCACAGTATTGGATATGAACGGAGCGGATAAACTTTTAGGCAGAGGCGATATGTTATTTTTGCGTCCGGGTGAGTCGAAATTAATACGTGCCCAAGGGTCCCTGCTTAACGACAAAGAGATTGACGGAATAGTGGATTTTATCAAGTCTCAGGCGCAACCGCTTTACGATGAAGAGATATTAAAAGAACAGCAGAAGTCCACTCTTGTCAACGGGGAAAAAGACGATTTTTACGATGAAGCGGTTAAGGTGATCATGGAGAGCGGGCAGGCATCGGTATCGATATTGCAGAGACGACTGCGCCTAGGCTATACGCGCGCCGCCCGTATTATCGACATGATGGAGCAGGAGGGCGTTATCGGTCCGTTTGAAGGCAGTAAGCCGCGCAGGATCCTGATTGACAGAGAGGCATGGCTTGAAAATGAGATAATGCCGCAGGAGAGCGGAGAATGACGGAATCAACTGGAGCAAAACTTAAGAATTTGCGTTTACAAAAGGGGTTAAGCCTTGAGGAAGCGCACAAGAAGACCAAAATCCATCTGGATATACTTAAAGCGATAGAAGATGATAGCCTTATAAATTTTAGCCCCGTTTATATAAAAGGATTTCTGAGAATATACTGTCAATTCTTAGGCGTTGACCCGCGGGATTTTACTTCGGATTATAAAGAACACAAGACTACCGTTAAATACGTATCTGAACTTAAGAAAGAATCACGTCCGGCATTTAAAATACGTTTCTTTAACCCCTTTCCATTCAAAGCCATCCGCGTAAAACTAAAGATAGTGATCCCGCTTGTATTGATAGGCGTATTTATTATCGGATTATTTAATTTGGGCCGGTTTATTTCTTCCAGGTCAGGCCGTGTATCCAAAAAGTCTGTGGCGCCTGCAGCTGTTGCGCGTAAGGATCAGGCCAAAGCTACAACAACCAAGCCAGGAGGGTTGCCCGCGGCAAAAAATATAAGCCTTGATATACACGCCAGGGAGAATTGTTTTATAGACGTGAAAGCAGACGGCAAGGTTATTTTTCATAGTATCCTGAAGAAGGGTAGGTCAGAAAGCTGGAAGGCGAAAGATAGAATAGAGCTTTCTCTGGGTAATGCTGGAGCAGTAGAATTAGAGGTGAATGGAAAGCGCATATCCGGCCTCGGGAGAAAAGGACAATCCGTCAAGAATATATTGATTACCAGGGAAGGCCTGAATATAAAGCGATGAGAGTAAAAGGGAAGAATAAAATAGGGGTTCTGAGCCTGGGGTGTCCGAGAAACCTGGTGGATTCCGAGAATATCCTCGGAAGGCTCGCTTCAAAGGGCCATCGTATCGTAGAGATGGATAAGGCAGATACGGCGATAGTGAACACCTGCGCTTTTATAGAAGATGCCAGGATAGAATCAATAGATACCATACTGGAACTCATTGATTTAAAGAGAAAGGGCAAACTTAAGAAGATAATCATTTATGGTTGCCTAAGCCAGCGTTACAGAGACGAATTGCATAAGGAGCTTCCGGAAGTAGACGCATTTGTGGGGAAGGTTTCTTTGAACCACAACCTTGCTGATTTCCGGCTTACCCCGCGGCATTACGCATACCTGAAGATATGCGAGGGTTGCGTAAATAACTGCAGCTATTGCATTATTCCTAAAATCAAAGGAAGGCTAACCAGCCTTGATGCAGGTTCCATACTACGTAAAATAGAGAGTTTCAATAAAGACAAGGTGTCGGAGATCAATATTGTTGGACAGGATATTACCGGTTACGGCATGGATTTAGGACGGACCAGAGGATTGCCCGGGCTTTTAAAGAAAATAATCGGCAGGAGTCCCGGTATCGGCTGGATAAGGCTCTTATATTTATATCCTACCCGGATCACAGATGAATTGCTGGATTTGGTTAAAAACGAACCTAAGATCTGCAAATACATTGATCTGCCATTACAGCACATAAATAACCGGATACTGGGCATGATGAATAGGCAGGTGGACAAAAACGCTATTTTGCGGGTTATCGACAAAATAAGGAGGAAGGTCCCGAATGTCGCAATACGTACTTCGTTAATAGTAGGATTTCCTTCCGAGACAGACGATGATTTCAAGGAATTACTGGATTTTATTGCAGACGTGAAGTTTGAAAGGCTGGGTGCATTTATCTATTCCCGGGAAGGCGGTACGAGGGCGTATGATTTTAAGGATCAAGTCCCTGAACGGATAAAAAGAGAGCGTTTTGATATCCTTATGCTGCGGCAACAGGAGATATCCCGGGATGTGAATGAGAGCTTCGTGGGTAAGGTCATTGATGTTTTAATAGAAGAGAAAGGGAAAGGCTATTATTTAGGGCGTAGCCAGTACGATGCCCCTGAAGTAGACGGCATGGTTTATGTGGACTCCGACAGGGTATTAAAGACCGGAGGATTTGTGAAAGCGGAAATCACGGATACCCTGGAATATGACCTGGTGGGAAAGGCATTGTCATGAACCCCGTCCTTCCTAAGGGCTGGGGTTTGAATATGAAAGGAAGGGTAGGGTGAATATCGCTAACAGGTTGACGGTATTAAGGATCATTCTTGCTTTTGTATTTATATTCTTTATATCGTTTCCTTTTAACGGCATCTGGGTTCTTTGGACGAAGGTTTTGAGCCTGGTTATCTTTATCTTTGCCGCTTTATCGGATTTCTTTGACGGCAGAATCGCGCATAAAAATAATATGGTTACCGACTTCGGAAAGCTTATGGACCCGATCGCGGATAAGATACTGGTACTGGCGGCATTTACTGTTTTTGTCCAGATGCAATTAATAGACGCCTGGATGTTCGTAATTATCGTGTCGCGTGAAATACTGATTACGTCGCTACGCCTCTTTGCGCTTAATAAGGGGAAGGTATTATCGGCGGCAAAGGCGGGAAAGCATAAGACGGTATCCCAGATGGCGGCGATATTATATATATTGTTGTTTATTGTTTTAAAAGAAGTGATGAAGGCGTTCTTTACCTGGAATCCTGCCTGGGAGCGCTTCTCCCACAATAGCATATATATTATTATGCTTTTTACCGTAGGGCTTACCCTTTATTCTGGGCTCTACTATCTTTGGGAGAACCGTAAAATAATCACCAAGCTCTAGCCCTCCTTTTTATGAATATACCGAATTTTATTATCAGGACAATCAGCACCTTCTTTTATGTCGGTTATCTTCCGTTAATGCCCGGGACATTTGCGAGCATTGCGGCTCTCTTCGTCTTCTATAGCGTCAAAGAGAATAACTTTATATATGCGCTGTTAACTTTGGGCCTGATAATCCTGGGGTTTCTGGTAAGCGGCAGGGCAGAGAGGGTCTTTGATAGAAAGGATTCTCCCTTGATAGTGATAGATGAGGTTTGCGGGATGCTGTTAAGCCTTATATTTATACCTTACGATATAAAGTTAGTAATCTCGGCCTTTATTCTATTCCGTATCTTAGATATCCTGAAGCCTTATCCGGCACGCAGGGTACAGAACTTATCCGGTAGTATCGGGATAATGGGCGATGATATTATCGCCGCCCTCTATACGAATGTTATTCTTCAGGTATTTTTAAGATTAGCCCTTTTTAAGGCTTCGTAGATCGGGCCCTTTGGGGTGAGCGTGCTTTTGAATAATGTAATCATGCCGACGTAAAATTCTAAATTCTTCCCGCATAAATCAGCTTTATTCTTGATATACACAACCAACTTTTCCCGGTTTAAAGGAGATCTTGTCCTGCCGATAGTTATATGCGAAGAAAACTGCCTCTCTTCTTTGGAAATCCCGATTTCGGCTATCTTTTCTTCCAGCTCCGCAGCCATTTCTTTAACTTCCTTATCGCCCGTATCAATGCCTATCCAGATCACGCGGGGAGAATCTATTTTTGGAAATGCCCCGAGAGACGAAATACGCATCCGGAAGCTATTTCTTTTTTCTACAGCCTGATCGATGATATCATTGATTTTATCCAGCTGTTTATCGTTAATTTCGCCCAGGAATTTCATAGTCAGATGTATGTTCTCGGGCCGCACCCATTTGACGTCAGAGCGCGCTGTTTTTAATTCTTCCTGCAGGTTTTCTAATGAATCCTTGATTTCTTGCGGCAATTCAATCGCTATAAATGCTCTCATATTTATTTTAGCGGGTGTTAATGCGTATTTCTCGCAGCACCGCTCGGCTTTCCCCACAGAGGAAATCCTCGCTTGAAGTTTCTGTTCGCTCTTACTGATATATAAAATAGCGGGCGGGCCTTGGCCGCTCACATAAACTACATGCTGCTCGAAACACGCCTTACTACCCGCTAAATAATTACATTAGTTTTTTAACAATCCCAATGTTTTTAAAGCAGATTTCTTGCGTATGGCGGAGCGGGTGCCGGTGAAGTTGAATTGCTGGCAGATTTTTCTATTTTTTGATTCTACCGCAATAAATACAGTACCTACCGGCTTTTCTTTTGATCCGCCTGCAGGGCCTGCTATGCCGGTTATGCCTATGCCGAAGTCAGCTCCAGAAAGCTTTCTTATGGAATGAGCCAGGCCCTCGGCCACTTCTCTGGAAACCGCCCCTTTTTTCGCGATGAGCCGGTGAGGTATCTTTAGGATCTTCTCCTTTGCCGCGTTGCTATACGCCACTATCCCCAGGATGAAATACCCGGAACTCCCCGGAGTCTTGGTGAGCATTCCTGATAAGACACCTCCCGTGCAGGATTCTGCTACGGCAATGGTTTTCTTGTTTTTTAAGAGAAATTCATGTATTTTATTTATAACGGGTTCCATAAGACCCTATTATAAATCCTTTTAATTCTATTGACAAGGTAAGTTTTTTTGCTATAATTTATAAATACATTAATCTTCGGGGAAGGTGGAATTCCTTACCGGCGGTAGAGCCCGCGAGCCCCACAAAATGGGGCAGACCCGGTGACATTCCGGGGCCGATGGTTCCGCAGCAGCGGACACCGATTCATCAGATAGGATCGGGTGCCGCAGCAGCGGACACCGATTCATCAAATTGAATTGGGTGGATAGTCCAGATAGGAGAGGATTAATAAGTTTTTCTATCGCCCGAAGATTATCTTCGGGTTTATTTTTTTTAATGAGCGGATAACTTATGGAGCTACGAAGTAGCGGCATAAGTTATAGCGTTTATTATTTTACTGTCTATCAGCGCCTGCGAATTAATACCTTGCGTTTTACAAGGTAAAACGCAAGGTATAAGTTCAGACAAATAATTTATGTTCGTTTCCCGATAATCATGTAATATGGTGCGGGACCCCGCCGTTATCTCAAAATGTAGTAGCGGGGCGCTCCATAAATTATGTCTTCACTTATGCTTAATAATATACCTGAAATACTGGAAGATTTAAAGGCCGGCAAGATGGTTATTGTCGTGGATGATGAGGACCGCGAGAATGAAGGGGATCTGGTTATGGCTGCATCTTTTGCCAGGCCGGATGATATAAACTTCATGGCAAAGCATGGTCGCGGGCTGATCTGTGTGCCCATGGAAGATGAAAGATTACAGGAGTTAGCTTTGCAACCGATGCTGGAAAGCAAAGATATATATAATAGAAAAGACCTTTTTTCTACCGCATGGATGATTTCGGCGGATGCAGCCAAAGGCATTACTACAGGTATTTCTGCTTATGACCGTTCGCGTACAATAGAGGTCTTAGTAAATCCCGCTTCTCAACCGGTAGATTTGGTCAGGCCCGGTCATATCTTTCCTCTGAGGGCGCTTAAAGGAGGAGTTCTGGTAAGGGCAGGCCATACCGAGGCATCCGTAGATCTTATGAAGATGGCCAGTCTTTATCCTGCAGCAGTAATCTGTGAAATTATGAATGATAACGGCGCGATGGCAAGGCTCCCGCAGTTGTTGGAATTTTCCAAGGAGCACCGCCTTAAGATCTGTTCAATAGCTGATCTTATCCAATACCGAAGGCGTTCTGAAAAACTGATCGAACGGGTTTCCCGGACTATACTTCCTACGGAATACGGAACTTACGAATTGATACTATACAGGGACCTGATCCACAAGCATTTTCATATTGCGCTTACTATGGGTAAACTTGATAATTCTGCAACCCTTGTTCGGGTGCATTCCGAATGCCTTACCGGAGATGTATTCGGGTCCTTGCGTTGTGATTGCGGCAAGCAGCTTGATAAGGCAATGGAGATCATCGGCCGTCAAAAAAAAGGAGTTATTCTTTATATGAGCCAGGAGGGCCGTGGCATAGGCCTTGCGGAGAAGATAAAGGCCTATAATTTGCAGGATAAGGGTCTTGATACTGTGGAGGCAAATGAAGCATTGGGGCATAAGGCAGACCTCAGAGATTACGGAATAGGGGCTCAGGTTCTCGCGGACCTGGGACTTAAGAATATCAGGCTTCTTACGAACAATCCCCGCAAGATTGTAGGCTTGGAAGGCTATGGCCTTGTGGTGGTTGAGAGATTTCCTCTTGAGATCGCTCCTAACCCGGAAAATTATAATTATCTTAAGACCAAGAAGGAGAAGCTTGGTCATAATCTGGATATAGATTGAACCTAACATCCTTTTATGGCTTTTAATAAGGTAGGATGTAAATTCGCGCATACAACTTAGCTTTGCTTCCCGCTAATCATGTGATTATCGGGCGGGACCTTGCATTTGCTTTAAATAGCCGAGCGGGGGCTCGCTAAGTTGTGCGTTCATTGGGCTCTTTTATAGTTCTTAATAAGGTGGGGCATAAATCGTCCTTCGCTTTACTTAAGGAATCGTGGACGGTTCTGAACAAAGTGAAGAAGCTAGCACAATAACTTACTCGCACTTCCCGCTCATCATGCAATATCGGGCGGGATCCCGCCGTTATCTCAAATGAGAATAGCGGGACGTGCTCGTAAGTTATGTGCTCATTTAAGGAGGGAAAGATGGTAAAAACAAGGGAGGGCAATTTAATTGCCAAAGGCAGGAAATTCGCAGTTATAGCTTCTCGTTTCAATGATTTTATTACCAAGGAACTGGTCAGCGGGTGTCTTAATACGCTGGTCAGGCACGGGGCAGATAACGATGAGCTGACAGTTACATGGGTCCCGGGGGCGTTTGAAGTTCCTTTGATTGCGCAGAAATTAGCTAAGTCAAAGTCATATGATGCCCTGATTTGTCTGGGTACGGTTATCCGGGGCTCAACGCCGCATTTCGATTATATCGCCTCGGAAGTAACCAAGGGTATCGCTAAGGTTTCATTGGATACCGGACTGCCCGTGATTTTCGGCATTATTACCGCCGATACCATTGAGCAGGCAGTAGAGCGTGCGGGCACAAAAGAGGGCAATAAGGGCAGGGATGCTGCTTTATCTGCCATTGAAATGGTAAACCTGTTAACACAGATAAAATAATAACCTAATCCCGACTCATATGCCGCGTAAAAATTTTAAATAAAACTTTTACGCATTCGTCGGGATAAACTCGCAGACGGCCTTGCGGTCTACGATTTACATCGCTTGAAACGTAAGTCTATGCTCTGTAAGCCGTCTGCTCATTTATGCGTAAACGTACTTTAGCACGTGAATTCGCCCTGCAGGTGCTTTACCAGACAGATATCACGCACGACAATTATAATGAATCATTGAATAATTTTTGGCAGGCACGCAGGGAAGATGATACAAGCGATGAGATAAGGGATTTTACCCGCGAGTTAGTCAAGGGTGTAATCGAAAACAAGGACGCCATCGATGAAAATATTGCTCGATATGCGACCAACTGGCAGCTTAAGCGTATGGCGGTAGTGGATAGGAATATCTTGCGTATGGGGTGCTTCGAGCTTGTCTTCCGCGATGATATACCGTTTAAGGTATCGATTAATGAAGCGGTAGAATTGGCTAAGAAATATTCAAGCCTGGAGGCAAGTAAGTTCGTCAATGGCATCCTTGACAAAATAAAATTAAAAAAGGAAAAATGAAATTTGCCGATCTGCATTTGCATACTATCTTTTCGGACGGGACATACGCTCCTGATGAACTTGTTAATGAGAGCTCAAATAGCGCTCTAGCGGCAATCGCGGTTACCGACCATGACACAGTTTGCGGAGTAGAGCCGGCGATAAAGGCGGCCGGTGAAAAAGGTATCGAAGTCTTGTCAGGCATAGAACTTACCGTAGAACATGACGGGAAAGAGGTGCATCTTTTGGGATACCTGATTGATTATAAAAATACTAACCTGTTAGACATGTTAGATATTCTGAAAGAAAATCGTATTGAGCGTATCTACAGGATAACGGACAGGCTTAAGGATATGGGCTTGCGTTTCAATGCGGATTCCGTGTTTGATGTTGCAGGAGACGGCACAGTGGGCAGGCTCCATGTTGCCAGGGCGATGGTCAATGAAGGCCTTATTGGCTCTACGGCAGAGGCCTTCCGTAAATACATCGGCGATAAGTGTCCCGCATATGTCTGCGGTTTCAGGCTCCCACCGATAGAAGCGATAGGCTTGATCAAGGGGGCAGGAGGGATACCCGTGTTGGCTCACCCGCATACCCTTGATAGCGATGAGTTGATACCGGAACTGGTTGGTTATGGTCTCATGGGTCTGGAAGTTTATTATCCGGAATATACCCGTACAATGATAAATTTCTATCTTAATTTAGCAAAAAAATATGATTTATTGGTTACCGGAGGTTCGGATTGCCACGGTAATGCTAAACCAGAAGTAAAGGTAGGATCGGTCAAAATTCCATATGAATTGGTGGTTAAGTTGAAAGCAGCTCAAAACAGGATTTAAATATATGCCTAGAGGCCACGAATATTTTATGAATTTAGCCCTGAGGCTGGCTTTGAAAGGGAAAGACAAGACTTCCCCTAATCCTATCGTCGGGTCGGTGGTAGTAAAGAACGGCCGGATAATAGGCCGTGGCTATCACGATAAAGCTGGGTTTCCTCATGCAGAATCTTTAGCCCTGGATGACGCAGGGCTTCAAACCAGAGGAGCAGATCTTTACGTGACCCTTGAGCCATGTGCGCATTTCGGGAGGACTCCGCCATGCGTAGATAAGATAATTAAGAGCGGTATTAAAAGGGTCTTTGTGGGGATGCTTGATCCAAATCCCGTCAACAACGGTAAAGGTATAAAGATACTCAAGGCGCAGAAGATAAAGGTCGAAACGGGATTCCTTGCAGATAAATTAAAGAAACTGAATGAAGCTTTTATTAAGTATATTACCCGCAAGATGCCTTTTGTTACGGTTAAAGTGGGGCAGTCTCTGGACGGGAAGATCGCAACCCGTACCGGGAATTCGAAATGGATAACTTCTGATGTGTCGCGCCTTTATGCACACCGGATGCGCGTACATTATGATGCGATCATGGTTGGCGTGAATACGGTATTAAGAGATAATCCAAAGCTTGATGCCTGGTTTTCCAGGAGACAACCTATTAAGATCATAGTGGACAGCCAGTTGAGCACTCCGGAAGAAACCAGTATCTTTTCCCGTAATAGCTCCGTAATAATCGTTACCTTACCGGTGAAAACAGGGCAGGAGACGGCGAATAGGAATGTATTATCCACTAAGGCCAGGATATTGGAAGTAAAGGAGAGATCAGGCCAGATAAATCTGAGAGATATGATGAAAAAGCTGGCGCAGCTTGAGATAACCAGCATCCTTGTTGAAGGCGGGGGGACATTGATTGGAGGCCTCTTTGATGAAGGGCTCGTGGATAAAGTATTGTTTTTTGTCAGTCCTAAAATCATAGGAGGAAAAGATGCGATCAGCTCGGTTATGGGCAAGGGTGTTGCGCGCATAGATAAAGCGTTTAAATTAAAGGAAGTCGGATTCAGGAGAATGGGCGAAGACTTTCTGATAGAAGGGCATGTTTAATGAGCAGATAACTTATGGAGCTACGAAGTAGCGCAATAAGTTATAGCGTCCATAATTTTACTGTCTCCGAGCGTCTGCGAATTAATACCTGACGCTATGTTCCACAAAGCAAGGCGTCAGGTATAAGTTCGTGCAGACAATTTATGTTCACTTCCCGCTAATCATGTAATATAGGGCGGGACCCCGCCGTTACCCTAAGTTAGAGTAGCGGGGCGTTCCATAAATTGTGCACTCACTTATGTTCAGCGGAATAATAGAGGAATTAGGAGAAGTAATAAAGATATCCAGGCGGGGTAATCTTACTTTATTGATGATACATGCAAGAATAATACCTCAGGATACCAAGAAAGGCGACAGCGTTTCCGTAAACGGTACCTGCCTTACCGTGGTAGAAAAAGCAGAAGATAGTGTGAGCTTTGAGGTTATGCCCGAGACCCTTAAGGCTACTAACCTGGGGAATCTTAAGATAAAAGGGAAGGTTAATCTGGAACGCGCTTTAAAGATAGGAGAGAGGCTCTCCGGCCATTTTGTCACGGGCCATATCGATTTAACCGGAGTAATACGGCGGAGAAGATATGTTAACGGTAATCTCTGTTTTGAAATAGCCGTACCTGTGAAATCCATGCGCTATATTTTGCCCAAAGGTTCTGTTGCTGTAGACGGTATCAGCCTGACCGTCATGGATAAAAAAGCAAGCACTTTCGCTATTTACGTAATTCCGCACACCCTTAAGAATACTACCCTGGGGTTCAAGGGCCCGTCAGATACGGTCAATATTGAATTCGATATCCTCGCCAAGAAATCCGGAGTTGACGCCTGAACAAAATCACCCGCCAACATTATGTTAACTTGTAATTATTGCCAATTCCATTAATTTTTGTTATACTAAATACATAAACTATATACTACTATAGAATTGAAAAGGGGAAGTATCATTTTCCCGCAACTAACTAGATTTAAAATGAAGCACTGCTACAGCAGTAAATCGCAGGCAGTGCCGTTTTTCAGACAGTAATTATAAAGGATTGTAGTACCGCTAAAGAATCAAAGAGAAGCGGTATCATTTTTCCGATAAGCAAAAGACAGAAAAATGAAGTACTGCTAGAGAAGTTAAGAGAGGGCAGTACGCTTTTCCGACAGTAAAAGATCGCGGGAACTAATACTGCTAGAGAAGTTAAGAGAGGGCAGTACGCTTTTCCGACAGTAAAAGACAGAAAAACGGGGCGTGGCTCAGTTTGGCTAGAGCGCAGCGTTCGGGACGCTGAGGTCGGTGGTTCAAGTCCACTCGCCCCGATTTATAAAATAAATTCCTAAGCGAATAAGCGCAAGCTGCTTTCAATCATGGGAAGTATTTTAATAGATTCCCGGAATAGGATATTGCCCTGCCTTATATTTCTGGCTCTTTCTATATTCGCGTTCTTTTTAACTTTCAAGGCAGGAGAGAGAGGGTTCTTTGCTTTTGACCAGTCCATAGTCTTTGATGGCGGATACAGGATACTCTCCGGCCAGATACCTTATAAAGACTTTATAATGCCTGTCGGTCCGGTGGCCTTCTGGATTCAGGCGGCATTTTTTAAGGTCATGGGTGTCAGTTATTTCTCTTACATATTTACATCCGCGTCTATTAATGCCCTATCCGCAATCTGCAGCATATGCATAATCAGGATGCTTTTTCCCTCCCACAGGCTTTTATCATACGCGGGCGGAATCCTGACGGCAGTATGGTTCTCTCCTCCTTTTGGAACCCTATGGGTGGATCAGGCATCATTTTTCTTCTCATTTTTAGCTATAGCCATTCTTTTATTTAGCCAGCTTTCCCGGAAAAAATATCCAGTGGCCAATGGTTTACTTTTATCGGTATCCGGCTCTTTTGCATTGTTGTCGATTTTATGCAAGCAAAACGCCGGACTTTATATTCTGCCTCTGTATTTTTTACTGCTCGCCGCTTCGCGTAGACCCGATTCAAAATCGTTTCTCTATAGCTGGTGCATATTTTTAAGCGGATTTATCGTAAGCCTTTTAATATTTATTCTCTGGCTCTGGATAAAATCTGATTTAAAGATATTCCTGCAATATTTTATTTACATACCTTCATTGCTGGGTATCGATCGCATCCTGGAAGCAAAAGCTGATTTTTTGAGAACATTCCTTGGCGGCAGCTCCAAATATGCGCACCTTTATTTGTTATCGTCCGGGATCAGGATTATCTTTGCCTCTGTTTTTATAACGGCAGCCTTTGCGCTTTCTGTTTCTATCCGCAATCATAAAAGAGCCGGGTACCCCGCAAGGAGGGAATTGCTCGCTTCTATACTTTGCCTATACGTGCTTCTTTTTCAATACCTATTCATACACACCACGATGAATCAGGCTGAAAATGGAATACCTTTTATCGGCATTATCCTGGCGGTCGGAGCAGCTTTATTACTGTATCTATACAAATCAAGTCCATTAGAAATCAGGTTTGCATACTGCAAAATAATCCCGGTTGCGGCGCTATCACTGTTGGTAGCCTATGTATCCATGCTTGGGATAGATGTCTCATTGAACCGCAAGGTGCATCAGCTCTCTGATTCTAAGTTTCCGGGTTACTTGGCGCTAGATAAACTAAGGGCGTTAAAATGGGCCTTGCCCACCATGGTCGGAGGCGCAGATGTCAAAGAGGATGATATTGTCAGTATTTTTAAATACCTCAAAACAAAAAATAATAATTTTTTCGTCTTTCCGAATTTTACGTTTCTTTACGCCATTCTCGGTACGCCTTCTCCACAGCCAATCCTCTGGTTCCATAAGGGACTAACCTACCATGTAATATACGATCAGGCCCTGGACAAGAGGGTAGTGGATGATTTAAATAAGAATATGGTCAAGGTAATAATAATCGAAGATAAGCCGGATTATAATCACTACGTACTGAACGATTTTCCTCAATTGATGTCATATATCAGGAACAACTTTGTTAAGATAAAGCAGCAGGGGATATTCAATATTTATGAAAAAAAAGATCCACGTGTATTATAGCGGCAGAGTTCAGGGAGTGGGCTTTCGTTTTACCGCAGAAGAGATCGCCCGCGACATAGGGATTAAGGGGTGGGTAAAGAACCTGTGCGACGGAAGAGTTGAAATAACGGCGGAAGCCGAAGAAGAAACTTTAAAAGATTTTCTAGAGCAGGTCAACCACTCTTTCTCCGGATACATCCGGGATATTGATATCCAGTGGCTTGCGGCTACGGGCGAATTCAAAGAATTTGGAGTTGAATTTTAAATGCGTTACGGGATCTTTTCGGATATCCATTCCAATTTAGAAGCCCTGGATGCGGTTATTGAAGCTTACAGGAGAGAAGATATAGACGAATACCTGTGCATAGGCGATCTGGTAGGGTATGCCGCAAATCCTAATGAATGTATTCAAAAGGTCCTGGCGCTTGCGGCAGTTACTATTGCCGGCAACCACGACTGGGCAAGCGTGGGGTTACTTTCCACGGGTCATTTTAATCCCTTCGCCAGAGAAGCAGCCTTATGGACAAGAAGTAATCTGAATGAACAGGGAAGACGTTTCCTTGAAGGGTTGCCGCTCGTGTATAAAAATGAGCATTTGACTCTGGCGCACGGGACATTAGACCAACCGGGCGATTTTAACTATATGACCGATGCTTATATTGCTTCTAAAACCTTAGAATTATTAGAAACAGAGATTTGTTTTGTGGGGCATACACATGTGCCGGGGGCCTTTGTTGAATCAGAAGAAGGTATGTGTTATCATGAGGACGGCAATATTGATATCAAAAAAGGAAGCCGGTATATTATAAACGCAGGCAGCATAGGCCAGCCTCGCGACGGCGACCCGAGGGCAGCTTATTGCATATACGATACTGATAAGAATAACATCCGGATTAAAAGGATAAGCTATGATATCCAGGGAGCAAGAAACAAGATTATTTCCGAAGGACTCCCGGGAGTGCTGGGTGAAAGGCTTCTCGCAGGCAGGTAGCGATATGTATACCGAAATAAAGAATAAAATAGAGAAATTAAGGGCCGATATCAGGAAGCATGACTATTTATACTATGCCCTTTCACAGCCCGAGGTTTCTGATAAAGAGTATGATGATTTAATGAAACACCTTAAAAAACTGGAGGAGGAATATCCCCAATTCAAGACAGGCGATTCTCCCACGGTAAGAATAAGCGGCGGGATCCTTGACGGGTTTAAGACCGTAAAGCATAAGGAGAAGATGTTTTCTCTCGATAATACCTATTCCTACGATGAATTGCGGGATTGGGATGGGCGCGTGCATAAAGGGCTACTCTCGGGGGAAAAGCTTGAATACGTGGTAGAGCTTAAAATTGACGGAGTAAGCGCAAACATCGCTTATAAGAAAAGGATTATATCTATGGGCGCCACGCGCGGTGACGGGGAAACAGGAGAGGATATCACGCAGAACATAAAGACTATCCGCGCTATACCTTTAGTTTTATTAGGTAAAAATATTCCGGATTCTATTGAGATACGCGGAGAGGTATATATGGAGCATGCTGATTTCGATGCCTTAAATAAAGAAAGAGAATATAATGGAGAATTGTTGTTCGCTAATCCGCGAAACGCTACCAGCGGTTCTTTAAAACTTTTGGACAGAGGAGTAGTGGCAAGGAGGAGGCTTAATTTTTTTGCCCACTCCTTAGGGGCACATAAAGGCCAGGAAATTTTAACCCAATGGGAATTCTTGAGCCGGCTGAAGGAATGGGGGATGCGCATTAATCCGCATTCCAAACTTTGCAATAATTTAGAAGAAGTGATTGATTATTGTAAAGCCTGGCAGGATAAAAGAGATAAATTAACCTACGATATAGACGGTATAGTGATCAAAGTAAACGGTCTGTCACTGCAGAAGAAATTAGGATTTACCATGAAGAGCCCCCGCTGGGCAGTGGCGTATAAATTTCCTGCGCGCCAGGCAACCACCGAAGTTATGGAGATCAAGGTGCAGGTGGGCAGGACAGGAGTGATTACGCCTGTGGCCAAGCTTAAACCAGTTGAATGCGCGGGAGTAACGATTAAGCATGCGACACTGCATAATTTTGATGAGATCAGGCGCCTGAATGTTAAAAAAGGTGACCGCGTATTGATCGAGCGAGCAGGAGAGGTGATACCAAAGATAGTTAAGGTTGTGCAGAGTAAAGGCGGGCGCGCTTTTGTAATCCCCGAAACCTGTCCGGTATGTAAAGGTAAGGTTGTGAAGGAAAAGGAAGAGGACGTGGCTTACCGCTGCATTAACCCTTGTTGTCCTGCGCAGATAGAACGCGGCCTTGTTCATTTTGCTTCAAGGCAGGCGATGGATATCGAAGGAATGGGCGAGGCAGTTATACAGCAGCTGGTCAGTAATGGCTGGCTTAAAGACTTCGCGGATATTTATTACCTTAATAAGGAGAGGCTGTTAAAGTTGGAGTTATTCAAAGACAAAAAGGCGCAAAATCTTCTGGAAGCAATAAGGAAGAGTAGAAAACAGCCTTTATCCCGTCTGATATACGGCCTGGGCATCAGGCATGTAGGAGAGAAAGCGGCATATGTATTAGCGCATAGCTTCAGGACCATGAATGCTCTGGTAAAGGCAAAACAAGAAGATTTTGACGCCATATATGAAATAGGTTCAGTTATGGCAGAGTCTATTGTTGATTTCTTCAGACAGAAGAGTACTCGCAGTCTTATTGGAAAATTAAAAGAAGCAGGCTTGAACTTACAGGAAGAATTAACGCCGGTAAAGAAAACTCCCTTGACCGGAAAGACAGTTGTTTTTACCGGGGATCTTAAAGGTTTTACCAGGAGCGAAGCCGAAAATCTGGTGCGCAAATCTGGCGGCAATGCCTCTTCAAGCGTAAGCAAAAATACTGATTTCGTAGTGGTGGGGGATAACCCCGGCTCAAAATACGATAAGGCCAGGAGGCTGGGAAGAAAGATTGTTAGCGAAAAGGAATTCTCCCGTTTAATAAATTCTGATTAGCGGGAAAAGGAGATGATTAAATGAGATTCTATGCGCTATACGCTATACGGTGTACGCTGGCCGTATTTTTAATAATCATTTTGATAGGTTGTGATGCCTTTGTGCGTAAGTTTACGCGTAAACAGAAAAAGGAAGACCTGCCCGCAGAAGAGATGGTTCTTGCACCTGAGGAGTATAAGCCTCCCCAGATGACTAAGGAGGAGATTTATCGCCATAATTTCTTGTACTGGCAGAGTTGGCATGATGAACTCATAAATGCTTTGTCAGCGCGCGCCAGCCAGAAGAAGCAGGTATACTGCGGGAATGAAGCCATGAAGAATTTAGAGCAATTAAGGCAGAATCTACAGGAAGCGCAGCAGAAGAAACTGGATGCTTATATTAACCAGCTGAAAGATTTAGTTAAGGATATCTCGGAAGACACGTATGGAAACGACGCATCGAGAAACCGTTTAAAAGCAGAACGTATCCGCCGGGGCGTACTGCGGGAATTCTCTTATAATAAAATAAAGGATTATCTGGTATGATTTTAGAGACTCTCTGCCTAGGTCCCATGCAGGTCAATTGCTACATCGTCGCCTCTTCGCCGGGAGAAGGGGCGGTAATTATAGACCCGGGGTACGAAAAAGAGAAAATAGACAGGGCTTTAAAGAAGTATTCTCTAAAGCCCACGCTTATTATTAATACCCATGGACATATCGACCATATAGGATGCGATGATAAATTTGGCGTACCCGTATATATACACCAGGAGGATTCGGCTTTACTGGAAAACCCAGCGCTTAATTTATCCGCATCCCTGGCGTCCCCTTTTTCCGTTAAATCAGATATAAAAACATTAGAGGACAAAGATATTATTGATTCAGGCCAGATTCGATTAGAGGTAATCCATGTCCCGGGGCATACCCCGGGGGGGATAGCCTTGCTTATGAAAAAACCAGAAGATAAGGTTTTATTTACCGGAGATTCTTTATTTTATCACGGTGTCGGCAGGACTGATTTCACGGGCGCAAGCGAAAGCCTGCTGATAAAGTCCATAAAAGAGAGGCTATTAAAATTAAGCGATGATATACTTGTTTACCCAGGGCACGGGCCTTCTTCTACCATAGGAGAAGAAAGGAAGAACAATCCGTTTCTTTAATTGAAAAATGGATGAATTAGTCGATGTCTTCTTAAATTACTTGTCGGTTGAGCGCGGGTTATCGCGCAACACTATTATTTCTTATCGGGAGGATATCAATGCATATATAAGCTTCCTTAAGAATGCGCATATAGATAGCTTTTCCTTGACCAAGAGGGATGACATAACCGAATTTATGCTCTCGCAGAAAGACAAAGGGCTTGCCTCGAACTCCGTCGCCCGTAGATTAGCAGCGATAAAATCATTTTACAGGTTTTTGTTGAGGGAGAGGATTTTAAAGAGTGACCCCAGCAACCTGGTGGATTCCCCTAAATTATGGAAAAAGATACCCGAAACCCTTTCTGTGAATGAGGTAAATGTGCTGCTCAGTAAGCCCAACATCAGGGATATGCAGGGCATTAGAGACAAGGCGATCCTTGAGACCCTTTATGCCACAGGCATGCGGGTGTCAGAGGCCTCGAATTTAAAAATAGATAATGTCAATTTAGACGTGGGTTTCTTGCGTTGTATCGGTAAGGGCAATAAAGAGAGAGTCATACCGTTGGGCGTGAAGGCGATAAACAGCATAAAAAGATACCTTGCCGTCAGCCGGTCGCGCCAGTTAAAAAATAAAGAGAGCGAATTCTTGTTTCTAAACAGGTTCGGGAAGAAGATATCCCGGCAGTCCCTGTGGAAGATAATAAAAAGGTATGCCAAAGAGGCCAGGATCAAGAAGCCGATAAGGCCGCATATTTTAAGGCATTCATTCGCCACGCATCTTTTGGAAAGGGGGGCTGACCTGCGTTCAGTCCAGGAGATGCTGGGGCATGCTAATATTTCCACTACGCAGATATACACTCATATAAGCAAGGAGCGGCTTAAGGCGATACATAAGATGTTCCATCCGAGGCCCTAGTTTAGTCAGGAGTCAGGAGTTTGGAGATATATAAGATGAAAAAATATTTAGAAAGATTACCACAGGAAATGCAGGATTTAATATCGCTGGCCGGTAAACTGGCTTCTTCTAATAATATATCGGCTTATCTGGTAGGCGGATTCGTGCGGGATTTAATCCTGGGTGTTAAAAACTTGGACCTGGATATTGTAGCCGAGAGAGACGGAATCAGGTTTGCGGAACTCCTCTGTTCTAAACTTGGTGCGGAATTGATCAGACACAGGAGGTTCGGCACCGCGACAATTATTTCCGAAAAAGGCCTGAAAATAGATATAGCAACCGCACGCCGGGAACATTATCCTGAACCCGCACATCTTCCTGAAGTGGAGCGCGGCACGTTAAAAGACGACCTCTTAAGGCGTGATTTTACCATAAACGCCATGGCTATAAGTATAAACCGCCGCGATTTCGGAAGGTTAATAGACTGCTTTGGGGGCAGGCAGGATCTTATCGGTAAAAAGATACGCGTATTGCATGCCTTAAGTTTTATTGATGACCCGACGCGCATATTAAGAGCGATAAGATTTGAGCAAAGATATAATTTTAAGATTGATCCGGTTACGCTTGGGCTTTTGAAAGAAGCAAGCGCATCGAAGATGCTGGAAAGAGTCCAACCGCACAGGCTGCGCGATGAATTAGTGATGATATTAAAAGAAGGGCATCCGTTAAAGCCGCTTGGCCGTATCGAGAAATTAATCGGGCTCAGTTTTGTAAATCATGGTTTACGGTTATCAAAGAATACCCTGGCATTACTGAAGTCATCAGAAAATCAGATAAAATGGTTTCAGAAGAAATATCCCAAACGCCGCAAACTGGATACCTGGCTCATCTATTTCACAGGGCTCCTCGGCCAGCTGGGTATAGACAATATTAAATCGGTCAGCAAGAAGTTCGCCTTGCGCAAGGGAGAAGAGAAGAGGATGGAAATTTACAAGAAATCCGGGAAAAAGATTATCCGGAAATTAAACAGTGATGCGGCAAGGCCATCCGAAATATACAGGTTTCTTGAGCCGTTGAGTTACGAAGTCATTATTTTAATCAGGGCAAAATCGAAAGATAAAAGATTAAGAAAAAATATAGATGACTTTTTCGGGGTTTACAACGGTACGCGCCTACATATAACGGGCGAGGATCTGCATAAATTAGGCTTGACGCCTGGGCCGCATTATCAGAAGATCTTTCGCCGCGTGTTGAACGCAAAGCTGAACGGGTTGGTTAAGACTAAGAAAGAAGAGCTGGCATTAATTAAAAGGGTATCTTTAAGGCTTATATGACCGTCGGTATCCTGAGGTTGACGCTATTTATACCAGATAGCAATTCCTTAAAACATAAAAGGATGGTGCTGCATAGTATCAAGGCGAGGATGCGTAACAACTTTAATGTGGCGGTCACCCAGATAGGTGATGAAGATAAGTGGCAGAAGGCGACGCTTGCAGTGGTTGGTGTAGAGAAAGACGTAAGGAGGATAAACGCCATTTTGTCAAACGTAGTAAATTTCGTGGAGGAATTTAAAACAATAAATTTAATAAACTATGAAATGGAGCTGATTTAGATGCCAAGATACGATAAGGTCGGCGAAGCTTTAAAGAGGGAAATCGGTAATATTATTCAATTTGAATTAAAAGACCCGAGGCTGGGATTTATTACGGTTACGCGGGTTGAAATAACCCCGGATCTAAGATACGCGAAAGTTTTCTTCAGTGTCCTGGGTAAAGAGGAAGAGCATAAAAAGACAAAGGAGGCATTGGATTCGGCATTAGGGTTTATACGCAGGTTAATCGCCCAAAGGATAAGGCTGCGGTTTGTCCCTGAGATCAGTTTCAAAGAGGATAGGTCTATTGAGTATTCCATAAGGATACAGGAGGCCCTGGATGAGGTCAAGGAGTTAACTGAGCCCGTTATTCCCTTTGCGGAAAAAGACGCGAAAAAAAGAAAGGTAGCCCGGCGTGAGCCTAAAAAAAATAGTCGCAAGCCTAAGAGAAAATAAAAGTTTTCTGGTCACCACCCATACCAATACCGAAGGGGATGCCCTGGGTTCGGAATTAGCTTTTTACGGCATCCTTAAGAAATTAGGTAAGAAAGCCACGGTTGTGAACGAGGATGTCTTGCCGTACAGTTATGAATTCCTGCCTAACGCGGATAAGATTATAAAATACAAGGACAATCTGAAAGAAATAAAGTTTGATTGTTTCGTGACTCTGGACTGTTCTGACTTAGGCCGTACCGGGGAAGTATACCGCTTAAATGCAGAGAAAAGACCCACCATAAATATAGATCACCATATCAGTAATACTAGGTTCGGTGATGTCAACTGGGTAGAGCCGCATGCCTCGTCATGTTCGGAGATGGTTTATAAACTTCATAAGGCCCTGAGTCTTCCGATAGACAGGGATACTGCTATCCTTCTGTATACGGGGATACTTACGGATACGGGATCATTCCGCTATACCAATACAACCTCTTTTACGCATAAAGCAGTCTCAGAACTTCTGAAATTTAATCTGGATATACCGCGTATTTATAAGAGCGTATACGAGAACATACCATTCCAGGATATGAAGCTCCTCGCCAGAATTTTACCGGCTGTGAGGCGTGAGGCCAACGGCAAGGTAATCTGGTTCCAGATCAAACATAATATGTTAAGGAATAAAAGGTTATCCTTTGACCTGAGCGAACATATCCTTACTTTTGGCAGGGCCATAAAAGGCGCCGAAGTCGTAGTTCTATTTAAGGAGAATTTAGGCGTAAGGAATGAAATCAGGATAAATCTGCGCTCGCAGGGTAAAGCGGATGTGAATAAGATCGCCCGTTTCTTCGGAGGCGGGGGCCATAAGACTGCAAGTGGTGCAACTATCCATGGCAAGATTGATGACATCCGTAAACGCGTATTAGCTAAAATAAAAGCTAATTTGTAGGGACTGACCACGAAGGGATCTGTCCCTAAACAGTTCATAGATATAATTTTTGCGTGTGTCATATCTTGTTTCGTGCAGCACCGCTAGATTGATAGAGTAGGATAACTGCAGAGACAATTTCCTAGGTTCACCTCGGGATAGCTAACTACGGAAATCGTCTCTTTGGATGATATGAAAATCATATACGGAATCAATAAGATTAGGAAATTTAGGAAGCCCGTTGTTGCGCTGGGGGTATTTGACGGCGTGCATATCGGGCACCGTCATATATTGAAAGCCACGGCAGAAAAGGCTAGGCGCATAAATGGCACAAGTATGGTCGTCACTTTCTGGCCTGACCCGCACAGGGAAGAGAGCATATATTCTTTAGAGCATCGCCTGAGATTAATAGGTGCCATAGGTATAGATGTATGTATTGTCATAAGATTCAATCAGAAGCTTTCGCGGATATCTGCAGAAGATTTTATAAAGAATATCCTGGCGGAAAAGATCGGCGCAGCGCATATTTATGTTGGAAGGAATTTCAGGTTCGGGAAAGAAGGGAGGGGAGATTATAAAAGCCTAAAAAGACTATCATCCTTCTACGATTTTAAAGTGAAGGTATTTGATATCATCAAAATAAAAGACCACCCTATAAGCAGCACCTGTATCCGCAGGTTGATTACGAGCGGGAAATTGAAAGAGGCCGAAATGTTGTTATCGCGTCCGGTGAGCGTTTTGGGTACGGTGATCAGAGGGATATCTTTAGGAAGGAAGCTAGGTTTCCCGACGGCAAATATAGATCCGCATCATGAAGTATTGCCGCCTTCCGGCATCTACGCTACTGTAGCTATTTTCGGTAATAAGAAATTTAAAGGCGTCTGTTATATCGGGACCCGGCCGACATTCAGAAAACAAAAAGAAAGACAGGTTGAGATATTCATATTCGACTTCAAAAAGAATATTTACGGTAAGTATTTAGAGATAGAGTTTATCAAGAAGATAAGGGATGACAGAAAGTTTGTTTCTGCCGGACTCCTCATCCGGCAGATCAAAAAAGACATATCCTGCGCCCGCAGGGTGTTCCCCTCCATTTTTAATGCCACAAGATATGCCATGTAGCATCCCCCAGATACACTAGTCCTTGTATTATATCGACTTATGGAAATTATTATCTTGACAAAAGGGGAGTTTTTGTCTATACTCTGAATACAAAGTGGTTAAAAGTGGTTTAAAGTGGAAAGGACAAATCCATGTTCTATGGCGAATATCTGCATTCCATAGACCGCAAAGGTCGCATCATCTTGCCTGCCAAGTTTCGCGAATCTGCTAAAGCCCATTTCATAGAGAAATTCTTTGTTACGCGCGGCTTAGATAAATGCCTCTTTATGTTCTCGGAAGAGGAATGGCGCTCCCAAGAGGCCAAGTTCAAAGCCATATCTTTTACCAAACAACAGGCGCGTACATTCAACCGTTTATATTTCTCCGGTGCGGCAGAGGTATTGCCTGACAAGCAAGGGAGGATACTCCTGCCTCAATATTTAAAGGATTTTGCCGAAATAAAAAAAGACGTAATGATTGTAGGTGTTTCCAACAGAATAGAGATCTGGGCAAAAGTCAAGTGGCAGGAGTTTTACGGAAATTCCAGGCAGTCTTTTGAAGAGATCGCAGAAAAATTAATGGATAGTTAAGTTTTAGAAAATCTTTTAACAGGTGGCAGCGAAATTTCATATTCCCGTTATGGTCAAAGAGGTAATAGATTATCTGGATTTGAGCCCCGGCAAGGTTATAGTTGATGCAACGATAGGCACGGGTGGGCACAGCAAAGCCATAATCGAGCGCATTATGCCGGGAGGCAGGCTTATAGGTATTGACCGGGATGAGGATTCTCTGACCGTAGCCCGCCAGAGGCTGCGGGATTTCGGCTCTGCCTGCGAATTCGTATACGGAAATTTTGTTGATATTGAAGATATCATGGATAACCTGGGTATCCGGGAACCCGATGGGATAATCTTTGACCTGGGACTTTCTTCTTATCAGTTGGAAGACCCGAATCGCGGATTCAGTTTTCAATCCGAGGGCCCGCTGGATATGCGTTTTGACAGGAATAGTTTTATCTCCGCTTATGACCTGATCAATAACCTTAACGAAGAGGAGATCTCGGCTATGCTTTGGACATTTGGCCAGGAACGCTGGCATAACCGTATAGCCCATTTTCTGGTGGAAGAGAGGCAAAAGCACTCTATCGCCACAACGCGGGAATTAAGCGATATTGTCGTGCGGGCAATACCCCATAGGTACAGGCACTACCGCATACATCCTGCGACCAGGACTTTTCAGGCGGTCCGCATTGCGGTGAACAGAGAACTGGAGACCATAGAAACCGGTATAAGTAAGGCAATCGAACTTCTGGCTAGGTCAGGTAAGATATGTGTTATTTCTTTTCATTCCTTGGAAGACCGTATAATCAAATTAAGTTTCCGCAAGTTTGCCGCAAGCGGAGAAATAAAGATAATAACATCCAAGCCACTAACCCCGCAAGAATCCGAGGTGAGGGACAATCACGCCAGTCGTAGCAGCAAGTTAAGGGTTGCGGAGAAACTCCTAAGATGAGATTATCTAAATTCTTATTACTGATTACTTCAATTACATGTTTTTCTCTCCTCTATGTTTACCAACAGACAGAGATATTCCGCGTTGCTTATGCCGGGCAGAAGAAAGCCTCGGCCTTCCGTGATTGTTTGGATAAGAATACCCTGTTAAGATATAATATAAATAAAAATACATCATTAGTTTTTATCGATAGCAGGGTCTCTGAATACGCCAATTTTGAGATGCCGCAGAGTTATCGCGTAGTAAAGTTGACCAATCCCGCGGCAAATCTGAAGATAGCGAGCCGGACACGCCCTTCAAAGCTTAAGAATATGGCGGCTTATCTTTTTGGTATCAAGAGACAGGCTGAAGCAAAAACGCTTGACCGTCCCTGACGCCTAAGGTATTTTTTGATATAACCGGGCAAATTTAAAGGTATTAAAATCATAATATAGCTTTGACGGCCAGGGCATCCGGCCGGAGAGTTAGCAAACCCATACATACGTGTGCATATAGTTAATTATCGCCGCAGGGTGAATGCGGTATTTTTATTTTTCTTTATCTTTCTGGTATTGTGTATAGCCCGCCTGTTTTTCATACAGCACTTCCGTTCAAATTATTTTTCCGGGATCGCCAGCAAACAGCATAATTTGTTTGTGGAACTGGAACCGCGCCGCGGCACGATATACGACCTGAACCTTAAGCCGCAGGCAGTAAACGTAGCCGTAGATTCGCTCTATGCCTGCCCTGATTCAATACCGGATAAGGATAAAGAGTCGGTTATCAAGCGCCTATCCGCGGTATTAAAAGGCGCGGATTACGCCTATTTAAAGGATAGGCTCTGCCGTAATAAGTCTTTTATATGGCTTGCCAGGAAAATAAGCCCACAGGAGAGCGAGGCGGTAAGAAAGCTCGATATAAGGGGCCTGGGCTTTATCAAGGAGAGCAGGCGTTCTTATCCAAACAGCTATCTTGCAAGCCAGGTAATTGGCTTCTGCGGCCTGGATAATATCGGATTGGAAGGTATTGAATTATATTATGACAATTATTTAAAAGGATCGCAAGGCTGGGCATTGCTTTTAAGGGATGCGCGCCAGAAGAAGCTTAACCTTGAAGAAAAGATGGCCCTGCCCGTTGACGGTTACGATTTGATATTGACTATTGACGAGGTAATCCAGTACGTATCCGAAAGGGAACTTGATAAAGCGTTTAAGGTCTATCGTGCCAAAGGCGCGTCCATGATCGTCATGGACCCTAGTACAGGAGCAATTCTTGCTATGGTGAACCGGCCCACGTTTGATCTGAATCAGTATAATAACAACGATAAGGAGAAAATGCGTAACCGTTCGATTACTGACCTGCTTGAGCCTGGTTCGGTCTTTAAGATAGTTACCGCTTCAGCGGCGCTTGAAGAGAAGAAAGTGCTTGAAGAGGATAAATTCTTCTGCGAAAATGGCTCGTATAAGGTCGGCGGGCATATATTGCACGACCATCGCCCGCACGGCTGGCTTACCTTCAGGGAAGTTATCGAACAGTCAAGCAATATAGGAACAGTTAAGGTTGCGCAGGTCCTAGGCCCTGATCTTCTTTACCGTTATATAAAGCTTTTTGGTTTTGGCGCAAAATCAGGTATTGATCTGCCGGGTGAGATCACGGGGATGATCAATGAGCCGAGGTCCTGGTCAAAGACATCGATAACGGCCGTACCTATGGGGCAAGAAGTGGGAGTGACGGTACTGCAACTGGCATCTGCCATATCGGTAATCGCCAATGGCGGTGAGCTTATGAAGCCCTATATTGCGAAGGAGATTAGGGATAAGCGCGGCGAGTTGATTAAGTCATTTGCTCCTGCGGTGGTACGCCGGGTTATATCCGAGGATACCGCCAACAGGGTCAGGCAGATCCTTACGGGAGTAGTTGAACAGGGTACGGGTAAGTTAGCTAAGATCGCAGGTTTCAGCTCCGCTGGTAAGACCGGAACGGCGCAGAAACTGGAAGCTAACGGCGCATATTCGCACAACAAATTTATGGCCTCTTTTATCGGGTTTGCTCCCGCGGATGACCCTGTTATCGCCGTTGTCGTTGTCATCGATGAACCCCGGCCTTATTACTTCGGAGGGGTGGTAGCCGCTCCTGTATTCAAAAATGTTGCCGGAGATGTTTTAAAGTACCTGAGGGCTAAACGCGCATCCACACAGATCCCGGTGTCCCGTTAGAAGCAAAGAATTATTGCGGGGAGACAAAGTTTTCGCGACAGGAGGTTTATAGCGCAGTGAGAGTACGAGAGCTAACTGATTCGTTAAGTAGCCGCTTTTCTTCTTTACTGCCGGAAGATTTTGAGGCCAAAGGTATAAGCTGTAATTCGAAAGAGGTCTCGGATAATTTTATTTTTGTGGCCATAAAAGGCACTCATGCGGACGGCCACAAGTTTATCCGGGAGGCAATACATAAAGGCGCAAAGGCTGTAGTAGTTCACAGTTCACAGTTCACAGTTTACAGTTCAGAAGAAGTGCCTGTTATTCCGGTAGAAGATACGCGCGAAGCCCTGGCCCGATTAGCCGTAAAATTCTACGGTAATCCTTCTTCAAAGGTAAAAGTGATCGGCGTTACCGGGACTAACGGCAAGACTACCATAACCTATCTTCTTGAAGCGCTGCTGGAAGAATCAGGCTTTTCGCCCGCCGTAATAGGGACGATTAATTACCGTTTTAAAGACAATGTCATTCCTTCCGGCAATACTACCCCTGGACCGGTACAGTTGCAGTCCCTGCTGGCCGATATGGCAAAGGATAATGTCAGTCACGCCATCATGGAAGTATCATCGCATGCCCTTTCTCAGAAGAGGACCGAAGGTATTGATTTTCATTCTGCTATCTTCACTAATCTGGCTCAGGATCACCTGGATTACCATAAGACATTAGAGGACTATTTTCAGGCTAAGGCACAACTCTTCAGGGGATTGGGTGAACGCTCTTTCGCCGTGATAAATAATGACGATAAATACGCAAGGACGCTTGCGGGATTGACGCGCGGGGCAGGAATTATTACTTACGCAATAGACAGCGAGGCCGATGTTACGGCGCGTGATATAAGGTTTGGTATCCAGGATACGGTTTTCGCAATAAAGACACAAAAAACCGAGATAAAATTCAAGAGCGGGCTTATCGGGAGGCACAATATATATAATCTATTGGCAAGCGTTTCTTGGGCATTTAAAGAAGGGATGGATATAGGGACAGCTAGTTTGGCCTTAGGGAAGTTGAGCTCTATCCCCGGGAGGATGGAAAAGATAGGCTCTAAAAAAGGTTTCCAGGTTTTTGTGGATTACGCCCATACGGAAGACGCGCTTATCAATGCTATCAGTTCTTTAAGGCAGTTATCCGTGAATAAGATTATCGTTGTGTTCGGGTGCGGCGGAGAGCGCGATAAAACCAAGAGGCCGAAGATGGGGCAGGCGGCTTCTGAATTAGCGGACCATGTAATTATTACCAGCGATAATCCCCGTTCAGAAGACCCCATAAAGATAATAGAAGATATTGAAAAAGGTATAAGGAAAGATAACTACGTTATAATTCCCGACCGCAAAGAAGCCATAGAGAAATCAATATCTATGGCCGGACGGGATGATATAGTGTTGATAGCGGGTAAAGGTCATGAGAATAAGCAGGTATTCAAGAGTGGCGCCGTTCCTTTTGACGACCGGGAAATTGCAAGAGAATGCTTAATGAGCAGATAATTTATGAAGCTCTGAAAGAGCAAAATAAATTAGAGCGGAGCGTCTGCGAATTACACCCGCCGCTTTGTTTCGCGTTAGTTCATAAAGCGAAACAGCGGGGGAGTTCGTACAGACAATTTATGTTCACTTCCCGCTAATCACGTAATATAGGGCGGGACCCCGCCGTTACCCTAAGTTAGAGTAGCGGGGCGTTCCATAAATTGTGCACTCACTTATGCTTAAGGTTAATGAATTAATAGAGTCCTCGGGTGGAAGATTAATAAGGCAGGGATGCGATACGCTCATCACGGGTATCTCTATAGATTCCCGTACCATTAAGCCCCGGGAAGCGTTTATCGCCATAAAAGGAGATAATCTCGATGGGCATGAGTTCATCAGAGAGGCTATAAAAAAGGGCGCAAGCTGTATAGTAAAAGAACGGAATAAGAAGATCAGGTGTAATGACAAGAGAGTCACTTTTATAGAGGTCAGGGATACCGCTAGGGCGCTCGGAGAGATCGCGCGGTTTTGGCGCAGGCAATTTCCTGTTCCCGTCATTGCGGTCACGGGAAGCAACGGCAAGACGACTACCAAGGAGATGACCGCACATATATTATCCGCTAAATTAAAAGTACTGAAGAATGAAGGCACAAAAAATAATCATATAGGCGTGCCCATGACACTGCTTGAACTCAACGGTACCTATGATGTTGCGGTCATTGAGCTGGGCGCTAACCATTTCGGAGAGATCAGCTATCTTTGCGGGATATGCGAGCCCAATATGGGCATAATTACCAATATCGGCCCCAGCCACCTTAAATACTTCCATAATTTAAGCGGAGTATTAAAGGAAAAATACGCGATGATAGATAATTTAGATTCTCCGCGCATCGCCATACTTAATTCCGATGACAATATATTAAAGAAAAAAATATTTTCGGGATGTGCCAGGGGCATAACTTTATGTTTCGGTATTAAAAATCCCTGTGAATTCATGGCATCAGGAGTGAGGGGTTTTAATAATAAGACAGGGTTTTGCGTAAATAAAAAATATAAATTTACATTGAATACCCCCGGGTATTATAATATCTATAATGCCCTGGCAGCTATAGCGGCAGCGCGCATCTTCGGTATGACGTATAGAGATATTAGATCAAGGCTTAATAATTTTTCTTTTCCACAGGGCAGGCTTGAGGTCATGGAGTCAAAGGGCGTAAGATTCATTGATGATACTTATAATTCAAACCCGCATTCTTTAAAACAAGCATTAAACACGCTGGCTAATTTTAAGACTAAGGGCAGGAAGATATTTATTATGGGAGATATGCTGGAACTCGGCATCCGGGAAGAGGGGTTCCATCGCCAGGCCGGACGCGAAGCAATACGGTGTTGCGACGTATTTATTACGGTAGGCAGTTTATCCAGGCTAGCAGCTAAGGCGGCAGGAGGCCCGCGCCTTAAAACCAAAGCAATATTCACTTGCCGGAATTCTGCACAAGCGCGCAGGGTCCTTTTTAATAACATATCGCCAGGAAAGGATGACCTTGTCTTGATCAAGGGCTCCCGCCGGATGAAGATGGAGGAGATCATAAGGAGATAAGATGCTGTATCATCTGCTTTATCCTTTACACAATACGATATCTTTCTTTAACATCTTCCGTTATATTACGTTCCGCGCGGCAATGGCGACCATAACCGCTTTTATTATCAGCATCATCCTGGGTCCGGTGATCATAAAGTTCCTTGCGCGGTTGAAGATAGGAGAGAACGTAAGAAAAGAAGACAGCGCGAAGTTATATGAATTACAGAGCAGGAAACAGGATACGCCGACCATGGGAGGAATATTGATACTTTTGGCGATATTGTCATCTACGCTGCTTTGGGCGGATATCTTCAATAAATATATAATCCTGGTTTTATTCGTTACGGTCTGGCTGGGCATAACCGGGTTTATTGATGATTACCTGAAACATGTAAGAAAGAAATCCGAAGGGCTCACCGCTACCGCAAAATTCACCAGCCAGATTATACTGGGCCTAATATTAGGTGTCATACTCTTTTTAACTGAGGAAAATTCATCTAGCGTCGGCGTCCCTTTTTTGAAAGACGTATATTTGCAATTGGGTATTTTTTATATACTTTTTGTCATTATAGTGATTACGGGTTCATCTAATGCCGTAAATCTTACCGATGGTTTGGACGGCCTGGCCATAGGCATTGTGATCATGGTGGCATTAGCTTTCAGTGTTTTAAGTTATGTTTCGGGGAATGCAAAGCTCAGCGATTATCTTTTAATACCTTACCTCAAGGCGAGCGGCGAACTAACTGTATTCTGCGCCAGCATCCTGGGGGCAGGCCTTGGATTCCTATGGTTTAACTGTTACCCGGCGTCTATTTTTATGGGGGATATAGGTTCTTTGGCTTTGGGGGGTGCCCTCGGGACAACCGCCCTGTTAATAAAGAAGGAATTTCTCCTCGTAATTGTAGGAGGGATATTTGTCCTGGAAGCTTTATCAGTAATCCTGCAGGTGGCCTCTTTTCGGCTTACCAAGAAGCGCATATTCAGGATTGCTCCCCTGCACCACCATTTTCAATTCCTCGGATGGCCGGAGAATAAGGTGATTATAAGGTTCTGGATCATAGCGGCCCTGCTTGCGTTGTTTGCGATAGTCACTTTGAAGATAAGGTAGGATATCAATAATCCAAAAATCTTGTTAAAATTTTGCATTTTGGATTATAATTTTGATATTTGTTATGATAGATACGCATTATTTTAAAAACAAAAAGATCTCCGTAGTGGGCCTGGCACGTTCGGGGGTCGCTGCTGCTAACCTGCTTTATGATCTTGGCGCGGAAGTCTATATTACGGATATCCGGGATAGTGAATCAACGCGTTTATATAATGCCAAGTTAAAATCAAAAAATATAAAGGTCGAAACGGGTGGCCATTCACGGGATTTTATAATAGGTAAAGACCTGTTGGTTGTTTCTCCGGGCATACCGGATACAGCGTTGCCTCTTACGTTGGCCAGGGGATTCCAGGTACCGGTGATAAGCGAAATAGAGCTTGCCTGGATCCTGTGCCCTGCGGATGTAATCGCCGTTACCGGGTCAAACGGGAAGACCACAGTCACTACTTTAATCGGCAAGGTGCTAGAGGCGCAGGGCAGAAGGGCTTTTATCTGCGGGAATATCGGTAATCCTTTTTGCAGCGAAGTTGAAAGAATGAAGGCAGGAGATTTTGTGTCTCTTGAGGTCAGTTCATTCCAGCTAGAGAATATTCATGAGTTTAAACCCAAGATCGCCGTGATACTCAATTTTACCTCTAATCATCTGGATAGATACAAGGATATGGGGAGATATCTTTCTGCAAAAAAGCGCATATTTATGAACCAGGATGAAGCCGACTTTTTAATTTTGAACCGCGAAGATCATACGGTCAGTGAATTGGCCAAAGAGTCAAAATCCAGAGTGAAATATTTTTCCGGGACAAAAGACTTAAACCCTAACCAGGCCGCAGTAGTATCCGTGGCTTCGATACTGGGGATAGAAAAGGCGGCATGCCTGGAAGTTTTTAGTAAATTCAAGGGCATAGAACACCGCCTTGAATATGTCAAGGAGTTAAGCAATATTACCTTTATCAATGATTCTAAGAGCACGACCGTTGATTCTGCTATCTGGGCGCTGAAGAACGTATCTTCTCCGATAGTTTTAATAGCTGGAGGCAGGGATAAGGGGAACGACTACAGCATCATTTCGGATGCAATACGCAAGAAAGCAAGATGCGTTATCCTGATCGGGGAGGCAAAAGAGAAGATAAGAAAAGCGCTGGCAGGGTCCCTGCTTATTAACGAGGCTACAAGCCTCAGGGAGGCAGTCAGGCTTGCTTTTTCTAAGGCCAGGTCAGGGGATTGCGTCTTGCTTTCGCCTATGTGCTCCAGTTTTGATATGTTCCGTGATTACGAGGAAAGAGGCAGGATTTTTAAGGAGGCTGTATCTGAATTAACCGACGATAGAGATGATACGTAATACGAGAATAAACCTGCTTACCGTTACTTTCATCCTGATATGTATCGGTACAGTGATGATTTACAGCGCTTCCAGCATTTACGCCTTGGAAGTTTATAAAGATAGCTTCTTTTTCCTGAAAAGGCACGCCAGCTTCCTTGTTATCGGCCTAATATTCACATTGCTGGTGATGGGCATCGATTACAAAAAGTTCAAGAGATGGGCAAGGCCTTTGTTGATATCCTCTATCTTTTTATTGGTCCTGGTCTTGATTCCCCATGTCGGCAGGGAGGTCGGCGGAGCCCGCAGGTGGTTCAGGATAAAGTTTATAAGTTTTCAGCCTTCGGAATTAGCCAATATCGCCCTGATTATTTATATGGCGGATTTTATTTCCAGGAAGGGCGAATATATAAGGACATTCCGGCGCGGTTTCCTTCCGCCCATACTTACCCTGGGCATCATGGTGCTATTGATACTCGCGCAGCCGGACCTGGGTACGGTTATGGCTATGGGGATAGTAGTTTTTATCATGTTGTATGTTGCGGGCGTGCGTCCGGGATATCTTTTATCGCTACTCCTGGCGAGTATCCCTGCGCTCTATATACTGATATTCAGCGTCCCCTACCGCAGGGCACGTATTATGTCATTTTTAAACCCGTGGGTCGACCCTAAAGGCAGCGGTTTCCAGATAATACAATCGCAGGTTGCCCTGGGTTCGGGCGGGATATTCGGTTCAGGGCTCGGGCACTCCAGACAAAAGTTATTTTACCTTCCCGCTGCGCATACGGATTTTATCTTTTCCATAATCGGGGAAGAATTAGGGCTCTTGGGTACCGTGGGGGTGGTGATACTGTTGATAATCTTTATTCAGCAGGGGCTAAAAATAATACAGAATACAACCGATAAATTCGGTTATTTTCTTGGCCTGGGCCTGGTACTTATGATAACGCTTAAGGCCGCAATAAACATCGGAGTTTCCTGCGGGATATTACCTACAAAGGGTCTGCCTCTGCCTTTTATAAGTTACGGAGGGTCTTCTTTTATTTTTGATATGGTCAGCATAGGATTGTTGATGAACATCGCGCGGACTGGAGAATGCCCGTGAGAATATTAGTCATTACCGGTTCAAGCGGAGGCCATATTTTTCCCGCGATAGCCTTCCTGGATGCGTTAAGCAATAAACTAAAAGATGCGGATGTACTTTTGGTGTTGCCCAGGGAAAATGCGGGGAACCGGATAAAGAACTTTAAGCGTAAAGTTAATTATATTTCTATATCATCCGTTAAATCCGGTATTAACTTTAGCAGCCTCGTTTCTCTCCTGAAATTCTTCAAAGGCGCCGCGGAAAGTGTCCTTATATTGCTCAGATTCAAGCCCGCAGTGGTAGTCGGTTTCGGCAGCATCGTTTGTGTACCCATGGTTTTATTCTCAAGGATTCTGGGGATAAAGACATTGATACATGAACAGAATGTGATTCCCGGCAGGGCCAACAGGTTCATGGCGGTGTTTGCGGATAAGATAGCTATTTCTTTCCCTGAAAGCCCCGATTATCTAAAAGCTTATAAAAGAAAGATAATCCTTACCGGAAACCCCATGCGCAAAGAGTTGAGGAGAATAGATAAAAAGAATGCGTTGGATTTCTTCGGGCTCGACAGCGGCAAACTTACGGTATTGGTGATGGGCGGTAGCCAGGGCAGTCAGAGTATTAATTCGGCGTTCTTAAAAGCACTATGCGCAATACAGGATAGATCGCGTTTGCAGGTTATTCATATTGCCGGACCTCACGGCCTCGGTTTAATAGAGGATAGCTATAAGGATTTGAAGATCGGCTTTTGCCTGTTTAGTTTTCTGGAAACCATGGAATATGCGTATAGTGCCTGCGATTTTGTTGTTTCGCGTTCGGGGGCAACCGCGGTTACAGAGATAATATTCTTTGGCCTTGCGGCTATACTTATCCCTTACCCTTATGCCTATAGGCACCAGGCAGCTAATGCCGAGGTCTTAAGGAAGATAGGTTCAGGGATAGTGATTCCCGATAACGCTTCATCTGCAGATATGTTAGGAAAGAATATGGATGAGCTGGTAAATAACCCGGCGATTATCATGGAGATGGCTTCGCATTATGAGAGGGTGCCGCGTTTGGGCGCGGATGATTTACTGGCTGACGCTGTTTTATCGTTAAATTAAGTGAAAAAATATCTTTTGACTTTCGCGATATTTTGTTTATGCTGTTCCTTTGTCTCAGCCTCCGGCGATGGCTGGTCTGTTACAAAAAGCACCCACTTTATCATATATTATAAGAAAGCGCCGCAGGATTTTATAGACCATGCCATACAAAAATCTGAATATTATTACAATAAGATTGCAGATGACCTTGGTTTCAGGAGGTTTGATTTCTGGCTTTGGGATAACCGGGCGAAGATTTATATACATGATGACGCTAAAGCTTATCAGGCTGCTACCGGACAGCCCTCTTGGTCTGCGGGTTGCGCCATAATACAGAGAAAAGAAATACATACCTTTGGCCAGGCGCAGGCATTCTTCGACGAGACCCTCCCCCACGAAATGGGGCATATTATTTTCAGGGAATTCGTGGGTTTTTATAATCCGGACATACCCACCTGGCTGGATGAAGGGGTTGCTTCTTATGAAGAAGAAGAACTACAATCAACGGCAAAGAGGCTTGTGAAAGAAGCTATTGCCGTAAACACATTCATTAACCTGGAGACCCTCTCTAAAATGAGCCCCCATTCCATCGGTGATACCAAGAGGATAGCGCTCTTTTATGCTGAGGCAGTAAGCATTGTAGATTACCTGGTAAGGGAATTTGGCCAGGACAGCTTTATCCTTTTCTGTCAGAACCTAAGGGATAAGCGGGATCTGGAGAGGGCGATAGCTTACGTTTATCCTTTCAGGAATATACGCGAGCTGGACAAATCGTGGCAAGAGTATTTACGGAAATGAGCAGACACTATCATTTGATCGGTATAGGCGGTATCGGAATGAGCGGGATAGCGCAGCTATTATTACGCCAGGGCTTTAAGGTAAGTGGTTCCGATTTAAAAGAGAATAATATCATCGACGGCCTTAAAGGGTTAGGCGCAGATATATTCATCGGTCACGGTTATGGCAATATCAAGGAGGCTGATATAGTTGTTTATTCTTCCGCAATCACAGAGGATAACCCCGAAATCGTAGAAGCAAAGAAACGGGGAATCCCATTGATAAAGAGGGCAGAGGCCTTGGCGCGCCTTATGAAAGAAGAGGACGTGATTACGGTAGCAGGCAGTCATGGCAAGACCACTACTGCCTCTTTAGTATCTTATCTCTTGCTTGGGGCGGGGTTTTCTCCCACGGTAGCGGTCGGTGGAGTATTAAGAAACATAGATACCAACGCCTGCCTGGGGGGCGGTAAGTTTTTTGTGGCGGAGGCGGATGAATCTGACGGCTCTTTCTTGCATTACCACCCGAAATATTCCATAATCACAAATATAGACCATGAACACCTTGATTACTATAAGGATTTCGGCAATGAACTTGATGCATTCCGGGAATTCATAAATAATACGAAAGAAGGCGGCTGTGTCTTTGCCTCAGGGGATGATGCGAATCTAAAGGGGATATTCAGGGACTATAAGGGTAAATATGTGTTTTTTGGCTTAAAAGATGGCGCCCACATATATCCCGGGAATATACTTATAAAAGGGCTTTCTTCTGAGTTTGATTGTTTTTACAGGGATAAATTTATAGACAGGTTTTATCTGGCGCTGGGAGGAGAACACAATATTTCCAATGCCCTTTCAGCCATTGCCCTGGGACTCGAGCTTGGTATAGGGTTAAAATCTATAAAAGATACGCTTAGAGATTATAAAGGGACGAGGAGGAGGTTGGAAATCAAGTTTGAGGATAAGGATTACCTGTTGATTGATGATTATGCGCACCATCCTACGGAAATAAAAGCAACATTGAATTCCTTAAGAGGCTTTAATCCCGATAGGCTTATTGTCATATTCCAGCCGCACCGTTACACCCGCACAAAGTTTCTTTACGAAGAATTCGGCAAGAGCTTTGATTTAGCCGATTACATTATTATAACGCAAATATACCCCGCAGGTGAACAGCCCCAAGACGGGGTCAGCTCCAGGCTTATATACGATAAGGTGAAGGAGCGCTTGCCGGATAAAGAGGTATACCTTCTGTCCAGGGAAGAGATAAGCGCGCATATCCTGAAGATCATAAAGCCACGCGATCTTCTAATTACCCTGGGAGCTGGAGATATTGGAAAGGTTTGTGATGAACTGGTGGAAAAGATTAAAGGGAAGAGTTAAATTAGCCGAGCCCCTGAATAATTACACTACTTTTAAGATAGGGGGCCCGGCTGAATTACTTGTTGAACCCAAAGACCCGGATGATCTGAAATTATTGCTTAAGTCCGCAAAAAGACACAATTTGCCACTATTCGTAATCGGAGCAGGCAGTAATCTCTTGGTCAGCGATAAGGGAATAAGCGGCGTGGTTGTGCGGTTGAGTGCCCCCTATTTTAATAAATTATCACGTAAAGCTAATTACCTTGAAGTCGGCAGCGGCGTCTCGCTGGACAGGGTTATCATTTTTGCGCGCGATCATGGATTATCAGGGGCAGAATTCTTGGCAGGTATACCCGCTACTGTGGGAGGGGCGTTGGCGATGAATGCGGGTATATCGGAAAAAGTTCAAAGTCTATAATTCATAGTATAGGCGACTTGGTAAAGAAGGTAACAGTGATGGATTATAAGGGCGCTATTAAAACTTTTGATATAAAAAATATAAAATTTGGTTATCGCAGGTCCAGCCTTTCAAAATATATAATTTTAAGCGCGCTTTTAAGATTAAAGAAAGGGAGCAAGAAAGAGTCCGGGGATAAAATAAGGGAGTACCTGCGGTGCCGCATGCTGACCCATGATTTATCCATGCCCTCAGCCGGATGCGTATTCAGAAATCCTCCAGGGCATTCAGCCGGGAAGCTGATAGATTTATGCGGTTTAAAAGGCAAGAGGCTAAAAGATGCCGCCGTATCCTTAAAACACGCTAATTTTATACTGAATCTCGGGCATGCCAGTTCCGCAGATGTTATGAGGCTGATGGCGTTTATAAAGAAAAAAGTGGATAATAGATTCAGAATAAAGCTGGTCCCGGAGATAAGAATATGGCAGGGTTAAGCTTGGGTAGGGTCGGTATTCTTATGGGTGGCACATCCACGGAAAGAGAGATCTCTTTGAAATCCGGAGAGGCCGTATACGAAACCCTCAGTCATGCAGGCATTGAAGCGGTTATTATTGACATAAAAACAGAAGCAAAAGATGAGAATATGCGTTTGATAGGGTCCCTCGGGTTAGATATGGCCTTTGTCGCTTTGCATGGTCGTTTTGGCGAAGACGGACAGATACAGGAGATCTTAGAAGGGTTAAGGATTCCTTATACGGGCTCGGGAGTTAAGGCGAGCAGATTAGCGATGGATAAAGCCGCTTCGCGTAAAATATTTGAGGCCGGGGGTTTACCGGTCCCGCGCTATAAAACGGCAGAAAAGTCTTCTTACTCCGGGGACTGGATTGGCCGTAACAAGGATTTTTCCCTGCCCCTGGTGGTGAAGCCTTCCGGGCACGGCTCAAGCGTCGGTCTATCTATTGTGGAAAAAGAAGAAGGCTTTGATGAATCGGTAAAATTAGCTTTTTCCTTTGATGAAAAGATAATTATCGAGGAATATATAAAGGGCAGAGAAGTAACTGTTGGGATATTAGATGAAAAAGCCCTGCCCGTAATAGAGATAATCCCCAAGAAAAGATTCTTTGATTACGAAGCTAAATACCGCTCGGGAATGACGGATTACATTGTTCCTGCATCTTTAGAGGATAAGATTGCAGCCTATATACAGGAGACAGCTTTATCGGCGCATAAGTTGTTATGTTGCTCTGGATGCTCCAGGGCCGATATGATCTTAAGCGATCGCGGCATACCGTTTGTTTTAGAAGTTAATACTATACCCGGGTTTACCGTGACCAGCCTGCTGCCCAAGGCCGCAAAGGTAACGGGAATAGATTTTCTCCAGTTATGTATTAAATTGATTCAGCTTGGATATGAAAAGAGGGAAAATAAGCACTCCGGTTAAATCAGCGGTTTCCGCAGCAGTGATTTTTATTGCGGCATTTTTGATTATAGGGTATATTGTAGTATCCCTAAAGAACCTCGATTTCTTCAAGATAAAAGACATCGTCCTTAATAAACCGGAAGAAACATTTGATTCTTCCTATCTTTTAGGCCGCAATATCTTTGATATCGATTTAAAGAAGGAGTCGAGACAGATAACAGAACTCTATCCGGTTTATAAGAATATCAGGTTATTCAGGGTTATGCCGGACCGATTATTCATAACTTTTACCGAACGCCGGCCCATCGCTTATGTAAATCTGTACCGGTACTTTTACGTAGATTCTGAACGGGTGCTCTTTGAGCCGGACAAAAGCGGGGAGAACCTGGATCTACCGGTTATCAGGGGCTTAGAGAGGAAGATACCGGGACCAAGGGCGGGCAGGCAATACAATATTGCAGAACTCGCTACTGCATTAAGTATAATAGAACAGATAGGGTTAGATAGCTATTTAAAAGAGTGTAAGATTGAAAGGATAGACATAACCGAACCCGTTAACATATTGTGTTTTATCCGGGTTCCGGACCATGATGCGGTCCCTCCTGCATCATGGCCTGCGGTCATAGAGGTAAAAATGGCACAGGGCGGGATCAGCGACCAGGTACATATACTGTCAGGATTACTCGCCGAACTGAAGGAAGACGTAAACAATATAAAATATATTGATTTGAGGTTCAAGGAACCGGTAATAAGGTTCAACAAGGGCAAGGGCTAGGCAAATGCTAAGTAATTATATCTGTGCTTTAGATATCAGTTCCAGCAAGATCGCTGCCGCGGTTGCGCAAATCAAGCAAAGGCGCATTACTAACATCTTCTTTGAGACCCAGCCGTCAAAGGGAATAAAGAGGGGCACGATCGTAGATTCTATAGAGCTAATCGGGTCTATCAGCCGTACTATAAAGAATTTAAAAGCAAAATCTGGAATAAATATTAAGTTGATTTACGTTAATATATCGGGATTTGATATAATTACCAAACACAGCCGTGCGATTATACCTCTTGCTGAACGCGGGAATAAGGTTATAACCATTTCAGATATAGAGCGCGTAAACGAACAGGCGCGCATATTGGGTTCAAACCTGGAAGAGGAGATAATACATCAAATATCCCAGAATTACGCCATTGATTCAAACGACAGTATCTTGAACCCTCTTGGCCTGTATAGCCACAGGCTGGAAGTGGATTTATATCTGGTTTGTTCCAAGTTATCTTTTATACAGGCCCTTAACCGGTCCGTAAACCAGGCAGGATATGAAATAAAAGACCTCTTTCTTTCCGGATTAGCTACGAGCGAAGCAGTATTCAAGGATTGGCTTAAGAAAGGAGCGACGGTACTCTGCGACATAGGATCGGATATTACGGAATTATTGCTGTTCAGGGACGGCATAATTAAAGATGTTCAAATAATCCCTGCGGGAGGCGACCTCCTGACGGCAGAGATCGCAGATAAGCTAAAGATACCTTTTGAGTTGGCTGAAGATGTCAAGGTCTCTTACGGCGGCGTAAGCGACCAGGCGCGCGCGCAGGACGATAAGGAGATCCTGATAAAGTATAATAATGCCTATAAGCCGATAAACAAGAAATTAGTTTCAGAAATACTAACCTCCGGTTCAAAGCCGATTTGTCAGGAGATAAAGGCCGCCGTTACAAAAATGCTCCCCTTTCAGGAAGTGGATAACTTTGTGACTATAGGCAGGACGGTATTGCTGGAGGGATTCCTGGAGATATTGGAGGATAGCCTGGGGATTGCCGTAAAGCTGGGTCGGGTGGCTAATCCTCACATCATCCCGTGGGTCAATAAAGATAACGCCCTCTCCGGACAAAGGTACCTGACTTATACCACTTCTTTAGGTATTATCTGTCAGGCCCTATATCAACCCAGACCGAAAATTATACCTCATTATCAGCCTACCCAAAATCCCATCCTTAATACCATAAATAAACTTAAGGAGATATACCAGGAATATTTCTAATCTCTGCGGGTTGGCCCCGCAGGAGGCGGGGCACCCAACTATCCTTTAAGTTGGGGTGCCTTGTGTAGTTTCTTCCAGCACCGCTCGTCCCGCCCCACCGAGGCGGGACTCGCTTGGAGTTTCTGCTCGCTCTCACCGATATCTTAATAGTGGGTCAACTATGGCCGCTCGCACAAACTACACGCTGTCAGAAACCACACAATCCATCCCGGTAGTTAGGTTTTGATTGACCGGCAGGTTTTATGAGGTATAATACGTTGTTGTCCTGATAGCCGGTGTAAACTATGGTTAAAAAAAATATTCTCAGGATAAAAGAATCTATCGCCGCGGCTTGCTCTAAGAGAGGGTGGGATCCCGGTAGGATAACCATAGTTGCCGTAAGTAAGGGTAGGAGTATCGAGCAGATAAGGGAAGCGGTTGATGCCGGTATTACAGATATCGGAGAGAACAGGGTACAGGAAGCCCTCTTGAAATATAACCAGTTGTTAGGTTTTAAGTTTTCGGTGCTCGGTTCTCGCATAACGCCGAACACGGAACACCGAGCACCGATAAAATGGCATATGGTCGGCTACCTCCAGACTAATAAGGTAAAAGAAGCGGTACGGATATTCGACTTGATACATTCTGTGGATAGCCTGCGCCTTGCTGCTGAGATTGACAGGCAGGCCTTCAAGATAAACAAAGTCCAGGATATCTTGATCGAGGTAAATACCTCGGGTGAAGAAAACAAATACGGTATAAAACCGCAGGAAGCATCCGCATTAGTAAAATCAGCCTCTGGATTAAAGAACGTTCGCCTGCAGGGTCTTATGACTATCGCGCCTATTGCGGATAATCCGGAAAAGGCGCGGCCGTATTTCCAGATGCTGCGGGAGCTAAGAGATGAAATCTCGGTTTCCGCAGATGAACTGCCGATCATATCTATGGGTATGACCGATGATTTTAAAGTGGCCGTAGAAGAAGGGGCCAACATGGTAAGGATAGGCAGGGCAATATTTGAGGGATAGATGAAAAAAACGATAGGTATAATCGGCTTTGGTAATATGGGTTCGGCCATCGCGGAACATCTGAAAACAAAATATCCGGTTTCCATATTTGACAAAGACGAAGGGAAGGTAAAAAACCTCTTTGGCCTGACATTATCCGCAAGCGCCTTAGATTTAGTCAAGAGGTCCGATGTCGTGATAATGGCGGTTAAGCCCCAGGATTTGAATGCGCTCCTGGAAGAGGTCCGGGATTATACGGAAAAGAAACTGTTCATTTCCATAGCGGCCGGCATCAGCACTTCGCGCATCGAAAAATATTTAAGGCAGGCAGCGGTGATAAGGGTAATGCCGAATATAGGCGTAAAGATAGGTGAGGCGGAATCAAGTTTGTGTAAAGGCAGATACGCCACAGAGGAGGATTTGAGCTTTGTCAGGGAATTATTTGATTATCTCGGTAAGACCTGGGTTATGGCGGAGGATATGATTGACGCTGCGACAGCTATCTCCGGAAGCGGCCCTGCATATATTTATTATGATATGGAGGTCAACAAAATCGACCCTCTGTATGTACCGGAAGAACTCGAGCGAGAATATATCAGGCGCTTAACTGAGGCGGCTAAGGGAGTCGGTTTTGACGCTCAGACTGCGGCGGAGTTGGCCATAAGCACCACCGCTTCCAGCCTGAGTTTAAGTGCAAGTACTCGTATTGCACCTGTTGAACTAAGAAAACAGATAACCTCTAAGGGCGGAACTACTGAAGCCGCGTTAAAGGTTTTAGATAACAACGGCTCTTGGACAGATGCTGCTTTGGCAGCACAAAAGCGCGCGAAAGAACTATCAAGGGGGTAAAATGGGGAAGATCGGTATTATCGGAGGAAGCGGGTTATATAAAATAGAGGGCATTAAAGACGTAAAAGAGATTTCTGTTACCACTCCATTTGGTAAGCCTTCAGGGAAATTTATTTTAGGCAAACTTGAGGGTAAAGAAGTGGTATTTGTCCCGCGCCATGACAGGGGCCACCGTATTCCCCCGAGCCATATAAATTACCGCGCGAATATTTTCGGGATGAAAAAGCTTGGAGTAGAACGCATTATCTCCGTGACTGCCTGCGGAAGCCTGAAAGAGGAAATGAAACCCATGGATTTTGTGGCAGTAGACCAGTTTGTGGATAGAACCAATTATGCCCGCGATACGAGTTTTTTTACCGAAGGCATAGTCGCCCACATCGAATTTGCGCATCCGGTCTGCGAATATATGCGTAGCCTCTTATACAATACCGGTAAAAATCTAAATTTAAGAATACATAACGGCGGCACCTACATAAATATGGAGGGGCCGGCGTTCTCCACTTTAGCAGAGTCTAATCTTTACCGGAGCTGGGGTATGGACATAATCGGTATGACCAATTTTTCCGAAGCCAAGCTCTGCCGGGAGGCAGAAATATGTTATACTACTTTAGCCTCGGTTACGGATTATGACTGTTGGCATCCGCACCATGCAAGCGTAACTATAGATATGATCATCAAGAATTTACACAAGAATGTAGAGAATGCAAAACATTTGCTTTCAGCAGTAATTAAAAGTTTAGATTCGGAAAGGAAATGTCGCTGCAAAGACGCGCTTAAATATGCAATCCTTACCGACAAGAAGCTCATTCCCGCTAAAATAAAGAAAGACCTGGATATTATTATCGGTAAATATATAAAATAGATGGAATATAAGAATACGCTAAACTTACCTCAGACAAAATTCTCCATGAAGGCTAACTTACCCATGAGGGAGCCGGTTTTTCTCAAGGCCTGGCAGGATGAGGGTGTATATTCGCTTATCCGCGAGGCGTATAAGGGGCGCCCTAAATACATTCTCCATGACGGGCCTCCCTATGCCAACGGCGATATCCATATCGGCCACGCCTTAAATAAGACCTTAAAGGATATTATTGTGAAATATAAGACGATGCAGGGATATGACTCCACTTACGTCCCGGGATGGGATTGCCATGGGTTACCTGTAGAGCACCAGCTTTTTAAAGAATTAAAGATAAATAAATACCAGATCGGGCAGGTGGAATTCAGGGAGAAGGCATACGACTACGCATTAAAGTATGTTTCCATACAGAAGGAGCAGTTTAAGCGTCTGGGGGTGTTCGCAGAATGGGGCAATCCTTATTTGACACTGGCCCCTGATTATGAAGAAAGCATATTACGGTCACTGGGCGTCTTAGTCAGGAAGGGGTATGTTTACCGCGGGTTAAAGCCCGTGAATTGGTGCTTTAAATGCGAGACCGCTCTTGCCGAGGCTGAGGTTGAATACGAGGATCATCTCTCACCGTCAATCTATGTCAAGTTTAAATTAGAAAAGAACGATACGCTTAAACAAGAAACCTATTTAGCAATTTGGACTACTACGCCGTGGACGTTGATTTCCAATGTCGCGGTAGCTGTTCATCCAGAACTGTTTTACGCCCATTACAATACAGAGAAAGGGCACTTAATTATAGCCGAATGCCGGGAACAGGAATTCTCTTCAATGGGCATTAAGAATATCAGAAAGATAGGGACTTTTAAAGGCAAAGACTTGGAGGGGATGATTTACGAACATCCTTTAGGTTTCAGGAAAGGTCGCGTAGTGCTTGCAGATTATGTTTCTCGCGATGAAGGTACGGGCCTGGTGCATACAGCCCCCGGCCACGGCAACGACGATTACCTGACTGGGATAAAATATAAGCTGGATATTGTCATGCCTGTGGATGGCAAGGGAAATTTTGATGCCACGACAGGGGAATTCAATGGCCTGAATGTTTATGACGCGAATAAAATAATAATAGATAAGCTGCAGGGCAAGGGTGTTTTGCTTTTTGACGCGAATATACAGCATTCATATCCGCATTGCTGGCGTTGCAAAAATCCGATCATATTCCGCGCAACCAAGCAGTGGTTTATAAATATCGGTTATGACGGATTGCGCGAGAAACTCGTTAAGGCGATAGATGATGATATTACCTGGTTCCCTGCTTCTGGGAGAGAGAGGATCAAGGCGATGGTTCAGCTAAGACCGGATTGGTGTCTTTCCCGTCAGAGGTACTGGGGTGTGCCGATTCCCGCCGTGCGTTGCCTGGGTTGCGATGAGGTTATACTTGATCCGGAAATTATAGACAATGTCGCAGAAAGAATCTCGGGTGCAGGAAGCGATATATGGTTTAAGGAAGATATCAAGGTATTCCTACCGGAAGATTTCGTTTGCCCTAAATGCAAAAGTAACGAATTCGCGCGTTGTGAAGATATCCTGGATGTGTGGTTTGACTCGGGAGTAAGTAACCAGGCAGTATTAAAGAGAAGGGATGATCTGGAGTTTCCTTGTGCCTTATATTTGGAAGGCTCCGATCAGCACCGCGGATGGTTTCAGTCTTCATTGATACCTTCGATGTGCATCGACGGTAAACCGCCTTTTAAGAGCGCGCTTACCCATGGTTTTGTGGTTGATGGATTAGGCAGGAAGATGTCAAAATCTCTCGGTAATGTGATTTCCCCCCAGGAGATAATCAAAGATTACGGGGCGGATATTTTAAGGCTGTGGGTGGCTTCCAGCGATTACAATGAGGATATCCGCATTTCTTCCGAGATCCTCTCAAGGCTTGCCGAGGCATACCGTAAAATAAGGAATACCTCTCGGTTCATCATAAGCAATTTATACGATTTTAATCCCGATACCGATAGATTGACCTATGGTGATTTACGCCTTATAGATAAATGGGCCTTATACGTTGCGGAAAGCACATTAACGGACACAAAAAACGCATATGAATCATTTCAGTTCCATAAAGCCTATAAGTCAATCTACGATTTCTGCAACGAGACATTATCGATGTACTACCTGGATATGGTTAAAGGCAGGCTTTATACCTATGCCAAAGGCTGCACAGAGAGGCGTTCGGCCCAGACGGTCATATACGAAGTCCTGGACAGGCTGGTAAGGATGATCGCCCCGATAATGGTGTTTACCGCAGAGGATATCTGGCAGGAGATGCCCAAAAACAGCATGAATAAATCCGTTAAGAGCGTCCATCTTCTGTCCTGGCCTAAAGGTAATCCGGATTTATGCAAAAACTTTCCGGAAGATTTTCTTTCGGTCATTAAGTTGATCCCGGAGATCGCCAGGATATTGGAAGAAAAGCGCATGCAGGGGATAATAGGCAGTTCATTCGATGCCAAAATAAATCTATTGACAAACAACCCCAAACGTTATACATTTTTAGAAAGCCACAAAGGCGATCTCTGCGAGATTTTTAAAGTTTCCCAAGTTTTGATAATAAAGCAGGACGAATTGAATGGTCAGCCAGTAAGGGCTGCCGATTTCTCCGATATCGCGGTATCTGCCCTTAAGGCCGAAGGAACCAAATGTATGCGCTGCTGGAATTATGATTTTTCTGTAGGCGAATCTAATAGCCATCCCACGCTTTGCAAAAGGTGCGTGGCAGTTATCGGAGAGGAGCTGAAAAGTTGAGGAAGAAATTAAATAAGAAGGATTTTGAATATTTCAAAAAGTTAATAATGAAAATCAAGGAAAATGTCCTTGATGAGATAAAGTGCATATCAGAAGATACATTGAGAAAATCTCAGAAAGATGCCTCCGGGGACATATCCGGATATACCTATCATATGGCGGATGTAGCTTCTGACGCGTACGATAGGGAATTCTCCCTGGGGTTGGCTTCCAATGAAAGGCAGTCCCTTTACGAGCTGGATGATGCCTTGAAGAGGATAGAGGATGGCATATTCGGCGTATGTGAAGAATGTAAATCCACCATCGCTAAAAACAGGTTAAAAGCAGTC
>JBDRAV010000002.1:0-133574 GCA_043823435.1 Candidatus Omnitrophota bacterium | reverse complement strand
ATTCAGGAGATGTTGCTACAAGGCTTCCGTAGTCTATATTTTCCAAACGCCTATAGCCTCCTGGGGTAAAAAAGAGGTGGTCTCCGGTAGCGTCAATTTGATATTCCCGTTTCGTTCTAACTCTGTATAATACCTTACCGCGACTATCTGTTTGAAAAGAACCGGCAGTGGATTTTTCGTCGATGCTATTGCCTAAGCAATACACTTGAGCCTTCTTTTTATTTATTCCGCCGATCTTGATTGAACCCTGAGGAGTAGCAACTTCTGCATCTTTCGATAAACAACTCATTCGGAATACCGCTGTCTTCATCTTGTAAATATGGCTGTACTCCTGGACATACAGGTCCCCTACGAGTTTAGAGACCCCATAAGGCGTATGCCCGGTAAGGTCAGTACTCATCTCCTCGGAGACGCCGATAACGTCTTTATATACGTACCTCTTCTCCTTTTCCGCAAGCGTTATCTTATCTACGTTCTCTCCGTAGACTTTATTGGTGGAACAGTAAATAATTACGGTATCCTTTGATTTCTTCCGCGCCGCCTCCAGGACATTAAGGGTACCAAATGCATTAATACTAAAATCCTCTTTGGGCATCCTTACGCTCGAAGGTACTCCCGGCTGTCCGGCAGTATGTATAACCGCATCCACCCCATTACCGATTGCGCGCGCGACATCCCTGTCATCGCGCACATCCCCTTTTATCAATTCTACATTCCTGAATTTCTTTAAATATTTCCAGTTATATTCCACGGAACCCTTATCGTAACCGAAAATCTCAGAACGCATAAGATTATCCAGGACGATAACTTTGTTGTCGGGATTATCCAGGGCGAAAAACTCGGCGCAATGGCTCCCCACGAGCCCGGCGCCTCCGGTGATCAATATCCTCATTTTATCCTTTCTCCTTTCTTAAAGTCAATTCGCGGTATTTTAAATAACTCATAAACTGGTATAGCCCGGCGTTAAAAGCGACTACGAAACCGATAAAACCGTCTTTATATCCACTCCTGCCTATGTAGGTGCGCACAAACCTGTCTAAGGTACGCCAGATGAACCTGCCTAAACGCATGGGCTTATTCTGCTGAAACCATTTCTCTGCTTCCCGCGTAGTCTGGTTATTCATTTTATGCAGAAAATCTTCTATGTTCCGGTAAGAGTAATGTATGATATCGGATTTCAGGTGCCCGCACGGATCATCCATAAAGGCGCGCGGGTGCACCCCTACCTCTTCATAACGGAATTTATCCTTCCTGAAAAGTTTTAACTGGGGGCTCGGATACCACCCCCCGTAGCGTACCCAGTAGTCCCCGATAAAATTCCTCCGGGGTATAGTGAAACCGTTGTATTCGGTATGCCCGACCAACGCTTCTTTGATCTCCTGTTTAAGCTCCTCGCTTGCTACCTCATCGGCATCCAAACTCAGCACCCACATATTCTTAGCTTGGAGATAAGCAAAATTCCTATGCCTGCCCTCTATATCCATCTTCCTCGTGATTATCCTCTCAGTGTACCTGCTTGCGATATCGACTGTCCTATCCGTACTCTCGTCATCCACTACTACTACCTCGTTTGCCCATCCGGATACGGAATCAAGGCACCTTTGAATATTCCTCTCTTCATTCCTGGTCAATACGACTACGGATAGATTGATCATCCTAAAAACTCCTTTATTGAACCGATAATATAATCCTTCTCTTCCCTGGTCAGGTCAGGGTATACGGGAATAGCCAGAGTCTGGCGCGATGCTTTTTCGGATTCCGGAAAGTCGCCCTTCCTGTACCCGAGAAATTTAAAACATTTTTGCAGGTGTAAAGAAACAGGATAATATATACGGGAATCTATGCCCTTGTTCCTTAAATGCTCCATTAATTTCACGCTTGATGGCGTAACCCTCAATACGTATTGGTGATAAATGTGCGTCGTATACGAGGAAACAAAAGGAGTCTTGATATCCGTTCCCCGCAGTTCCCGGTTAAAATATTCGGCGTTACTCTGCCTCGCTTTATTCCATGAATCAAGATAGTTAAGCTTTACTTTTAAGACTGCAGCCTGAATAGTATCCATTCGATTATTATAGCCCAATACCAAATGATAATATTTATTTTTATTCCCCTGGTTCCTTAAGATCCTGATCCTTTCTGCTACGCTCTTATTGTTAGTGAGCACCATCCCGGCATCGCCGAAGGCCCCCAGGTTCTTGCCCGGAAAGAAACTCACAGAACCGCAATCGCCTATTGTGCCTGCTTTTTTATCTTTATATTCCGCTCCGAAAGCCTGAGCGGTATCTTCGATAACCTTTAAATTGTACTTTCTGGCCAGCCTGATGATGTTTTTCATATCTGCGCACTGGCCGTAAAGATGCACGGGGATGATCGCCCTGATCCTTCTCCTGGAAACCTTTTTCAAAACTCTCTCTATACTTTGTATGGATATATTATACGTATCCGGGTCTATATCCGCAAATACGGGTACGGCGCCCATAGCCGATATCGCTCCGGCCGTCGCGTAATAGGTAAATGCCGGACATATTACACCGTCTCCGCTCTTAATGCCTAAAGCGAGCAGCGACAATTTTATAGCGTCAGTACCGTTACAAACTCCGACGGTGTACTTTACGCCACAATATCTTTGGACCTCGCTCTCAAAATCGCACACCTCGCTGCCAAGGATAAAATTTGTATTATCGACCACACGCTTTATGGCGGCGTCCAGCTCCGGCCGTATGGGGGCGATCTGTTTCTTCAAATCAAGCATCGGGATACTGTTCATAATAATCAACTCTCCTTTTTTACAATAATTTAGCGACTGCCTCAAACGCGGAATCAACATCAATCGTTTGCAGGCATTCCTTATTCCTCAGACAATCAGAAAGATGAAAATTGATATAACAAGGGCTGCATTCCAGGCCCTTCCTTAAAACAATATGGCGCTTTTCGTCATAAGGGTATGGGCTGTACACCACGGGGTCAACCGGGCCGAAGAAAGAGACGGTATTTCTTCCTAACGCGGCCGCGATATGCAAAGGGCCTCCGTCATTAGCAATTAAAATCTTCAGACATCCTACGGCCGCGGATAATTCACGCAAGGAAAGCTTACCTGTCAGATCCAGCGGCTTCTGGCTCATATTATTTATTATCTCATCAGCGATATGCCTCTCTGATCCATCGCCCAATATGATTATCTTAGCCCCGGAATCAGCGATGAGCCTTTCGGCAAGCTGCCCGAACCTCTCCGCAGGCCAGTGCTTCAGGGAAGCGCTCTTACCCCAACTTGCCCCTGCCCCAGGCGCCATACCGATAATCAGGTCTCGATCGTTAATACCTTCGGCCCTGAGAATATCCCCTATTTTTCTTTTGCTGGCATCGGGTACGAATAACTCTAAATTGGGATTCTTTGGCTCTATACCTGCCGGCCCCAGCAGCTCCAGGTAATATTCAACGGCATGCTTATCGCTATAACCGTCTACATCTATCCTGTCAGTAAGAAACCTGCCCCGGTTCTTATAGTTGAATCCGATACGCCTCTTGATCCCGGCGAGCTTAGCTACTAAACTATAACGGTGGTCCAGAGAAAAATCAAGCAGCGTATCAAATTTTTCTTTTTTTATCCCATTTAACAAATTTATTGACCTATATATGCCCTGCCATACCGATTTACGGTAGATCTTTTTTAAATCTCCCCTGGATAAGGCGAATACCTTATATAGGCGGGGGTTATCTTCAAGGATATCCTTTACCCGCTCATTGCACCAGTAACCTACAACAGTATCAGGCCCACTCTCCTTTATCGCCCTGATCACGGGAGTGGTAAACAATACATCTCCGATACCGAATGGATTTACGATAAGGTACTTTCTCAAATCAGCCCTTTTGAATTCTTACCTTTTAATATCCCGACTATCTTCCTGATATCCTGACTCATATCCTTGCGGCAGACAAGGAGGGCATCATGCGTATCTACTATAATTATATCGTTTAAGCCTACCGTGGCTATCAACCGCTTATCCGACAACGCCATGGTGCTCCTGCTTCCTATATCTATAACTTTCCCCCGGAAGACATTGCCGTTCTTATCCTTCTTAGCGATCTCCCCCAATGCCTCCCAACTACCCAGGTCAGTCCATCCGCAATCGGCAGGCAGGAGCGCCATCCTTGCGCTCTTCTCCATTATTGCATAGTCTATTGATATGCTAGGCAGCCTTTGCCATAACCGGGCAGAATCCCTGTTATTTTTAATCTCTAGCAGGTCTTTATAAACTCCGGGCAGAAGCCTTTTTATCTCTTCCAGCAGGGCCTGCGGCCTGAATATAAATACACCGCTGTTCCAGTAATATTTCTTATCTCTTGAAAACCTCTTTGCCCTTTTTAAGTCCGGCTTCTCGATGAATTCTTCTATACGGTAGAAGTTACCTGATCTCGAACCTCTTTTAATATAACCGTAACCCGTCTCGGGCCTGAGGGGAGGAACGCCCAAGGAAACGATATATCCCTTACGGGCTATCTTTATCCCTTCGTTTAATAACCTGCGGAAGCCGCGGCCATCTTTGACAAAGTGGTCGCTGGGCAAAACTATTACCACTGCCTCTGGATCAAGCAGATCGATAAGCCTGGATAGTACTGCTATGGGCGCAAAGGTATTCTTAGCCCGGGGCTCAAGCAGTATGTTGCGGGCAGGGACCCTCAAATCTTTGGTCAACTTTATTACCTTGCGGCCATAAGCCCTACCGGAAGCTATGTGTATATTTTTCTTCTTTATCAACGGCACTATCCTGCCTATGGTCTCCTCCATCATCGATTTTGAAGAAAAAACGTTGAGGAATTGCTTTGGCTCCATCTGCCTACTTAAAGGCCAGAAACGCGTTCCTGTACCCCCAGCTAAGATAATAGCGTAATTCATTTAATTTATTAAGGCCTCCTTTGCCTTATTTAATACTTCAGTTGCGGATATCCCGGCAAGATTATTCTTTTCTATGACAATATTGCCATTACCCCATGGCCCCCACCTTTTCGGGCCCTTGCCGGGAATATCGTTTCTAAAGATCACGATCGCCCTTATGCCTACGGCACAGGCAAGATGCACAGGGCCGCTGTCTCCGGAGATGATAAGCTCGCATTTCTTTAAAAGCGCTGCCAGCTGAATCAACGTAGTCTTTCCGGTAAGGTCAACTATCCTGTTATCCATACCCCTGAAAAGTTCTGCGCTTTTTTTGGCCTCTTCTTTGCCGCCGACTATGACCACTTTTATCCCGGGTACTCCAGAGAGGCCTTCGGATAATTCGCGGAAATTCCCGGCTGGCCACTGCTTTAGGTCATCGCTTGTCCAGGGATGTACCGCTACCATCTTGTCACCTTCTTTTAAAGAGAGAAGGTCAGTTATGTCCTTTATGTCGTTTTCCCTTATTGATAAAGAGATACTTCTGTCTTCGGCATGCGCGCTTACCGATGATACCATCTCCAGATTATATTCCACCTCGTGCCTTTCGCCGAGATACTTTCTGTCTTCTTTTTTATGGGTAAGCAAAAAACCCCATTTCCTGTTATAACCCACCCTTACCGGGATACCGGCAATATACGCGATAATGTTGAAATCTCTATCCGGATTCAACATTACGGCGATATCTACCTTCTTTTCTCTCAATACGCTTATTAAACGTATCTTCTCGGATAGCGGATGCCTAGAGCGGCCCCATTCTATTATCTCATCTATATATGCGACCCTCTCCGCGAGCTCCTTTACGCAAGGGTCTACCACAACGGTCAACCTGGCATTTCTGAAAGTCTCTTTTAATGCGCATAGCGCCGGTATATTAAGCAGGAATTCCCCGAACCTGTCGTTACGCAAAACAAGTATGTTCTTTACCGCTTCCTTATCTATCCGCATGAATAAACCTTTTAAAAGCGAGCGTTATGCCGGCAAGATACCAGAATATCACCGCCACCCTTGAATAATAAAGGCTGCTCTCGGTAAGGCCGTTTACAAGGAATGCTATGAGGCAGGCCGATAGAGAAAGCGAAAATATTTTGTAATATCCATCATCCAGCTTATTATAGATTGCCATGGACTTAGCCAATAGAAACCAAATCAACCACAAGAATATCCCCAGGCTTATCAATCCTGTCTCCCCTGCCATATGGATAAAATTGTTATGCGCGTACATATAATCTTTAGTGACGACGCCGCGGTATTCTACCGGCTCTCTGTATTTACCGTAGTTTTTCATATAAGTATTCACTCCCACGCCTATGAACGGATGGTCCTTTATCATATGCATAGAATTGCGGTAAACCGCTATCCTGTCGTCATTACACATAAACCTTAACGGATTATATTCGACATCCCTCGCCCAATCTTTCACCGCCCTGGGAACGATAAAAGGCGAAATCAATGTAAACACGACCAGAAATACGATCAACCTCTTGTCCCTTCTTGCGAATGCCAGGAAGAATAAGGCTATATACGCCGCCAGTAATGTAGGCCTGGAGTAAGTAAGCAGCATACCCGCGATGGCTATCAGGCTTAAGGCCATCATCGCCGATTTCTTTGGCTTCTTAAAATAATATAGGGCCATACCGAATAAAAGAGGCGCTATGGCGCTTAAATAAATACCCAGGACATTCGAATCTTTGAAAGAAGCAGTGGCGCGCACCATACCAAGGTTTACAACCGGTAGATACCCCCTGATAAAATCTCTGCCGCTGATCACCTGCCACGCCGCGTCAAAAGAAGAAAGCATTACGCCCGCGGCAGCTGAAATAAGCACCCTCTGCATATGCCTGCGGTCTCTTAACTCTTCTGTCAGAACAAAGAATATCATGATGTATCTTGCAAGCTTAAAAATACCCTTTATGCTGTCTGGAGTATTTATGGTATTTATGAATGAAAGGCAGGCCGCAATGAACAATAACGCCAAAGGAAGGTTCAGCGCTGTCGCGGGAAACAGACGCTCTCTCTTTAGCGCTTTCTTAGCCAGAAAACCGGCTATAATAAACCCTTCTGCCATGCTCAATGGCGCCGGGGCGATCGACATGGCGAAAGGCAAAATGACAATCGACCAGTAAGTTATACGGTCAAAGAATTTTATTAATCTTATCATCTCTTAATCCGAAAAGCGGTATCTGATTATGCTTCTTATCGCGTCAATACCGTCTTTACACCTGATCTTCTTTCCCTGCGAATAACTCCGCGGGTGATACGATACGGGCACCTCGAGTATGCGTAAGCCCCTTTTTGCGGCCTTAGCTATTATCTCTGTCTCTATGGTAAAGCTCTGTTCGCGCAATTTCAACGCATTGATAGTATCCCTGCGGAAGAGCTTGTAACAGGTAAAGCAGTCATTGAGCCTCGTCTTAAATATAATGTTCAATAAGACCGTCAGCAGCCTGTTCCCGAAACGGTGTATCCATAATCCGTGGTAACCTTTCGTAAATCTTGCGCCCAGCACGATATCAGCTCCATTATCTTTCATTGCCGCCATCAACTTTAGATAGTCGCTGGGATCATACTCCAGATCTGCGTCCTGTATTATTATGAATTCACCCTGGGCATGAGAAAGGCCTGTCAGGAACGCCGCGCCCTTTCCCCTGTTGCCGCTATGATGTATGACCTTCAGATTATTATGCCTTATCTCGCTAAGGATCTTCTCTGTTCCATCGGTAGAGCCGTCATTTACCACTATTATCTCCTTATCTACCGGAACAGAAATAATCTTTTCAAGGATCTGCCTGATAGTATTGGATTCGTTGTAAACCGGGACTACTACTGAAAGTAATGGCATATTTATCCCCTGATTCTCTTAAAGATCGCCCAGAGGTATATCCTGAAGTATCCGGGGAGCAATTTAAACATGTTGAAATTTGATTTTCCTTTAGTCCTCTCTCTCCACACCGTAGGGACTTCACCAATCTTAAGGCCCAGGTAATAGGCTTTAAGGGGCAACTCCATGGATATTTCAAATCCCTTAGACCGGATATCTATATTGTCCAGAGCGCTCTTCCTGTACATCTTAAAGGCATTAGCTACATCATGCACCGGGATCCCCGACAGATAATGCATAGTCCAACCGACAAAACATGAGAAGAACCCTTTTATCCTGGAGCCTCCTATACGGGAACCACCCTTGATATATCTTGCCCCGCAGACAACGTCATAGCCTTCGTTTATCTTCCTGAACATATCCTTGATCGTAAGCAGGTCATCGCAAAGGTCAGCCATTACCGGGACAACCGCATCCGAATTATTATTGGCGAAACCTGTCTTGATGGCATTGGCAAAACCTATTTCGCCGGTATTCTCTACCCGCCTGATATTGGAATAGCGGCGGGCGGCCTCGTCGATTAATGCCGGCGTACCATCCGTAGAGTGGTCGTTAACCACTATTAACTCATGCGGGATATCCAGTGAAGCCTCTATTTTATTTATCACGTCCGTTATATTATCCTGTTCGTTGTGCGCGGGTATGAGAATGGTGAGCTTCATCTGATTATCTTATAGATATGTATACTCTGATTTGTAAAGACAGGGCTGAATTTAAGGGGGTCAGCCCTTGCCCATTTATCTTCAACAGGGAATACCAGGTCTTTTGTCTGATGCAGGCTGTAAACAAACAGGTAATCGGTATCGCGTTGAATAAGGTTATTCAGCCAGAGAGAATAATCTACATTTCCGCGGTAGTTACCATTTGCCCTGAGGTTACGGTGCAGGCTCAAGAAATCGTATCCCCAGCTATAGCTGCTACCGGGGAAATAATGCAATTTCACCGGTTCCGTACTGTTTACGGAGACATAATAAACATTATTCTTGAAATTAGTTCCGTATAGCGGAAAAGGCACCGGCCTTCCCACATAAGCAATATTATCGCCTTGCGTATTCCTGTTCAACCAATTCCACGCATAGGTAGCATCCGGCCAGAAACCGGAATATTTTACCATCTTGGTATATCTTGGGTATTCATTCTTTATATAATCGTTATTAAGGCATACTAACAAAATGACCAGGCAGGCCGAAAGGGCCGCTGCCGCCAAAGGGATCCTTATGGATATCCTGCGCCTTATTAATAGAATAAAGACAAGGAACAAGATGAAGGTCAACAATATGGAAACGACCAGCTCCTGCCGCTTGGCAAGCTCTGCCATGGAACTTAGAGTGCATATAATGACCGCGATATTTACGATCTTTCCGGGGATATTCATGGCCCGTGCGAGATAAAACCCGGAAATCATCCCCACGCCTAAAAGGGGATACAGGTACCTGGTATTTGGCAGCGGGATGACGTAGCGATAAATAAGGTATATCAGGATGGGCAAAATCATGCAATATGCCGTTAATGGCGTGAGCCTCTTTATCTTCTTTGCTACGGCAACCGGCAGGGCGAGGAATGCCGAGGGCAGGATAAACAAAAGAGACTGAAGGCCCATGCCTTCATGAAACAATAATTTTGCGATCCGGTAATCTTCTGTTTTAAAATGCACCCTGTAAACACTGCTATCTATAACCCCTTTAAAAACTGGATTTCCGAACAGGACCATACTCAAAGGATACATTGGATTCCCTGCCTCTATAAAATTCCTTATATAAGAAAACCCGCCCAAAGCAATTACTACAAAAACAGCGATTATGAATAAATAGAATCTGCGGTAATTTTTAAGAGCGACCAATACAAAAGGTAGAAACAATAAAATTGAATAAGGTAAAGCTACTGTCTTCAGGCTTAAGAAGAGACCGAGGCTGAAGCTGAAAAAGAGTATATTCCGGAATGAAAATTCCCGGCTTAACAAGAAAAGAGAGTTTAAAGAAGAGAGGAACAACGCCGCAACCATGACATCAAGATAGGCGATCTGCAATTGTTTGAAGAAATTGGGGATGATACAAAAGAGGGCCGCGGCATAAAAAGAATACCTTTCGCTTAAATCGAGCTTGAGGGATATGCTATAAACAGAGAGAAAGGCCAGGATAAAAAACGGTATCTGGCCTATATCCGCCAGGAAGACGCTCTTAAGAGGAAAAATCAGCCAGAGATAAAAGAGGCTCCCGCCTATCGGATAATAAGTCGGCGAAGGGTCATCGGATATTACAATGGGATTATTGAGGTTCGCGTGCTTCATCCATTCTACGGGAAACGTAAAATGATAATTCAGGCTGTCCCATCCGAAAGGCGGATTAACGAGATTAATAAAGACCTTCACTGCCGCGAAGGAGAGGATTACGCATGCGATAAAAAGCATTATTCTGCTGTTGAGTATCCCCGATATGATACTTCTAGCCGGGCTTAAATCAAAGGCCGAGGGATACTTTCTGGTCCCGTACCAGATAGCCAACAGTATGCTTAAATTCAGCAGAATGATGTTTTTTAAATAGAGTACTCCGAAGGCACCGAGTAAGAGTTCCGTGGATACGATCTGGGCAAAATAAATAATAAACCAGCAGATCAGTGAATCGGTGAAATCGGATACCTTAAACAGCTTATAGACAAAGATAAATGAACTGGCAGCTACAATGCAATTCATGAATAAGAAAACGATTATATCCATATTAAACCGGGTCGCTGCATACTGCGATAAAATCCAGGGCCGTATCCAGGCCTTTTTTAACAATGATGAAATTACCGCAATCTATCTTCTGGTAGAATTTCTTTACGGGGTTTATCGGGTCAGGCAAAAAATTAAAGAGCCCCGACTTCTTAAGCATCCTGTACACATTAAGCCTGGCCCCTTTTTTTAAACCCGATATTTCTATTCTCTTAAAATGTACTCCTAGCAATTGCCTGAATTCATCAAACAGATACTCCCTGACATGAAACCTGTTCAGGGGCCTAACGCTGTTTTGTGAGGCATCCAGCATGTTCGGGGTTGAACAGATAAAAATGCCTGCGGGATTCAAAAGAAGCTTTATATTCTTCAGGAACCCCTGCGTATCTTGCAGGTGCTCTATGACCTGAAAAGAACATATTGCATCGAATTTGCCTTTCAGGGAACATAGATCTTTTATATCTAAACTGTAAAATTCCAGGTTGTTCGCAATATATTTATTCTTCGCGTGATCTATTATTTCCTGGTTGTAGTCTATGGCCGTTACCTCTTTGGAAGACCCGCTTAAATAATAGCTGCCGTAACCTTCGCCGCAACCTATATCCAATACCCCTTTACCTGCGAGGAGGTCCCTGGCGAATTTGTAGGCGCACAAGTGCCTCGCCGTCATCAACGGAGATTCTTTCTCGGGGAGTATCCTTTCTCCTGTATCGGCTATATTTATCATCTTTAAATCAACCCTCCTGCTTCCCCGGCCTAAAGTCCGGGGTCTGCTTTAGGGTGATACTGAGAGCGGCGCATACTTACTCCGCCCTAAAGGGCGGAGTTTGGACGCCGCCGAACGTATCAGCTCATTCAGTGGCACTAAGCCTGGAGGTGATCTGCCCCCCGTTGGTCATGGCCTTCACCAGGACCGGTATCTTAGAAGGATTATCCAAAAGCCATAATTTCAGCGCGGTCTTATGGTAAATATTCTTATCTCGCCTGTGCACGCTCCCCTTCAATATCCATACGCCTATCTTTCCGGATGCCAGCGTGTATTCTTGCCTTGCGATAACTTCGGCGTAAAACTGATAGTTTTTCTGGTTTGTGTTTATATTTATATCGAATATTTTCCCTATTTTTAGATCCTGATTCCGGATATAAAATATTGCCGAAAGCGGATCCTGCGTTGCGGGGAGTATCTTCCTTTTTACCCCTCTTAATTCCATAAAATTCTGCGCCTGGTCATATAGGACTTCCTTTTCATCATCCGGCTTATTGGGGACAATAAGTCTCTGCGTAAATTTCAAAGAATACAATCCCTTTTTGTCTAGATAAGAGTCTATCTGTGCCCGGAGGTCAAAAAACTTGGAGTAGAATCCCGAAAGGTAGGCCTGCGCGGATAAATGGTATACCTGTTTACCCTGGTAGAGCTCCTCACCCCTATTCTCCAATCTCGCCTCACCTGCAGGAATCAATCCCATATAACTTACCAAAAAAGTAAGGTCATTACCGTCGTTTGATAATTTATCTCCCAGGCCATTATGCCTGATGATAACCAGCGGATTATTATCATTTATCTGCTTAACGGCAAATATAACGACAATAAACAAAAGGAATAAGAAAACCGGGAAGACCCTTCTCTTTCTCATCTCGCTTTACCATCCTTTCAGAATTTTCTAAAAAAGGGTGTAAATAAAAGGTGCAACCGCGGATGACTGTGTGAAAAAAATAAGCATCCCTAATAATAAAAGCATGATGACTATAGGGGCCAGCCACCATTTTTTCCTTACCTTCAAGAAATCCCAGAATTCCCTTATAATCGTAAATTTGCTCATCGCGTCCCCTCCTCTAAAACTGCCTGTCGTAATCCGCCCTGTTAAAAGGCTTCTTATCGGCATCCTGCCAGTAAGAATCTTTATCTTTATCTATCTTCCTTCTCAAAAGATCTATCCTTAAAATACGCATTATAATGCCTACGGGTGCAAAAATTAAATAAAACATAATAAACAAGATTACCCTTGTATTAATCCAACTCAATATAAACGCAAATCTCATCCATCCTAAATAAACTGGTTTCAATAATAGCGGCGCGGTAAAAGCCGATATCAAGAATATTGCTGAAACTATAGCCGTAGGTATTAGATTATGCTTGTGCCTGATAAGTATAATCACGGTTATCACCATAAACGCAATACCCATAATGATTCCGAATTTCCTTAGATTATCTTTATCTAATTTTAGTTTTTCCACCCTAACCCCTATCTACTATCTACTACCTACTAACTACTGAACTTTAATCCAACTCAAAAACCTCCTGCCATTTTATGTCTTTCTCAAGCGGCTTTTGCCCTTTCTTATCCAGCAGAAAAGGGCCCATGATCAGATAATCCATTCCTGTCCTTATAAAACACTTGAATGCGTCCTCGGGGCTACATACAAGAGGTTCCCCTCTTACGTTAAAAGATGTATTTATTATAACCGGACAAGCCGTTTTCTTGTAAAACGCACTTATCATATCATAATATAAAGGATTGTCTTCTCTTTTAATCGTCTGTATCCTGGCTGAATTATCGACGTGAGTTACTGCCGGTATTTGCGAACGTATTACTTTCAGTTTGTCAAATCCCGATAATCCGCTTTCCCCTACCCCGGGATCCGCTCTTTTATCTTCTCTTACCGCAGCAACCAGAAGCATATAGGGGCTTTCCGGTGTTATTTCAAACCACTCCGAAGCCTTTTCGCTTAAGACCGTAGGGGCAAAGGGCCGGAAAGACTCCCGGTATTTTATTTTCAGGTTCATCCTGGACTGCATTTGGGGGCTTCTGGCATCTGCGATTATGCTCCTTGCCCCCAGCGCCCTCGGGCCAAACTCAAGGCGCCCCTGAAACCACCCGATTACATTGCCCTGAGCGATCAGCTCCGCCACTCTTTCAGGGATATCTGAATACTCAAGCTTCTTATAAGGGACTTTTTCTTTTACCAGAAAATCCTCTATATCTGCGTCTGTGTACGCGGGCCCCAGTAGAGATGCTTTCTGGCTATCTTTCTTATCGTCGCTATAACGCCTATTCCCTAAATACCTATACCAGACCAGAAGCGCAGCACCCAATGCCGCCCCTGCATCGCCGCTGGCCGGCTGGATCCATATATTTTTAAACGGGCCTTCCCGTAAAATACGGCCGTTACCCACGCAGTTCAAAGCTACTCCGCCCGCAAGGCAAAGGCTGCTCTTACCTGTAACTTTATGCACATGCCTTACCATACGCAGTATGACCTCTTCGGCTACCTTCTGTATCGAGGCCGCAATATCCATATCCTTTTTTGTTATTTTTGTTTCCGGCTTCCTGGCCGGACCGCCGAATAACTTTTCAAATCTGCGGTTAGTCATCTTAAGTCCGTCACAGTAACCGAAAAATTTCATATTTAATTTAAATGAACCGTCTTCCTTAAGATCTATTAATTCATCAAGAATCGGCCCTGCGTATTTCGGCTCACCGTACGGGGCCAGGCCCATTAATTTATACTCCCCGGAATTTACTTTAAAGCCAGTGTAATACGTAAAAGTGGAATACAAAAGGCCCAGAGAATGTGGAAACCTCAAAGTCTGTAGAATTTCAATGTCGTTTCCCTCTCCTATCCCGAAGCTGGCTGTATCCCACTCCCCCACGCCGTCCATAGTCAGAAATGCAGCACTCTTGAAAGGCGAAGGATAAAATGCACTGGCAGCGTGTGATTCGTGATGGCCGCAGAATAATATCCTGCCCTTATAATGCAGGTCCTTTCTTATCAACTCGGGGATCCAGAGCTTTTGTTTCAACCATAGCGGCATCGCCTGGATAAATTGCCGCACGCCCGAAGGGGCATAAGTAAGGGCAGTTTCCAGGATTCTTTCGAATTTAATAAAAGGCTTATCATAGAAGATGACATAATCAAGTTCCTGCGGTATGATTCCTGCGGCCTCAAGGCACCAGTTTATGGAATTGAGAGGGAAATTAAAATCATGTTTCTTGCGGGTAAACCGCTCCTCCTGCGCCGCGGCAACGATGTCGCCATCCCTTACCAGGCACGCCGCGCTATCATGATAAAAAGAAGATATGCCTAAAATATTCATTTATATCCGGTCAATCCTGCTTTATTCTTAAATAATCACGGTACCATGCCATAGTCCTGCTTAAACCCTCTCTTAAGCCATATTCCGGGCTCCAGTTCAATACCTTATGCGCTTTGCTGCTTGAAAGATACTGCCTATCTATCTCTCCCTTGATTTTGCGCTTACTCAGGATACGGGGCTTAAGGTTCATGGAACCGGATAATCTTATGATTAATTTTACGAGATCCAAAACGCTTACTGGCTTGCCGCTGCCGAAATTAAAAGCCTCTCCCGCGACCTTATCCTTGTAAAAATAGAGGCTCCTGGCCAGCACCAGATAGGCATCAACCACATCATCGACAAATATGTAATCTCTAAGCGGCGTCCCATCGCTGCGTATCACGGGATCCCTCTTCAGGAATACGGACCTTACGGTATCCGGAATGATGCGCGAAAAATTCAAATCTCCCGGACCGTATATGTTCGCGCACCGGGTCACCGCTGCCGCGAGGCCATAGGTATGAGCGTAAGTACGCGTCAGTATATCAGCGCAGGCCTTGGACGCGTCATAAGGGTGCATCGCCTGTAAAGCCGCTGACTCTGTATAGGGCAGTATTTTATGCTCTCCGTACGCCTTATCGCTTGAGGCTACAATTATATTAGTATCCGGGGATAATTCTCTTACCGCTTCAAGTATATTCCATGTGCCCTCTATATTCGTCTTTAAGGTAGACAGGGGCGACCTATTGGCCTTCCCGACTATCGCCTGGGCTGCCACATGAAAACAAAAATGCGGTTTATACGCCTTAAAGCATTTCCTCACAAATGCGCGGTCAACGATGTCGCCTTTAATTATTTTCAAGTCTTTATACTTATGCCGTTTTGTCCTAGCTTCTAAAAGAGAACCGGGTATGGCCTCTTTGACCAGGCCCACGACCATCGCTTCTCTATCCAGCAAAGAAACCGTTAAATGCGAGGCTAAAAATCCGTTCGCTCCGGTCACGATAACTCTCTTGTTTTTCCAGAAATTTTCTTTCATCTTCCCTTTCCTTTGCGCCATACCGCCCACGGCGCATTCCCTGCTTTCCAGAGCTGGTTTAAACGTAAGTTATCCTTATAGGTATCCATGCATTCCCAGAACCCGGCATGCTTATACGCAACCAGGTTTTTATCCTTTACTAATCTTGAAAAGGTATCGCTCTCCAGGATATCTGTAACCTTAAGGTATCTGAATACCTCGCGGTTAAATACAAAGAATCCACCGTTTATCCAGTGATCTAATACCGGCTTCTCCTGGAAATTTGTGACAACTCCAGTATGCGCATCAATACTCATGACGCCAAACTGTGAATACGGCCGTACGGAAGCCAGAGTTGCGATCTTTTTATGGCGTTTATGAAAATCTAACAGGGCATTCAGGTTTATATTGCTTAACCCGTCACCGTAAGTTACGAAGAAGGTATCACCCTTTATGAAGCGTTCGACCTTCTTGATCCTACCTCCGGTATTCGTATCCAGCCCCGTATCCGCAAAACAGATATGCCATTCATGGTAATCCCTGAAATACTCCTTGATTATTTCTTTCTTATAACCCAGCGAAAGGATAAAATCATTGAAACCGTAATGCGCATATATATTCATGATATGCCAGAGTATCGGCCTCTCTCCTATGCCGAACATCGGCTTGGGGATATCCTGAAACCCCATGCGTGCACCTTTTCCGCCGCATAATATAACTGTCTGTATATCGGTAACCTTGTTTCTACGCATATCCGTACTTATTAATGGTTATGGAGAACGCAACAACGTCTCCGGATCCAATTTCTCGCGGGTATTTATCGCGTATAAATCCGTATCAGGAAAACTCCGTACAAATTTCAACAGAGGGTTAAAGGATATCTTCTTTGCCTCATCTATCTCATCGATCAACCCTGTATTTATATAATCGTCGCGATGGACTATCACATACTTTACCCCCATCCAATTCAGGATTTTAACGGTATCGGGATCGGAGAGTGTACGGATAAGCTTCGCGACACTGCTGGCGTAAGTCCCGGGATTACTAGCATTTATAATCTTTTTACGGTGCACGGTCTGATAGAATAAATAATACACGTTTTGGCTCTGGTAATCAAGCGGGTATTCTGCTACCGCAAAATCACCCTTCTGTTTGCTTAACCACTCGTATACCGCTGGGGAATTATCTAATTCTATGACCTTGAGGGGCGGAAAGTTCAGGAACTCAAAGAAAAGCATGCCAAATACGACCGTAACCAGTACCCCTTTTAACGCCTTATTATTATAACGCTCCAAAAGGTACCTCAGGCCAAAACCCGCCAGCACCGCGACTGCCAACATCAGGACTACGCCGAACCTGCAATATGCCCTGAACATCGGCAGGGCTTTATACATAAAAAAAGACGGCATATATACCCTAAACGGACCTATCTGCCACCATGGGGGCTGCGAAAATAACCAGCTGATAACGGCAAGCCATACAAAGAAATCGAGGCAGAAAACATCCTTCTTATATTTTAGTTTATGCGCGTCTTTCCTGCACTTACGATAAACCATAAAAGCGAGAATAAGCGGTATCCACCCCAGATAAAGCGCATGTTCCGTAAGGCTTTCGCCGTATAATTTACTGCCCAGGAAGATCCGGGCAATCCCCCCGAAAAGAGGGTGTTCGCTGGAAGGTAAAATATAACTTAACGGCCTTGCGGATTGCGAAAATAAATCATCGAAGGGGCGCTGCGCAATATTATGTTCAAGCGGGATATCGCGCCTGGATGAATTCTTATACTTATAAACCTCCCACAGGTTAGGTGCTATCATGACCAAGACTATCAAGTAGGCAAGAAAAAGTTTCGATATATAATTAAACGCCGCCCTTCTAATACCGTTCTCCTTAATAATAAAAACGACGAAGAGGGCGCTCGCCACCGCCATAAAATAGGCGTAATAAAAATTAAAAGAAACCACTAAAAATAAAGATACCGCGACAAAAAATATATTTCTAGGAACGGGCTTATCCTTGAAAGATAGCAGGCTTAACAGATATAACGGCATCCATTGGATCTGGGAAAGCGCCAGGTGCTGCCAGACACGGGCAAAATGATACGGGCACAGTGAGAATATCGCCCCGGAGAATATCCCTGCCACAGCGGAACCAGTGAGGCGGTAAACCAACAGGTAAGTGAACCACCCCGAAAGGATAAAACTCATGAATATCAGGATATTAAAGGCAACGATATGGCTTGTGATAAAAGACAGGGTATTCTTTAGGTATTCCCAAAGGTATGAGCTCCCCCAGTAAGCGGTCAGGTCTACTCCGAAAGGATAAGCTATATAGTCATTATTCTTCAGGTCTATCCCGCGCTGGGAGCTATATTTTACTAACCACATATTAGATATTACTGCAAAAGGTTCGTCCGTACTGCCAAAACCCGGTATCGCCTTATCCATCTTCAGGGCCAGCGGATAAGTAAATATCGAGGCGATAATGAAAAACAGCAGTATTATAAGTATATTCTTACCGGGTTTAAGCATATCAAAAAATGCGGTTATGCCTTTTGCGCATATCTGGCAATACCTTATCGCGCGTTAAATTCAGGTCATATATGGTATCATTGTCATTCCAGGGAAGGCCGGTGATATCTTCGATATTCAGTCTATACCCTTTTGCCGCAAGGTGCTCAAAGGCCTCCATAAGATAGATCTTCAGGTCGCTCTCTCTTACGATCTTATCCATTTCATTTATAAGTATATTAGCGCCCCATCGGTTGAACTTCGCGATACCAATGAATTCTCCGTAAGCTTCATTGACGGGTATGCACTTGTGCCTGGGAAACGGCAGGCTGGCGTATTCCTTGGACAGGGTCATTATACCGTCTTTGATACAGATCTTTTCATCCTCTTCGTCGCACCTCTTCTTCTCCACCCCCAGGACGATGTCGTCCTGGTTTTTGATGATTCGCTTTAAGATCTCGGGGTCAAAAATAACATCCCCGTAAATCACGATAAAGCCCTTACGGATAAATTCACGCGCCAGCCATATCGTAACCAGCATATTGGAATTCTCATACCAGGGGTTATAAACAAATTCTATATCTGTTTTCTTAAGTTTGTGGTGCACGAAGTCGCGTATGGCCGAATCCCCTTTCCCCGTGGCTATCACGATATCTTCGTCGTTGATATTGCAATACCTGCAAGCCGCCAGCTGCGTCTCTAGGATAGTCGTATTGCCTATATCTACAAGGCAGGTATGGCGTTGTGCGGTAAGCGCCCCCATCCCTATGGAAGCCCCGGCGGAAAGGAGTATTACCTTATATTTGTCCTCCAGCTCTGCGATGATCTTCTTGATCACGTCCACAGAATGCTGCGAGAAATTACCGATAGCGGTCTCTTCGGAAAGCATTATGAAATCAGCGCCGTCAGAGATGGCATTAGCTATATCCACGACCTCGGACTTGGTGGGTTGATTATTGTCAACCATGGATAAGAGGAACTCCGTGGCTACGATGACCTGCCTGCCGAGCTCATTGCATTTACGCACTATCCTCTTCTGCGCCTGGTGCAGTTTCTCTATACCTATGGAAACGGCAAGGTCGCCCCTGTCTATCATTACCGCGTCCGAAAAAAGGATTATCCTGTCCAGGTCTTCCATCGCCTCGGCAGCCTCGATCTTAGAAACTATTTGTATCCCCGTCTTCTCGAAGTGCTTGCGGAAGCTTTCGATATCGCGGTGGGACTTTACGTAAGATAAAGCCACATATTGTGGTTTTATGCGTATGGCAAGGGCGATGAGTTCTTCGGCAGAGAGTTCATTTGTACGTATCTTCTTCCTGTTGATCGGCAGGTCCAGTAGTAATTGATAGCCCCAGGGGCCTTTTATCTTTCCGGCAAGCTGCGCGATCTCTTCTTTTGGGCCGAATGCGCAATTTATCCTTCCGACGTCTATCCCTTTAAGCCTACCTGTCTTCGGGCTTATTGTGGAGATTATTTTTACCATTACTCTTCTCCTTTCAGATAAAACACCTGTCTTTATGCTTATAGATAAACTCTCCGACCTCTTCGCGCAGATATTCATCCGGTATGCGTTCTCCCCGGGAGATCATGCGGCGGATGAGCGTACCGCTTATCTCGATATTGTGCGTATCGCGATGCGGGCATATCTTGTCGCTTACCACGCTCAGGCACTTTTTGCAATAATAAGGGCCGTTTAAGAGCATGGGGACTATCCCTAAATCGGGAAACTTATCAAATATGCGGTGCGCGGCATATTTATCGTAAAACCCTCCCACCCCTGCGTGGTCCCTGCCTACAATAAAGTGGGTACATCCAAAATTCTTGCGTATAATGGCGTGGAAGACCGCTTCCAGCGGGCCTGCATACCTCATCGCCGTAGCAAGCCCTGAGAATATCACTCGGTCACGCGGATAGTAGTGTTCGATGAGTATCTGGTACGCCTTTATGATCACCTCCGGGTTAAAATCCCCTTTTTTCTTCCATCCGATAATAGGATGGATAAGGATACCGTCTACCACCGAGAGGCCTATCTTTTGCAGGAATTCATGCGCCCGGTGCGGGATATTACGGGTCTGAAACCCCGCTATCGTCTTCCACTTCTTCTTACGGATCAACTCCCTGGTTTTGGCGGGCTCCAGGTTAAAATCATAAAAAGGATATTTATTTTTGCGGATCAGCGAGATCTCGCCACCCAGGAATATATCAGATCCCTGATAGAATTTATGCACCCCGGGGTGTTTCATGCTGGTTGTTCCGAATATGTGCTTTACCGCCCTGGCCCTATGTATGGTGTAAGGGGCCCCTGGCTTGATAATGCCTATCGGGAGGCCACCCTGGTCACAGAGCAATATCTCGGAACGCGAAAGCTTCTTAGCTTCTGCCTTGCTAACAGGCAATACAATGGGTATAGTCCAAGGCAGCCCATCCGACAGGCGTCTTCTTAATACCACGCTCTTGAATTCATCCTCAGCCATAAATCCTTTTAAGGGGCTGTATACACCTAGCGCAATATTCTCTAAATCCAACAGGGTGTCATGGTCAACCCTCAAATGCATAAGATACCTGGAACGTGAGATTATCTGCGATACATCCTCTTTGGATAAAACCCTGTTAACCAGCTTTCCGCCGTGTGCCTGTATCATTATTTTATATATTCTTTGAAAGTTCGCTCCAGAGCTCAGACGCCGGCTCCGGATATTTATCTATGCAATTATCCTTCTCACCAGGGTCATTCTCCAGATCGTAGAGCTCTTTTGCTCCGGTTGTGCTATTATAGATAAGCTTCCATTTCCTGGAACGTATGCACTTTACGTTCGGTTGATAGGGGGACGGATACGGGCCTTCGAGTCCGCCGGTTTCCGCGAAAGCGATCCTGTCAGTACTATCTCTATCCCGTATCATCTCCATCAATGATGCGCCTCTCATCTGTTTATATGCATTATCGGGTTCTATACCCAGGATATCCAGTACCGTAGGCATTATATCTACGCTTCTTACCTGGATACCGACCTCCTTGTTCTGCGGTAAAAACTTCGGGTATATGAAGAAAGAGAATACCTTGATAGAATAATCATAGGTATATACCCCATATGCCTTTTCCCCCGGTTTCTCGCCGATACCGCAGCCATGGTCAGAGAGCACAATAAATAAGGTGTTCTCCCATAAATTATGCCTGTCGAAAAGCTCAATGACCCCTTCCACGTAATCGCATGCCTTTTGCACATAAGTCTCGTATTGTGCGCGGTTCTCATCGATCTTTCCGAAATATCCTGCGTCAAAATCGGTATATCTCCTGATTACGTTCTTCACTATCTCGGTATGTATATTGCTGTAATGCAGGTAAAGAAAGAACCTCTCCTGCTGCCGCATAGCCCTTTCGATAACCCCCTCGTGCCGCTCCAGGAGGTTATCCTTATGCTCGTCATGAACGGTAAATTTATCGAAGCCGTAGCGCGGTATGGTCAACTCCGCCATCACGTCGGCCTCGGTATAATAGCCGTCCTTCTTCAAGTACTGCGTAAGGGTATAACAGTGGTCCTTGTCAAATTTTACCGGCTTGAAATAGGCATCGACATTCGTATCCCTTCCGTACATACCGGTAAAGATGGCGTGCAGCGAAGCTATCGTATATGGGGCGTAGGTGATCATATGAGAAAAGAGCACGCCTTTTTCTTTTAGCTTTCTAAAAGCCGGGAATTTGCCCAGCATGTCATTACGCACCATATCTACGGTCAGAACTATCACATTCGGCTTATTCATCTTTCAAATACCCGAGTTTCTTAAGGGTTTCTTTTACCTCTTTCTCCTCTTCTTCGGTAAGCATATCCTTTTTATCTTCCTCGCCCAGTACCTCTTTCAGGATAAACATTACATATTCGGATACCGTAGAGAACTCCGTATCCTTGATGCGCTTCTTTATCTTTTCGACAATTATACCTGGTATCGGGATCTGCACATATTCGTTAGACTGATTATCCATTTATTATCTCCTTATGTTTTTTTGAGACTCAGGCAAACCGTTCCGCGGGTTTCCATTGTATTATCCAGGCCTTCAATATCCTCTCTTTTTGCTTTAATCCAAACTGGCGCTTTTTTTATAAAATAATCTATATCCTCTAATATTAATCCGGGGATATCCAAAAATTCTTTTAATGATTTTTCATTATATATCTTATAGGGATACCCTATATGCCCCTTACTTACATTGCCGCTTCCGTACGAAAACTCAGAAGTATCCGGCCACCTGACTTAGTCACTCTGACAATCTCCTGAAGCGCTATATTATCTTCACAGGAATTGTCATCGGAGAATATATGTTCCAGGGTGGATATGGAAAATGAAACGTCAAAAAAACTATCCGGGAAAGGCATTTTTCTTATATCGCTCTTGACGAATTTGAAATCTTTGTAGTTATCCAGAAAATGCGAGGAAAAATCCAACCCCTCGGCAAGATCTACGCCATAGACCTGGAAGCCCAAAGAAGACAAATAAGGCACCAGCATGCTACCCTTGCAGCCAAAGTCTCCTATTTTGTCCCCTCGCACGGCCTTGCAGCGCGTCAAAACCCATGGATACTCAAATATCCTCTCGTTGCACATTGTAATAAGGCGGAAATTAAGCCTTATAAAGAAGCTCATCAATTTAAGTCCGATAAAGTTCTTAAGCCTTCTCATCAATAATCTCTTAATGTCTTAATTTTCTATTTTATCCTGCCGGATGATTTCAATTCTCTGATCCTTTTCTGTAACGCCTCGGCTTCGCCGAGAGGTCTGGTTTTTGATAAGCTCAACACCCCTGGCTTGAATATCTCCTCCAGCGGTTTGCCGTCAAAATCCTGCGGCACGGGTATCCCGAAGATGCGCAGTAGCGTAGGAGCGATATCCAGAATGCTGCTTCCCTCTATTCTTACGCCCTGCCTGATGTCCTTTCCATAAGCAATAATTATACCTTCCAAACGGTGTTCCGCAAGAAGCATTTCTTGCAAAGGCCGCTCTCCCAATACAACTTCTGTTTCTACGGATTCATTGGTAGCATAACCGTCACGTAATCTCAGGATTATGTCAGGGGCCTCCTGAGTATGATCACCGTTCAGCAACTCTTCCCTTTTATAGGCAGCCTCAATGACCCTCTCTCCCGTATCCGGATCCTTGATACCAAGCAGCCCTTTTATAATATTATCCCTAAGGGCTTCATAATCCCGCTCTTCTACTATCCCCGCGGGGAAACGCTTCTTTGTGTTGATGGTTATTCCTTCGCCGGTGCCCGAACAAAAATAAGCGCTGCTCTTACCCCAGTCAATACCGCCGTAGTAACAATAAAGGTAGGTAAGGCTGTTTACAAGCCCCTGCGGCAGCATCTTCTTGAGCCGTTCCACATCGAATTTCATCCGCATAAGAAATGTGCTTAGAACTTGAATTATCTTTTTAGTAAAAGAATGCTTTACGTAATTTGTCGAGCGCTTGTTGATCTTTAAGAACCCGCCGTCCATAAGGAACCTGTTTATATAGATGTACTTGCTGAAGGCGCCCATGCCATGGTCGGAGACTATAAATACCGTGGCGTCATCTCCTGCCTGCGCCAGCAGCTCTCCTGTCTTTTTATCCAGGTATTTGAAATATTCACGCAAGGCCACAGCGTCATCTAAGAAATAATGCTGGACCCTGTCTGTTTCCGTGATTATGGTTACAAACAGGTCGCAGGGGTACTTATTTAATAAATACGCGCTCGCCTCGAACCTCTTGTCAGTTAAAAAATACATATTCTTAAGCAGGATATCCTTGCTGTCGTAGGCCGCCTTTACCACCCCTACATCTATTTCGTAATCTTTTATTTCGCGAAGGAATTCTTCCTGAAGCCCGTGAGGATAAATAAAACGGCTATTTTTATTAGGGGTGAGCATCCCGCAGACCATGAACCTATCTATCTTCTCTGCCGGGTACAATGACGGAAGATTAAAGATACCGACTGTCTTCCCGAAACGGTTCAATAATCCCCATATCCCATCGGCCTTCCGGTCGGCTGAATTCAATATCTTCAATTCATAAGAGCCTTTCTTAAAATTGACGAAGCCGAATATGCCGTGTTTGCCGGGATTCTTCCCGGTTATAAAAGAATTCCAGGTGACCGTCGTTATAATTGGTATGGAAGATTTTATCTTCCCGTAGGCACCGTTGGCGATCAGCCTCTTAAAATTCGGCAATATCCCTTCGCTGATAAACTTATCCAGCAGGTCCGGGTCAACCCCATCCAGCCCGATGATTAATATCTTTTTCTTCTTGTCTATGGCCACTTAACCCCTCTCGATAGAATATGCTTCCAAGCGAATGCCTAAACCTTGCGATACCTTATCCCAGCCCAGGCCGCGGCCTTCGCTGTATGCCTCTTTGGATAACTCTGCCCTTAGTTTATCATCTTCTAAAAGATTTATGATCTCTTCTGCGAACTTACCGGTATCGTATAAAGGCACGCTTATAAAGCCGCGTTTGAATGCCGTACCGAACATCTTAAGGTTATACGCGACTACCGGTATCCCGCAAGCGAATGCTTCTGAAACGGGGATACTCCATCCGTTTTCATGGCCGGTTAAAATCAATACCCTGCTGCTTTTAAGGCGGGTGTATACATCTTCGATATCCCTGACGAATCCCAGGTACTCGATATGTGAACCCAGGCCCCTCTCTTCTATCATCTTCTTAAAATCCTCTACCTCTTTTTTGGGCCCGCCTCCGATCACAACCAGCTTCGCATCTCTTATCTTCTTTGTAACCTCGTTCCAGATATTTACGATATCATATGACCCTTTATTATGTAAAAGGGCGCCTATGAAGATGGCGTCGTAATGCCTGTCTGACGGCCTTACCGAATCTATCTTCTGCAGGTCCACCCCAGGGTTATTTATAAATATCCGCTCCTTATCAAAACCCAGGGCGCATAATTCCTTGTATGTGCCTATAGGGGTCAGGATAAGGTCTGCCTTAGCCCTTATCATCGCAAGGCTCGCCCTTTGCAGTAAAAAAGATAATATATTCAACAAGGGGTTGCCCTTTCTTTCGGAAGGGGATTTTATAAGGTGGTATACGCGCGCAACCCAGAAATTGCCTTTGCCCTTAAGGAGGCAGGCAGGCAAAACATCCGGAAAGAAATCGCTTGCGCTCAGAACGATATTGCCCTCTTTCCGGCCATGCAACATTTTGCTTAATTTTAAAGCAGCGAATATGGTCCGTATGATATACGTGAAAAGGAAGGTAAACTTTAATTCGCGCTCCTCATATTTCATATGGGGCAGGAGAATAAATTCCGCGTTTGAGCCTATGCTCTCCCATACCCTTCTGCCCTGGGTAGTGGTCATTACTTTTATCTTGAACCTTCCTCCCCAGTATTTGTTGATATAAGGAAGGACTATATCCCCTCCGCTTATCCCTCCTTTTACCAATACCGTATTTGCCAAAACAATTATCTCCATAAAGATCAGGTCCTTGCCTTTTCCGGGTTCGACTTAGTTTCAAACTCTCCCGTAGAATAAGAAATGACTCCTTTGAGCAATGTAAAAACATAACCTGCGGATTCCCAACTTCTTATTTTATTCATGATCCTGAACGGATTCATGAATTTCTTTATCCTGCTGCGGTAGAATTCCCGATGCGCTATATCGCTGAATTCTGCCAATTCTTCCTTCTTGAATAATTTCGTATCGCACCCGCCGCCTTTTCCGGTAAAGGCATTAAAAAATTCCAGAGACCTGTTTACCGGCAACAGCCCTTCTTTATGGAATATTTCGTAAACCCTGGTAGTAGGAAAAGGCATTAACACGTTATAAAATGCAATATCAATATCCAATTTCTTGGAAAATTCTATTGTTTCAAAGATCTCTTCCCTGGTTTCATAGGGGAAACCGATGATAAAAGTAGCCAGGGTCCACATCCCCAGGCTATTGGCAGCCTTGATTATCCTGTTCGCGTGCTCGAATTTGATTATTTTTCCGATAAATCTCTGCGTGGGCTCATTCCCTGACTCGATCCCGAAAGTAAGACGGTAACAACCGCTCTTACGCATCTTCTTTAACAACAGCTCGTCCAGCGTCCATATTGCTATGCCGTTAGGGGTAGTCCAGCGTATATCCAGCTTGCGCTTGATTATCTCATCGCATATTTCATGCATACGCTGTTTATCTGCGGATATGCTGTCATCTAAGAAGTGGAACTCCTTTGCGCCATATAGGCGGATCAAATATTCTATTTCATCTGCGACATTAGCCGCGCTCCTGGCCCGCCATGTATGCTTCCAGACGGCGTGGATGCCGCAATAAGAACAACGACAGGGGCATCCGCGGCTGGTCACCATACCCATCACCGGCTGGCGCATACAATAAGAGAGCCTCGCGCCCCGCAAATATACATCTACGGGAAGGAATTCCCTCTGCGGAAACGGCAATCTATCCAGGTCCTCGATAAAGGGCCTGTCCGCGTTATTTAAGAGCTCACCACCCGACCTGACTATCGTTCCCGGTATACCGGTAATCGCTTCTTTCTTTTCAAGCGCGCGCATCAATTCCACGATAGTGATCTCCCCCTCACCTTTCACTACAATATCCACGTTCTTATCCGAGAAGACCATATCATAACAGGCCGTAGCATGCACGCCCCCGAGAACAACCAGGATATTATTATCTATCCTCTTAACCAATTTTGCGATGTCATGTGAATCCTGCGCATAAGAAGTAAACATGGTAGTTATCCCCACCACCTGCGGATTGAATTCGCGGATCGCCTCCTCTATTTTCTCTTCGCTTAGGCCCGTCCTTACGAATTGCCCCCTCTTTTCAATATTCCCCACCCCTTCAGCCATAGCATCCAGGACCCTGACTTCATAATTATTTTTCTTTAAATAAGCCGCTATATAACAAAGGCCCAGAGGCAGATTCCCCGCTTCTCCTGCCAGAGGGTCGCTCTCATGCCTGGTTATGGGGGGGTTAATAAGCAAAATCTTCATTTAAGATCTCCTGGCTATAACCGTGATATCCCAGTCGTCTTCGTTTATGCTCCTGCCTAATTTCAAAAACGGGCAGATCTTTAAGATTTCAAACCCGGAAAGCGCCAGGCGCCTTCTGATTTCTTCCGGGAAGAAATAACGGATCAGGTGCTTCTCGCGGAATGAATCCGCCAGCTTGCCCTTCTTATATACCGAAAAATCGAACTTCACTTCGCATAAATGCGCTGCCATGTCCAGGCGCTTTACGCATGACCTCTTTATCCGCATATCCTTATCGGAAACTATCTTTGTGCTTTTAGGTATGAGCTTCCTGGTCACCGCATCACCATTCCAGAAATCAAAGATGAAGAGCCCGTTCTTTTTCAGGTGCTCTGATACGTTGATAAAAGTACCCCTGATATCTTTTGTCTTAGTCAGATAATCTATGGAGGCGAACAATATGAGCGCTGCGTCAAACTTCTTGCTGGTAGCAGAATGCTGCATCCTGCCTTTACGGAACTCCGTATCCAGGCCCCTCTCTTTTGACTTTCTCCTGGCTATCGCGACCATCGCAGCAGAGATATCGGATCCATATACCTTGTATCCTCTTTCTGCCAGAGATATGGCATGGCTGCCTGTCCCGCAGGCCAGGTCCATGATAGAACGGGGCTTGCGCGCGGCGTACTTTCTAAATATCCGCTCTATGAATTCGCACTCCTTCCCGTAATCTTTATCCTTATAGATCAGGTCATAATACCCGGCGTATTTTTTAAAGTTGTTGCTCACCTGGACTTCCTTTGAATACTTGTTATTTTATCTACGATATAATTCAATTCTTTCTCTTTCAAGCCCGGTCCGCTGGGAAGATAAAGGCCGTTCCTGGCGGCATAATTTGCCACGGGGCACTCTGCGGGTTTAACCCACCCCCGCCTGATGAAAATACGCTGCATATTATAGGGTACGAAAGACTCCCGCGTCTCTATACCGCAAGCTGCGAGCCTTTTCATCAACAGATCCCTTGAAATACCGAATTTTTTATGCACGACTACGTGGTACATCCAATAAACGCACCTCGCATAGCCCTTCTCTACCGGAAGCTGCAGGCCCTTGACGTCAGCCAGGCCTTCATTATAATATTTAGCTATTTGACGTTTACGCGAGATTATCTTGTCGATATCTTCCAGCTGCGCGCATCCTATGGCTGCCTGGATATTCGTCATCCTGTATCCAAATCCTATATCCTGATGCATAAATTTATTTTTATCCCCGAATGCCAGGCTCTTCAATGAGCGCGCCTTATCTGCCAACCTCCTGCTTTGAGTAACCAGCATACCGCCTTCTCCGGTGGTAATGATCTTATTGGCGTAAAAGCTAAAACACCCGGCATCCCCGAAAGAACCCACCTTTCTGCCGTTATAGAGTGCGCCGTGCGCTTCAGCAGCATCCTCTATTACGTAAAGCCCGTGCCTCCTGGCGACACTCAATATAGGAGACATATCTGCGGGGTGGCCGTATATATGTACTGCCAATATGGCTTTTGTCCTGCTGGTAACCTTCTTCTCCAGTAAACCAGGGTCCATATTCCAGGTATCCGGCTCAATATCAACTGCTACGGGCCTGGCACCCTGATATAAAATGGAAAAAATAGTGGCCATATTCGTAAACGTCGATACCAGCACCTCATCGCCTTTTTTAATGCCGAGCGCCGCGCAGGCTATATGCAGGGCTGTCGTGCCGCTATTGGTCGCGACGCCGAACTTACTCCCGCAGTAGCGTGCAAAAGCGCCTTCAAACTCATTAAGATAGCGCCCACATAACCCTGAAATGGATCTTTCTTCCAATGCGGATATTACATTTCGTATCGCCCTGCCGCTGATTAACGGTCCGGAAACAGGTATATGCATTTTCATATCAGTCCAACCTATCCTTTAACCTAAAGGTATCCTTTTCGTAATTAGAGCCTCCCCGCGGGCCCCTCGTAAAAACCATGAACTCCGAATCCTCCAGAGCGACTAATGCGTGCTGCTCACCCTCGGGATTGCAGGCCAGATCCCCCGGCTTAAGAAGAGTTACCTTTGTTTTTCCTCCGGGCATCCGGCTAAAAAGTTTCATCTTCCCTCTGATTATGTAGTTATATTGAACCGACTTCTTATGGTAATGGTTCCCCCGGGCGGAGCCTTTTTTGGAAGAAATAAGGGTGACAGATTCGATGCGCTCTCCTTCAATGATATCCTTTATCCTTCCTCTTTTGTCCGCAAATGAAACTTTTATCCTTTTTATCTTCATCTTGGCTTTCCCTCTCTAATCGGCGATATGGGGCCTGGGTATCGGAATAATGAATTTTCCCCCGGTCGCTGCATAATCTTTTAAATTCGCCATGATCTCATCCGCGAAGTTCCAGGATAATAATAACGCGAAATCGGGGCGCTCTTTCAATAATTCCGAATCCGGGAGGACCGGGATATGCGTTCCCGGAGTATATTTCCCGATTTTAAGCTTTGACTTCTCGGTAATAAAATCCAACATTCCCGTGCCGATCCCGCAATAATTCAATAACGTCATCCCCTTGGCCGGCGCCCCCACACCGGCTATCCTCTTGCCGCTCTTCTTTAAAGATTGCAGGAGGCGCGTCAATTCTGTTTTGTTATCCCTGATATCCTGCGCAAATGCCTCCAGCACTTTTATATCATATATCCTGCGCTCTTCCTCCAAGGCAAGCAGCTCTCCCACGCGCCCGGAGATATTATAGTCGTTCTTTCTGGAAGCGAAATAACGCAATGATCCGCCGTGGATGGACTGTTTATTTATATCAAAGATCTCCATATCAAACATGTTAAAGAGCCTGACCAGCGGCTTAACCGAAAGATAAGATAAATGCTCATGGTATATAGTGTCATACTCCCTGTTCTCGATCAGATTGACCAGATAAGGCGCTTCAAATATAAAGACCCCCTCCTCTGTCAACAGACGGTCTATATTATTCAATAATGCGTGCAGATCATCTATATGGGCAACTACGTTAGTTCCGGTTATGATCTTTGCTTTCCCTTTTACATCTATTATCCTGGATACGGTATCCTCATTAAAAAAAGTATTCAGGGTCTCTATCCCGCGCTGGCTTGCTATCTTGCATATATTCGGCGCAGGTTCAACTCCTAAGACGCCGATACCGAGTTTCTTGAACCCCTCCAGCAATACCCCTACGTTAGAGCCGATATCAACGGCCAGATCACCAGCCGTTAATTTAAATTCGCCGGCCACCTCTTTGGCAAAAGAATGGAAATGTTTTACGCCGGTCTCTGTCATGGAAGACTCATACGGGTAATCCTTCTGAAAAAGCACTTCTGGCGGCACTACGTATCCAAGCTGTACCAGAGAACATTCTCCACAAATATAGGCCTCAAGCGGATAACTGGCCTCCGGCTCCTTAAGGCGCTGGGGAGTAAGAAAATCATCGGCCGCGGGAGTAGAGCCCAGGTCTAGGAAACGCCTTAATCTTTCACTTTTGCAGATACGGCAATGCATTATCTATCCTTATCTATCCCTTTTATATTCTCTTGAAAGTATCTTGTTTTCATGAGGGTATGTTGCTGCGTCCCAGGGGAAATGCTCCCCCTTTAAATACCTACGCCATCTGTTGATATCCTCATCTACCATTATCCGGGCCAATTCTTTGAATTTGATCCTGGGCTGCCAGCGTAGTACCTTTTTCGCCTTGGAATAATCCCCGCAAAGGGTATCCACATCCAGGGGCCTTAGCAATGCCTTATCGGTTTTCACGTATTTCTCCCATTTCAGGCCGGCCCTGCTGAACGCCTCTACGATGAATTCTTTCACCGAGTGCGTTTCCCCAGTAGCGATAACAAAATCGTCAGGCCTGTCCTGCTGCAGTATCAACCACATGCTTTCTACATACTCCGGGGCATACCCCCAGTCCCTTTTGGCGTTTAGATTGCCAATCCTTAATTCCTTCTCCAGGCCCAGCTTGATCTTTGCTACCGCATTTGATATCTTCCTCGTAACAAACTCAAGCCCCCTTAATGGCGATTCATGGTTAAAGAGGATACCGTTAGATGCGAATATCCCGTATCCTTCCCGGTAAATCTTTGTAATCCAGTAACCGTATAGCTTCGATGCCGCATAGGGGCTTGAAGGATTGAAACAGGTATCTTCATCCTGCGGCTTCTTATGGCCGTTGCCGTACAATTCCGAAGTAGACGCCTGGTAAAATTTTATTTTTGGATCGAATTGCCTGACCTCTTCAAGGATGCGCGTTACGCCAAGTGCGGTGATTTCGCCCGATCCTATAGGCTGCTCAAAGGAGGTCCCGACAAAGCTCTGCGCCGCCAGATGGTATATCTCCTGCGGCCGGGATATCTCAAGCGCCTCCCCTATCGATGCGGCATCGATGAGGTCTGCCGGGATCAGGCTTACCCTGTCAAATACATCCAGGTATTGCAGCCTCCAGAAATTAGGGGTAGAGAGCCTCCTGTATGTACCGAATACTTCATATCCCTTCTCCAGTAAGAATTTTGCCAGATAGGCCCCGTCCTGGCCGGTTATGCCCGTAATCAAAGCCCGCTTCATAATAGCCTCCGTTTCATTTTCATTTCGATACCCACCAATTTGATTTATAGTGGTAATTATAATTGCAATCCTTACAAACGTTGACCGCGCCGAAATTGCGTCTAATATGCTCACGCCGTATTCCGCCCAGCCTCTCCCCTGACCAGATATCCCGGATAGAACGCTCTTTTACGTTTCCGATTATGATGCGGCCGTCAAAATCATTGCAGCATAACGCCACATCCCCATTATACAGTATAAACATATCCGTCCAAAGGAGACGGCAGGGGTCCCTGAAAGAACCATCAGCAACCGGACAACCGGGCATATCCCCTGTCCAGTTATGTGCTAAAGACACGGATACATAATCCGCTTTACCTTTCCAATAATTAATGTAGCTTTGTACCTCATTCTTGTTTATATCGTTTTCGACAAAACTCAAGACTATTAAAGGACTGTTTTTTTCGTTTTTATTCCTTCTATCTATCAGATCCAATATATTCTGTTTCACTTTATCAAAGTCAAGATTCGGCCTTATCTTCTTATAGGTCCCCTCCGTAAAGGCGTCAAAGCTTATGTATACCTCATTGATCCCTGAAGCAATAAGCGACCCGTTCTTCCCTTCGTCCAGGAAAGCTGCATTTGTATTAGTGGTGACTCTTTTAATGCCTTTTCTCTTGGCATATTCTACGCGCCGAAAGAAATCTCTGTCTAACAGAGGCTCGCCAAAGCCGTATATAGTGACGTGGTCTATGGATAAATCCCTGCACTCATCAATAATTTTCCTGGTTAAGCCGAAATCCATAACGCCTGCCTGCCTCTTCATATCTTTATGGGGGCAAAAAGCGCAGTATGCCTCGCAAAGATTCGTGTTCTCCAGCATTACCCTGAAAGGCACCTTCTCAAAGGCCCGCATTTTTCTTCTCGTGGCCCGGCCGTATAAAAAACGGTATATGGGATTTCCCGTCAGGAAACGGCTCCTTAACAGGAACCCGGCCACTCTCTTGACCTTATAATTATATAAAACCGTATTATATATAACCTCATTCACCATGCTTATAATTTATCCTTTAAAACAGTATATACCTGCTCGGCAATAATTGCGTTTCCTTCTTCATTAAGATGACAGAAATCAATATACAGAGATTTATTTTTATTATCCAGAAGAGGGGACAGGTCAAAAGAATTCAGCAACCCTGCTTCCTGCCGGATCCTATTATAAGTCTGTTTGTATAATTCAACTAGGAAGCGGTCCTGCCATAAATCAAAACTTTTTTCTTCTTCGGTGAGTGGGTCCGTCAGGAATACTGCCGGCTGCCAGAATAAGAAATATTTAAACCCATAGCTTGAAGAAAGGCGCTCAAGCAAATCAACATTACTCTTGTAATCCGACACCACGTCCATCGCGAGAGACTCCACCTCCTCATTAGACACGATCGGATCAATATCATCCTTACCTATATTATTCTTTCCGTATTTATCCCTGAGGCCTTTGACTAATTTAATTAACTGGCTGTCACGTTCGATTATCCCGCTTAAACCCTTAAGGAACATCTGGATATACGAAGGCTTCTTATAATGTAGCTTCTCCCGCATATCGTTTAGATTAATGGTCAAGCCCGCTTTCTTATTCTGCGCAGCCGAAAGGCATTCGTTTACGCCGTCGTAAAAAATCACGTAATCAGGCACTATTCCTTTCTTCAACAATAAAATCAGATAAATTAACTCCTGGGTAAATGTATAGGCATTCTCTCCATAATTTACAAAATAAAGGTCGCTACGCCGGTCCTCAGCGAACCTCCTGGATAGAAGCGACGGGATAGTAAAGTCGTCGCGTACTCCGTGCCCCCACATTGTTGAACCGCCAAAACAAAATATTTTCTTGTTCTGTTTTATATCGCGGTCTTCGAGGTTCCATGTCTTTCTTCTGCCTTGATCATCTACGTTGATAAATTCTCCGTGGAATTCTTTTGTCCTCCATTCATAAAAAGGAAAAAAATCCTCCTGACCGCTCGCTTTATTTTCCTGGAAATACTTCTCGGCCCAATCTACATCCTTAAATGAAGAAAGCAGGATCTTCGGGTCGATTACTTCATTCTCTTTATCTATCCTTTCCCGTAATCCCGCTATAATCCTTAATCCGATATCCAGCAAAATCACCGAAAGCAAAAGGGCAAAAAAGATAAAGAATATTTTTTTTATAATTTTTCCTATCATGATTAATTTAAATAGTTACGCTTCCAGACATCCAGCAGAAATAATCGCCATAGAATAAATTCCTTCTGCTTATGCACCGGAGAATACAGTCTATTTTTAAAAGTAAATAGGCCATCGATTTCCTTATGTGAATAGAAAGTGCGCGCGATGCTGCCGGAAGAAATCAGATAATCTCTCACCTTATCCCGGTTACTCTTTAACACCAGCTCTATCGGGATGGAAAATCCTCTCTTTTTTCTCCCATATATATCCGGCGGCAGGTATTTTCTTGCTACCTCCCTTAAGATAAACTTTTCGTTATTCTTATTAAAATTAAAAAAACTTCCTTTTAATTTAAATTCTCCCGGCAGGCTGAAGGCTAGCCCTACCAGTTCTTTATCCAGATACGGAACCCTTGCTTCCAGAGAATGCGCCATAGTCCCGTGGTCAACCTTCATCAAGAAATGGTTCGGCAACTGGTGCTCAATTTCAAAACGCGACACCTGCCTGAAGATATCCTTTTCACGGAAAGCGGAAATTATCTTATGCATATACAGGCTGTGTTTTATATTCTTCCACCCCGAGAATTGCCGTGATACCGCATAATGGTAAGCCGCGCTCCTTAATATGCCCGGCATATACCTGAAAGGCGCCTGGGAGAGACCGAACCACGAATACCCTCCGAATAACTCATCCGAGCCTTCGCCTACAAGTAAGACTTTTATGTTGAACTCCCTGATCTTCTCCGCCATAAGGTATATAGTGAAAACGCCACCGTCAAACGAAGAAAGATCATCATAATATTTGATGATCTCTTCAATACGGTTATTGATGCTTAAAGGGTCGATATTAAATTCCGCGTGGTTTGTGCCGAGGTATTCAGAGCACCTCTTGGCATAACTGCGTTCATCCAGCTTGTGGTCAAAGGTAGCGGTAAAGGTATTAACCTGCCGGGCGTGCCTGGTGGCTACTGCAGTAACCAGGGAAGAATCCAGCCCTCCGGATAATAAGATACCTACGGGTACATCGGATCTTAACTGCCATTTTATGCTTCGGTTAAACTGCTCGTCGCACTCCCTAACCGCCTCTTCAAATTTAAGCCTTGAATAACCGGGGTTCACCCTGACCGTCCAATACGGCTTAACTTCAGCCGCATCTTCTTTATAATACAAGTAGTGCCCGGCAGGCAGTTTTTTCACTTGGGCATACAACGTCTCCTCCTTATCTATCACATACTGGAATAAGAGCATCTGACGGAGGATATTGTCGTTTATCCCGGGCTTCCAGAATCTCCCCCGCAAAGGATAAAACGCCCTTGATTCCGAAGCAAATGCGAATATGCCCGGGGAATCCAAGTAATACAGGGGCTTTATGCCGATATTATCCCGCGCCAGGATCATCTCCTTTTTTACGCGGTCGTAAATACAGAAAGCGAACATCCCGTTAATCTTCTCAAAAAGTGATAAGCCCCACTCCTCCCAGCCATGCAATAATACTTCGGAGTCGGTTGAAGAAATAAATTTATGCCCCCCGGCAATCAACTCATCGCGCAGCTCTATATAGTTGTATATCTCACCGTTAAAAACAAGTGCCAGGCTCTTATCCTCGTTAAATAACGGCTGGTTAGCCCTTTCGGAAAGATCGATAATGCTCAGGCGCCGGTGACCGAGGTAAACGCCTTCGCTTTTATCCAACAGAAAGCCTTCTCCATCCGGGCCGCGGTTCTTAAGGATAGAGGCCATCTCCTTAATTTGGGTTTCTAAATCGAACTTCTCTTTTTTGCAGACAATCCCAGCTATACCGCACATATCAGTTTAAATTATAGGCATTGGCTATTACTTCAAAGTTCTGTAATCCGAATTTCCTCAGGGCGAATTCCCGACAATTATCGCGCAACCGGGACAATTTCTTAGGGTGTTCATATAAGTCCGTGATCGCCGATTTTATATTCTCCCGGTCCGGTTCTATCATTATTGATACGCTGCTATCCAAAAGATATGCCAGACCTCCTAAATTAGAGGCGATAACCGGAGTACCGCAATATAACGCTTCCACCACTACCCTGCCCAAACCTTCTTTATACTGGGAAGGCATCACTACGGCATCAGCGGCATTATAATATAATGGAAGCTCCTCATTCTCCACGCGGGAAAGAAAATATATGTTCTTTGCTATCCCCTCTTCTTTTTTTAAAAAGGCGGCTAACGGGCCGTCTCCTATAAAAAGATAATCAATAGATGGCGTATCTCTTGCTATGCTGACTAAATCCCTGATCCCCTTTATCTCGAAGAGGCGCCCTACAAACAAAACTATAAAGTTGTTTTTGTGCGGCACCATTCTTTTACATGTCTCCTTATCCAAAGGTTTAAAGAGGTCCTGGTTGACCCAGGTTATCTGGTTTATCAGTTTATCGGAGGATATCCCTATCCTGATTAACTCCTGCCTGGAAGGCTCTGAAAGTGTCAGGATGACATCCGCCCCGGACAATATCCACCGGATCATCCTGCTGGTAAAACCGGGTTTTAAATCATATATGGCATGGGTGCTCACTATCCAACGCTTTTTAAAAACTCCCTTAAGCACCCTTCCGATCAATGCGGAACTGAATCCCGCCGTATGTATGACATTTATCGCGGTGCGTTTCTTTATCATGAATATCAGGGACCTTAATAGTAACGCAGGACATAGATAAAGCGCCTGCAGGATAGGATAAGGCTTTAATTTATGGAATAGATCAAATCCTATCCATGGAGTCCTGTATATGGTAATGTTGCCCTTCTTTTCTATCGGCAAACCTTTTGCAGACGTTATAAGGGGCTGGTAGGTCAAGACAGTAACGATATACCCCCTCTTATCCAGTTCATTGCATATATCGTTGAAACGCGTCTCAACGCCTCCGATCTCGGGGAGAAAAGACGGTGTGATGATCAGCACGGATCTCATCTTATTATAAGCCCCTTTATTATCGCCCAGCCGTAGACCGCAACTATGGAAAAACACATAATCGGGTGCAGAAACCAGGCGATATCCGGTATCTTTATAAACCCCCTTACGCTGTCATATAGGGGTTTTACAAAAGTCAGGCTGAATAAAATAAAAACAATGAGTTTATATTTATCCTTCGGCTCATAGAGCCTGTAACGCCGTAAGCCGTAATCACGCTGGTGGTAACGCCGCATGAACTCCATCCTTTTCTTGAGAAAGCTGAAGAAGTTATCTGCGCTAAGATGAATTATGGTGTCTTTGATTATGGCGTATTCGTCATAACCCTGGCTTACCAGGTCGTAATTCACGTCTATGTGGAAAAATTCATCCGGTGCCACCTTGGCCTTAAGCAGAATATCTTTTCTCGCCAGAAAACCATTAGCCCCCAGGGTCGGCAACATATCTTTGGTGAATCTTACTGAATAATAACCGCCCCTATCCCTGGCTTCCCCCATCATGCGCCAGCCATCCTCCGCCCAGGAGAGCCTGTCGCGTTTATTGAAATAATAAGCGATTGGGTCATTTACTCCGAAAAGCGCAAAATATCTATTCAGGAGGGTCATTTTTTTATCATACTGGTAACGCAATGGCTGACTGCCAACGATCCTGTCGTTATTTACCAGCGGCTCAACCATCGCCTTCAGCCAATCTTTATGCGGAAGGATATTGTCAGAGTCAATAAAAGCCACGAACTTATTAGATGCCTTACTTAAACCTATAGCCTTTCTTGCCTCGGGGTTATCCTTCCTGCCGGGCTCCTTTATAACCGTAGCCCCGAGACTTTGCGCGATCTCCAAAGTAGAGTCCAGGGAACCGCCGTCAATAATGATTATCTCAAGCTCTCCTTGAGGATAAGCCTGTTCTCTTATGCTGTTGAGGCACTCCCGAAGCGTGCGTTCCGAGTTTAAGGTTGGTATGATAATGCTTATAGCGGGTAGCGCCATATAAATTATTCTTTCGTTCTGTAATTAAAATAAAGGTATAATAATACAATAAGGCTCAACAGTGTTATGGTATTGGCTCCGATGATAATCGTATCTTTCAGGTACACTCCGTAGATGATCCAGAGCGACACCCCCAGAGATAACTGAAGCAGCGTAACCAGACTCACGTCCCTGGCAGACTTGTTCTTTGAGACTTTCACTATCTGCGGGATAAATGAAAACATGGTTAATGTAGCCGCCGCTAATCCGATTATTCTCCAGGACATCTAAGTTTTATGTTTAAAGTCAAAGATATGGCCGGCCACTTTTTTTGCTGCGCGCAAATAATATTTCAGGTCATCTATATCTCTTAAGGACAAGATCTTTCTCAATATAAATTCCGGATGAAAAGATGCCCTGTACATGCTCTGGACCAGATCCATGATCTTATCATCCCCGATCCGTGTCTTCATCACCGGTAATTTCATATCATAGTCATCCCAATCCAGGGTATTGAGCAGCCCCTCACGCCTACACTCATCAAAAAGCTGGGTGCCCGGGTATGGTATGGCTACTGTCGCCTGCATGGTATAGGCATACCCCTTCCTCAACAACCACCTACCCAGCTTGACCGTCTTCAGCGCATCATCATAGGTTTCCCAAGGGTAGCCGAACATAATTGTAATATGCGGGTATAATCCTGCTTTAGTAGCCAGACGACAGTCTTCTACGATCTTCTCCGCTTTCAGGTTTTTTTTGAGCCTATCGAGAGTATTTTGATTAGCTGATTCAAGGCCAAAGAGGAGTAAACGGAAATTTGCCTTTTTCATCAAAGAGAAGTCTTCTGCGGATAATGCGCCGAAACGCATATTGCAGTCAAAAAATATTTTCTTATTATAACCGCGCTTAATCATCCCGCAGCAGAAATCCCTTAACCATTCGCCCGCGGGAAACGTACCCGTGTCATCCATTATCTCGCGAACTCCGCATTCCTGGATCAGCCGCCCGATCTCCTCCAGGACATTTTCTGTGTTGCGCCTTCTAAACCGTGGATACAACTGCGGCCAGGAACAGAAAGTACAACTCCCCCACCAGCAATCCCTGCCGCTCATAATATATGTGCCTGGAGTCCGTTTGTAGTTTCCGTTTTTGTAGGCGTAAGATTGCCAGTCTGTAAGGTTACGGTCGATAAACGGCAGAGAATCCAGGTCATGGCCAAGTTGGAAAACGCCCGTATTTTTAATCTGGCCGTTCTCGCGGTAATAGATTCCCGGTTCGAGTTCAATATCTACAGGGACAGTCCTCTTGGTTCTAACTTCAGGGTCAGTCCCCTTCGGGGACAGACCCTTCATAGCAAGAAAGTTACATAAATTCAATAAAAGAAAATCGTAATCGCCGCCGGTAAGCACAAAATCAACCAGGCTGTTCTGAAATGATTCCTCGGGTAGGGCGGTCACGTGGTCGCCGAAGAGGACAACCACAGGAAGAGTCCCTTTGGTTTCTGCGTAGGCACCCAAACCTATCTGATGGTTTGGTACTCCACCTCCTGTGGGGAACAGTCCCTTTATATCATTAATTATTTTCCAGTGCTGCTTGACTACCGGAGTCTTTGTTTCAAAAGCGATCAACTCCGGTTTCTCTGTTTTTATAAATTCAAGGAACTGCCCGTAATCCCATCCCTGCGCGATACAATCATTCCAGATAACCTGATGCCCTGCGCCCTCAAGGAGAGTGGCCGCGGTTGCGGGGATGACCGGATATATGTAGGTCGGCTCTTTAAAGAATTGGAACTGGCGGTTCTGCCCCAGGGTAGGATAGCCGTCGCTGCTGTTTAAAGGCGGATAAGAGATAATTACCTTCATGCCCTTTCCTCTTCTTTGAGTTTACCCGAGATCAATCCTTTTAAGAAATATAGACCGTAAGTGATATGGGTCAAAACTATTCCGCAGAATACGTACGGGATGAAACGTAAGCCTCTGGGGATACTGGATAGCAAAACAAGGGAAAGATATAAAATCAATCCCAGGATATAGTCTATCCTGAAAGGAGCAAAGAATACCGATAAAGCCGCTCCCAGGAATATGCCGAATAAAAATAATGTCGGGATAAAATAAGCCGGTCTCAGGGAGGTCCCGGGGTAGCGTTTGACAAAATATCCGCGGTGAAGCGCGTAGCTGGCTATCTGCCTTGCGTGTGCCAGGAATAAAGGCCGGCGGTGGTGGTAAACGACGGCCTGCGGGTCGTAAATTATCTTCTTGCCCAGTTCCCTGGTTATCTCAAGGCATAATTTTGTGTCCTCTCCCGGCCAGAAATTTGTGTTAAAACCCCCCAATTGCTGCATCGTTGACTTACGGACCAAGAAATTAGAGCTGGGGTAATCGTCCACTTCCTTTCTCCTTCCGGGTATATATCTATAAACGTATTCCCCGCTGACCAGAATTGATGAATAGACCATACCGCTGGCTTTCTGCCTCAGGCTGTCGCTTACCGGCGTTATCGCAGGGCCGCCCACAACCGCCGTTTCCGGGTCGTTGAAATTAACGATTGCGTTTTTAAGCCAGTCCTCCCCGGGATAAGCATCATCATCGATAAACGCGAGTATCTCCCCTTTGGCATAACTAACGGCCATATCCCTCTTTTTCGCCGGGCTTACTGGACCAGTGGCGATAACCTTTATAGGGACAGTCCCCTTGGCTTCTAATTGGTTCAGCATCTGCGGGGACAGTCCCTTTTCGGTATCCGGTAAGACGATGATCTCAAAATCAGGATAATCCAGTTCCCGGCATTTAGCGACGCACTCTTCTAAATTCTTTTGCCAGGTTTTTACGGCGATGATAATCGATACGGTCATAATATTTCGCTATATGCATCCTGTAAAATATTGCCAGGGTGTCCCACCCCGTAGCGATAAGCGCTGTAGGCCCGATACGGCCGTAAGACCTCTGAGGCTTCAGGATTATAGGCGCTTCCACAATCTTGTATCCTAAATGATGCGCGTTTACCAAAACTTCTAAATCAAAGGCGAACTTTTTTACCAAGACCCGGGGCAACACATTCCTTAATACTTCGGTCTTAAATAACTTTAGTCCTGTCTGCGTATCGTGACACGGCAGGTTAAAGAGGATCTTTACCAGTAAATAATACAAGAAACTAATTACCTTACGCTGTAGGGGATAATTCACCCTAGAATTCGGATGCAGCTTGGAACCAATGACTATATCCGCTTTATCCAGGCCCATGATATCAAAGAGAGTCTGGACCTGGACAGGATGCAGGTCCATATCCGCATCTAAAAAGAGGGTATAATCTCCGGTGATATAATGCAGGGCTTTCTTGATCGCTCTGCCTTTACCGGTATTCACGGGGTTCCTTTTGACTACAAGCTGAGGATACTTTGAGGCCAGGGAGTTCGCTTTTTCATAAGTATCGTCCGTTGACCCGTCATCCATCACGACGAGCTCCCAGGGATAACCGAAACCGTTAAATGCTCCTACCGTCTCCTCTATGCTGGATATAATATGTCCCCCCTCGTTGTATGCCGGCATAACTATAGATATCTTTTCTTTCATGTCCTATACCTTTTATCCGGGGACAGCCTCTCTTTTGTAAGCCAGTAATAAATGGGTGAAAAAGAGTAAAGCCGAATTCACGCAGAGTATCAATTGCACGTACATAAGATTTCTATGGAACAAAACTATAGCTAATGGCTCCAATAACGTGGATAGAACCAGGTATTTCATAAAACGCAGGTCTTTTACCGAAAGAAAATAATTTATTAAAATAAAGGAGAGAGCAAAAAAGCTCATCGATACCCCGAAGAGTCTGCCCAGCGCAACGGATTCCCCGTATATTTTTCCGGTAAGGAGCTTCAGGATAAAAGATGGGAAAAGATTATATGCGATATTCGCGATAACGCATAAGACAGAGGCGTATAGAAGCGACCTCATCAGGGTGGATCCGGTAGACATGTTTTTTGCCTTTAACCCTGCGGTCCTGGGGAACATTACAATGGTTATCGCTCCCGGGAAAAATAAAAAGATCTTTCCGACTATTTGTGCCAGAGAATAAAAACCCGCATCAACCGGCGTAAAAAGGTATTTTACCAATACCATATCGAGACTTACCAGGGCGATAAAACAAAAAGAGCCCGTAGCTACCGGAGCAAGATAGATAAAGAATTCTTTTAAATTTACGGATTCCTCTTTCTTCCTGAATGAAAGCATGGTTTTTAAGGGGAAAACTGAAATGAGTATCCCGATCAGTATCGCCGCCAGGAACGCGCCCAGCCCCCCCGCGATATTAAAACCCATACCGATAAATATAACTCCGAATACCAATTTAGCCGCCCCGCTGATTACCGACTGCAACATCAGCCATTTGAATAATTCAAGGCCCTGCAATGCGCCTGTCAAAACCGGCGTGATCCAGCAAGATGTGATCAATAAGGCTAGAATATACCCCGCAATTACGGAAGGGATCTTTAATCTGTCCATGATACCGAAAGAGAGAAAATAGAAGATGATGAAAGTTACAAGGGCAAGAGGTAATATCATTCTAAGAAGACTGGATAATAAAGCCCTGATCTTCCTGATATTTTTCTGGGCGCTGAACTCGGCAGTATATTTGGTTACCGCTGTCTGCAGGGTTATCAGCGGAGCGGATATAAGCGTGAATATGGCAAGCAAGGAGCTAAAGCCGGCAAAATCTACGCTGGACATACGGTGGGCTAGCAAAAGCTGAAAAAGAAGATTAAATACGTTCACTAATGATGAACCCAGAAAAACAAGGATTATGTTCCTGCCAAATGTATCTATTCTTTTTATATACCTGATCATTATGTCTGGCCTGGCTCCTAGAAATCAGCTATTTTTCTTTAATAAGTCTCAGGAAGCGCCTCTTCCCCGCCTTCAACGTTCCTTCTTTATCGATGAACGTATCCTCTTTGTCCAGGCGTTTACCGTCTAAAGATACGCCACCCTGCTGTATCAGGCGGCGTGCCTCATTTCTGGATAAAGTAAGGCCGCTATCCAGCAGGATATCGATTATAGAACTACCCTCTTTCTTCAACTTATAAACAGGCAGCTCTTCAGGTAATTCTCCTTTGCTAAAAACATCCTCAAACTCCCGTCTTGCTTTTTCCGCTGCTTCCCTGCCGTGGTATTGTCTGGTGATATTCTCCGCGAGGTTAGACTTTGCTTCTTTGGGATGAATTTTCTTCACGGCCTCCAAGTCCTCATCAGTAAGCAGTGTATAATATTTCAACATCATCTCATCGGAAATCGACATGATCTTCCCGAACATATCCTTCGGGCTGTCGTTAATGGCAATGTAATTTCCGTAAGACTTGCTCATTTTTTGCACGCCGTCCGTTCCTTCCAGAAGCGGCATGGTTATGACTGCCTGCTGCTGTTGTCCGAAGTCCTTCTGCATATCCCTGCCCACGAGAAGATTGAATATCTGGTCTGTCCCGCCCAATTCGATATCTGCCTCTAACTTTACCGAATCATAACCCTGCAGCAGCGGATACATAAACTCTAAAAGAGAGACCTCATCGCCCTTGGATAATCTCTTTTTAAAATCGCTTCTCGCCAACATTTGAGAGACCGTGGCATGCGTAGTCAGTTTCAATATCTCCAATACCGACATACTGTCAAACCATTCGCTGTTAAATACTACGCGTATATTATCCGTATCGAGTATTTTGGATACCTGGTTTTTATAAGTAGCCGCGTTCCCGATGGCCTCTTCTTTAGTCAAGGGCTTTCTTGCCTCCTGCCGTCCGCTCGGGTCTCCGATACGGGCAGTAAAATCTCCGATTAAAAAGATGACACGGTGGCCAAGGTCCTGGAACTGCCGCAGTTTCCTCAAAAGAACAGTATGGCCAAGGTGGATATCCGCTGTGGTAGGGTCAAACCCGGCCTTTATATTGAGCGGCCTCTTTGACTTTATACTCTCCTGCAGCTTGGTTTTTAATTCCTTCTCGGAAATTATATCCACTGCTCCGCGCTTGATAATCTCTAACTGCTTGTCGATATCAGGTTTCTCCATCTTGCTACCTCGCATAGGGGGACACTTCCCCGATTGGATTAAGAAGTGTCCCTCCCTGCCTGCCGGCAGGCAGGGATTGGGTTAAGAAGTATCCCTAGATTTTGGAGGTAAGGCCTATCTTTGCCTGCTCCGCATCTACCTTGATTACTTTCGCTTTTAACTTATCGCCCGGTTTCAATTGCGCGAGAGCATCATTATCTATCTCGCTGCTATAGACCAGGCCTTCCAGATCCTCTTCGATCTTTACGAATACCCCAAAATCGTTCACATTCACTACTTCCGTTTCTAGCTCGGTATCCACCGGATATTTGACCGCTATCTCTGGCCATGGGTTAGGATGCAATTGCTTTAAGCCGAGCGAAATGCGCCGGTTTGCAGCGTCCGCGGAAAGCACCACTACTTCTATCTTCTGGCCTTTCTTAAAGATATCCTGCGGATGGGCTACTCTTTTGGTCCAAGAGATATCCGAAACGTGGATCATTCCTTCCAGGCTGTTATCCAGTTCCACGAATACCCCGTAAGCGGTAAAACCCCTTACCTTCCCCTGGATTTTTGTGCCTACCGGGTATTTAGATTCAACGTCTAACCAAGGGTTTTGCTCCAGCTGTTTTAAACTTAAAGATATCTTGCGTGATTGCTTATCAATGTTTAACACCTGAACTTCCAGCATATCTCCTATGGCAAACATCTCTCCCGGATTATTCACCCTCTTTGTCCAGGATATTTCGGATACATGGACCAGGCCTTCAATACCCTTTTCCAGCTCCACGAATACGCCGTAAGGCAGGATATTTACCACCTTACCCTTTACCTTTGAGGCTACGCTGTACTTGGTCTCGATATCCTGCCATGGGTCGGGCAATCTCTGCTTTAAGCCGAGAGAAACCTTTCCGGATTCCTTGTCCATATTCAGAATGACCACATCGATCTTATCCCCCAGCGCCACTATCTCGGAAGGATGGCTGATCTTAGACCAGGACATATCGGTGATATAGAGAAGCCCGTCTGCGCCTCCTAAATCCACAAATGCCCCGAAGTCGGTTATGGCCTTGACCGTACCCGGATGAATAGCTCCTACCTTTAAATCCTGCCATAACTTTTCTTTCGCTTCCTCCCTGGATTTCTGCATGGCATCGCGGTGGGATAATATTATGCTGTGCCTTAAATTATTCACTTTGATAATCTTGAATTTAAACTTGTTGTAAAGGATACTCTTGTCCGACAGCCCCCTGAAGGAGGAAAGCGATGTGGGTAGGAACCCTTCTATACCCATAACATCTATCAGGAAACCTCCCTTCACCTTCTTCACCGGCTTACCCTCAACAAGGGTACCGTCATTAGCGTTCTTCACGATATTATCCCACCCTTGTATGCGTATGGCTTTATCGCGGGAGAGGCCTATCATCCCGGAATCGTCTTCAATGCAATCAACAAAGAAATCCAGTTCTTTACCGACCCCCAAGTCCTCTTTACTGAACTGGGTGATAGGAACGATACCCTCGGACTTAAAGCCCACGTCCACCAACACCTCTTTTGATTTTATGGATACGATCTTGCCCTTTACAATCTGGGCCTCCTTCAGCATCTTTATGCTCTGATTATAAAGCTCCTCCATGGTATTCTTATCTGTTGACATTTCCTCTTACCTCCCTTTCTTAATTGTTAATCTGAGTTATTGTTTAATAAATTTCATGCGCCGCCTGGGCGCAAGAAGATTTCAATACGGATACACCTCCTTTACCAGAGAATTTTTGTAACGCGCGCAGCAAGTACAAAAAAAGGAATATAAAGGCGTACGGGACCGTTGAATAATGTTTCGTATAATTAATGGTATTTGATATGTTGCGGGGGGCCTGCGCTGATCCGGAGCTGCTATATATCTTAGATATGAATGAAAACCGGTATTTTTAGCTGATCTTACCCTTAGCATGAAAGATGCCTGATATTATCCATTACCTGCCTGGCGATATCTTGATAAGGCATCCTCCTTTCTATGGGAATTTGTTTGCCGAATGATACTGAAATTTCGGTTAGCCTGATAAATTTAGCTCCGGCGGGAAGTGCCTTGTCAGTACCATTCACTAAAGCCGGGATTACCGGCACATTAAGCCTTGCGGTCAAAAACCCTATCCCGGCGTACGGCTCTTGCGGTCCCCCGTCAAACCTGCGGCTCCCTTCGGGGAATAAAAGGAGGCCGCCGCCTTCCCTTACACGGTGCATTGCTTCCTTTATAGCCGACAAATCAGCAGAATCCCTTTTCACCGGAAAGCAATGCAGCATACGGAAGAATCTGGAAAGTAACGCTCCGCGGAATAGCTCCTGTTTTGTCATGTAATTTAACTTGCGTTTACAAGCAACCCCCAAAGCTACAGGATCTATGTAGCTGACATGGTTAGAGGCCAGAATAAAGCCCCCTTTTTCCGGTATATTCTCTGATCCCTGCACCCTAAGACGCAACAGTGTCTTAAGTAGCACCATGGATATAAACCTTAAGATACTATAAAACATCCCTGCTTACCAGATCCTTTCCGTATTCAAGAAGCTTCCTTGCCCTGTTTAAAGACTTGGCCTCTGAGTATATGCGCATGATCGGCTCTGTGCCCGAGGCGCGGAACATCAGCCAGCTTTCATCATCACAGATAACTTTTATCCCGTCAAAATCCTTTACCTGGGCTACCTTTTCTCCTAGAAGCTCTTTGGGGAGATTCTCCTTCCTGGGTTCAACGCGTTTCTTTAGATGCAGATCCTCGCGTAAATAATAATACCTGCCAAATTTCTTCTCTGTCTCATTCAGGATCTTTAAGATATCCTTATTCCGGTAAGCCATCATTTCAAGCAAGAGGAGTCCTGCCACGCTGCCGTCCCGCTCCGGTATGTATCCTTTTACGCCCATACCGCCTGCCTCCTCTCCTCCGGTAAGTATATCCTCTGTTTCCATGAGGGTAGAGATATATTTAAAGCCGACCGGTGTTTCGTAAAGTTTTACTTTTAAGAAAGCGGCTATATGGTCGATCATAGTCGTTCCGGCGATGGTCTTCACGATACCGCCGCTCCATCCCCTATCCTGATTCAGATGCAGCGCCAAAAGGCCCAATATCTTCTGGGGGTGGATAAAGACTCCCCCGGGCGCTACCGCCGCAATCCTGTCTGCGTCGCCGTCAAGGGCTATTCCCAGGTCAAATCTGCCCTTTTTGACCTTATCTTTCAGCTCTTTTAGATTCTCCTCAACCGGTTCGGGGCGCGTCCCCCCGAATGAAGGGTTGATGGTATTGTGCATAAATTCCAGCCTTATATCAGTCCCTTTGAGTACTGATGCGATAAAACTATCCCCTGAGCCGTACATGGCGTCAACCAGGACCTTGAATCTCTTCTTCCTTATCCTCTTCAGGTCAACATAAGTGCGGATAAATCTTATATAGTCGTTTATGAGATCTTCCTTTTTTATCTTTACCGTAGCAGTTCCCGTTTCTTTCGCGGGGTTCTTTCCCAGGAGGCTTTCTACTTCCCTGGTCACTTCCGGGTCTGCTGCGCCCCCTGAAGAATTCTTGATTTTAAAGCCGTTATATTCAGAAGGGTTATGAGAAGCGGTAATCATAACCCCTAAATCCAGGCTGCGGTTTTTCACGGTAAAACTTAAGGCCGGTGTAGGTATAGGCCTGTCTGAGAGCACAACTTCAATACCGTTATTCCGGAAGATATCCGAAGCTACTTCTGCGAAACGCCCGGACATAAAACGGGTATCAAATCCGACTGCTATGGATTTACCCGGGCCTAAATAATCGCTGACTGCCTGGGAGACGACTTTAAGGTTTTCGAATGTGTAATCCTGGCCGATAACCGCCCTCCAGCCGTCGGTGCCGAACCTTATCTTATTCTCACTTTGCATTCCTGATCCTTTCTATCGCTGATTTTGTGTTCCTGGCTGCGAACACGTATGAGCCCGCTGCCAAAATATTCGCGCCCGCCTTAATAATGCTGCCTGCTACTTTATCGTTTACTCCGCCGTCCACTGCGATATCCCCGCGGAAGATGGAGCGTAACTCCTTTATCTTCGGTAATGCCTCCGGCATAAATGCCTGGCCGCTGAATCCCGGGTTAACCGACATAACCAGGACGAAATCTACAAATCTCAACACGGGTTTAATCCTTGTTATCGGCGTAGCTGGGTTTAAAGAAATACCCACCTTTATTCCTTTTTTTCTAAGCTTTGAACTTTGAGCTTTGAACTTTGAGCTCGATATGGTCTCTATATGAAAAGTGATCATATCGCTTCCTGCCCGCACAAAATCATCAACTAACTCTTGCGGGTTCTCTATCATCAGGTGCACGTCTAAAGGGAGTTTGGTTATACGACGGATAGATTTGACCACTGCCGGGCCGATAGTAATGTTGGGCACGAAATGGCCATCCATAATATCGATATGGAGCATATCTGCCCCCGCCAGCTCGACTTTCTTTATCTCCCTGTCCAGGCGGCTGAAATCCGCCGATAGTATGGAAGGCGCTATCTTTATCCTCATCGGTAAAGCCCCTTTTTATTAATATAATTAAATACCCTCTCCGGTACCAGGTACTGGAATGATTTATTTTTCTTTATCGCCTTCCTGATCTCAAAACCGGAGATATCAACCGCCCTTATCGCAACCGTGGCTATATAGGAAGGTATCTTTTCCAAAGGGTAACCAGGGCGTGTAGCAGCTACAAACCTTACCATTTTAATGATATCCTGCAGGTCCTTCCATTCAGCCAGGTATTTGAGGAGGTCCGAGCCGATAATAAAATACAACTCATCGTTGGCGTATATCTTCTTAAATTCATTAATGGTATCTATGGTATAGGAGCGCCCGTCTCTTTTTATCTCCAGTTCGGATGATGAAAAATGCCTGTTCCCTTTTATAGCCAGCCTTATCATGTCCAACCTTGCGCCCGCAGGAGCAATATCGGAATTATCCTTATGCGGCGGGAGGTTCGCAGGTACAAGTATAACCTTATCAAGACTCAGCTTCTCCCTTACTTCCTCGGCAAGGATAAGATGGCCGATATGTATAGGATTAAAAGTACCGCCCAATACCCCTATCTTCATACCCTCAGGGACACTTCTTCACCCAATCGGGGAACGTTTCTTTAGCTAATCGGAGAAGTGTCCCTCCTTAATAATAATTTGTATCTAGGGGACACTTCTCCGATTGGGACGAGAAGTGTCCTTCGTTTTTAGGAACGGATATGGCCGTTACCGAATACCATATATTTGTATGTCGTTAATTCTTCGAGAGCCATGGGCCCGCGCGCGTGCAGTTTATCGGTAGAGATCCCTATCTCCGCACCCATCCCGAATTGATAGCCGTCGGTAAAACGCGTGGAAGCGTTAACATATACACAGGCAGAATCCACATCCCTTAAGAAACGCCCGGCATTCTCTTTGTTGTCGGTCACGATGCTGTCCGAATGGCGCGAGCCATAATGATTTATGTGCCTTACGGCTTCATCCAGGCCATCAACCACTTTTACGGAAAGGATAAGATCGAGATACTCGGTAAAATAATCCTTATCGGTTACCCTCTTTATCCCCTTTACAATTTTACGGGTAATGTCACAACCGCGGATCTCGACACCCGCTTCTTTGAATTTCCCGGCCATCCCCGGGAGAAACCTTGTTGCTACGTCCCTATGCACAAGCATGTTCTCCATAGCATTGCAGACTCCGGGCCTCTGGACCTTGGCATTAAAGCAGATCTTCTCTGCCATATTCAGGTCAGCCCAATCGTCAACATAGACATGACATATGCCTTTGTAGTGTTTTATCACCGGTATACGCGAGAGGTTAACCACCCGCTTGATTAGGCTCTCCCCTCCGCGGGGCATCACCAGATCGATGTAATTATCCAGTTTTAGCAAGAAGTCCACGGCACGCCTGTCAGATGTAGAGACCATATTAATTACGCCTTCGGGTATCGCGTATTTCTTTATCTCCCTTTTAAGTATCTTGTATATGGCGAGATTGGAATTCAATGCTTCACTTCCGCCTCTAAGGATCACGCTATTACCAGATTTAAAGCATAACCCGATGCAATCAGAGGTAACGTTAGGGCGAGACTCATAGATAATCGCGATTACCCCGATAGGCACGCGCACCTTATTTATCCGCAGGCCATTGGGCCTGCGCCAGGATTTAATCGTCTCTCCTACAGGGTCATCTAATCCGGCTATTGATAGCAGGGAATCCGACATCTCCTCTATCCTTTTGCCGGTAAGGGTAAGCCTCTCTATAAAGGCGCCCGGCGACTTCGCGGCAATAGCCTTACGGATATCCTTTTTATTTGCTTTCAGGATAACGCTTTTATTACGGATTAAAGCCATGGCCATACCCTTTAAGGCCTTATCCTTAGTGGCAGAAGATACGCCCAGCATGTACCTAGATGCTTCCTGCGCATTTCTGGCTATCCTGGTTAATTCCTCTTTCAGATCCATTTATATCCCTCTTGGCACCTGCATCCTGTAATGGGGACAGGTACAATCTTAAATTTGCACCTGGTGCTATAAGATAACTATGTCGTCGCGATGGATGACTTCCCTGTCGTGGCGGCTCCCTTTAACGTTATCTAATTGCTTTACAGAAACACTCACCTTACCCCTGGCAAACTCAATATTCTCTTTATCTGTTACGCTCACGATATCGCCTGCATCAAAATTACCTTCAATGCCCGTAACGCCCACCGAAAGCAGGCTCTTATTATTCAAGAGCGCTCTCTTTGCGCCGTCATCCACCATGATCCTGCCCTTTGATCTTGTGCCAAAGGCGATCCAGCGTTCTCTTGCCGCAAGGCTCTTCCTGGGACAAAATAGTGTCCCGTGTTTTTCGGGCTCTTTTATTACCGATAAAATTATATCTTTCGTGCGCCCGTTTGCAATAACACAGGGTATCCCCGAATCCATACATATCTTTGCGGCTTCGATCTTGGTGATCATTCCGCCTACGCATGTTTTTTTATCCGTCGGACGGGCAAGCGCTTTTATCTCGGAGGTGATCTCTCCTACTACCGGAATAACCTTTTTATCCCTATCCAGCAGGCCGTCTATATCAGAAAGAATAATCAAAAGATCCGCGCTTATCAGCGCGGCTACAAGCGCTGAAAGCAGGTCATTATCCCCGAATTTTATTTCTTCCGTGGATACCGTATCGTTTTCGTTAATTATAGGCAGGCTTCGCAATCTTATCAAAGTAAGCAGCGTATTCTTGGCGTTCAGGTAACGTTTTCGGTCATTCAGGTCTTCCCGGGTCAGAAGGATCTGGGCCGCATGGACTCCCTTATCCTTAAAAGAATTGCGGTAGTGGTTAACCACTTCATTCTGGCCTATCGCTGCTGCTGCCTGCAACTCACAGAGCTCCTTTGGCCTCTCCTTAAATCCCAAGAGATGCATCCCCAAGGCTATTGCTCCGGAAGAGACAATGGCCGCTTCTTTCTTATCTTTAACCAGCTGCGCCGATTGTTCGGCAACGCTGCTCAAAACACCAAAATCAAGTTCCTTGCGTCCCGAATAAAACAGGCTGCTGCCGATCTTTATAACTATTCTTTTATAATTTCTTTCTGATTGCTTCAATCAGTTCCTCCAGGCCTTCTCTCTTTAATGCCGATATGGGATACACTCTTTTTCTTACCGCTTTCCTGAATCTCGCGAGATTTAATTTCGCACCCTCCAGATCCATCTTGTTAGCGGCGATGATCTGCGGTTTTCTGTAGACTTCGCTGCTATAATCCTTTAGTTCCTTATTTATGACCCTGTAATCTTCCAGGGGATTACGCCCCTCTGAAGCAGACATATCAATAAGATGCACCAGGATCTTTGTGCGCTCAACATGCCTCAGGAATCTATCGCCCAAACCTTTGCCTTTAGATGCTCCTTCTATTAATCCGGGGATATCGGCTATGACAAACGGGACATCGTCCTTGTTTACCACCCCCAGGACAGGGGATTTTGTGGTAAATGGATAAGGGGCGATCTGCGGGCTGGCATGAGAGATAGCGCTTATTAAAGTAGATTTGCCTGCATTAGGAAAACCTATAACACCCGCATCCGCGATCAGTTTTAAGTCTAATAATAGCTTTTTTTCCTCGCCGGGTGAACCCGAAGTAGTGGTATTACCGCGGTAATTTCCCGAACCACCCTTACCTCCGTAAGCGGCTATTACTTCTTCCCCGTCTTTATCTAAATCGCGCAGGATACAATCTGTCCTGATATCTTTTATGACCGTGCCGCAGGGCACGTGGATGATTACGGCAGAGGCCTCTTTGCCTTTCTTGTTATTGCCTGAACCATGAGCTCCGTTTAATCCGTAAAAATGTTTGTTATACCTGAAATCCATCAGGGTGCGCAGGTTCCTGTCCGCCCTGATAATAATATCCGAACCCTTCCCCCCTCTTCCTCCGTCGGGGACGCCCCAGCGGGCGTACTTATCACGGTAGAAGCTCTGGCAGCCCTTACCGCCGTTTCCTCCCCTGATATCTATTTTTACGCTATCAATGAACATCGTTATTATAGTAGCAATTAGGAATTAGTAGCTAGGATCTAGGTTTTCCCTATTACCTATCTACTAAATACTACCTACTCTTTTAATAGTATTTCTTTTATCTTTAAACGGGTCAATTGCTGACGGTGCCCTTTTTTCCAATGGGATGCCTTGCGGCGCCGGTACTTGAAAGAAACCTTTTTCTCCCCCTTTACCTGCTTTAAAACTACGGCTTCTACCTTGACATCTTTTAGATAAGGAGTGCCTATCTCGACCTTTTTATCTTTACTTAACAATAGAACCTGGCTTAAGGCCATATCCTTCCCATCCTTGGCTGCCAGTTTTTCTACTTCAATGATATCGCCCTTTTTAACGGTGTACTGTTTTGCTCCAACTTCAATTATTGCATACATTTGTCGCTCTCCTTTAATTATATTATTTAATTTGATAGAGTTATAATTTTAACATATTAAATATGGGTAGTCAAGGCAAATTTAGGCGGTTATAAACGCGGTTTATCGGGATAAATAGCGCCTTACTTAAAAAGAGGATGCTACGGCGGGCGGAGTGGGTTCCCTTAATGTATCTTTATCTCATCGGCGTGCGATAAAGGATCGGATATGAAGTTAATGCTTGTTTTGAACTTGCGTTCAATAATGTTCAGGCTATCCCTATCCTTCAGGAGCTCGTCGATTACGGCAGGGTTTAGGGTAATATTTACCTGTCTTAAGGACTTTCCTTTTAAGAATCTTTTCAGCTCTTTAAGTGCATAAATAGACATGGTAACCGGGGACTTGACCTTGCCCTTACCCTGGCAATAGGGGCATGCCTGGTAAGAAATGGTGTGTACTGTCCTATGTATACGCTCACGCGTCATCTCTACCAGCCCGAACTTGGAGATGCCCAGGATATCAAATTTTGCCCTGTCGTTATTCAACGACTTTTTTAATATGTTCAGGACCTCTCTGCGGTGATTCTCCCTCTCCATGTCTATGAAATCTATAACGATTATGCCCCCTAAATCGCGCAGGATCAGTTGACGGGCAGCCTCCACAGCCGCTTCGCAATTTACCTTGAACGCCGTATCCTCCTGATTCAGCTTCTTAGCGAAACCCCCGCTGTTTACGTCGATAACTACCAGACCTTCGGTAGGCTCGATGATAAGGTAACCCTTTGATTTTAAATAGACCCTGGCCTCAAAGATCTTATTAACCTGTCTTTCGATATCCTTATCCTCGAAGAGGTTATCGCCCCGGTATAATTCTACCTTATTCCTTAAATAATTCAGGAATGTCCTCATAAAATTCTGTATCCTGTAATACTCGGTCTTTGAATCCACTATCAACTTGGAAACGTCTTCGGTAAAGGAGTCCCTTATCACCCTGAGCGTCAAATCATACTCTTCATAAACAAGGGCAGGGGCCTTCTTGCTCTGCGCGATCTTCTCCAGCCTCTTCCACAATTTAGTCAAGAAATCAGCATCCCTCTGCAGTTCCCGTTTTGACCTTCCCGAGGCTGCTGTGCGCACGATAAAACCTACGTCCTTCGCTAATTTCAACTCTGAAAGTACCCTTCTAAGGCGTTTTCTTTCTTCATCGTCTTCTATTCTTCTTGAGACTCCAACCTGGTTCTCCTGCGGCATAAGCACTAAATACCTTCCGGCCAAGCCGATATGACAGGATAAACGCGGGCCCTTGGTCCCGAACGATTCTTTCACCACCTGCACCAGGACCTCCTGCCCCTTTTTTATCTGATCCATCTTGCTGGGGCTTTGGGTCTCCAGGGACTCAAAAGAATATTCTATCTCTGATAAATAAAGGAAACCCTTTTTAGGCAGTCCTATATCTACGAATGCCGCTCCGATTGAAGGCAGGGCCGCTTCAATCTTGCCCTTATAGATATTGCCGACAATAGTCTTATCCTGCGGACGTTCAATATAAAATTCTTCCAGGCGTCCGGCATTGACTATGGCAGACCGCTTTTCCTGTGATTCGATGTTAATTAAGATTTCTTTGGACATCCTCTTTTACCTCACTATGCACTTCCCGTATATGTATTCCTTCGGGCAATTCTTTTTGTAATCTCTGCTTAAAATCCGGGAGACTAACCTGCTCCCTTAAAACAAACGCTGCTTCCTCGTTATCGCTTTCTATACCCAGCTTTAAGGCCCTTTTAATACTGAACTTTGGATGGGGGCTGAACCCTTCGGTCATCTTCACCGGCAACTCTGCCCTTCGCACCGCGCGCATAAATAAACGCATCAGGTCTAAATGGGATATAAATCTCATTCTGCCCTTCTTGGAAAAAATAAAAGTAAATCTTATAGCCATAAAATTTGAGCGGGGATTACTGCCAGATATTTATTGTTCTTCATTTTGTTCCCCCGGCGTCTTTCCCGGGATCAATCGCGAACCCACTCAGCCCTGCTACTAATATAACGAAGCTCCGACAACCTGAGCCCGGCCAAAGGGTTGAGATATTTTACTTGTTCTTCTGTACTGTTCAAAGATGAAGAAACTGGCTCCTTTTTTCATATCTATAAGTGGTATTGTAAGTTAGTATGAAGGATTAGTCAAGAAAAAAAGATCTAACTGCACAATTTACGCAACGCCCCGCTCCTCTGAATAGGAGTTATAGTCAGCGGGAAGTAGACGTAAATTGCATATACGGATTTTTCTGCGCCACTTTAAAATAACAGGGGATTAATTCGCACTGTGGCTTATGTTTATTTCATACCATAAGCCGCGTGCTCATTAAAAGAAAAAAGGGCGAAAGATTTTATCTTTTGCCCTTTTCTTAAAACAAAATCACTTTAAACCAGAATTAACTGCCGGGGGCGGCAGTGCAGCTTACATCAGTAGAAAGCACGCTACCGGTAGTTAACTGATAACTCTTTGTCCCGGAAGTAGTGCAGTTTACGGGCTTTGCGGTAATTGTATAACCTGTAGTAGCAAGAGACCCGGAAACAACATATACATAACCAGAGCACGGTGTAGCAGCAACACATTTAATAAAATAATTTTCATTAAGATATGGCGGACTTGCATCTATCAACTGAGCAGCCACATCCGTAGGATACTGTCCGTTATTTGCCTCAGCATACCTCTCAAAGGCCGTAGAAATAGTCCTTAAGGTCACCTCTGCTGTTGACTCGTTAGCGGTTATCCTCTGCTTTATCAGGTTAGGTATGGCTAATGCTGCTAAGAGAGCAATTATAGCTACGACTATCATGAATTCAACAATGGTAAAACCTTTCTTTCTCATCTTATTATTTTCCCCCCCCTCCTAAGGTATGACTGACCATTTAACGCCTTATGCCTGCTTCCTAGCACTATTTATGACGCTCTAAAAAATTATAACTGCCTGGCTTCCCGCCGGTTGAAGCAAGCCTGAAAGAGCGCATGTCACCTTATTGCCTACGTAAGTTTTATAGCACCCCCCTTTCTATTTGTCAAGCACAAAAACCCTAGGTAAGCTCTACCTGGGGTTTAAACGCTTAGGATCTTCGGGGGGGTAGCCCGCCCTTCATCTCAAGCGAGGATGCGCGGCTTTGTGCCCCCAGGTCACCCTGAATTTATCTTTTCGGATTCAAGCCGATAGCTTCTTTCTGATTAATTTATAAGATTAAAATATACGCCGCTTTTCAAGCCTTCACTGAATCTGAATTGCCTCTAAACCAGTCTATCGTTATCTTTAACCCCTCCTCCAATTCTATTGTGGGCTTCCATCTTAGGATCATTTTTGCCCGCGAGATATCCGGCTGCCTCTGTTTAGGATCATCAGCAAGCAGGGGCCTGAACACAAGCCTGCTCCTTACCCCTGCCAATTTCAATATAATATTGGCTAATTTTATAACGCTAAATTCGTGGGTATTCCCCAGATTCACCGGTTCATTAATATCGGAGAGTGCCAGTTTATATATACCTTCTATTAAATCGCTTACGTAACAGAATGACCGAGTCTGCCTGCCGGTTCCGTATACAGTTATCGGCTTGTTGTTTATAGCCTGATATATAAAGTTGGGGACAACCCTGCCGTCGTTTAGCCTCATACGGGGCCCGTACGTATTAAAGATCCTTACAATCTTTGTAGCTAACCGGTGCTCCCTGCGGTATGCCATAGTAATAGCCTCGGAGAAACGCTTTGCCTCATCATAACAACCCCTTACGCCCACCGGATTTACATTGCCCCAGTATGATTCAGGCTGGGGATGCACCAGGGGATCGCCGTAGACTTCGGATGTGGAAGCGAGCAGAAACCTTGCCCTCTTCTTCTTGGCTAAGCCCAGGGCGTTATGCGTGCCGAGGGAACCCACCTTCAGCGTCTGAATAGGGAATTTAAGGTAATCCTGCGGGGAAGCCGGAGAAGCAAAATGCAGGATATAGTCAACTTTTCCGGCTATATTGATATACCGCGAAACATCATGTTTTATAAAGTGGAAATTCTTGCACTTAAGCAGATGCCTTACATTAGCGATACTGCTGGTGATAAAATTGTCAAGGCAGATAACCCTGAAGCCTTCTGTGATCAGTTTATCGCATAGGTGCGAACCTATAAATCCGGCGCCTCCGGTAATCACAGCGGTCTTCTTACGCATCTTTGAAATATTTTATCGTTAATTCCAATCCTTTTATAAAATCTATTCCCGGCTTATAGCCGAGCCTCTTCCTTATCGTTGATATATCCGCCAGCGTTTTAAATACGTCCCCCGGCCGCGACTTCAAGAAAACCGGCCTTATATCCTTGAGCATTATTTTATTCAGCACCCTGACCAATTCAAGGACGGTATAATTTTTTCCGCAGCCTACATTAAAGACCATGGCGCAAGGCCCGGCTCTTCTTGCGGAGAGGATATTTGCCGATACGACATTATCGATATAAGTAAAATCCCGCGATTGCCTTCCGTTCCCGTATACGGGAGGCGGATTGTCATTCAATATACAGTTGATAAATTTCGGGATAACCACGGCGTATTCGTCGTCCAGGGACTGCCTTGGCCCGAAGACGTTAAAATAACGCAGGGACACCGTAGGCAGGCCATAGTGACGGCTGAACATCCGGCAATAATGCTCGCCTGCCAGTTTGGTCAATGCATAAGGTGAAATGGGTTGGGGCAAAAAGAGTTCTTTCTGCGGAAATTTATTTACCTGCCCGTAGACAGAGCTGGAAGAGGCAAAGACAAAACACCTTGCTTTGTTTCTTAAAGATGCCTCCAACATATTCAGCGTACCGCCTATATTCACCTCGTTATATTCTCCCGGGTTCTTCATAGATTTCGGCACGCTCCTTAAAGCTGCCTGATGCAGGATGAAATCAACGCCACGGGTAGCGCGGACACAGGTAGCCTTGGAGCGGATATCCCCCCGGATTAACTCTATCTTGTCCGCTATACCCCCGAGATTCTCCATTCTGCCGCTTGAGAAATTATCCAGCACCCTTACAAAATGCTTGCTCTTGGCTAATCTCTCGGCAATATGAGAACCGATAAAACCGGCGCCTCCGGTTACCAGGAATCTACTCATAGCTTTATTATCCTGTCGTCCTTAAAATTATTATAGGCATTGCGCGCATCAAAGATAACTTTGGAGTTATCCAGTATAAACTTGTAATCCAGCGCAGAATGGTCCACCGCTATTATCGCGCAATCAAACTTGTTTAACTGGTGCTTATCCATCTTTATGGACTTAAGGTCTGTATGATTGAATTTAAGGAAGGGAATTATCGGGTCATAATAGGATACGGATACCTTCTTTTTCTGCAAAATATCGATTATATCCAGCGACGGCGATTTCCTTAAATCCTTTATGTCTTTTTTATAGGTAACGCCTATGACCAGGACCTTCATTTCATTCAGTTTCTTTCCTTTCTTCTCCAATATCCTGATAACCCTTTTGGCCACGTATCCGGGCATATAGGTGATGATATCTGAAGCTAATTTTATAAAACGGGAATTAAAACCATGGCGCTTCGCCTTCCAATAGAGATAGAGCGGGTCCTTGGGTATGCAATGCCCCCCTACGCCGGGGCCGGGATAAAAAGCCATGAAACCAAAAGGCTTTGTTTTTGCCGCCCTGATCACTTCCCATATATCTATCTTCATCTGGTCTGCCATCATTGCCAACTCGTCTATAAGGCCTATATTTATCAATCGGAATGTATTTTCCAGAAGCTTAGCAGCCTCGGCGACCCTGGCCGATGATACCGGAACCACCTTGTTGATGATCTTCCCGTACACGGCCTTAGTCAATTCCGTCGCCTCCGGGGTTACCCCTCCGATGATTTTAGGGATCTTGCACACCGGGTACCTTGCGTTGCCGGGATCGATGCGCTCGGGAGAGAACGCAAGATAAAAATCCCTGCCGCACCTTAACCCCCCGGTCTCCAGAAGCGGGCGTATTACTTCATCAGTCGTACCCGGATAAGTAGTGCTCTCTAGGACAACCAGGGCGCCTTTACGGATATTGCCGGCTATAGAATTAACCGCCTGTTTTATATATGAGATATCAGGATAGTATCTCCTCTTTAAGGGAGTAGGTACGCAAATAATAATTACGTCAACCCATCTTAAGGCACCGAAGTCTGCGCTAGCCCTGAATTTATTCAAGCGCAATACCCGCTTCAAATCTTTTGTGGGCACATCATTGATATAAGACTCCTTCTTTTTAATGTAGTTTAGCCTGTCCTTATCTATCTCTATGCCCAAGACTTTAAAGCCGCTCCCGGCAAACTCAACAGCCAGCGGTAACCCTACATAGCCCAGGCCTACAACCGCTATCCTGACTTCTTTTCTGTTAACCCTTTTTTTAAAATCCCGTATATGATTGTACATGGTCTTATGCCCTGTTGTCATTTAGGAGTGCCCCTTCTGCCTATCCCGATATAAGTAAAACCTAATTTCTTTATTCTCTGGGGGTCATAAATATTGCGGCCGTCTATGATAAGGGGCCTCTTCAGCAATCTCCTGACCCTGGAGAAATCCAGCTCCTTAAACTCATTCCACTCCGTAACAATCAATAAACAATCGCTCCCTTTACAGGCCTCATAAGGGTCCTTGCAGAACCTGACCTTGCCTATAGCCTGGAGGGTCTTTGCTGTTGCGGAAGGATCATAAACCTTTACTTTTGCACCTTCCGATTGCAGCGCCCGGATTATCTCTATGGAAGGGGCATTACGGATATCGTCGGTATTAGGCTTAAATGACAACCCCAGTATGCCTATGGACTTATCTTTGATTATCCACAGCGCGTCCTTGATCTTGTTTATAAAGAAATCACTCTGCTGCATATTGATCCTTCTGACTTCCTTAAGCAGGTCAAAACTGCAGCCTAATTTTTCCGTTATGTTGATAAAAGCGTCGACGTCTTTAGGGAAACAGGAACCGCCGTATCCTACGCCTGCTTTCAGGAAAGCAGGGCCGATCCTTTTATCCATACCCATACCCTGCGCGACTTCTATTATATCAGCTCCGACTTTCTCGCACACGCGGGAGATGGCGTTAATGAATGATATCTTGGTCGCGAGGTAAGAATTAGAAGCGTGTTTGATCAATTCTGCGGACTTAATATCGGTGATAACTATCGGGGCGTTCAAAGGTTTATACAGGCTTACCAGGATATCCCTCGCCTTCTTTGATTCCACCCCGATGACAATCCTGTCCGGATGCATAAAATCACTGATCGCCTGCCCCTCTCTCAGGAATTCAGGATTTGAGGCGATGTCAAATTTTACATTGCGCTTGATGTACGTGGAGATGGTATGCTTAACCCATTTCCCGGTTTCAACCGGCACCGTGGATTTCTCGACGATAAGGCGGTAACGCCTTAAATTCATCGCTATATTACGGGCCACGTTCTCAACTCCGGTGAGGTCTGCCTCGCCGTTATCCATGGAAGGAGTCCCTACGGCGATAAATATCACCTCGGAGTTATCTACGGCATCTTTAATGCTGGTGGTAAAGAAGAGTCTCTTCTTTTTGACATTAACCCTTACCATCTCTTCCAACCCGGGTTCATATATGGGAATAATGCCCTTTTTAAGGTCTGCGATCTTGCCCTTATTATTATCGGCGCAGATAACGCTATTCCCTGATTCCGCAAAGCAGGCGCCTGTTACCAAGCCTACATAACCGGTGCCGATTATTGAGATATTCATATAGCTCCTTGGATTAAAATGCGGTAATTATGGACCGGACTGAGAGCCCGGCTTACGCTCATGGTAACTCTGATTAAACTCAAATTCCACTTCAGGGAAAGCCTTTAACCTGAATATAAACCAGATTGCTTCTCCGTGCCCTCTCTTCACGTTATAAGTAATATCCCAAACCCAGCAGTGCAGATCCCGGGATACGGTATACTCCTGCTCCCTCAACCCCCTCATTAAGGTCGGATCATGCCCCCTGTTGTATCTCTGGTAAACAGATAATTTCCACTTAGGGTTCAGGCGCCATTCCAGATCATAAGTTATCTCATTCCCGCCTTTTAACTGATAACGCTGCCCGACGGAGAAAGAGCGCTCTTCTCCAAAATTAAAATTAAGGCCATAGTTCACATTGGCAAAACGGTTGTAATTCACGTTATCGCGCGGCCCGGAATGAACATAAGTAGCATCGGAATATATGCTCATCCAGGAATACGGCAGGAGCTCCAGCTTGATAAGAAAGTCCGAAAGGCTGCTTCCTCTCTTTGTCCCGCTTTTAGGCTTAAGGGAATAACTGGTGGTTAGATCTAGATTAGCGATATCTACGCTCTGATTATTCCTCTTTGTCTGCAGTTTGTTGGTTACCCCCAGGGTAACACTGTTATTTCTTGCAATCTGCTCCACTTCGTCTATCTGCCTTAACTCGCCGTTAGAAATAGAGGGCTCATGATTGAATGCGTAACCTACGGTAGGGGTAATTATATGCCTCAACCCGTTCAGGTCTAAACCAAGGAGATTGGTATGGACGTTAAATATACGGTAAAATTTAGTGCTCAGGTCAGCTCCGCTATAAAAAACAGTACGCGGGGCCATGCTAGAGCCATAAGCCCTCTTGTCATAAAAGGTCTCCCGGTTCATCACGTACGGCGTAAAGCTGACAAAAGCTATTCTCATAGGCAATGATAATTTATTGCTGGTATCAAGCCTGTTTACGTGCGTATCGGTCGTTGATGTGCTGGTATTATTCAAAGTGGGAGTCATGGTACTGGTATTCTTCTTATTGTAATTTCCAAAAGAAGAATTATTATCGAAGTAAAATGGGCTCTCCCCGAGTTGAAAAGAAGATAAGCTATATTTTATCTCCGGCAGGCTTTCCAGATATCCGGGGTCATACCAGCGGTTAGTGCGCTTCTCTAAAAGAAAGTCCAGGCTCGAATAAGCGAAACTATGGTGGAATAAAAGATAAGATGGGGGTTGGGCAGCTTTTTCGTATTCGCGTAAGAAATAATCTTTTAAGAAACTGTATTCTGAACCATAAATCGCCATTTTAGAATCAGTTATCTTGTAATATTCGCCCACGAAATTCGTCTGTTCGTCTATATCGGCTTTATGGCGCCAGCGTATGAAATACCTTTGGAATATCCTGGGAGCCCTATTGCTCTTATCAAGGTTATGGTCCCTCTCCTGCGTATAATAATACTTGAAATCCCCCCTGCCGAATTCAGAGGTCGAGTAGTTTGTCCCGAACCCTTCAGCTACCCCCTTCTTTGAACGGTAATCAAAATAAATCCTCCCCTTGACATCGTCGGTAATATCGTATCTCCAGGCGCTGAGCATATATATACCCCAATCCTTGCTCTTACCGGGCACTAACTGCACATGCATAAACGGGTCCTTAAGGCTCTGGTTGTATTGAGGGATATACATTACGGGGACGCGGCCTACATAGAAAACATCGTCCTTGGTCTGCACCTTGTCATCCGGGAAGATATCCATCTTCTCTGATTTTATGCGGTAATGCGGCCTGTCGTAATCACAGGTGGTCATATATCCGCGCCTGGCGATAAATTCGCTTTCGCTCACCTTCTCGACATCTTCCGACCAGCCAAAATAAGGGTTGGCCCTGAATTCGGCATCGATGATAACCCCGGTCTTGGTCTGAAAATTATATTTTGCCTTTTCCCCTTCGATTACACCCTTTTTATCCTCCAGCCTCACTTCGCCTTCGGCTTCGGCATCCTTGGTCTGGGTATTGATGGTAAGTTTACGGCAGCTTAACTTTGCGCCTTTATAGATTACCGAGACATTGCCTGTAGCGGTAACCTCCTTGCCTTCGGTCAGATATTCAACCGTATCCCCGTTAATTATAATGGGTTCATCCTTTTGGCCCTGGGCATAAGTAATAATAGCCAGTAACCAAAAACCGGCAATCAGTAAAATTAAAGGTTTCTTTAACTGGTTGATATTCATTATCCGGGAATCTTCTTGTAATCCTCCAGGAACCGCTGGATTCCTGTATCCGTTAAAGGGTGTCTTATGAGCTGCTCGATTACTGCGAAGGGAACGGTGGCTATATCAGCCCCGATCTTCGCCGCTTCCACAACATGCATGGGGCTGCGTACCGAGGCCACGATGATCTCGGTCTTAAAATTATAATTCGCATAGATCTGTTTTATATCGGCGATTAAATCCATCCCCTTTTGGCTTATATCATCAAGCCTGCCGATAAACGGCGAAACGTAATCTGCTCCTGCCTTGGCTGCCAGTAATGCCTGGGACGCAGAAAAACATAAGGTAACATTAGTCTTTATCCCCTTACCGTGCAGGACCCTTACCGCCTTAAGCCCTTCCTTGATCAAAGGTATCTTGATTACCACGTTTTTTGCTATCTCTGAAAGTTCCACGGCCTCCTTAACCATATCCTTTGATTGCAGCCCGATGACTTCTGCGCTCACCGGACCTTCTACCAGGGAACAGATCTCTTTTATCAGATCATGCGCTTTACGTTTTTCTCTTGCGATCAAAGTCGGATTTGTCGTTACGCCGTCAATTACCCCTAATGACTCCGCTTCTCTTATCTCTTTGACGTTTGCCGTATCGATGAAGATCTTCATCTTCCAGCCTCATGCTTCACGAGTATGGCTGCCCCGATTAAACCCGCATTATTTCCCAGTTTCGCCTTATAGACTTTCACCTTCCCTGCCTGCACGCTCATTGCCCGCTGCATGATAATCTTTCTTATATTTTTAAATAATATTTTCCCCGCGCCTGCCACTCCTCCGCCGATAACTATACGGTCGGGATTAAGCAGGTTTGTTACGCCCACAAGCGCAACCGATAATCTTCCGGCTACTTTTAGCCATATTGCCCGGGCCCTGCGGTCTCCCCTCTTCGCCAAACAGCTTAACTCCTCAAGAGAGATATCCCGCCTGAAGACGCCCTTTGCCTCTTTTAAGACTATGCTATTGCCGATATAATCCTCAAGGCATGCGCTGCCGCCGCAATTACAACGGGGCCCTTTTTCATTAATAGGCATATGCCCTATTTCCCCGGCTGCGTTAGATGACCCGCGGTAAAGGCTACCGTTAATGATAATACCCGCCCCTACGCCCGTACCCAGGGTAATACATATTGCATTCTTAGAACCCTTCGCTGCTCCCATTTTATATTCTGCCAGCGACATCAAGTTAACATCGTTATCCAGTAATACCGGCAACCCAAGCCTTCTTTCAAGAATGCGCTTAAGCGCTACTTCTTTCCATCCGGGGATATTAGGCAGGAAATGGACTACCCCTTTTTCATAATCTATCAATCCGGCTAACCCCACGCCGATACCAAGGATATCCCGCTTACTTAACTTATTATCCTTTATAATCTTATCTACGGAATCCGAGATTGCCGAAATAAGCATCTCTTTATTACTGAACCGATGCGTACTTAGAATGATCTTGTCTTTAATCCGGCAGCGGGTATCAAGGAGTGCGATCTTTAAATTCGTCCCGCCTAAATCAATAGCTATGATAAATTTCTTCGCCATAAGCGCTTATTTTATCGTAAAGATGCCTCAATTGCAATAAATATTATAGGGACAATATTATAGGGACAGCGACTATTTTCTATCTTTGAATAAGAAAAATAGTCGCTGTCCCTATTTATTACTTGGCTCCATAGATAAAAGCCCTGTTTCTGCCTTCCTGCTTTGCCCGGTATAGAGCCGAATCCGCGGCATCGATAAGCTTTACCATATCTTTGCCGTCATCAGGATAAGCAGAAATGCCGATACTCACCGTGACCTTTAATTCTTCGTCGTATACGCGTATGCGCCTGTCCTGTACGGCCAAACGTATACGTTCTGCTGCAAATTTGGCCGCCTCTTTATCCGTCTCGCTCAAGATAAGGGAAAACTCTTCTCCCCCATACCTGCAAATCAGGTCAATCTGCCTGATATTCTCCTGTATGGCCTTAGAGAGTTCCCTTAATATGGCATCTCCTACTATATGGCCGTAGCGGTCATTAAAACTTTCGAAATAATCTATGTCTACCATCAGACAGCAGAATTTATATTTGGACTTCCTTGAGCGTTCTATCTCCTCCTTGAACCTCTCCATGTAATGGCGGCGGTTAAAGATATTGGTCAGGCTGTCTATAATAGCCAACCCCTGCACATCCTGATAAAGTATTGCCCTTTTAACCCCAAGAAGAAATTGCTGGGATAGTATATGGAACCTTTCCTTGTCCTCCCGACTTATCCCGTCAGCTACCAGATAACCCACAAGCTTATCGTTTATGTTTAGCGGGATTATCGCGTAAGCTTTATCTTTATAAAAAGATATGTCTACCTCTCCCTTGAGAAATTGGCAATCGCCTGACCTGATGTATTTGTTCATCTCGCTCTTGAAGTTTCCAAAGACCTTATCTATCTCCAGGGTCTTGCAGATCTGTTTTGTTATATCGTAAAGCGCCATGATACCTTCAAGAATCACCTGCAGGTCCTGATTAGCGGCCTTAAGTTCATCGTTATGCGCAAGCAGCCTGTCGTATTCTCCCTTAGCATGGTTAAAAACAGGCACGCTGACTATCCGCCCCTCTAACCTACTACGCAAGGATAGATGCAGAAACATGCTGAATAAAACCAATATGATCAGGCTAAGCATACCCGGTTTCTCCCGTTCTGTTTTGCTTCATACATCGCCTTGTCAGACCTCAAGATAAGCCCATCCGCATCCATAGCATCCCGCGGGAAAGAAGCTACACCTATAGAGACCCTGATATGTGTCTCCTCGTTACGTAAGATTATCTTTGTTTTCTCTATTTTTGCCCTGAGCTCATCGGCGATAATGTAAGCGGCATTCTTGTCCTGGGAAGGCAGGATTACACAGAATTCCTCTCCTCCGAAACGGCTTACAAGAGGGTCGAATTTCTTTAAGGAATCAGTTATGGTATGGCTCAAGCTCTTTAATACTAAATCGCCGCTGGTATGCCCGAATTTATCGTTGTAATTTTTAAAATAGTCGATATCAAACATGAGCAGCGAAAAGAACGCATTCTGGCGCAGGCCCCTGTTGCATTTTATTCCCAATTGCTCAATGAAATACCCCTTGGTATAAAGACGGGTCAATTCATCGTGGATAGCCAGATCCCTGGTCCGTTGGAAGAGCTCCCCGTTTTCAATAGCGACCGCCCCAAGATCGCATACGGTTGCCAGAAACCTGAGGTCATCCTGGGAATAAAATCCGGGGGATGGATTATCGATCCTTAGCAACCCCAAAAACTTATGCTCACTTATCAGCGGCGAACTGATCAAGGAAGAAATAGGCCTTATATCTTTAACCCCTATCTTCTCCAGGTCGAAACGGAAGTCCCTCTTGGTATCTTCTATTAACAAAGGGCTGAAATGCCTTAATACCCACAGGTCAAAGATATCCCCATCTTTCGCCTTAATGATCAGCCCCTCATTCTCTTTTTTTGTCTTAAAAAGGCTCAGGCGCTGAGTCCGGTTATCCAGTAAATATAGCGTACACGTCCCTTTACTTGCGCCAATCATGGAGAAAGCAATTGATGTAAGGCTCTCCCCTATATATTCCAGGTCCAGTTTCTGGTCTATCACTTCGACGATCTCTTTAAGACCGCTGTAGCGCTTGATCTTTTCCTGCAATGCAGAATTGTTTCTTTCTTCCCGGACGTTTTCGGTATTCAGGATATTTATCTTCTCTTCCAGGCCCTGGCTGTTTATCGCAAGAGAGCGCTTTTTCCTGTAATACCTGTTAAACAGGTAATATACACTGATTATATTGACTAGGAGGAAAACGGCTAATAATCTTGGTAGGGGCATATCTATATGGAACATCGCAGGGATGAAGAAAGCGGGCCTGACGAAGGCGGTATTCGCGCAGAATGGGGATAGGATTTTCCTTTTATCCCGCACATCTTTGTTACAAGCCCTGTCTTATACCAAATAAAACTGATAATCTATGCAATCGTCTCTTCGGTATTCTTGTCGAAAAAGTGCACCTTACTCATATCGAAAACCACTTCCATATTCTGGTTTACGCGCGGCCTGTCGTGCGCTCCGGCACGGGCAACAAAAGTATGTTTTCCGGTATTTAAATACAGGTATACCTCAGAACCCATGGGCTCCACTACTTCGCAATTTACCCTTATAATATTCTCCGGAGGCGCCTCTGAAACAAATAATTTATCGTAAATATCCTCTGAGCGTATACCGAAGATGATCTCCTTTCCGATATAAGGAGTGATTTTCGGATACATGTCTTCAACGACCCTTACGGCTACCCTGCCTTCCTCAAAATATATTCTCCCGTTTTTATTGATTATCCTGCCTTCCATGAAACTCATGGGAGGGGAACCGATAAATCCGGAAACAAATTTATTTTTCGGATGGTCATAGACCTGCATGGGATCATCTACCTGCTGCAATATTCCGCCTCTCATTACGGCTATCCTGTCGCCCATAGTCATAGCTTCAACCTGGTCGTGGGTAACGTATATTATCGTTGATTGAAGCCTTATATGCAGCTTGTGTATCTCAGTGCGCATCTGGATCCTTAACTTTGCGTCAAGGTTGCTTAATGGCTCATCGAACAAAAAGACCGCGGGTTTCCTGACAATCGCCCTGCCTACGGCAACGCGCTGCCTCTCGCCGCCGGAGAGCTCGCGGGGTTTGCGGTTCAAAAGATGCCTTATGCTTAAGATCTCGGCTGCTTCATTGACCCTGCGGACGATCTCGGGCTTGGGGTAATTTCTCAGCTTCAGGCCGAATGCCATATTATCAAATACGGTAAAGTGCGGATAGATCGCGTAATTCTGGAAGACCATGGCGATATCGCGGTCCTTAGCGGGTATGTCGTTAACCAGTTTATCGCCTATATAGATATCTCCCTGCGTTATCTCTTCTAAACCGGCAATCATCCTTAAGGTCGTAGACTTACCGCACCCGGAAGGCCCGACTAAGACCATGAATTCCTTATTCTCAACCCCCAATGAAATATTGTTGACCGCCTTGGTGCCGTTAGAGAATTCTTTTGAAACATTCTTTAGGCTTACCTGCGCCATTCTTTTTTGCTCCGTTCGTTTAAAAAAATAGCGGCATTATTATAACAATTATCTATAAAAGATCAGCTCAGATAATCAATTATCTGGCCAACCGTGCCTTTCATATTCTTCCTGAGTACCACCATATCGATCATGCCGTGCTCCAGCAAAAATTCCGAGCGCTGAAACCCCAAAGGCAGTTTCTGCCTTATAGTCTGCTCTATGACCCTGGGTCCCGTAAAACCGATTAATGCCTTTGGTTCAGCGATAATTATATCGCCTAACCCCGCGAATGAAGCCATCACGCCCGCCATGGTAGGGTTAGTCAGTATGGATATATAAGGAAGCCTGGCTTTATGGTAGTAATAAAGCGCGGCTGATGTCTTTGCCATCTGCATCAGGCTGAATAATCCCTCATACATCCTTGCCCCGCCCCCGGAGCCAGAGATAATGACCAGGGGCAGCCTTTCTTTCGTCGCGCTCTCTATGGCGCGGGTTATCTTCTCTCCCACTACCGAACCCATCGAGCCCATGATGAAACGTGAGTCCGTAACCCCGATAATCAGCTTTTTACCATCTAAGAGCCCTTCGCCGGTCACTACCGCTTCTTTCAAACCCGTGGTAAGCTGGTCCTGCGACATCTTCTCCGCGTAAGTCTTCGGGCCCTTAAATTCAAGGGGGTCTGCCGAGAGCATATCTTTATCGTATTCCCTGAACGTATCTTTATCCAGAAACGTTTCTATCCTCTCATAGGCCCCGAGCACAAAATGGTAACCGCATTTCGGGCAGACCTTAAGATTCTCTTCAAGCGTTTTGTTATAGAGCGCCTCGGAACATCCCCCGCATTTTGTCCAGAGCCCTTCGGGGATCTCCTTTTTCTTCAAACTCACTATTGTGTATTTTGGTTTACCGAACAGAGCCATTTAATGAGCGCATAACTTACGAATACGAAAGTATGAGTAAGTTATATGCGCGAATTAACCTCCCTCCTTATTAATAAACATAAAAGAGGGATAGGTTTGTTTATCAATAATATATTCAGCTAACTATTCTCTTTGTGTTTATTTATCAGTAATCCCGAGAGTACCTTCGGATAAAAATAAGTCGATTTAGACGGCATATTCTCACCGGTCTTGGCAACTGAGATTATCTGTTCCATTCTCACCGGGTTAAGAAAAAAGACGACGTAAGAACTGTCACTGTCGGCTTTCTCGACAAGTTCCTTGGCGTCGTGGCTGAACGTAAGGATATCCTTATCTTCCAGGTCTACTCCCAAGGTCCTCCTCAATATAAGGTAATTGAGTATGGCTATATCCAGGGATCTGAACTCACGCGGTTTATCGCTGATTATCCTATCCAGTATCTTGATATTCTTCAAACGCAGGAGCCAGTACTTCTTTGCACAATACATTCCCAGCAGGTGTTCGCTACGCCCGCCCTTCTCCATAAGAAAAAAGAAACGCACCTTATCTTTTACCTCTTCTAGGTCAAAGTGCTCTTTCAGGCTCGCCATAAACTTGCCCGTATCCTGCCTCGGAGATAATTTAAGGAGCCGGTGAATCGGCAATATGGTTAGGGCGCTGGAGCTTGTATTTGTAAAATAAGCCAAGATATAATTGAAACCTGCTCCGTCGTCAGGGGCGCCTAATTTCTTTATCATCTCCCTTCTATATGCGCAGGCTACCTCATAGCGATGATGGCCGTCGGCAATGAAAATATTCTCTTTTTGCATATCTGCCTGTATTCTATTTAAAATGTGCTCCCCTCCCAGCCTCCATATTTTATGGGAAACCTTGTCCTGATCCACTATATCGATAAAAGGTTCGGTATCCCTGGCCTGTGTTTCGTAGACATACCGGATGACGCGTTTTTTATCTGAAAAAACGACAAATATGGGGCTTAAATTCGTCTTTACCGCTTTCAAAAGTTTCAACCTGTCCTCTTTCGGCTCGACCCGCGTGCGTTCGTGGGTGTATATGACCGAATTCTTGTCTTCCAGGCGTAAACGCGCGATAAAACCCATACGCGTCTTTTTTTCTCCTTTTAAATTGTATTGCTGGCTGTAGAAATAGATTGCCGGGCTACTGTCCGGGATGAACACCTTTTCTTTCTGCCAATTATTGAAGAGTTGCGCTGCCCTGCGGTACTTATCTTCCTTCGGAAGATCCTTCCCTAGAAGTATACGGATAAAATTATGCGGGCTGAGATCATGGTAGTATTGCTGTTTGGCTGGCGAGATCACGTCATAAGGCGGGCATGCAACGGAAGAAAGATCACCAATCACTCCCTGATTATATATAACTGCTCTAAATGGCTCTATTCTTGCCATGCGCTAAGAGGGGTTTTCTGTTAAATTGCAGCCTTGGCATCCGTCTTTAATTTTAGGGCAAGCAGTCTTCTCATTCTCCTGCGCTTTGGAAGGGATTCCCTTACGGTAATCCGTAGCGTAGAAACCTGAACCCTTAAAGATTATACCTAAACCTGAACCGATAAGCCTGTTTATTTTATTGTTGCACTTCGGGCAATTATCCAGATGCTTCTCGGTGATCTTTTGGGATACTTCAAATTTATACCCGCAATGCCTGCATTCATATTCGTACGTGGGCATCCTCGCTCCTTTCGTCGCTCGGAGTTACTGGTTATGAGTTATGAGTCTAACTTTCATAACTTTATTTAAATGCTTTCTTTATCTTATCCGTAAAGTTATCTTTATTTATCCTTCTCCAGAAAGCCTGGCAAACTCTTCGATCAACCGGCGCTGCTCGGCTGTAAGGCGGCTGGGGATCTCCACATTCACTCTTACCAATTCATCTCCTATGCCTCTGCCGTGCACATCTGGTATACCCTTCTCTTTAAGACGGAATACCCTCCCTGGCTGTGTCCCTGCGGGTATCTTCATTTCTACCTTACCGTTAAGAGTAAGCACATCTACCTCAGCTCCCAGTATCGCCTTGGTTAAACTGATGGTTATTTCGGTCAATATATCATTATTATGCCTCTGGAAAATATTGTGCGGCAATACTTCAATAATCACGTACAAATCACCGCGGCCTGCAGTACCTGCCTCCCCTTCACCGCGTACCCTTAAATGCGAACCGGTAGCTACGCCCGTGGGTACTTTTACTTTAATCTTGCGGATAATTTTTGTGCGGCCTTCGCCGCGGCAATCAGAACAGGGGCTCTGTATAACCGAACCTTCTCCCCTGCAGCGTGGACAAGTTTGGGCAACCTGAAAGAAACCGCTGGAAACCACTACGCGACCAGAACCTCTACACTGAGAGCATGTAACTTTCTTAGTCCCCGGCTTTGCTCCGCTGCCCGAACATGTGGTACATGTTTCATAGCGCGGTACGGTAACCGTCTTTTCCGTACCGGCCGCTGCCTCTTCCAGGGTTATATCTATAGTAATCTCAAGGTCTCTTCCCCTGCGGGAGCGTCCGCCGTGCCTTCCTCTTCCGCCGAAGATATCAAAGCCAAGGTCACCAAATATCTCCTCAAAGATTCCTCCTCCTAGGCCAGAATCCCCCATGCCGTTAAAGACGCTGCTAAAGTCTGCCCCCTTAAAGATATCTTCATAGGCATACTTCTGGTCTATTCCGGAGTGTCCGTACTGGTCATAAAGTGCACGCTTCTGGGAATCAGAGAGCACAGCATATGCCTCAGAGATCTCCTTGAACTTCTCTTCTGCTTCTTTTTTCTGTTCATGAGGCACCCTATCTGGATGATAGCGCAAGGCCAATTCCCGGTAGGATTTCTTTATCTCATCAAGGGCCGCGCCTTTCTTAACACCCAGGATCTCGTAATAGTCGCGTTTCGTCGCCATCATTATATTAGTTCAAAGTTCATAGTTGATGGTAAATAAAATGCTGCAAGAGACTGCTCTTTAATTTATTGACAATGAACCGTGAACCATAACCTATAAACAAGCTTACTTCTTATCCTTGCCATCCTCTTCTTTATACTCCGCATCGATGATATCTTCGTCCTTCTTATTGTCTGCCTGCGGCTCTTGCGCTGTACCCTCAGCTCCTGCGCCTGCTGCCTGCCCCTGTTGCTCTCCCTGCTTTTGCTTGGCAGCTGCCTGTTTATAGATCTCCTCGGCTAACTTGTGAGAGGCCTTAGTCAGATCATCGGATGCCTTTTTGATCCTCTCCACATTCTTATCTTTTATTGCACCCTTAAGGTCATTAAGGCGCGCTTCGATATCGGCGCGTTCGGATTGAGAAACTTTATCGCCGAATTCCTTGAGGGATTTCTCCGTAGCGTAAACCAGGTTGTCTGATTGATTAATGACTTCAACCTCTTCTTTTTTCCTGGTGTCTTCAGCGGCAAATTTTTCCGCATCCTTAACCATCTTATCAATCTCTTCCTTAGATAGTTTCTTGGGTGCGGTGATGCGTATCGATTGCTCTTTACCTGTGCCTAAATCCTTCGCTGATACGTGCACGATACCATCGCGGTCAATATCAAACTTTACCTCGATCTGCGGGACGCCGCGCGGCGCGGCAGGGATGCCCACTAGATCAAAGCTGCCTAACTCTACATTGTCATCCGCCATCTGGCGTTCGCCCTGAAGAACGCGTATGGTGACTGCGGTTTGATTCTCGGCAGCTGTTGAGAAAATCTGGCTCTTTTGCGTAGGAATAGACGCATTCCTTTCAATCAATTTCGTATTTACTCCTCCCAGGGTCTCAATACCCAGGGATAACGGAGTAACATCCAAAAGTAACACGTCTTTAACATCTCCCTTTATAATCGCTGCCTGTACTGCCGCGCCCAAGGCAACGCACTCCATGGGATCAACACCGCGCTCGATTTTTTTCCCGACATAATCCTCGACAAACTTCTGCACGGCAGGCATGCGCGTCGGGCCGCCGACCATAATTATCCTGTCAATTTCTTGGGCAGTCAGTTTAGCATCGCTGATCGCCTGCTCCATTGGATGACGGCATCTGCCTATTATAGGTGAAATCAAATCCTCTAACTTTGCGCGGGTAATTGACATCGTCAAGTGCTTCGGGCCCGTGGCATCGGCAGTGATAAAGGGCAGATTGATATCTGTGCTTACGGTAGAAGACAATTCAATCTTCGCCTTTTCCGCTGCCTCGCGTAAACGCTGCACTGCCATCTTATCATTCATCAGGTCTATCCCGATCTCGCGCTTAAATTGCCCGGCAATATACTCAAGCAATACCTTATCCATATCCGTTCCGCCTAATTGGGTGTCTCCGGATGTTGACTGCACGTGGAATACGCCCTGCGCCATCTCCATTATGGTGACATCCAGTGTCCCGCCGCCTAAATCGAAGACCATGATCTTCTGCTCTTTTTGCGCTTTTTCAAGACCGTAAGCAAGGCAGGCTGCCGTAGGTTCGTTGATTATACGCAGCACCTTTAGCCCCGCGATCTCCCCGGCGTCCTTTGTGGCAGTCCTCTGGTTATCGTCAAAATACGCAGGGCAGGTGATTACGACTTCCTCGACTTTATCTCCAAGATATGCCTCGGCATCCTGCTTTATCTTCTGCAGGATAAAAGCAGATATCTGCTGAGGGGAATATTCTTTCCCTGCGATTTTAAACCTGAAATCCGTGCCCATCTTACGTTTAGCTGCCTGAACGGTTCCTTCCGCGTTAATCGCTGCCTGACGCCTTGCCGGCTCTCCGACCAAACGCTGGCCGTCTTTGGTAAAGGCAACATAAGAAGGAAATGCCTTACCCGAAGCCACGCCCGCGCCTTCAGCCGAAGGAATGATTACAGGCCTTCCGCCCTCCATTACTGCAGCGGCAGAATTAGACGTACCTAAGTCAATACCTATTATTTTAGCCATTTTGTCCTCCTTGAGTTTTATCGTTATACAATCGGTGTCGTAGCTTGAATCGCCAAGCTTTTCCCGAACCACTTACATTTTTTTTGAAACCTTTACTTTTGCGGTCCTGATTACCCGCTCATTTAATAAATAACCCTTTTGCAATTCCTCAACGATAGTATGCTCCGCTAAATCTTTGTTTTCTACCTGCATCAGCGCTTCATGGTAATTGGGATCGAATATTTTGCCCTGCGCCTCAATAGGTTTAACCCCGTAAACTTTTAACATTTCATACAGATGCGCCAGGATCATTTCTACGCCTTTTAAAAACGCAGATAAATCCTGGTGTTTTGATTGCGCTAATTCCACGGTGCGCTCCAAATCGTCCAGCACATTCAATAATTCAAATATAATGCCTTCATTGGCAAACTTTACAAAATCCTGTTTTTCCTTTTCCAGGCGCTTACGGGTATTATCAAAATCCGCCTGAAGCCTGAGCATCCTGTCCCAGCACTCACCTGCCTTAGCCGCCTCTTCCTTCAATTTCAGGTATTCGGATTCCTTTAAAGAAACTGCCTTTTCTTCTTTTTCTTCGGCCTGGGATTCTTTTTTATCTTCCTCGCGGCTATCTTTCTTATTATGCATATTTTATCCTTAAATGATGCTGTTCATCGCCTCGGTTAAGGCATCGGATATATATTCTAGCGCGGGAATAGTATGCGTATATTCCATGCGCATCGGCCCTAAAACTGCCACCCTTCCCGAAGACTTATCTTTCAAGCGGTAAGTGGAGACTACCAGAGAGCAACTTTCCATCTCAGGGTACCCTAATTCCTCTCCGATATATACCCTTACCCTGCCGTTGAATTCGCGGTTGATGATATTGAGCAAATGTTGTTTATCTTCAATGGCCTTGACAAGAAGTAGAACCCTCTGATGATCCCTGAATTCCGGCTGATTTAAGATCAGGCTTATGCCGTTATAAGAGAACCTGTCCTGCCAGGCAGGAGAATAGGTTATGCCCGTATAATGCGTAATCGCGGATATGATCCTGGATGTCTTATCCAGGATATCCTCTAACTGATTGATCTTCTTCTTATACTCCGCGGTGATCCTCTTCTTCTCCTCTTCCATCAGCTCCATCTGAGAAAGCAGGAAATCTACATAATAGCGGTACCCTTTGTCCGTGGGGACCCTTCCTCCCGAGGTGTAAGGATGCGTAAGGTAATTGGTCTCTTCCAGTTCGGAGAATATGTTCCTTACGGTAGCCGGGCTTAAGTCAAAATCCCTGGCAATATCTTCTGATGATACAGGCTGTGCGTTATGAATGTATTTATTTATCGTAGCAGCAAGGATCGCCTTTCTCCTTGTTTCATAATCAACAGTCCTTACCATAATTCTTCCCCTTTAATGAAGGCGTAACTTTTCAAGGCAGGAGCCGATACAAACTATATACCTGCGTTATTTAGCACTCTTTCCGTAAGAATGCTAAATGTTAATTTTAACATAATTTACAGTATAGTCAAGCATTCTCATGTTCCCGCAGATCTACCAATCTTCCCTTATCCTATCGCGGGAGAGTCTTACTTTTGCACCAGGTGCAAAAGTAAGATTGTACCTGCACCCTATTAGCACTCATATTATATGAGTGCTAATATTAAGGTAAAAAAATATTATTATTCTTCTTTTTCTAATATTATTTTTATACCGTGTATGTTCACGCGCTTATCTTCCATTAAATAATGCACATACTCTAATCGCTTTATATCCTTTAAGGAGTAAAGCCTGCTCTTCTTGCCGATCCTCTTAGGGCAAACTATCTTGGACTTATCCAATTGTCGCAGGGTCCAAACAGGTAGATCCACAAGCTTGCTTACTACACTGATTACATAAACCGGTTCATCAGGACTAATATAAATATCAAATAACCCCATACCCTTCTCCTTGTTTCCTGTCATAATTGAATATAACATAAGATAACATATTTGTCAAGATAAATTTATAATATTAATTAGATATTCTAACTGATTCGCTCTATCTCGTTATTATGCATTAATTTATGAGATAGTATCATGGGTATGATGAGCCTAATTCTTATGCCTCTTTGAAGGTACTCTATCTCTTCTATCCTACCTTTACGATAACATAAATCTATCAGGTCCATGCGTGAGTGGGGAACCATGATCTCAAGGCGCTCCATCCTGCCTGCAAAATTCTCTTCTATCTTTCCCAGCAGAGAATTGAAGTTCTCTCTTGATTTCGCAGAGATAGCTATGGAACCGGGGAAATCTTTTTTCAACCTCTCCAGCCGCCCCTTATCATTTAATAAATCTATTTTATTTAGAGCGGTAATCATGGACTTTGTATCAACCTTTAATTCTTCCAGTACGCTGAACACGGCCCGGCTATGTTCATATACGCGCGGATGAGCTACGTCCAGAACGTGAATCAACAGGTCCGATTCTACGGCTTCTTCCAGCGTAGCCTTAAAGGCCTCGATAAGATGATGGGGCAGGTTGTGCAGGAATCCCACGGTATCAGAAATAACAATATGCACTCCGTTAGGAAGAGTAAAACTTTTATGTAAAGGGTCTAAAGTAGTAAATAGGCTGTCGGATACGGTCTGCCCGGAATCGGTAAGGGCATTTATGAGCGTGGATTTACCGGCGTTGGTATAGCCTATCAATGCCACCTGGGGTATTGAATTATCCATCCTCTTCTTTCTTATGGTCAGGCGGTGCGTCTTAAGGTGCTCTAAGTCATCCTTTAACCTGTCAATGCGTTTAGTTATGCGCCTACGATCAACCTCTAGCTTCTGCTCTCCTGGCCCCCTTGTACCGATACCGCCGCCCAACCGCGAAAGTATTATTCCTTTACCTACTAACCTTGGCATAATATATTGTAATTGCGCCAATTCTACCTGGGTCTTCCCTTCCGGACTCCTGGCGTGCCGGGCGAATATATCTAAAATCAGCTGAGTGCGGTCAATAGTCTTCCTGCCGATCAGCTCTTCAAGGTTACGCTGCTGCGTACCCGAGAGGTCATGGCTGAATATAACCGTATCTATCCCCTCCTCTTCGGCTATCAGGGCTATCTCTTCTACCTTGCCCTTTCCGATAAAGAAGTTGGGCGTGGGCTTATCGCACATATACGTGATATTATCCGCGGCTTCTACGGCGCTGGCTTGGGTCAACTCCTCAAGCTCCTCAGCCATATCTTCAAGCCGCCAGCCATCCTTCTCGCCCCTCAATTTTATTGTAACTAATAGCGCTCTTTCCATATTAAAATTATCTCTTTTAATTAAACTGATAATGTTTTTAGCGGGCTGGCTTGGGCGGTTTCGAGCAGCATCTAGAAAGTTCGAGCGGGCAGGGTTCGCTTCGTAATACGAAGCCTGCGAGAGCGAGAAGTTTCTCGAAGCTAGAAATTCCTCGCTGGGGAATTTCGAGCGGTGATGCGAGAAACTACACAAACCAGACAGCTCAAAGAACGATTATTTATCGCGCTACGGCGATAATTTTTTTAATATCCTGTTCGCTATAGTTTCCGGCTTAACCTTATCGCCGATATCTATCCAATTGATCCGCCTATCCTTCCGGAACCAGGTCATCTGCCGCTTGGCGTAATTACGGGTATTCTTTTTGAGTAGACGCTTTGCCTCTTCCAAATCATACAAACCATCCAGAAACCCTTTTACCTCCCTGATGCCCAGGGCATACCCTGCGGTCCTGCTTAATTTTAACTTAAGCAATTTCTTTATTTCAGAAAGTAACCCCAGGTTGAACATCTCCTCTACCCGCTCATCAATCCTTTTATAGAGCCTTTCGCGCGGCATATTCAGGCCAAAGACCCTTATGGCATAAACCCCTCCTAACCCTTTCCTCTCTTTTTGAAGCCTAGAGATCGGCTTACCAGTGGCCTCAAAGACCTCTATAGCCCTGACGATACGCCTGGTATCGTTGGGGTGGATTTTAGCCGCGGCCTCCGGGTCAATCCTTGCCAAATACTGATGCATAACTTTGCTGCCTTCCTTTTCTGCTCTCTGAATAAGCTTTTCTTTTATCTTCTTAGCCTTAAGTTTGCTTTCGGAATTGATTTTAAATATACCTTCAATCAATACGGACATGTATAGTCCCGTTCCGCCGGTTACGATAGGGACTCTTCCCCGCTTTAAAATCTCTTTAACCAGACGGGCCGTATCTTTATAATAGCTCTGGACGCTATATTCTTTGACGGGAGAAATTATGCCAAGCAAATGGTGGGGAATCCCATCCCTTAGCGCGAGCGGCGTCTTGGAGGTCATAATATCCATCCCTTTATAAACCTGCATGGAATCGCAGGAGATAATCTCGCCACGGGCCTTCCTGGCGAGATGAACCGCTATTCCGGATTTTCCTATCCCCGTAGGGCCGACAATAAATATAATATTTTTTTTCAATTCTACAAACCGGATAATTCTTTTGCTATAAGCGCCCTCTCTTCGGTACGCCAGCGGTTAATCCTATCTAAGGACGCCCTGAATTCGACTTCGGCCTCCCCGTATCTGCCCCTTCCTTTATATGCCCTGCCCAATTCAAAGTGCGCCCCCACATCCTCGGGGTCCATGGAGAGCGCCTCATTTAATACCGCTATAGCCTCCTCAAAGCGTTTCTGCTGATTGTATAAAAGGCCAAGATTATAGTATGCGTCCACGGACAGTGGAAAAACCCTTATCGCTTCCCTGAATTTATCTTCTGCCATATTAAAGTTATGCATATTATAATATATTACACCGTAAGAGATGAGGCAATAGTGGCTATCCGGACGGAGCCTGTAAGCCGCCTCGATCTCCTGCATTGCCTTCTGATAATCCGGTTTATCGTTATAGTACATCGCCCTGCTTAAATGAGAATGAAAATCCAGGTAACTCTCCTGCAGATAACCGGATTTATTTTTATGCAATAACCGGTAATTAAATAGTGTGAATAAAAATAATGCTGCTGCACATAAAGAGAAGAATCGAAGGCGCTTCCTCTCTTTTAAGGCCTCCCATAGACCGAGGATCCCGTAAGAAGCGAAGATGATCAAGAAAGGTACCATACTGATACGGTACCTGGTAGTAACAAAAAACGGGATCACGCTAAAAGCCAAAGCCGCTAAAACCAGATAGAGCAGGGCGGTCTCCCGTAACCTCCTGATCCCCAGAAACATCCCTAATATAGAAAAAGGCAGTATAAACTTTAAGTTTGTGAACAGGAATTTAAAAACCCTTATTTTATCCGAAACCATCTCGTATTCAGGATCATGTATAAATTCATCGGGGCTAAATAGATAACCTGTCTTCTTAATCAGTAACGCCAGATAAGCGCGTGGATACTGTTTAATGAAATTTACGGCCTTCTCGAGCCAAAAAGCAGATACCCCGGATGTCTTCAGGCGCCTTCCGGAACGCGCTTGCGCAATAACCCTCGAATCCCTGAACATATCATTCTGGTTCGGGGTAAGGAATAAAGGTGTATTGAATAGACCGCCCGCCTCGGGATTATTACCTAAATAAAAATTTATACCTATATTGCCCGATATCAGTACGGGATCCTTTTCGGCCAGATAATTCATTAAAGTTACCGGGGCTATGGTAATAAAAAGTCCGGCGAGGGAGCAGATTAAGCAATGAACCACCCCCCTGCCCCTTCCCCTCTTCTGCCACAACAAAAAGATCATAGCCATGGCACCAAATAGGAATATGCTGGCCTGCGTTATCGTACATATTCCTAATAAAATACCCAACAGAAAAAAACTCTTCTTTGCGGGATTATCGCGTAGACGTAATATAAAAAGGAATAATAAAGAGTTCAGGAACAAAGAAAGGCTGCTATATATAAGCAGGCTGTCATAAAAAATAAACACCGCATACCAGGCGCAGGATAGCCCGGCCAAAAGCGCTGTTTTGCGGTTGAATATTATCCTGGCGATAAAATATACCAGTACGCAATTAACCGCTCCCAACGCTAACTGCAATGTATATACCAGGGTTACGCTATTGCCGGTTACCTTAAATAAAAGGCCAAGGAAATAAGCGTATAACGGCCACTTCATGAATGCCGTTCTCCCCAGGATCTCTCCGCTTGCGATATCCTTTGCCCACAGAAAATAAGAATAACCGTCGGAATAAGGCAATAAAGGGTATATCCCGACATTAATGTAATCGATAAAATACGCCGCCCTTACCAGCAAGGCAAAGGCCAGAATGCTAAAAACAGCATAAATGTCTTTTTTGTCAATCCGATAGGAAGGATAAGCCATTATTATCAGGGAATTATCTTTGTGGGATAGCCGTCGCTTGACAAGCGGCTCTTCAAATCTATTGCGTCCTGGCGCGATTTCAGCTTGCCTACTTTTACGCGGTAGGTTTTCGTGCCGTTCATATCCGCTTCTTCAAAGTATGCGTCGTATCCTCTGCCTGTCAATTTATCGCATAGATTCCTGGCGTTGGCAAGATTAACGAAAGAACCTACCTGGACCGTATAGTAAATATCAGTAAAGGCGTAGAGGTCATCATACAATCTTGTTTCGGGACTATAAGGAAAATCCGTCTTCAATTTATCTAAATACTCTTTGGCCTGCCGCGTATCCCCTCCTTTGATCCCGACCTGACTGAACCGGTAATAAATTAAAGGTTTAAGTTTCGTGCCCGGGCTGGATTTAAGCAGGAGCTCATAACAGCTTTGTGCCTTGACATAATCTCCCCTCAGAAAATAACTATCGCCAAGTCCCAATCTTGCCTCGTCTTTAAATGAACTGTTCCTAAACTCTTCAAGTATTATTTCAAAAATATCCGAGGCTCGCAGGTAATTCCCGTCTTTAAGATACGCTAAGCCCAAGATATAATACAATTCATCCAGATTATCATGGTGCCCGGTGTAACCGGCCAGGATCCTTTCGCCTTCCGACACCGCGGACTTATAATCGCCTTTTATAAAATAGGCCTTGGCCTGGCTCAAACTCATGCAATAGGCGTTGCCTGCCAGGAGCAAAAATGCAAAAGCCGGTATTATCTTCTTGAACATTTCTTTTTACGCGAGATCTCTTTCTGTAAATCCAGTATTATTCCGTGCCTTCTTTCCTTTTCTTCTTTTTTTACGTCGTCAGCCAGCTTCCCTGCTTCCGTATGCGGGCGGGGAGAATATTTAAAAATATATGCAACGTCGAATTCTACCGCCTTTACCAGATCGCGGGTATCACAGAAATCATCTTCCCTTTCCGTGGGGAACCCTACGATTACGTCGCTACTGAGAACGCCCCCCTTTATAATTCTACGATAATTATCCACTAAATCCAAATAAAAATTTCTGGTGTAACCACGGTTCATCATTTCAAGGATCCTGTCCGAACCTGATTGTGCAGGAAGGTGCAGGTATTTCTTTAATTTATCCGCTGCGGCCATAGCTTCAAAAAGGGCGATACCCGTATCTTTAGGATGCGATGTAATAAAACCGAACTCCTTTATCCCCTTTATGTTATTTACCAATTCTAATAACTTTATGAAATCGGCTTCTGATTCCTTGTTACCAATAGATAATTCTTTACTCCCGGCTCCCGACTTATATGCGTTCACATTCTGGCCCAATAGCGTAATACGGGTTACCCCTTTATCAACAGCCTCTTCTATCTCTCTTAATATATCTTTATAGCCGCGGTTACGAATCTGGCCCCGGACAAAAGGCACTACACAATAAGAACAATAATTAGAGCAACCCTCGGAAATAACTACATAGGCATGCTCCTTGTCTTCATAGAAACCGGTACGATAAATCTCATCGGGCCTAATCTCACCGTCCGTCTCCCAGATCTTTGTTTCAAACATATTCTTTCCCGATAACCGAGAGCCGAGAACCGAGAACCGCTTAATAATCTCTGGGATTTTATATATATCAGATGGGCCTACGGCAAAATCTACGCTTGGTGCGCGCTCAAAAACCTTTTCTTTATAATTTTGAGCCATACAGCCTACAAGCCCAATTATGGGCTTAGTTATTGGTTCATGGTTCAGGGTTCTTAGTTTTTTATCTATGGACTTTGGACTTTGAACTACGCACTTTCTAATCCTTCCGACCTCTGACCAGACCTTGTCCTCGGCGTGCTGGCGGACCGAACAGGTATTAAAGATTATGATATCGGCCTTGCCTGGGTCATCTGACATCCGATATCCCTCTTTCTTAAGCAGACCCGAGATAATCTCTGAATCCCGCACATTCATCTGACATCCAAAAGTCTTTATAAAAAATTTCTTCATACGTTGAGACTGGCTAGCGCATATTGGGCTTACATGTTCCGGGAGTATCCTTTGTAACTGTTGAACCGCCTATCTGGCACACATAATACTCTGCAGCTGCCTTTTAGGCCTATTTAACGAGAATCATAAAGAAAAACCCTGGTGCCATTTAACATATCCTCCATAAGCTTTTTATGCTGCTTCTTTTGCATTCCACACATAATCTGTCAGGGCATTTTTCCGCTTATCAGGCCCCCTTATACCCTGCCTCTTATTTTCTAAACCCCTTGAGGATTAAAGCGTAAAGACCGGATAAGAACAGAAAGCTACTTTTTCAGGAAATTCTTCCTGAGAAAATTGCATGCGGTCAGGAATTTATTCAGGAAATCCCTCGGGTTCTTTAATTGCCTGATTTGCTTGAAAATGTAACGCGGATCTAAATAATAACTCAGGTATGCGTAAGCAAGAAAATGCTCCAATCTCCTCTTGGAAAGATGCGGATAAGAGATGATCGAACTTTTTCCGGGATCCACGGGAACATAATCTCCGTAAGCAAGCCAGCCGTTTTCTTTTGCCGCCAGGTAAAATTCCGTTCCCGGGAAAGGGTTGGCGATACTGAACAATGCATAATCGACTTTCAACCTTTTTACCTGCCGGATGGTTTCTCTTATCGTGGATTCAGTCTCCTGAGGGCTTGCGCCGAAGAGAATGTTAACTTCAATCTTGATTTTATTTTTCTTCAGGATCTCTGCTGCCTTTATCGTGGACTGAGGGCTGATATCTTTTTTTATCGACCTGAGCACCCCCTCATCAAAACTCTCCGTCCCCAGGTCGACGTAAGAACACCCTGCCTCCTTCATCGCCTTTGCTGACCTATCAGTGATTTTTTCCGGGCGGCACAGGCACGACCATTCAAGCCCAAGATTTTTTATGCCGTTACAGATCTCCAATGTCCTCTCCTCATCCCAAAGAAACTGATCGTCTATAATCGATATGGACTTAAAACCTAAGTGAGCGATACGAGAAAAATCCTCTATGACTCTCCCTGCGGAATGTATCCTGGGTGCCGGCTTCATGCCGAAATATTTCTTCTGTTCAAGCTCCTGCGAATAAGACAGGGAATTGGGAACGCAAAACCAGCACCGGCCGAAACATCCGCGTGAAGTCAATGCCGCGGTATGGGGCATGGTGTGCAATTTCGGATTGTAATAAGGCGAATGGTCCAGGAGCCTCCTGTCCGGAATTGGTAAACGGTCTATATCTTTTAAGAGTTCTGCCGGTTGAGAGTGCACAACCTTTCCTTCGTGCAGGAAAGAAATACCATTGATGCCTGATACGGGAAGCCTTTTTCCTAACGCAACGACGAGTTTATTGATTATCAGCTCCGGTTCCCCCCTTACCGCGTAAGTATCCTCCTTGTCCAGGAATACCTGCGGCCTGTATGTTGCCTGGGGGCCGCTGTAAATGAATATCGCCTCCTTGCGCAAGCGGCGTATGATATCCCTGGCCGCAATATCCGTGTTTTGGGAGAGGAATACGGTATAAAAGACGTACACTTCGGATTTATCGCAACGGATAAATTCTTCAAAATCGGCTTTCGTTTTCTTAAGGGCCGCGAAATCAATAATCGATACTTCTTCGGAATTTTCTTTAATCAGGGTTGCGGAATATAAAACCGGCAAGAGCGGAAGAAAGTAAATACTGTAGTTACATCCGAAACATCTGTCTACATCCTGTGTTCCGTCTAAAACCGGGGGTATTATAAAAGTTACTTTCATCTTTATTTACCTTCTAAGTTTTTAAGAATGGGCGATAGCTTCCTGATGAATCCGCAGGACTACCCCAATACAAATACGGTTAAGGTCAAAAGAGATACCGGGACGGCTCTAAGAGACCTTGTATTTATAAGGCACAATAAAAAACAGATGACAAAACCGCAACCTTCTTTAAGGGCCTCAAGTAATTTTGGTATATCATATAAATCATAGGCATAGTCGCTATCGGCGATAATTCTATATTTCCCGCTCGCCCCCTCCTCTTAAGCCGCACGGGTATGCCGCCATGTAACCTCTTCCGCTGGCTCCCGGTAAATATCTTAACACGCAGGCTCTCAGGCGATCTGCCTGTAACGCTCTAGAGAACCGCCATAGGCTACGATAATCTCTGCGCTAATACCCTCACCCCTGATCTTATTGATAGAGTCCCCGATAGACTCTTCTTCATTCAAACAGGGCAAGACTAACGAAACTTCTATATCCTTACTCATCCTTACCAGTTAATGTTAAAAACCCTGATATAATTGCCCCCTTCCTCGGAGTCGAGAAGAGGAGAAAAATGTTTCAGGCCCAGGCCATTAAAGAAATACAGGCGTACAAACATGCTCTTTGCCAGCTCCCGGTCAAGAAAGATGCATTTATAACCATTATCGGCCTTGAACACAAGGGCGGAGAATTTAGTATTCGCGTTAGGATAGGCAATTTCGACAAATTTACTCCCCTGCAGGACAAAAAGGCTGTAAGGGACCTTCCCTGCGCTTGAGCGTATGGTTTTATTCTTAAGGTTATAGATAAACCCGTTCGCGAAAAAGACCTCACCGTCTTCTACTCTGCCGCTTGCGGGTTCACCGTGAAAGACTACCTTATGAGAAAGCCAATTATCAAGATTATCGGGTTTTATCAGGAATATCTCCTGATAATAGCGCTGCGCGTCTTCGATATTCCTGCCCAGTTCTCTAAGGCGCTCCATAATCTGCTCTTTTTCCAGCTTATTAATATTCTGAGCTATATATACCTTGGAAAAATCCCAGTTGCCAAGATAAGAAATTGCGGCCATCTTCGAGATCATGGTATTCTCGACTACGAAACATGCCTTCCCGGGAGTATTATAAAGCAGCTGCATTACGTTTTGCGTCAAAGGTACGGGCAGAAGATCGTTAAGCGCTTCCTGCGCCTTCTGCGGGCTATTGTCGATGGCGCTCTCCAGCAATAGTACCGACTGCAACGGATCCTTGAGATACCCGTTTATAATCTCAAATGCCCTGTTCCCGCCGTTATTGAGCATGCGTAGTATCCTTGCCGCTTTATCTTCATCTGTGGATAATATCGCCTTGGCCATCCAGTAAGCCTGGGGGGTATGCTGGCTCTGCCCGTCAAATATCACCGGCCTTCTGGCGATCACCTTGAACCAATCCCCGAAGTCCCACCATGAATTTACTATTGTGCCTGCCGGGGTCTTCTCGCCGATAAGGCTAAGGACCTTATACCAGGTATCGTTTATGAGCGGATAAGTATTGTTGGCTGCGGCATAGGCCCGTTCAAAAACCCTGACGTTAAGCATAACAAACACTGTAAGCACCAGCGCAATCGCCGGGAGTCTATTCTTTCTTATGAAATACCTGTAGATTTCGGAAATCATCAGCCCCAAGGATATGCCTAAACTAAAAGACAGGAACATTACGAATCTTATGCCGCGCGTACTGGCAAAAAGCATGACCGCGGTCCAGATCGCAAGGATAAATATAATGTCGCGCCTCGTGCCAAAATATCTGCGCTTTACAATTGCGATTACAGACAACGCCAGGAGACTGAAGATAGATATAACGAATATCTGCATACTGCCCACAGAATCAGCCATCTCGTTTATCCCTACGTTCTTCAACTCTCCAACGGTAGAATAGACATTCGGCCAGATGGAAGCTATAAGGGGTTTATTCAACGTCACCGCAAATAGGAGCGCTTTATATAACTCTGCTATCGGATCGGGGCCGCAGATAACCAACACCCACAATATCCCGGATACAGAAAAAATAACAACCGACATGATGTGTTCCTTTAAATCAACCAGATTATCCTTTTTTAGGTAGAAATGCGCCAGGCTAGCGACAACTATGTATATAATTTCGTAAATAATAATGATGGCGAACACAAACCACCAGTGTGTCCATGTGTAAGAGAAGAGGCCCACCCAGAAAGTGGATACGCAGACCCAGAATACTTTTCTTTTTAGATTTTGCGCTCCGGCCGATGTAACATACGACCATATTACCAATAACGGGAAGATTAAACTTAAAATATCCTTGTCAAACCACCCGGCGCAGCTGCGATGCAGGAAAATAGGCGAAAGGCCTATCACCGTGCAGCTGGTTATCGCCGCCAGATGCCCGCCGTAGCGATACGCAAACACATACAAAAGGATAATAAAAACTGCGCAAAAGAATAAAGGGACATAGAACAGGAATGTATAAAGCGGCACGATCTTAAAAACCGAGAATACCTTATAAAGAAAGGCAGAGAAATAATATAATGAGTGCTCCCAATGTAAAGGGCTCCCCAGCGGCGCAAGCATGTAGATGTCTATCTGCTTGCCCTTTTCGACCCTGTCCCCTGGATGACCGAGCCTTAAGACATTGCTCACGTATCTAGCCCAATGCCAGCAATCAAGTTCCATGAGATACGTCTGCCCGCTATTATCCTGGAATCTGCCCTTTAAATACCTGTAACCTTCATCGACCTGTTCATTAATTGCCTTGATATCAGTTTTCTTATACTCTGCGACCCTGTTCTTTATCAGTTTATCCTTGGCAATAGGATTGAACTGCGCGAATTTGGAGTGGACATCCTGCGATACCTTCTCTTCTATAGACTTATAGTGGATATCTCTGGCATTCTCTTTTAACTGGGGGAAATATATAGGGAAGGCGCGGAAATAAATGTTTGCTGCCAGAACCAATAACGGCGGCACGAATATAAATAAGTATTTCTTGATCTTCTGCAGCATATTAAGGGTTATCCCTTGAGTCTCTTATGTGTCTTTGGCGCCGCTTCCAGCAGGATGTCAAACCATCCTATAAATCCTTATGCCGCCTCGGTCAATGCCCGGCTTAAAAATTAACCCCCTACCGCTAGATAGGGGGTTAATTTACAGACTATAATATTTGCCCTTATTACTTCTTTGATTTTAAGCTGTCAACCAGCTCGGAAACAAACTTTGCAGCAATGTCGCGACAACCCAAGCCAAATGCTAAAGCCACACCTAACCCTAAAGACGCCAAGAGTATGGTTATAGTTAACTCTATTATCCTAGAAGCAATACCAAGCTGCTCCAGGCTCATGACTATAGCAAAGACAAGCACCACAACTTCAACGGCTTTGCTCAAAAGCTTGGATTGAGAGAGGCCTGCGTTATTAGCTGTGGTTTTGACTATACTGCTTAATAAGGTAGCCACAAACATACCTAATATCAGGATAAATACAGCGGCAATAATATTAGGTACATAACGTATTACACTGTTCAGGAGATCAGCGGCGACCGTAAGCCCTATAGCATTGATAGCAATCACAAAGGTAATCAGAAGCACTAACCAGTAACATACTACGCCTACCAGCTCGGAAAGAGAATTAGCAATACCGCCTTTTGCCAGTATGTTATCCAGATCGATGCGCTCGGATAACTGATCCAGCCTTACCGCTACCAAAAGTCTTGTAATCAGCGTTTTGATGATTTTGGCAATAACCCAGCCGATAATAAGAATAATTAACACCAAAAGTATGTTGACCAAGAAACTACCTATCTGGGCCATAACCATTTTGGCTGGTTCTAATAACACTACCTGCCAATCACTCATCTTGTCACCTCCTTTATTTTCCTGCTGTATTCTTTATAACTCTATCATAATTATCAGGTTATGTCAAGGAAAAGTTTCATTAATGAAACTTTTCCTTGATTCTGTGGCAATGTGCCACAGAATGTAACCATGTACACTTTAATTAATTAAAGTGGCCCTTGATTCTAAGGCGACCTGCCGTAGAACCTGCTAAAATTCAAGGGTCATGCCGTCATAAGCTGCCACAACCTCAATGCCCAATTTATTAGACAACTCCGCTGCCTGTATCTGAGGTTTGGCCCTTAACATACTCATACCGAAATGGGTGAGTATCGCCCTCTTTGGTTTTATCTGCCTGATCAGGTTCTCTGCATCTATGAGGCACATATGGTCTACTTCAGGACGCGGCTCAAAAAAAACAATACATATAATTAATATGTCTGTTTTATAAAAATCGGCTAACTCCTTAAAATATCTGGTATCGGTAAGCAGGGATACGCTTGTATTCCTTCCGCCCGAGGCAAACCCGCCTTTGACGGGAATGTTGAATTTCAGGCCGTAAGTTGATACCGGATGAATATGCTTCATGGAAGTCTGAAATTCAAAATTATCTACACGGTAATTCTTATTGGCTTCTAATATCTCTATCCTTTCTAACAGACTTCTTGCGTGTTTTAGAATTACAGGGTCTTCATTTATGGCATCTTCGGGACAGAACAATACGCCCCTTCTTTTAAAACCGCCTGCGGTCATCGCTTCTATCATTACGTTTACGTCATTGACATGGTCAAGGTGCCGGTGCGTAACTATAACGGCGTCTAATCTGGTGGGGTCTAGTTTGGGCCTGCTGGATGAACAACGCACCAGGCTCCCCGGACCCGGGTCAATCAATACGTTAGTGCCTTTATATGCAACCCAAATCCCTCCCGAAGAGCGTAGTTGCCTTATCATTACAAAACGGGCGCCTGCCGTGCCTAAAAACTTTATGAAATCTTTACCTCGCTTCTTGGCTTTCGGTTCTCTGTTCTCATCGAAAACCGAACCCCGAACCCCGAGCACAGGTTTTACTTTAGCCATAGCGTTTTTAATTCCTGGTTTATCCTGCTGATCTGGCTGTAATTAAGCTCTGTTTTAATCAGCTCCTCTTTCTTCCTCTGCGTTTTAGCCTCGGGATTTATGAATTCTTCTACGCCGACCGGGCTGGCCCCTGCGGACTTTATGAAGAACTGTATCTCCCGGTCATCGGAAACTACCGCAATATCCCCCGGCCTCTTTGAACTTTCAACCATCCTCCTGATGATTAGGTCGGCGGTCTCATCCCCGGAAAATATTGCTTCGATGCCGTATTCTTCGGGAGGCTTCCCCGACATGCCGGAATAACCGTCAAAAACTAAGATTATTTTATTCCTGGATTTTTTTTCCCGCATTCTCTTCTTTATAAATTCAAGAAGGGCTCTGCGGGGGTCTGTGATCTTCTTACGGGCGGGGGCAAACGTGATGTGGTTTATTATATTGTATGCGTCGATGATGTACTGTAAGGGCATAGAGAACGCCTCCCAATATTCCTATAATTAATATGAAGGAAAAAGAAACCAGCGACATCGCAAAAGCCATATCCTTGCTGACTCCTGCCTTGGCAAAAAAGAATATGGTGGTGGCATCCCTTAAACCTAATCCACCCAGGGAGATAGGTAACAAACTAATGGAGCTTATTATAGGCATAAAGACAAAGAAATAAACGATATTTATTTTTATGCCTATTGACAGCGCGATGATATAAAATATGATCGGCATGATAATCTGGATTAACAGAGAAAGAACAAGATTATTCACTACTATACTTTTATGATGCCTGAAAATGTGCATCTCCTGATGCAGGTCTTTTATAAACCCGCGGATCCGGCCCGCGCGCGGAGAATGCAGAACTTTATTTATTTTGGAATATAAGAAACTGTTGAATAATACCAGTAAAACCGCCGCCAGTATAGCAAAGATTACGGCCACCGAGATCAAGGCGCCTGGATTATCGTATACAAGCCCCCACCCGAATATAACGGCCAATAAAGCTACCGCGACCAACCCTATAAAACCGCTGAGCCTGTCTAAAAGTACCGTAGCTACTACCTCATGACTCTTTTTGGTATGCACGGCTAAGTCAATGCTGCGCACAAGGTCCCCTCCGATAGTCGAAGGAAGAAAAAGGCTGAAAAACATTCCCCCTGCACTCGAAATAACCACCCTGCTGAAAGGCAAACGGATATCAGCTGCCTTAAGGAGCATATCCCAGCGAAGAAAGCACAAGGCATAACTGGCAAAAAAGATAAAAAACGCAAGCACCAAAAGGGGTTTATCCGCGTTTTTTATGATCTCAACGAGATTCTTTTTATCTACAAGGCTGAATAAAAAAAACAGCAGGATTACGCTTACGCTGACCCTTAATAAAATAGAAACAGTCTTCTTAACTAGTTCCATCTTATATTTTTATCTCTTTTCCGGTCAATCTTCTGTGCGCCTCAAGATACTTACGGGTAGTTTTCTCGATGATCTCATCGGGCAGCTGGGGAGCAGGGAGAGTCTTGTCCCATTCTAAACTCTCCAGGTAATCACGGACAAATTGTTTGTCGAAACTGGGCTGTGGTTTACCGGCAGCGTAGTGGTCGGCCGGCCAGAAACGCGATGAATCAGGCGTAAGCGCCTCATCAATCAAGATAATCTTATTTTCGTATATGCCGAATTCAAATTTTGTATCCGCAATAATAATCCCCTTCTTGGCGGCATAATCGCTAGCCTTCTTATAAATGCCTATGCTTATCTCCCTTAACCTGGAAGCGGTATCTTTACCTACCAGGCCTTCTGCGTACTCCTGGTCGACGTTTAAATCGTGCCCGACATCCGCCTTGGTCGAAGGGGTAAATAAAACTTCGGGTAATTTATCCGACTCGCGAAGCCCGGGGGGCAATTTTATAGTGCAGACTGATTGCTTTTCTTTATATTCCTTCCACCCGGAACCGGAAAGGTAGCCTCTGACTACACATTCAAGCGCAAGCGGTTTGGTCTTTTTAACCAGCATTGAGCGGCCGGAAAGGATATCCTTATATTTTTGTAATTCTTCGGGATAATCATTTATATCACAGGTAATAAGGTGGTGGGCAGTGATATCTTTAATGAAATCGAACCAGAAACATGAGAGTTGCGTGAGCACGCGCCCTTTATGCGGTATGCCGGAAGGCAATACTACATCAAAACATGATATCCTGTCAGTAGAAACAATAAGTAATCTGTCGCCTAAATCATAAACATCCCTTACCTTCCCGCGCTTATGTAATCTTAATCCCTTTAAATCAGTAGATAATAAAACGACATTATCCATCGCCATCTCCTCCCCCCTTTGGGGACGTCTTTGAACCTAATCGGGGGACGTCTTTAAATCCAAACAGAAGAGTGTCCCCTTAATGACCTATTTATTATTTAATAGATACTCTCGGCTTTGGTTATAAAAATTCCCCTGTCTAGTCTTTTGACTCAAGGCGCTCTTTCAGCTCATTGTATTCCTGCCACAATTCAGGCGGAAGGTCTCTCTTGAACTGTTTAAAGAATACCTTTATGCCTTTTAATTCCTCAAGCCATTTTTCTTTATTTATGGTAAGGAGTTTCTCCAGGGCTCCCGGATGCAACTGGAGTCCGGTCATATCTATATCAGAAACCCGGGGGATACAACCGATAGGGGTCTTGACCCCTTCATCCACTTTATTATCGCAACGGTCAAGTATCCATTCCAGGACCCTCAGGTTTTCTCCGAAACCCGGCCAGAGGAATTTTCCGTGTTCGTCAGTCCTGAACCAGTTAACATGGAAGATCTTAGGAGGCTTTGCCATCCTCTTGCCCATAGTCAGCCAGTGCCTGAAATAATCAGACATATTATAACCGCAGAAAGGCAACATTGCCATCGGATCCCGGCGCACCTGGCCTAACTTGCCTACCTGGGCAGCGGTTAATTCCGAGCCCATCGTAGCCCCGACAAATATGCCGTGTTGCCAGTTAAATGCTTCGTACGCCAGAGGCGCAAGATGCATCCTGCGTCCGCCAAAAACAATGGCTGAAATAGGCACACCGTGATGCTGCTCCAGCCTGAATGAGGCAGAAGGACAATTTGAAATAGGGGCCGTAAAACGGCTGTTCGGATGCGCCCCTAAAATAGGCTTTCCGTTAGCATCAACCTTACCCGGTTCCCAGGGCTGGCCGCGCCAATCAATACCTTGAAGCGGGGCTTCGCCATCAGCCCCCTCCCACCAGACTGTGCCGTCCGGCTTTAAAAGGACATTCGTATATATCGTATTGTTTTTAATAGTCTGGACCATATTGGGATTGCTTTTGGAATTTGTCCCCGGGGCAACCCCGAAGAAACCTGATTCAGGATTGATCGCCCATAACGCACCGTCGGAATCTACGCGCATCCAGGCGATATCATCGCCTACCGTCCAGATACGGTACCCCTTCTTCTTTAAGCCCTCAGGGGGCACTAACATCGCAAGGTTAGTCTTTCCGCAGGCACTGGGAAACGCAGCCGCAATATAATTTATACGCCCATTGGGCTCTTCAATTCCCATAATAAGCATATGCTCTGCGAACCAACGCTCCCTCCTGGCTATATAACTGGCAATCCTTAGCGAAAGGCACTTCTTACCTAAAAGCACGTTCCCGCCGTAACCTGAACCGACACTCCAAATAGTATTATCCTGGGGGAAATGTAATATCAGCCTTTTATTTATATCGAGTTCGGCTTTGGAATGAAGGCATTTTGTAAACTCTCCGTCCCCGCCCAATTGCCTGAGCACAGACTCTCCCGCCCGGGTCATAATCAGCATGTTCAACACTACATAGCGGGAATCAGTCAACTCCACCCCGACCTTGCTGAAAGGAGACCCTACCGGGCCCATAGAAAAAGGAATGACATACATTGTCCTGCCGCGCATCGCGCCTTTAAAAATAGCCTTTGTCTTCCTGTATGCCACTCCAGGAGACATCCAATTATTATTCGGCCCTGCCTCGCGCTTCTTCTTTGTGCAGATAAATGTAAGGTGCTCGGTACGGGCTACATCATCGATGCTGGTACGGTGCAAAAGGCAGCCCGGGAGCTTCTCCTGGTTCAAGCGGAAGACCTCTCCCCCGATTGCAGCCTCTTCTTCCAGCTTCTTTTTCTGTTCCTGCGAACCATCTATCCAGACTATATCATCCGGCTGGCACAACCGGGCCATCTTGTTCACCCAATCCCTTAATTTCTTATGGTGAGTCGGAAATTTAGCCATCTTATTTTTGCCTCGCTAAATATTTGTATGCTGAATCCGCTGCCACTGCCCCGTCTGCGCAGGCGGTAATAACCTGATACAGGGTTTTCTTGCGACAGTCTCCGCACGCAAAGATACCATCGCATGAAGTAGACATATCATCCGTAGCAATTATAAATCCGGATTCATCCAGTTCCAATTTATCTTTTACAATATCCGTATCCGGTATATAGCCGACATAAATAAAGATCCCGTCACATTGCACTTCGCTCTCTACGGAAGTGTTCAAATCTTTTACCTTTACCCCTTCCACCCTGCTCGAACCCGATATCGCGGTAATCATGCTGCTTAAGATAAACTTTATCTTTTTATTTTCTTTCAGCTCCTCCTGCAGGATCATGGATGCGCGTAACTCATCCCTTCTGTGGATTATGGCCACGGATCTGGCAAAACGCGTCAGATAAATAGCCTCTTCTGCCATGGCGTTACCTCCGCCTACTATCACCAGATCCTTCTCCCTGTACAAAGGGGCATCGCAGGTAGCGCAATAAGAAACGCCCCTGCCGGTCAATTTGTCTTCTCCCGGCACCCCCAGCTTTCGCGGATGTGCTCCTGTGGCGATAATTATGGCTTTGGCTGAATCCTCCCCGGAGCCGCTCTTAACGGTCTTTGATTCAAAATCTATCTGCGCCGCTTCTTCCAGCCTGATCTTTACCCCTAAATCCGTAACCTGCTCCTGCATGCGCTGAATTAATTCGGATGTATTTATCCCTCCCCTGAAACCGGGAAAATTCTCAATGGTTTCAGTCAGAAGTATCCTTCCCCCCGGGCTTATCTTCTCTAATAGAAGCGTATTTAGGCGCGAACGCCCCGCGTAAAGCGCGGCGGTCAAACCTGCCGGGCCTGCTCCGATAATAATCAAATCATACGTATTCAAGCCCATCGTAGACCTCTTCTGCCTGATAGGAACTGCGCACCTTAGGCCCCGACAATACCGCCTTAAACCCCAGTTGCATACCCATACGCCGGTAATTCTCAAACTGTTCCATGCTGATAAATTCCTTTACCGGAAAATGATTCTCTGAAGGCGCCAGGTACTGGCCTAAAGTAAGGATATCGCATTGACTCTGCCTTAATTCTTGCATAGTAGATAAGACCTCTTCTTCCGTCTCGCCCATGCCCAAGATCAACGAAGACTTGGTAACCAAAGAAGGATTGATCTCCTTCGCCTTGCTTAGCACGCCTAATGATGTCTCATAGTTTGCCTGCGGCCTTAGGCTCTGGTATAGCCGTTTGACAGTTTCTATATTATGGGCGAATATAGATGGGCCCGCCTCAATTACCGCCTTGATGCTGGCATGGCTTCCGGAAAAATCGGGTATCAGCGCTTCGATCTTGATATCTTTATTCATATTGCGGAGTAATTTTATAGTCCTGACAAAATGCGCTGCCCCTGCGTCAACAAGGTCATCGCGCGTAACTGAAGTTATTACCACGAATTTTAAATTAAGTACCCTGGCTATCTGACTGATCCTGTCCGGCTCATTTGCATCGATGGCCAAACCGGATTTCTTTGTTTTGTTAATGCCGCAAAACCGGCAACTCCTGGTACAGGTATCCCCCAAAATCATAAAGGTAAACTTCAGGCTCTTAAAACATGAACTTAAATTGGGGCACTTGGCGTGGCTGCAGACGGTATTTACCCTGAACTCGGATAGCATTTGTATTTTGCCCCGTACTGCGGCATCCGGTATCTCCTGCTTAAACCAGGCTGGCAATCTGTTTTTCATCTCTGGATTTTAATAAAATTTCTTATAGAACGGTCATAGGTCTTTTCAGCACCGGATGAGAAAAAGCAAGCGGGTATTTCGCCATTTTTGCGGTGATAGATAAGACAGGCGCAACAGATTCCTTTACGCGAACAAGGCTCATAACTACAATTGCAGTTTTCCAGATTTTGCTTCTGATTCGGGCAATCTTTCATTTTCAGATCTATTTTTGAGTTTCTTTAATTTATTTTTTATCTTCAGCTTCGTAAATAACGGAACGTAATCAATGATCAGCCTTCCGTTTAAATGGTCTATCTCATGTTGAAATACGCATGCCAAAAGGCCGTCTGCCTCTATGGTAACAGGCTTAAAATCCTGGTCTTCTGCTTTGACTATGACTTTTTTGGCGCGTTTAATCTTCAGGCAAATCCCGGGGACGCTCAGACACCCCTCCTCCATCACCTGTTGACCCTCTTTTCTTGCTATCCTCGGGTTTAACAGTTTATAGATCCCGTCACCTATATCGACAACGATCATAGACTCATTGATACCAACCTGAGAAGCAGCCAGTCCGATCCCTGACTCCGCGTACATCAATTGCGCCATTGCGCTTAAAATATCGCGATGCTCAGCAGTCACCTGTTTGACCGGCTTCACCTTCTTTCTTAATGCCGGTTCACCTAATACCCTAATCCTTAATGCGGTTTTGCTCATCGACCTTGATTATCTTTGGTTTTATGGATTTGACATCTTTATCTTCTGCAATGGCATAAGCCAGTATAATCACCTTATCTCCTACACAGGCGCCGCGCGCAGCGGGACCGTTAAGGCAGATAACCCCGGAGCCTCTTTTGCCTTCGATGGCATAAGTCTCAAGGCGCAAGCCGTTATTAAGATTGAGCACCTCGACCTTTTCGTGCACGAAGATATCAGCTTTCTCCATCAACGCCGCGTCGATAGTAACGCTACCGTCGTAATGCAGGTTCGCTTCAGTTATGCGCGCAGGGTGTATTTTAGACTTCAATATAGTCCTTAACATTTCCTCTCCTTATCATTATATTCAGCACCGTCTGCAAATTCAAGCTCGTACCAGGTACAAGCTTGAATTCCAAACAGGTGCCCGATTGGTTAGGCACCAGGTGCTATCTTATTTTACCAATTTATATGCCTTACGGGCAATCATTAATTCTTCATTGGTAGGGATAACCATGATCCCTGGTTTCTTCTTCATATAAGAAAATACGTCTTTAGAGATTGCGCGCACGATCCTGTTATGATTCTCTCCGATACCTCCCGTAAATACAAGACAATCGCACCCTGACATGGCAGCCGTATATGCGCCGATATATTTTTTTATACGGTAGATAAAGATATCAATTGCCAGTTTTGCGCGTCCGTATTTTTTCCCTGCCCTCGCCTCCAATGTACGCATATCATTACTTATCCCGGAAACACCTATAAGCCCGCTCTTCTTATTTAAAATATCCTCAACCTCAGGAATGCCGATTCTCTTCTTCTGCATGATATAGGTGATTAACGCAGGGTCGATATCTCCGCAGCGCGTACCCATGATCAAGCCCTCCAACGGAGTAAAGCCCATACTGGTATCAATAGACCTGCCCCTCTCCACTGCCGTAATGCTGCATCCATTTCCAAGATGACAGGTAATTATCTTCAACCTGCTGATCGGCTTGCCCAGGCGGCGCGCTGCTTCATGGGCGACGTATTCATGGCTCGTGCCATGAAAACCATATTTCCTTATACAAAACCTCTTGTAATATTCGTAAGGCAAACCGTATATATAAGCGTAATCGGGAAGCGTCTGGTGGAATGCCGTATCAAATACCGCAACCTGCCTGATCCCGGGAAGCAATTTCTTACAGGCCATGATCCCGGTTAAATTTGCCGGATTATGTAAAGGCGCTAAACGCGAACACCCCTTTATCTTGCGCAGAACGGATGGATTGATTAATGTCGGTTTCTTAAAGCTCTCTGCTCCATGCACTACCCGGTGACCGACCAGGTCCACTCGCTTTACTCTACCCAGAACTACTTTCAGGCCGGCATAATGGTCTTTTATCTTAGAGCCTCTCTCTGCGATATGCTCTATCACCCCGTGCACCGGATTCTTCTCTGCGGGCATATCAAAGAGCTTATATTTTATGGAAGAGCTTCCGCTATTTATAACGAGTATTTTCATTCTTTGCTTCTTCCTTTTTTAGGGACACTTCTTCAGCCAATCGGAGAAGTGTCCCCCTTTTAACATTAGAAAAAAATCAGGGACACTTCTTGCTTTGAGTCAGGGACACTTCTTGCTTTGAGTCAAGAAGTGTCCCTAAATATTATTGGGCCCTTATGGCCGTTACGGCCACGCAATCTATTATATCTTCAACTACGCAACCACGGGAGAGGTCGCTGCAGGGTTTATTCAAACCTACGATTATAGGCCCGATTGCCCGAGTCCTGGCTAACCTCTGCACAAGTTTGTATCCTATATTTCCTGCTTCTAAATTTGGGAAAATTAAGACGTTTGCCCTGCCTTTAAGCAAACTATCCGGGCATTTAATCTGGGCCACTTCCGGCACTATCGCCGCATCCACCTGTAATTCCCCTTCAATAAGCAGGTCCGGCTGCATCTGCTTTGCCAGTTTCAGCGCTTCAAGTATCTTATCAACACTTCTGCCCTTTGCCGAACCTTTTGTGGAATAGCTCAATAACGCGACCCTGGGAGGTATTCCCAAAACCTTCTTGGCTAATTCGGCGTTCGATACGGCAATACAGGCCAGCTGGCGCGGATTAGGATCAGGGACAATCCCGCAGTCCGCAAATATAAACGCGCCTTCTTCTCCGTAAGAAGAACCCGGTACGCCCATTATGAAACAACTTGAGGCGATATCTATCCTTTTATCTACCCCCAAGCAATATATCGATGCCCTGGCCACGTTCGGAGTAGTGTGGATGGCTCCGGCAACGAACCCATCGACATCTGCGTTACGCGTCATCATCGCAGCGTAATAAAGGGGGTCTTCCATTATTCTATTCGCATCGTCTAAAGTTATCCCCTTGGACTTGCGTAATTCATAATACTGCCTGGCGTATTCTTCCTTCTTTGTCTTATCCAGCGCCCCCCGGCCTAAAAGCAAAACCCTGGCAATCCCTTCTTTTTCTATGAACTTCGCGGCTTCTTTTACGCGTGCATCTTCAATTTCAGGCAAAGCCACGGTCTTCAGTTTTGCTTTTGCCCGTTCCCTGATTTTAGTCACAATATCCATCTTACATCGCCTTAATAATTTTATTTATATCTACATAATTACGGATTAATTCCTTTACCAACTCGATCTTCTTTTTATCCGTCGGCCTGATCTTGACTGTCAAATCATGGATTCCCGAGGCAGTGGTGTACGTATCCGACTTGGCTAATAATACCGGTATAGCGGTATCCTTGATCTGACTTACAAATTCACCGCTTGGCACGAAGTCCCCGGTTAATACCAGGCCGGCGACTTTGCATCCTTTAGCATAAAGCTCAAGGGTAAGCCTGATTATATCTTCGCGGTTTCCGGGAGTGATAACCAGACTGTGGTCGGTAATATATTTTTCCGCGTCTTTCGGCTGCATCGCCCCCACTACGATCTTGGCAACATGGTTATTTAAAGAATCATCGCTCGAAGGATATAACAAATCGTAATCGGACTCTTCCAGTATTTGCCTAATGGTCGGATGAGAAAGTGACGGCTTATACGGGATGACCCCGAGGAGATCAATCCCCTTCCTTTTTAGCCCCTTTTTCATAAGACGGCTCACTTTCTCGAATTTCTCCGGTTTCACCTTATTTACGATTACGCCTAAGAGCTTAACCCCTTCTTTCTCAAAGAGCGCCTTATTCAGGACGATTTCATCAATAGGCCTGCCGATTCCGCCCGATGAAATCAACACCACCTTTGAACGCAAGAGTTTCGCTACCGCCGCATTAGAGTGGTCAAAAACAGAACCCACTCCGGCGTGGCCGGTACCTTCAATAATAACCAGGTTTTTATTTTGCGCTACCCGCTTAAATGATTCTTTAATCTGCCTGGTGATGACCTTACGGACAGGGGCATCTATATATTTCTCTGTAAAACCTTTTTCTACTGCTACCGGACTCATGTCTTTAAGCCGGCACTTTATCCCGCAGAGCTTCAGCGAATCTTCGATTAATACGGAATCTTCGTCAACTTTAAAACCGGCCTCCTCCAGATATCTCTGGCCCACCGGCTTGATAAAACCTATGCCCTTGAATTTCTTCTGGAAATTAAAGATTAGACCCAGCGCTACCGTAGTCTTTCCGTCATTCTGATTAGTGGCCGCGATGAATATCCTCTTCACCCCGCTCTTCCTTTCTTAATCTTTACCCGGCCCTATCAGGAGGGACGGAGCTCATCAAAGGCCCTCTTCGATCTTTCTCTTTAACTCGGCCTTGCTTAATGCTCCGACGAACTGCCCTAGGACACGACCTTCCTTAAAAAACATTAGCGTGGGTATTGACATTACGCCGTAGTGCGTAGGAGTCTTCGGGTTCTGATCGATATCTATCTTGCCTATTTTTACCCTCTGTTCGTATTCGCCGGCTAATTCTTCGATAATAGGCGCGATCATGCGGCAGGGGCCACACCAGCTTGCCCAGAAATCAACAAGTACCGGGAGGTCAGACTCAAGGACTTCCTTTTTAAAGTTGCTGTCCGTAAAATGGATTAACACCATACTAAATTCTTCTATTAATAACGAATTATATTAGATTAATAGAGTTATAAATTATCATAAATATAATTTAAATGCAAGCGATTTCGGGTAAAGATCACGGATTGGGTATTAAAAGCGGCCTGCGATGCAAAAGGGTCAGGCAGTATTTAAAAAACAACAAAACCTTATTATGGCGGCCAAGCATGGTCTTCAGTAAATCGTTGTAATCGCTTAAAGCCCTGGTTGCATCTTCTGGCGAAAGGGAATGGTTACTGTATTTAGCCTCTTCAAATTTCTCGATAAAATTTAAGAAAATATTACCTTCTATGGAATACTTCTTCTGGACCCTTTCGGCATAAGAAAAAGGAGTCATCCATTCTTTATGGCTCACATTAAAAATACCTAATATGCCTTTTATGTTCTCAAAGAGATTAATTACAAAATCCTTGGGGCTTTTATCCAAGAAACTGCGCAGATAACGCTTTTTCTTCTCGGTCAAAACATATAAAGCGATAAACATCACCGTTATACCTAAAAATAAGAAAACCGCCCACTTCATAATCATATGCATTACCCAGCCTATCGTAATAATAATAGTAATGTTTGCTGGGAGGCTTTTTATTCCCGAATATTCGGCAAAGACCTCGGTTTTTCCGAATTTCAACGGGATTATTTTATCTTCTTTTATCATGATTATCCCGAGCCTGCTAAATTCCCAGGTGACTAGCGAAGTTATCTCCTTGCGTGAGGAATCGCTAAAATATCCTTCTGCCTTAAAATCCGTTTTATCTTCCATAGAGATCCGCAAATTTTGCGGCGAAAGAATTATCGAAACTAATTTAGGCCCTCCCACCTTTACTACCGCGGGCATGCTCTTTATGTCTTTGAACTTTATATAGATCATCGCCTCGCCTTGCAAGAAAGTACCGATTTTACCGCCTGCTACCTTAACGATCTTGTCGTCTGAGCTCGACCACTCTCCGAGATGTGTTAAGTCTTCCTCAGACTTATCGCTATAAATCCCTAACGCCTTAACTTCCCTTGTCTCGCCGAGCGAAATCTCAAGGGCATCAGGGGTTATTTTTATAAGCGTTAACTTCTTTTCTTCTTTGGCTAAGTCCTCTTTTAACTTTTCTGCTTCCTTTTGAATATCATGGGATAATCTTTTAGGATTAATCTTGCTTTCCGGAGGCGAAGTTAAAAACGCCTGCTTCTGCTTATCTACAACAATTACTTTTGCCGATCCGCTCTTTAGACCGTACAGTGCCGCGGTTACTTCGGCAATCCCTATGTCCTTTGCCGTAAACTCCCCACCTTTCATCAAAGTCAGCGTATTTTTATTACTGATTTCCCATGTTACTTTATGAGTTATATCTTCTATACTGTTATTCCTGTACGTTGCGAATACCTTGAAATCTATATTCTTCCCCAAAGCAGCTAAGATCAATTCGGGCATAAGCATAATATGCTTAAGGGTCTGGTTAAATGCGCTGATCTGCTCTTGCACGTAAACTTCCATAGGATAGCTGTCCAAATTTAGGTATCTGCAAAAGAGCTCCGCTTTCCCGAGAGATAGGCCGAACAACTTATTGTCCTTGTTCTTTATTATCTCTTTGTCCTGCTTAACGTACCATTTCGCCTTGCGGGTTATATCCCTTATAGTATATCTCCCCGAGCTGTCCCGAAATACCCCTAACGCCATAAAATCTAATTGGCCCTGATAAGGGATTACCGGCCTATAAGGTAAGATTTTTATGCTTATCAATTCCTCTTTTTTTGTTTCTCTTTCCAGTGATTCTTCTATTTTGATATAGGCAGAATTACTGAAAATATTCTTATATTTAGCCAATACCTGATACTCGCCCGCCTTCCTGGGAATTATAACGCCACCTTTGCCCAGAATAAAATCTTTTGGCCTGTCTATCAATAACCGCACATCTTGAGTAATATCTCTTAATTTCATATCGGACTGGTATCCGAATGCCCGAAACTCCAAAGGCATACCCGGTGAACCATGGGGATGCTGGGGGTAAAGGTAAATCTTCGAAAATGACTGGCTGAAAAAAAGAACAAATAAGCTCTCAGGGGAAGAATAATACCAGAGGCGCTCACTCGCCTGGGCAGGGAGGCCAAATTTTTCCAGCGCCCCCTCTCTGTCCAGACCGACAATAACCTTACCGGCAGAAGTGTTTAGTTCGCGATACTCGGGCTCCGCGAAATTATATAAAGGACAGAGTAATAATAAAAATAAGAAACAGGTTAAAAGAAAAAGCTTTGTTTTCATGCAATATCCCGACCTATCTTATTGATTCTCTTTCCACCGCTTTGCTTATCTGTTCATCTATATTGTCTACAACCGTAACTTCTATCTTTTCGCTCTCTTGCCCAGCGTATTTAACGTATATTTGCGTCTTTCCTTTGGCTAAAGTATGGATTATGCCTGCTTCATCCACCCAGGCAACATAAGGCTCTGAAGAGAACCATTGTACTTGCGGGCCGAGCTCTTTGATTAATGTCTTATTGTAAACGGCTATTACCCTTAAAGAAACCGAAGAACCCAAAGGGATGACTGGGCGGGCGGGCAGGATGGATATGTCAACGGCCCCTCTTTTTATCTCTTCCGATTTCTCCTCTTTTTCCTGATTTTGCGAATCCGCATCCTTCTTGAGAATATCTATCCGTTTCTTTAATTCCTTCTCGGTGCGGCTCTCTGCTATCTTCTCTAAATCCCCCCGGATTATTTCTGCGACCTTAGGGCTTACCTTCCGCAAATCTTCCGTCTTTTCTCTTAAGGCAGAAATGACCTTCTCTGTCATAAAAATCCTCTTGATTTCAATAGAGGTATTAAAGGCCTCTTTAATTATTTCTATATCTTCCTGTTTTGTTTTATCGGTAGGTAAATCTTTGATTTCGCTTTCCGCCGCTTCCTTGATATTATCAATCTGAGAAATACTCTGCGCCCTCTTTAATGCCTGCGCGAGCTGTCTTAACGTTTCTTTTTTTTCTTCATTCAGGGAGGATTTCTCAATTAGTTCCTCCAGCTCCTTCTGGTAATCGCCCATGCTTTTTTCTTCGTCTCTTTGGGACTGCAGGTATTTATTTCCTGCCTCCATCTTAGATAAAAGAATATCCTTAATCTTCTCCATATCCTCCATTAATTTATTGTTGGATTCATTTGAAATGAAACCCTGCTCTGAAAATTCTTTTATATTCTCTTTCAATTTCTCGGTATCAGCGATTAACTTCTCTCTGCTATTCTCATCCTCCAGCTTTTCTAAGTCATTCATAAATTCTTTGCCCTTGTCGGGTAACTTACTTTTCTCCAATTCTTTTCTGATCTCATCTTTCTTTGCATTAAAAAGAAGATGGGCTTTTGTTTCCAATAACCCCTCTGTCTTCTCGGGAACGCTTATCTTGCCTTCCCTTATCTTTTCGCGGTATTTCGATACGCTTCCCGAGAACTCGCGATAATCCATGGCGTCTTTAATGCTGCCTACCTTTTCTTTTAATTCCTCCCGGTAATCTTCTGGCAATTTAAGGTCATCTATTTCTTTTTTTAATTCCGCGGCTTTTTGCGAAAGAAGCATCTCCGACTTTAACTCCAGCATTTCCTTAGTCTTATTTATCGCGTCCTTGCCGGCAAGAAGAAGGGTTTCTTCTAATTCTCCGGCCTTCTCTTTTTTTAATCCCTCAGCTTTTTGCGAAAGGGGCGTCTTTGACTTTGACTCCAGCATTTCCTTAGTCTTATTTATCGCGTCCTTGCCGGCAAGAAGAAGGGTTTCTTCTAATTCTCCGGCCTTCTCTTCGGCATCTTTCAGTTCCGAAATTCCCTCCGCATTATTAATATCGGAAAGCAGGTCACTCAATTTTTCTTTTAACTTCCCCTGCAGCGAGTCGGATTCTTTATTTAAAGAATCTGATTTTTCGCGGTAGGCATCGTATGTTTTCCATTCTTTAAGCTGGTCAGCGAGCTTGCACAAATCTCTTTCTGCATTACCTGCCGCGGAAGAATTATCAATGCCTTTCTTAATGTCTCTTGCGTATTTCTTTATTTTCTGGTTTGAATCGGCACTCTCCATTTTATTTATTTTATCCGAAAGAGAGAACATCTCCATAAGGTTGAATCTATTCTGTTTTAGATTATTCATTATCTCTTCTCTAGTCTTATTCATATTGAATTTAATTTTTCTCTCTATGTACTTCTCGATGGCGGCGGATATTTCCCCGCCCTTCGCTTCTAATCCAGGCCCGGGTTCTTTCATGCGGCTGATAAGGCCGAGCCTGGCCTTCTGTACCTCAATGGCAGAAATCGAATCCTTTAGCAACGAGCTAAGCAGCATAATGGTCTCCTGCTTGTCCTCATGAAAATCAAGCTCGGGGATTATACCTAATATTTCTTTCTGGATCTCATCCTGCAAGATATAATATTCTTTCTCCAGAAGATCTTTTTCAGCCTCCGATCCCATGCTTTCTTCAAACAATATTCCTCTTTTTGCGATTTCTCCCAGCGTTATGTAATTAAAAAGGGTCCATGTAACAGATAAAATGATTAAGAAAATGGCCATGGAGATAACAATCTGTAAATAGCGCCTGATCTTCTTCTCCCTTTGCGCTTTAACAAATTCATAAAATTTTATTTTAAGGATTATTATCCAGCAAATAATATAAACCAAGACCAGTATGATCTGCCCCTCATTGTAATCCTTTGCAAATATGGGAAAGCACATGAACAAAGGGATGCTTAAGGCCTGGACATATGTCAGGAAGCCGGTATAGCGGATATTAAAGCTGAAGATAACCTGTATAATAATCAAACCCTGTATAAATATGGCAATGACTTCTTTGTAAAGAAAAGATGAATGTAACAGCGAGTATATTATCCAGAAAAAAACTCCCAGAACAGCGATATTTACGGTTAATTTAGTTGATGGGATCTGCTTATCCCGAATGAACCAGCTAAAAGAAAGCCCGCCTATCAATCCGATAGAAAAATATACCCCATAAGGCGAGAGGATGCCTCCGAAGAGAAGGATTACCGACTCAATCAGGAGGAAGGTAAATAAAAGCTCAGATAATAAATAGCGGTTTTTTTCTTCCATCTAATATTTGAGAAAATTATGCTCTAAATTATCGCCGCGGGCAAAAAAGATAGGAGCGGAGTCAAATGCCTGCGAAGATTTGAATGCGGGGGATTCTATAATGCCTTGTTTATCGGGAGAACGCAGAAACGAAGAAGAATTCAATATTAGAGGGAGCAGCGAGACATTCCTCACCTTCAGGGACATCATTGCAGACAAAAACTCCCAATCCTCGTCCGGCATTATCACAATCAAACTGGAATCGTTCGGGATATAGGATGAAAATTCCTGAAAGAGTTCGTTCAGGCTGACCATGCTTTCCGCTTTAGCTATGGTAAGAAGCTTAAGAACATCTTCTAAATGCTCGGGGCCCTTATTAAAAGGTATATATACCGTCTCTCCTATATGCGCTATAACCTCTACGGAGACATTCCGTTCAATAAAATATTTGGCCACGGAGGCGGCTATCTTTATGATGTATTCCGCTACGCTCTCCTTTCCTTCGCCGTAGTTCCTTTCTTTATTTAAATTGAATATGATCGTTGCCCTGAAGAAAACCTGGTGTTGAAATTGTTTGACGATTAACTTATTCTTTCGGGCACTGGATAACCAATGGATCCTCTTTATCGGGTCCCCCGGCTTATACTCCCTGATACCGTAAAATTCGTGATCATCGCCGCTGACACGGCCGGTCTCTATGCCAAACCAGGGAGCGGTCCCCTTTGTCAAGGGAGGAAACTTGGAGATGTTAAATGTGCGCGGATAAACATAAAGTTCTGAATATAAGAAAAATGTCTTTTTAAGGAAAAACAGGCCCCAGGGGTCAAAAATATAAATATGGATCGGGCCTATTTCGTATCTGCCTCTTAATGGGCACTGGCAGCGGTATTTTAAGCTGGCTGTTGAGCGGGGGCCGATATATTCTAATATAAATCTTCTCTCTCTTTCCCCGGGAGCCGCGCACGTAAGATGATCTTCCAGGACAAAATTAAATATCGGCAGGAGGCTCTTATTGCTTACTATTGTTTCTATTTCTACGGTATCATCCTCTTCTAACTTGGTCGTGGTCCTTCTTGCCAGAGATAAATTTATTCCGAGGTATCCTATGGCAATCCATATCAAGCTCACGAATACGAGAGATATCAAAAACCAGAAAAATAAAGCGAAGAACTCTATGGATGTCTGAAGCGCTATAAGCAGGTTAGCTATAATAATGAGGAAAAGGAAGAGCCATCTCTTGAAGTATACCTTAAGCATATTCGTTTTTAAGGGATAGGCGTGCTTTTTAATAAGTCAGAGATTACAAGTTCAGAATTCTTGCCCGCGATCATGGCCTTGGGCTGCAATACAATCCTGTGTTTTAATACCCAGGGCGAAAGGGTGACTACGTCTTCGGGGACAACATAATCTCTGCCTTCAAGGAGCGCCCACGCAGAGCTGACTTTCATCAGTGCGATAGAAGCCCTGGGGCTTGCACCTAACTTAACGTCATCTCTCGTGCGTGTGCCGGAAACGAGCTTTACAATATAATCCATAACATTAGGGGAAACCTGTATTTTTTTAACCTCTTCCTGCAGCTCAAGGATATCCTCCAGTTTCAGAGCCGGTTGAAGGCTCTCAATAGGATGCTGCATCTTTTGCCCTGATATGACCTTCACTTCTTCCTCAACACGCAAATAACCCATACTTATCTTCATCGCGAACCTATCTATCTGAGCCTCAGGCAAAGGATATGTGCCCTGATATTCTATGGGATTCTGGGTAGCGATTACTATAAAAGGGTTCGGAAGGGCGAATGTTTTACCGTCCAAAGACACGGTATATTCCTGCATACATTCAAGAAGCGCAGACTGCGTACGCGGGGTAGTCCTGTTAATTTCATCGGCTAAAAGTATGTTTGTAAAAACTGGGCCCTTCTTAAAATCGAATTCTCCGCTTTTGGGGTTATAAACAAACCCTCCCGATACGTCAGAAGGAAGGAGGTCAGGAGTGAACTGGATCCTTTTAAAATCCGCGCTAATGGATTTTGCCAGAGCAAGAGCAAGAGTTGTCTTCCCGAGTCCGGGGACATCCTCGATTAGAATATGGCCTTTAGTGAGAAGCCCGACAAGCAAAAGCTTAACCGTTTCGGTCTTTCCGACAATGACCTTCTCAACATTTTCAATTATCTTTCTTAAGTTCTCGCTATACATACCTTTCGCTCCTTTCTTAATTAACCGGATTGTTTGATACATTATAGACTTTTAAATGAGTAAATTCAAGCATATTTAGAGGGACGTCTTTAAACCCAATCGGGGGACGTCTTTGCAACCAAAGCAAAGGGTGTCCCTATTTCTGGTTAGGCAGGTGCGATGAAAAGTATCCTCCGGTAAGACCATCAAGAAAAGCTGTCAGTTCCTTTAGTTTCAGTTCCTTTTCAAATCTCTTTCTTCTATCTTCAATAGATATGTTATCCAGTTCCATCTTGACCCTTATGCGTTCGAAATATAATTTTGTTACCTCATCCAGGATGTCATCGCGAAGCTCCACCATCAACCTCGAACGCACATCAATGGAAGTCTGGGCATCGTTCCAGATAAGCTCACTTAAATCCCAGCTTAAAGATATATCCCATTCTATAGCATCACGCCCCTTCCTTAATATGTCATCTTCTGATTTTGTGGTCGACCCTGACTCCCAATGCCACAGGTCTGTCGCGCTCCTATCCAAACCTACGCTAACCCGCGGCAATATTGCCTTTCTTGCCGCGCGCTTTCTCCATCGGATGATCTTATCCGGTTCTACCTGCGCATACTTAATTGCCGCTTGCTGGACTTCGTTGATCTCCGGTATATCCATATAATATAACGACATTAGATCTCCTCTTTCCTTATAATCCGAATATACTGTTTTAAATAGACCTTTATCGCAGGCGGCATATAAATTATTCTGATTATCTGAGGCCAAGGATCTAATCTCCTGCGCTGTCAGGCCAAGCGATAATTCCTGCCAACGGCCAGCCGCATACTCAAATATTCCTGATTTACTAACGGCATAAAAATCACCATTATTAGAAAAAAGAAGGAATTTTACTTCTTTGTTAAGCAGGCCGTCACCGGGAAACTGTTCCCAACTCCGCCCCCTGTCACAGCTCTTATGAACTCCTCTGGATGTAGCTAAGTAAAGACAATTTAAATTATGAGGGTCGCAGGCAATATGCCTTACCCCCAAAGACCTCTCTTCATCATCATCGCGCTCCTCGGCCGCTTCTTTTTTCTCAGAAACATCTCCTATAACCAGGGCAGCGAAAATCCTCTCCCATGATTGCCCCAGGTTTCCACTTATAAATACCCCGCTTAAACAGGCGGCATAAATATATGCCGCATCTTTAGCATTATAGACTATGGCCAAGATCGGGCTATTGCCCAGCACGCCTTTATCCTTATGCCAGGTGCGGCCTTTGTCCTTGCTTATAAAGAGCCCTCCTTTTGTGCCGAGATAGATAAGGTTTGATAAAGCTACAACACAGGTACATTCACTCTCAAGATAGTTTTTGCCTCTAAAAATCTTCTTCCAGGTTTCTCCATCGTCAAAACTATAAAAAAGTCCGTTTCCTGTGGCTGCGTATAGAGAATTTCTATAGCCAAGGTTGAAGGATAAAAAATTTATCTGGTGGTTCCGGCCCTTTAGGGAAAGGATATTTCTCCAACCTGCGCCCCCATTGCTTGTCTTAAAAATCCCGTTATGCGCTCCTATATAAATATTATCCGGATTATCGGGATTCACCAAAACCGTCTTTAAATCTAAGACCTCCCTGCTTATATCCTGCCAAGATAATTCTCCTGCCAAAGATTCAACCCCTGCGCCAAAGAGAAATAAACCTGCAATTACCGCAAATACCGTATGTTTTTTCATCTCAAGCCCCCCCTTCTGAATTAATAGACGAAGAGGTCGAGAAAATCTAACAGGAATTTTTAACCAAAATGATTTATTGCGGATAGGGTGCGGGCGGAATCGTATTATTCAGACTGTTTCTTCTGCTTGGAAGGTTCTGTAACGGTAACTATGTAGACCTTCTCTTCTTCCGAGGCGACTTTTGTCGACGGGGAACGGCTATACTTTAAATAAATCGTTACCTCACCCGGCTTAAGGGCTTTAAAGGTCCATGTTTCTTTACCCGGAATGCCTATTATTCTAGCTGTACTCCTTACGAACTCTACGCTTACAAGCTTAAGTATGTCTGTATCAAGCGGACTGGCGAGCCGCCATTTTAAACCTATAACCTGATTAGATTTAAGCTCGATTACAAAAATATTTCCTGCCTCTACTTCAAGGGTACCCCCGGAAGCGTTATATTCTTGGGATTTCTGGGCATAAACGTATCCCGCCGATATCCCCATAAACAAGAGTAAGTAAATAATTACGGCTCTTTTCATATATCTTTCCAGCCCTATAATACCATCTGCGTGGCGTTAGTTAAGATTCTACATATTTTATTATTTTTTTCAATAAAAATATCGGATTCCCTCCTAAGATTTGGATTCGGTAAGCCCCGCCCCCTGCCCCTGCTTGACAGTCTGCTCAAGAGAACGATGCTCTATTTCTACCAGCACGCCGTCTTTAAAATACAAGTAATGCCCTTCATGGACAGGAAATACTGGAAAAATAAATACAGTGAAGAACCGTAACTTGCTTATCCTGTAAATCCATATCTCCGTGGCACCGTACCGGCCTTCTCCCGATGCCCTCATCACCTTATCAGGCTTACCTAATAATAGAATAGCCTCATCGCTGGTTGCCCCATGAGTTACTTTTATTTCCCGTAAATCTTTCTTAACTGATTCGCTTAATTCCGGATGACGTAAAATATATTCATCCACCCTTTGCTTAAGGTCTGTTATGTCTTCATCGTATGCCTCGTTCTGACGGAAATCTTGGATAGTTACGGTTTTGCTGCCTTTAAACATACCTTTGGACCTCTTCTCTACCCTGGTAAAACCGTATAAAGACCCTCGGGTAGATGCTATCGGCATAGAACAACCTGCAACATTTAGTAAGAATAATATTATTGCCAGAACCGACAATATTCTCATAAAGGTCTCCTATTGGTTATCAAGGCTTATAAGCTCTTCTCTGATTTCCAGGTAATCCGAAGTATCCATCATACGGTATATCTCCTGAGCTTGCCTGAGATAATCCCGCGCTTTGCTCTTTCTGCCATTATTTTTATACAGAATCCCTAGATTATAGCACGCCGATGCTAATTCCGGACGGGCATTTATCTGTTTGGAAATAATAACCGAGTGGTTAAAGAATTTCTCGGCCTGCTGGAGATCATTTATCTCCAGATATAATTCTCCTATCATATTATAATCACTTGCCAGGCTCGGCTTATCGTCCTGCGATTCATCTATCTTCAACCCCTGCATATAATAATCCATGGCCTTCTGATATTCTTTCTGAAAAATGCATATCTCACCAAGGTTAAAATAGCAATCGCTTAATTCGTTCTTTAGGTTTAATTTCTCAAAAATGATGCGGCTCTTATTATAGAACTCCTTGGCTGTAGTAAAATCGTCCTTATTGGAAAAAACTAGGCCCATATCAAAATAATCGCAGGCCAGATTGTATTTATGTTCATACTGCCGCCCTCTTTCACGGTTGATCTCGGAACTTTTTGTGAGTAATTCTAGCGCCTTATCATAATCTTCTTTGTCCATATGCCAGACCGCCAATTTCCTGAGAGCAACCGCTTCGTTCAGCTTGTCGCGGGCTTCCCTGCTTAATGCGGCTGCCTTGTTGTAGAAATCTAAGGCCTTAGGATATTCTCCTTGCTGATGATAAGACCACGCAATCCCGATATAAGCAGAAGACAGGTGTTTTTTATCGTGCTTCTTTTCGCTGGCGAAGGCGTAATCAAAATAATATTTTAACGCCTTATCTCTATCGCCTATCCTTTCATGCGTATCCGCTATTAACGGATAGGCCGCCAGAAACGACGGTTCCCTTTCTATGATTCGGCTACAAATCAGTATAACTTCCTGATTATTCCCCTTTAGGAATAGTTTCTTGGACTTGATAAAAGAAAACAAGGTAGTAGGATTCCTGGTAGGCAGCCATGTATAAAAAAACAAAATTATAGAGAAGGCAAAAGCCGCCAAAAGGACTCTTACTATCTGTTTTTTGTATAAAGAAACACCCTTTTTAAATTTTAATGGCGCTGGGTGAGGCTTAGGCCTGAACAATGCAAAATCCGGGTTTCCGTAAAGGATGTAACTCGCCCACGATATAGTGCCGATGCCATATTCTTTAATTAATTTCAGGCGCGAAAGACGCATGCATTCGCCCACGGAATTGCCTTTAATCAAATGCGTATAGAATTCCCTGGCAAAGGCTAAGCTCACCGGGTCTTCTACCTTCCATATAGTGCCGATATAATGCCTTACTCCTGAAAACAAAAATGCTGATGCAAGGCTATAATTCTTCTCGTGGTAATCCAAATCTTCTATTTCGGTTACGGCCTTGGCGGAGTGGCATGCGTTAGAAAATATCAAGGCCGGGAAAGAAAGGCTTTCGCCTAAAGCCAGAATATCCGCCGTAGTAAATCTTCCATCGCTTAAAACCCATCCCGTATTCTTCGGATTATTACTATCATATTCGCAGTGACCGGCAAAATGCACGATATCATAATCCCGCAGATTCTTTTTTACATACAGCGTATCAATATGGGTAGATTTGAAATCGATGCCGATCTCGTTCCTTCTACGGTCAAACTGATTCTTTATATACACACCTTCAAGGTAAGCTGATCTTAGGTCATTATTCGGGTTAGCCAATATCAACATCTTAAGGGTAGCCTTTAAGCTGCGGTATTGCCTTGGGGCAACCTGTTCTTTAGTCCTGACCAACCGCCCCAAATTGAATTTAAGACACATGAACTCATTGCCATTATACAAGAGTTCCCAGGGGATATTAATTAACTCCTCATCTATGGAAAGAACCAGCTCTTTAATTATGGTCGTAGTCAACCTGTCTTTTACCGACCTGGTAAACAGATGATCCCAGAGTATCTGGCCTGTTTTTTTAAGATTATTTATATGGTCGAGGGTTAAAGCGGATTTCTTGCTTGCCCTATTAAGTATCTCTATTGTTTCCCGGCATAACTTATTTATTTCCGCAAATGATACGCTGAGTTGACTATAGTGTTTTACGGTCTGGACAAGATCATTCCGTTCAGAAATGCTCATTCTAAACGTGGTGTCATGCCTTAGAATCTCTAAAATCAGGGCATTACGCTCTTCCATGCGCTACTATTTTCTGATATCAAGCAATACCGAGGCAATTTTATTATCGGCATTTGATATCTCAACGGTATATTTTCCTGCCAGCACATGCTCAAAGATTACCTTATCGGAAGCGGTAAGATAGGATTCGAGTTCTAAGTCCCCCTTAAGAAGAGTAATTCTTAAGTCTTTAATTATACGGTGGCTCTGTTTATCTTTCACAAAGACAAACAGATCAAAGGATTGGCCAAGCTTATTTTGTATTTTTACCTCGACTCTTATATCTTTGAAATCTTTTAAAATAGTGATCTCGTCTTTAAATTCTTTTATCTTGCGGCTACGCAATACCGGTGCAGGCACAAATTCCTCCCCGACCAGCACATCCCCGGTAATAGACAATATCTCCAGCATCTTTTCTTTAAGTAGAATGATTATTTCTGCGACAGAAAATCTCTCCTGCGATACCACTAAATCCTTCGCGCGCTCTGCTAAATCTTTAGGCAAAGTTTTTACGGGAACCGGCTCCGATCTGGCTACAGCAGCAACAATCTCTGAACAAAATTCGCAACTTATTAAATGCTCCTTTATGCGCTCATCTTCTTGCGCCGACAGCCTACCATCAAAAAAACAAACCCATGCTTCTTCATCTGGATGCGACTCCTGCGTTAATCGATGAGCCTGTTTCCACTTTTTATAAACTATCCTTATTAACCGCTCTAATGTATCAGGCATATCAACATTTCCTTCCTGTTATAATAGACGTAAAAATGTATGAAATCTAACTCCATAAATCGGATTTATTTCTTATCGGACAAGATAAAACCTTTATCCTTGAAGCACTCTCTTAACCGCTCAACAATCCTGCTCTTACGCATATCAACCGCTGCGCGCGAAACCTTAAAGAAAACTTTTAATTCCTCAAGTCCAATCCCTTTATAAAGATACAACTCAAGAAAATATTTATCGTCAGTGTTTAATCTATCGATACAACCCCTCAGGTGTATAATCTTTTCTTCCCGATCCAGATCATCAGCTGCGGACGGCAAATCAGATGCAAGTATATCTGCCATGCTAAAATCATCACCTATCTCTTCATCCAATGAAAGCACAGGCTTGATTTTACGGATATAACCAATGGTAAAATTTATAGTAACCTGCCTTAGCCAACTTGCAAGGCTACAACCGTTCCTGGCCCTAAAGGTGCTCAATTTCTTAAAATTATCTTTGGCTAAAGAAAGGAAGATCTCTTGGAAGAGGTCGTTGACATTTTCCTGCGAGAAGATACGACCTTTTATCTTCAATACGCTATGGATGTAATTATATATTAAAGAAGAATATCTTTCTACAAGTTCATCCCACGCCTGCTTGTCCCCTTTAACGCATCTATGGACAAACCCCAAGTCATCCATAATAGCCGTATTATAGCACCAACTAACCTAATTATAAATCTTTTTTAGGGACACTTCTCCTGACAATCAAGGGACACTTCTTCGGTCAAAGCGAGAAGTGTCCCCTTAATATAAAATTTTATGTTAGAAACTCCCTTTTGCTTCGTCTATTATAGAGGAGGTGATAAATATGACTAGGGGCCCTAGATTAATAATACCAAATGTGTGTTACCATATTATTCAACGGGGTAATCAAAAACAAAAAATCTTTTTAGAAGATGTGGACTTTAACAAATATCTGGAAATCCTGGTCCATTATAAAAGAAAATACCACTTCAAGCTATACGCCTATTGTCTGATGCCTAATCACATCCATCTAATTATTGAAGTTAAGAAAATAAACGATCTAGGAAAGCTTATGCAAGGTATCGATCTGACATATACAATTTGGTTCAATAAGAAATATAATAAGGTTGGCCACCTTTGGCAGGGAAGATTTAAGAATATGATTATCCAAAAAGATCAGTATCTTGTAGATTGCCTAAACTACATCGAATATAATCCAGTTAGAGCGGATTTGACCTCATCGCCACTTGGATACGAATGGAGTAGTTGGAAATCCAGGACGTTAAATAGGGGATCAGGCCTTTTAGATCCCATACTAGAAATATAATATTATCGCTTATTCTTTAACTGATTCCCCATTAATTAAAAGGGACACTTCTCCGATTGGCTGAAGAAGTGTCCCTCGATTGGGTTAAGAAGTGTCCCTATTATTTGAAGAGGGAGTTTGAGATGACGAAAGAGGCAAAAACAATTGAAACCATAGACATAAGTTTAATGAGAATGTTAAGACTTGGCCCGGACGTATCTTTAAAAGGGTCTCCGACGGTATCACCGACAACCCCTGCTTTGTGGGCAGGAGAACCTTTCCCGCCGTAATGGCCTTCTTCTATATATTTTTTCGCGTTATCCCAGGCGCCTCCGGAATTCGCCATCATTACCGCCAGGACGAATCCGGTTACCGTTGCGCCGATCAGAAGGCCTGCTACAGCTTCTACCCCCACAAGAAGCCCTACTGCAATAGGCGCGATTATCGCCATCAATGAGGGAATGATCATCTCTTTTTGCGCGGCACAAGTAGCTATAATCACGCAACGGGCATAATCAGGTTTGGCCTTGCCTTCCATAAGGCCCAATATCTCCTTAAACTGCCTGCGCACCTCTACTACGATTTTACCTGCTGCCCTGCCTACCGCGCTCATAGTCATGGAACAGAATACGAAAGGCAACATCCCTCCGATAAACAACCCTACCAACACATTAGGGTCCATTAAATTCAAGGTCAGACTTTTTCCGTACAGAAACACCTGGTCGCGATACGCGGCAATCAAAGCTAATGCAGTCAAAGCCGCTGAACCGATAGCAAAACCTTTGCCTGTCGCCGCAGTAGTATTGCCCAGCGAATCCAGGGCATCCGTTCTCTTCCTGACCTCGGGGTTAAGGCCTGCCATCTGCGCATTGCCTCCGGCATTATCCGCAACCGGGCCATAGGCATCAGTAGCCAAGGTTATGCCAAGAGTGGAAAGCATTCCTACCGCAGCAATCCCCACCCCGTAAAGCCCGGCGTTAGGATTAGTAGCCCCACCTGAGAGAAAATAGCTCGATAATATTGCAATACCTATTACAATTACCGGTATCGCCGTTGACATCATGCCTACGGAGATACCTCCTATGATTACGGTTGCAGGGCCCGTTAAAGATGCTTCGGCTATTGAACGCGTGGGTTTGAAATGGCTTGAGGTAAAATATTCGGTAGATAAACCTATCAATACGCCCGCGATTAAACCAGAGAGGACCGACCAGTAAACTCCTATATGCTCCATGCCCAGGGTATACTTCACGAGGAAATAAGATATTGTCGCAACCAGTATCGCGCTGACAAATATACCCTTTCTTAATGCCACTAATAATATCTTCTGTGTTGATTCTTCCTTGCACCTGACAAAGAATGTTCCGATAATAGAAGCAATCACACCCACAGCAGCCATTACCATAGGTACTGTCACTCCTGAAACCCCTAAACCCGCAGCCACACCCAGCGCCGCAGTGGCCACAATCGAACCCACATAAGACTCATAGAGGTCTGCGCCCATGCCAGCCACATCACCGACATTATCTCCGACGTTATCCGCAATAACCGCGGGGTTGCGCGGGTCATCCTCGGGAATCCCTGCCTCCACTTTACCAACTAAATCCGCTCCCACATCAGCTGCCTTGGTAAAAATACCTCCACCCACACGCGCAAATAATGCCTGTGAACTCGCCCCCATGCCAAAACAAAGCATCGTGGAGGTAATAGCAGTGATCTTATCCGTTCCTATGGGTAATGGGTGCGCCACAAAAGCCCACGCCAGGTGTACAGATAACCATTGAGGCATCCACGCCGGAACGCTGTAACTTCCATAATAAGCATTAAGAAAAAAATACCAGATGGATAAATCCAGGAGCCCTAATCCTACAACCACCATGCCCATGACTGCGCCGCTGTAAAACGCCACCCTTAATCCGCAATTCAAACCCTTTATCGCTTCATTGGTGGTGCGCGCTGATGCCTGGGTAGCAATACTCATGCCGATAAAACCGGATAACCCCGAGAATAAGCCTCCGGTAAGGAATGCAAACGGTACAAAGATAACCAGGTATTTATTCATGACCAAAACCATAAGGATACAGAATACCGCCAGGAAAAATATAGATACCCCTATATACTGTCTCTTTAAATATGCCCTTGCCCCGACCCTGACTGCCTGGGCGATCTCGCGCATCTTCTCATTGCCTTCGTCTTTTCTCATAATGGAAGCCGCGAGGTACCAGGCGAATAAAAGCGCTATTACTGAACCCAGGGGCGCTAACCACAAAAAATTAACAGCTGACATTTAAACATTCCCCCCTTTAAGTTATTATCAATGGTACAGCCTTAAACAAAAGGTTATGCTAACATAAGTGCGCAAAAAGTCAAACAAAAAGGTTATCCGCTGCCCGGCTTGTCTTTTTCATCCAAAACTTTTGCTTCTACGTCTATCGCGTCATCGCGCCGCGAAACGGATGAGACCACCCTGCGCGTCACAATTAAGCCTTTGATTACAAAAAATAAAATTAATACCCCTTCCGTAATCATCCAGTGCACAGGGCTCAAGAAAATCCATCCGAATAAAAGATTAAATATTATAAACGCCGGCAACAGGCATCCGCTGCCGCTTAAAAACACAAATGACTTAAGGTATTTATCGCTGCGCATCAGGCGCCTTCCCTTAAAAGAACAAGTATCGCTGAATGCGGCACAATAATATATTTCTTATTTTCGAATTCTATCTCGACTCCGGAGCTTCTTAAGAAAATACAATAATCCCCTTCCTGCGCCTGCAGCGGGAAATAATGGTTATCGAATTTTGGGGTCTGCCATGGCTCTATCTCCATGGAGCCGGGATCGGGTATAGGATAGCCCGGGCCGGTCTTCACTATGATCCCGCCATGGACTTTCTCCTTTTCCTTTACTCCCTGCGGAAGATATAACCCGGTATCGGTACGGTCTTCACCCGTGTCGGCCGCAATCAGCACCCTGTCCCCTACTACAATAAGTTCTTTTTTCATTTAAATTACCTCCTCTAAAAAATTCATTATTTTTGCAAAATAAGCCTGTTTCCATCAAGATCGATTGCGAATTTAAATAATTTCAGAAATGACATCCCGAGGATCCCGTCAAAATCAGTAAAAGCGTCCTCTTCAAAGATTATCGAAGCGTCAACGCCTTCTGCCGTAGCCTCCCCTATACTGATGCTTTCCAGCTTGAAATATTTACCCAAGATCTCCCTGCCGTCTGCCACCGTTATTTTTATTTGGGGTGAATCCTTCTTCTCTGTGTTTATATTCAATTTCTTCACTATGGCGGGAGAAAGCACAACAAACGAAGCACCGGTATCAACCAGAAGCCTGGCATTCACCTTCTTGTTTAATAGCGCATTTACAAAAAGATGGTCCCCTCTACGGCTGGCCTTAGCGTCTTTTGGCATAGCTTCCCTGGCTTCCTCTTCCTGCTGCCGGCGGGTTTTAAGTTCTTCTTCTTTTCTTAAGCGCTCACTATCCCAATGGCCCTTCATCAGCTGGTTTTCATCCTGCGAAGAGCGTTTCACGCGTAAAATCTCCTGGAGGTAAAACTTTACCGTCCCCGAACCTACCCCTAATTCCAGGAATTCATCATTCATCTGTTTAATAATACCTTTTATCTGTCGTCCGTTCTTAAGATAAACCGTATCTGCCCCAGCCCCTGATATCGCGCTAAAGAAAAAAATAAAAAACAGGGCAGTCTTGACGGATATTTTCATTACTTACGCCTTCTTTCCGGAGAGTTTCTCGCGTATCTCTTCCGGCATGGACTGCGGCTTGAAATCGCGGCTCACGCAAACCATGACTGTTTTTGCTATTGAAACTTTTTTATTATCCTGGTTACTGATTTCATATTCGAATTCGATTTTTACTGAAGAAATATTATAGATCCTGGTATCAATATGCAGAATATCCCCGTAAAAAGCGGGATATTTATAATCGATCTCCTGCCGCGCAACTACGAATAACACCCCCCTGTTCTCTAACTCCTTGATAGACAATCCTCTCTCGTCGAAAAATTCCGTACGTGCCTCCTCAAGGAACTCCAGGTATTTCCCGTAATAGACCACCTTACCGCAATCAGTGTGATGGTAATAAATCCTTACCTTCATGAAGCCTCCTTATAAATCCGCTTATGGAAGAAATATACTTTTCTCTGGAATCCAGGAAAGCAGTATTGTGCCCCCCGGTCAGTTCTACGAGCTCCTTGGGGGCCGGGGCAGCCTGATAAAGTTTACCGGCGAACGCGAAAGGGACCATCTCGTCATTTATGCTATGAATGAACAGCTTGGGAGCCGTTACGCCATTTATCTTCTTCAGGGAATCGAATTTCTTCGCGAAAATGAATACGGGGAGAAAAGGATATATTTTCTTTGCCATATCCCGGCCGCTGGAAAACGCCCCCTCCAGCATTACGGCTGCGACCTTTGTTCTTGAAGCAAGATCTATGGCTACTGCCGTCCCCAATGATTCCCCGTAAAGGATGACCTCTTCGGGACTTATCCCCCGCGCTTTCGTAAGATACTTGCAGGCGGAATCAGCGTCAAGATAAAAACCCTCCTCCATAAGTCTGCCGCTACTCTTGCCAAACCCCCTGTAATCTATGATAAATATATTCGCCCCTGTTTCCCGAAGGATAAGCAACTTATCCAGCCTGTGCTGGATATTTCCGGCGTTTCCGTGGAAAAAGAGCAGCGTATATCTTGCGCTCTTCTGCGGGATAAACCACCCGTTGATTGTCACTCCATCCTTAGTTTTTACATAGATGTCTTCAAAAGGCATGCCCAGGTCGGACGGATAGCAAGTAATATCCCTCGCAGGATAAAATATACCCCGGGTCTCGATATATTTAATACCGAAGACAAGGGTAGTGATAAGTAATACTATAAGGAATAGTAGCCGGATAATCATCTTTAAGCTTATTTTATTTATAGGCCTGGAACCCCGGAAGCTTATCGCTCTTTACTCTCTGGAAGCGCTCATCTTCAACGCTCATCAGGCCCTTTATAAAACGCCAGGCAATAAGGATATCGGTCTTCACCTTTTCTTTTACCTGTTTACCGGGGGGGTTAAGTCGCCTTTATCATCCCACCAGACCCCGAGCTCATACGACGGATTCTCTATCCATATACCCACGTCTTCAATCCCGGTCACCACCGCCCATATTTCATCTTTGTAAATCTGAAAAAGAGACAAATCACCTTTTATCTCCTCGGCAAACTTTAAGAGCACGAGCTTACCTTTTAGTTCTTCTAACCGCATGCCTGCCTCCCCCTCTAACGCCCAACATATACCCACTCCACCATATCGGATTGGTGGGTACGCCGCCTTCTGCGGCGGGATTGTTGGGTGTGCCCTGCCGGGCTAACGCCCAAATATATCTGATTATTTGGCGTGCCCTGCCGGGCTAACGCCCAAATATATCTGATTATTTGGCGTGCCCTGCCGGGCTAACGCCCAAATATATCTGATTATTTGGCGTGCCCTGCCGGGCAATAATAAAGGCAACCCGCATATTTTTAGAGAGTTGCCTTAAGTTTTTTTCTGTTCTTAACCATCTTTTCGCTTCCCCGCAATTTTAAAATATTTTACTGCAGGATCGCTGAATGGTCAAGTTTAAATCTGTAATAACCAATGCATCTTATGGTTACGCCTGATCCATTCATGAATAATTCTATATCCTATGAAACGGAACATGGCGTTACGAAAACGCAACCTTATAAGTAGAGATAAGGATTTGGAAAGAGAATAAAACCTGGTGTATGCTCCGATTACGCTCATTTGAAGCTCTTTGGCGGATAACAATTTAGGCTTAAAGACAACATGCTGTCCGTCATAAAGGCTCCAGTCGTGGCTTAAGATCCGCTTTTGCTTCTTCATCTCCTCATGGAACTTTGTACCCGGAACCGGCGTAAGAATCATCATCTGGATGGTATCTATCTTTTGTTTTACGGCGAACTTAAGGGTATCCCATATAGTATTCTCGTTGTCATCATCGCCCCCAAGGACAAACATCCCGTGGATCCTGATCTTCTTCTTGCGGAAAGAACGGATGGCATTTATTATATCCTCAACGCTTTGTTTCTTTTGATAAGACTGGAGCGTCTTCTGATTAATGGATTCAAAACCCACGCAGACCACGCTGCATCCGGCCCGCGCCATCAGCCCCACGAGCTCATCGTCTTTCGCGGCGTCGCAACGCACCTGGCAGCTCCAGCTCGGGATTTTACGCTTTAGCATAAGCTCAAGCAACGTACGCGTGCGCTTAGGATGCGCGGTGAAATTATCATCACAGAAGAAGAATGACCTTGTATTCCTTAATTCCAACTCCTGGATGACATTCTCGGAGCTACGGAACCGGTATTCGCGGCCGAACATCTTGGTCACGGAACAAAAAATACAGTCAAAAGGGCACCCCCTTGAAGTAGATATGGGCATGATCAAAGGGAATGATTTATAGCCCTCGATCAAAGAAAAATCCGGATAGGGCAGGGTGTCCAGGTCCTTCGGCGGCTTACCATAAACAATTGCTTCTTTATTCAGCCCCCCCACCACATCCGCTATTACCTCTTCGGCTTCTCCGACAACTACCTGCCTGGCGAATTGCAGCGCTTCATCAGGTAAGAGGCTGGCGTGCACGCCTCCGATGATTACTTTCTCTTTAGGGAACTTCCCGGCTATCTCATAGCCGCGTTTGGCGGTTGAGGTCAGGATAGAGATACCTATTATATCGGCATCTAACCGGGAGTAATCGGGCCTGTGTATATCCTCGTTGTAAATACGGACATCATGGCCCTTATCCTTAAGAATGGTCCCCAGATATATCGGCCCCAAAAGCGGCATGTGCAGCTTACTATATACATTTGCCGCTGACGAGGCCGGTTCAATCAATGCTACCTTCATAACTATAGAAGATTATTATTGTTGCGTGATGCGTACGTTGATGGCGCGCGGGCCCTTTGGAGACTGCTCTATCTCAAACTCTACTGACTGCTCTTCGTTCAAAATATCGAATTTAGCATCCAGAAGGCTTGACTGATGAAAAAATACTTCCCTGCCGTCCGTATCACTGATAAACCCAAAACCCCTGTCACGAACCAACTTCTTGATCTTTCCTGTGTGCATCAACTCCTCCTGTTTAATGAGCCCACAACTTACGAATACGACAGTATGAGTAAGTTGTTTGGGCGAATTAACCTCCCTCCTTATTAATAAACATAAAAGGAGGGTAGGCTTGATACCCACAACTTACGAGCACGATAGTGCGAGTAAGTTGTATGGGCTAGGTTCTTTACTTCGTTTTAGAATCGTCCCCGATTCCTTAAGCAAAGCGAAGGACGATTAACCTCCCTCCTTATTAATAAACATAAAAGGAGGGTAGGTTTGATACCCACAACTTACGAGTACGCCCCGCTCATCTACCTTAGATAAATGCGGGGGGACCGCCTTATAATTTACATGATCAGCGGGAAGTACGAGTAAGCTGTGTCCTAGCTTAAAAATAAACCCGGCTCCCTAATAGAACCGGGTTGTTATTTTTTAAGGTTATAACTTTACTACTTTTGTAGCTTGTTCGCCTTTAGGTCCTTGTTCCACCTCAAACTCAACTTCCTCACCATCGGCTAAAGACTTATAACCATCGCCTTGAATAGCGCTATGATGCACAAACACATCATTGCCTGATTCAGGGGTGATAAATCCGTAACCTTTCTGGTTCGAGAACCACTTCACTTTACCTTTTGCCATTATTTACTACCTCCTTTCTAGAAAATTATAGTAAATAACGACAGAAACAAAAAAAACCGAAAGGTTAGATCCTCTAAACCTCCCGGCCCTAGACTTTCTAATCTCTTATTTACTACTGGGCCTAGTATACCACTTTTTTTGGATTTGTCAACCTAAATTAATTACTATTTTCTCCCTTTTCTTACTACCTGATGTAAGGTAAATCCCTCCTGCAGGACCCGCCAGATGCTATGCCGGTCGCTTGCGGCCATAAGCGCGCCTTGGATCTTTCTGTCGCTCATGGTCTTAGCTATAATGCGCAGTATCTGGACCTGGATCCAGTCATCTTCCTTGGGAGTAAAAATGAGAAAAATAAGATGGGTGGCTTTTCCGTCCGGAGAGTTCCATTCTATCCCTGCATCCGATCTTCCAAAAGCAACGATTGGACTGATTAGGCGCGATATACGCGCGTGCGGAAGCGCAATGCCCTCCTCTATGGCTGTACCCATTGTGTTTTCCCTTCCCAAAACCGCGTGATACAAGGTTTCATAATGAGGCGTATTGCCTTGTTCTGCAACGGCTGCACAAAGTTCCTGAATAGCGCCGTTTCGTTCTGTTGACTTTATATCAGCAATGACAGTGTGGAACCGGAAGAATTCCAATATGTTTATCTCTTCGCGCTTTGAGACAGCGTGTTTTAGCCACGGCCCGAGTATGACCGAAGAGAATACGGCGCTAAAAACAATGGCTACGAATATAGGCTCGGTAATCAGGTTATATTGCAATGCTAAAATACCTACAACTATCTCCATGGAGCCGCCGGGAGTATGCGCTATCGCTATAGACAGCCGGTTCACGCGGGAAACCTTGCTAAAATTTACCCCTATCCAAGCACCTATGAACCTACCAAAGATGCCAATCGCAGTCACAAGCACAACAAGAAGGGCATCGAAATTCTTTAAAAAGTCTACTCGCAGGCCGATGCTGGCAAAGAAAAGAGGCACAAAGATAGCATAAACCATTTGAGAGATAACGTGGCGCGTCCTCTCCGACAAGGCCTTAGCGCCTCCGACCATTACTCCGGCCACAAAGAAACCGAATAAAGCATGTATGCCTATCTTCTGTGTTATCGCTCCACAAAGGAAACCCAGAATGCAGATAAAAGTAAGTGAAGCGGCCGGTTCAGGAATATTATTTTCCTTAATTTTGGCTACAATTACGTCTGCCCAACGCCTCCCTGCCGTAAGGCAAAATACGGTGAAACCCAAGGTAGATAAGAGGATTACGATGATCCTGGATATTTCTATATGTGTCTGGGTAAAGAATCCCAATATCAAAGTAAATATCAGCCATCCGATAATATCATTTACCGAAAGGGCTGACATAATAAGGAAGCCAAGGTCGGTTTTATGGATGTCGAGGTCGCGCAAGGCGCGAGCAGCGATAGGCAGGGCGCTGATAGTCATGACCGTAGCCATAAAGAGCGCGAATATAAGCCTCTGGCCTGGATCAACCAGGTAATGAGAAGGAATAAAAAAAGCAGGTACAAAAGCGATAACCAGAGGAATAAATATATCCGATAGCGCGATCTTTAAGGCATTCCCCCTTTGCCTCCAGGCGCTGGAGAAATCCAGCTCCAACCCCATCTCCAGGAGAAAAAAGAATACTCCCAGCCACGCGATCGTCTCAAGCATGACCGCCTGATACGGATCCGAAGGGAATATATATTGCCTGATTGCAGGAAAGAAACGACCCAGGATGGTAGGTCCCAGGAGCACTCCAACGAGGATCTCGGCGGTAAGCGCGGGTTGTTTCCAGATACGGAATAATTCACCCGAAATCCTGGCAAGCCCCAACAGGATAAAAACCTGGATAAGAAAAATTAGAATATTATGTTCGCTCATATATCATGTTTGACTATTTTAACCTAAAATAAGTATATCTTCAATAAAATTAAAGAACGGGACCAGGACTTTTCTCTATATAAAGAGAAGGCCCCGGCCCCATTATTTTATTTACAGCAACTGCTGCCGCCCTTTACTATCTTTTTAATCGCCCTGCCGGCAATAAAAGAAACGACAGCAAGAAAAATAGCCAGGTTATCGGCAATCGGTAAAACATCAAAAGCCGCTCCCAAAAGCAGGAGTATGCCTATGGTCGAGAATACCACGTTGGCGATACATGTATCCTTGTTTATCATTCTTTCTACCTCCTTTCTTAATTTTTCGATAAAGCGGATCTACCTGCTCCGCAGATCAATATGTCAAAAAGAGCAAAGATAAAACCTGCTAAATAGAAACCGTCTCTCTTGATTAATGAACCGAACATAAAAGGGAGGATACTTGCGAAGACAAAAGCTAACTTGAGCGTTTTGGACAGATTTATCATCTCTTAATTGAATTGCAATATCCTTACTTTATGTTATCATAAATCTATGCTTTTGGGAATAAAAAACAGGATAGACGGAGAATTAAAAAAATATATTGGGAATATCGACCGCGGCTATTCCTTAAAGAAAATCTCCCCCCTCCTTTACAATAATATAAAAGAGTTCATTTCGCGCGAAGGCAAGCGCGTCCGCCCGATTTTATTCATCCTGGGCTATCGCGGCTATTCCGATAGGACCCCTGAAGGCCTATACAGGGCAGCTGTCTCTCTTGAACTCCTGCATGATTTCCTGCTCGTGCATGACGATATCATCGACAAATCCGATACCCGCCGCGGAAAACCCTCCATGCACGCCATGTTAAACGACTCGCTGAAAAAGTATAAAAACATCAAATTTACCGGAGAAGACCTGACTATAGTGATAGGCGACGTGCTCTATGCCATGGCTATACACTCTTTCTTATCCGTCAAAGAGGACCCCTCGCGCAAAGAAGCTGCCCTTAAGAGGCTCATGGAAGCTGCGTTTTATACCGGAAGCGGTGAGTTTATTGAGCTTCTGGCCGGGGCTAAAGCTATTGACAAAATCACCAAAGATGAAATTTATAAGATTTACGACTTGAAGACCTCTAATTATACCTTTGCCGCTCCGCTGACCATCGGGGCGACCCTGGCAGGAGCAAAAAAAGAAGAAACGCGTAAATTATACGACTTCGGGATATCTCTGGGCAGGGCCTTCCAGATAAAAGACGATATACTGGGAATCTTTGCTTCCTCTAAGGTAATTGGTAAATCCTCGCTTACGGACCTTATGGAATCAAAGAAAACCATACTTATATGGCATGCCTACCGACGGGCAACTACCCGGAATAAATCTGTCATAAAAAGGATATTCTCCGGGAATAACGCCGGCATAAAAGAACTGCTTACCATACGCAAGATTCTTAAAGAATCAGGCACCCCGGAGTTCGCGAAGAACGAAATCAATATGTTCCTGAACAGGGCCCTCGCCATAAATGCTTCTACAAAGATGCGCGCCAAGTATAAGAATTTTATCGCCGATTATTCCCGGCAGATACTAAAACTATAAGCCATGAGGATACCAATAAAAATAAACCTGGCTAAATCCGCGGGGTTTTGCTTTGGCGTAAAACGGGCGATAAATATTGCCGTTCATACTGCTAACAGAAAGAAAAATGTATATATGCTCGGGGATATAGTCCACAATGAAGACGTAGTCAATAAGATCCACCGGCTAGGAATCAAAAAGATAAAGAAACTCGCGGGAGGCAGGGGAAAATTACTTATCCTGCGCGCGCACGGAGCAAGCCATGATGCGGTTAAAAGAGCGGAAAGGTTCGGCTATGAAATAATCGACGCTACCTGCCCGATGGTAAAAGAGATACATAAAATAGCCGTCGATATGGAGAAAAACGGCAGGAAAATAATAATTATCGGCGATAAAAAACATGACGAGGTCAAAGGCATCATCGGTCAGTTAAAGGAAAAGACGATAGTCATAGATGATATCGGCAATATACCTTTAACGGATATCAAGAAAATAAAAAAGGGGTGTGTAGTAGTGCAATCAACCCAGGACATCGACAAGGTATTAAAGATCGTAGGGGTATTAAGAAAACATATCCGCGACCTTGCATTCTTTAATACTGTCTGCAGACCTACGCGCCTGAAACAGGAAGAAATTAAAACTATGTCCCGTAAAAATGACGCGATGGTCATCATCGGCTCAAAGTCGAGCGCAAATACCAGGAGATTATACGAAATATCGAAATCAGTGAATAAAAGAAGCCACTGGGTTAATAATAAAAAAGATATCGGGCCTGAATGGTTCAAGGGACTGAAAAAGATAGGCGTTACAGCCGGAGCATCCACCCCGAAATCAACCATAAACGGGATTATCCGTTACCTCTCCTGTCTCTTTCAATAATTTTCCGCCAGGATCTCATAGAATGACTGCGGGTGCTTACAGGCAGGGCAATCCTTGGGCGCACCCTCTCCTTCAAAAATATAACCGCAGTTAATACAGTGCCACTTTACAGCGGCCTTTTTCTTGAACACCTCGCCGTTAGCTATATTATTGATTAATTTCCTGTATCTTGACTCGTGGAAGTTTTCAACCTTGGCAATCTGCTCAAAGGAACGCGCTATCTCGGGAAACCCTTCCTCTTTGGCGACCCTGCCGAAATCAGAATAAAGTATCGTCCACTCCATATTCTCTCCTGCAGCAGCTTCTTTGAGATTGCTCTTAGTCTCTTTGATAATACCTGCCGGATAACTTGCAGTTATCTCTACGTCCCCGCCTTCCAGGTACTTAAAAAACACCTTGGCGTGCTCCTTTTCGTTTTCCGCTGTTTCGGTAAAAATATTGGCGATCTGCTCATAGCCTTCTTTCCTGGCTGCGCTTGCAAAATACGTATACCTGTTTCTTGCCTGAGATTCCCCGGCAAAAGCAGCAAGCAGGTTCTTCTCGGTCTTTGTCCCTTTGACTGGCTTACTCATAAAAACAGCCCTCCTCTTGATTATCCTTCTATTTTCTCCATGGGCTTCTGGCAACACACCAGTTCCCCTCCGCCTACCCGTATTACCACAACTTCATTACCGCAGACGCTGCATTTATACTTTTCGCCTGTCTTTTCTACTTTCATCCTTCCCTCCTTTTAGCCGCAATAGCTTATTTTAAAGGAATGGTGCATTTCGGCTTTAATCCGCGTTTCTCATAATAACGCTGGCGATACTCCTGTGCCTTGTAAAATTGCTTTACCGGCAATATCCCGTTGACAATCGATTCTTTATATTTTCCGGGTTCCCCAAGTTTCTTTTTGGATATCCGCGCTACCTTATCCTGCCCGGGCGTATGGACACAATCAATCTTCTTCGGTCTCAAAGCGACATCCGCATATATTGCACTCATAGACCGACATTTCATAATGAGGTTCCACGAAACGGGTATCCCTGCTGCCGCATTTAGGGCATTCGGCTTCCGGATGCCATTGAGCCATAATATTCTACCACCTCCACCCTGCGCCTGCCGTAATTTCCGGCTTTCTGCCGGAATGAAGCAGGCGTAGATACGCCTCTCCTTCGCTGCCCAAAAACCTGCGCTTTAATTCTAATTCCGCGCCGATATTCCTGTTCAAGCCATTTTTCAGGCGGAATAATACCGTATCCTTATCCGTAATCCGGGCCTCTGCGCCAAAGGTTATATCCTGCAATTTTCTCCTGCCGCACTCTGCCTCAAAGATCAGCCCCGCCCCTCTCTTTATCTTCCAGCTTCCGAAGAGTACAATCGCGCGCCTTAGGGGCCTGGCCTTGCGTAACCTCCCTATCCCCAGCTCGTATTTGATATAATTATCTTTAAATATCCCGGCGCTGGTTTTGAAATTCATTACCGAACCGCTACTCCTGTCTATTACGTATGAAATCCTGGTTTTATCCTTTATCTCCCAGTCCCCTTTAAAAACCAGGGTATGGGTCCTCTTTGTTTTACGCAAAAGGTCTTCTTTCTCATACCTGTATATAATCCGGTACCCCTTACCTATCTCCCATCCCCCCTGAAAGGTGAGGATATCGGGAGCGCCTCTTTCTTTATTCACCGTGAATGTAAGACGGTTATATTCATCCGCCTGCCAGGCCCCCTCAAGCTTTAAGATATACGCTGACGGGTTTCCCCCGCCACTACGCGTAGTCACCGCGAACAGCAGGGCGTTCTTGCAGACTTCTATTATATCCCCACGGATAGTCAGGCTGTCACCGGAGGCCTGCCTCTTCCATTTATCTAACGTAAAGATTAGATCGTGCCCCTTACCCAGCTTCCACTTGCCTTTTAATTTTACCTGATAGGGGGAGACTTTTTTGCCGCCGGTAACCGGGGCCTTGATATGGTAGGCTAAATTGTTTTTCTTATCGGTCTTGAACTCTCCGTCCAAAACCTGCCTGAATAAATATGGGACGGCGCCATTACCTGCTTTCCTGCTGATGAGACGGTTGTGCGGGTCTATTTCATACCTTATTTTTTCCATTAATTCCTGCGGCAGGATTCCCCTTGTCTTTATCGACTTGATGCCTTCGGAACCAATTCTTTCAATGCCTTCATATTTTCTTTCTATCTGATCAACGGGAATCAACTGATATATCTTCGGCTTTTATTAAAGCGTATTTAGTTAACAAAGGGCCGACTAATTCGTAAAGTACGGTAGTAGCTACTATGGTCGTAAATATCATATTCCCGGCTTGAGGAAAATCGTTCTTGGCTATGAGTGCGCACCCTAATGCTACGCCTGCCTGAGGCGTCAGGCCAAGGCCGAGGTATCTTTTAACGCTTGATGAAGCATGGGCAATCCTTGCCCCTAAGCCCGTTCCGATTATCTTCCCCGCCACCCTGAAGACAAGATAAGATAAACCGAGCATGCTGATACTGCCTAAAATAGCCATTTCTAAATTCGCCCCTGCCAGAACAAAGAAGAGTAGGAATAACGGAGAATCTATCATCTTCAGGCTATCAAAGAATTTAAAGGAATAACGGTTTATATTAACCAGCACCGTCCCTAAAAACATGCTGGATAAAAGGACCGAAAGATGCAGCCAGATAGCAATGCCGATATTCAAGAATACCAGTCCCAGGGTAAGAATCAAGAGTTCCGTAGGCGTGCGCATAAATCTGTAAGATATGGACAACACCGATGCCGAAAAAGCGCCCAGAATAAAGGCCCCGAAGATGCTCATCAGGGATTGCAGGAATACTTTTACCAGAAAAGAAGTCGCGACCATGTGCACGCATATTGCCTGTGATATCGCAAGCGATATGGCGAAGATGATCAGGCACCAGGCATCATCTATTGCCACCACGCCTAAAAGCGTATCGGTAAAATTCCCTTTCGCTCGGTATTCCCTTATGACCATTACTGTTGCCGCGGGAGCGGTGGCTGATGCGATAGAGCCAAAGATCAAAGATAGATAGAAAGGCTGGCGCAGAAGAAAATAAAATATGCAGGTTACCAGTATCCACGCGCATGATGCCTCCAGGATCGATATCCACAAGACCACTCTGCCTATGCGGCGCAGGTTATAGCGCGAAAAATTCTGCCCTATCCCAAAGGCAATGATACCCAATACTATATTTGAGATTAACCCTGAAGACCCCAGTATCCCTTCCGGCACAAGCCCGAATAATGACGGGCCAATGACTATGCCCAGGATAAGATAAGCGGTTACCGCAGGGAATTTGATCTTTTTTATTGCCTTCGCGGACAATAAACCGGCAAATAAGATAAACCCGAGCCCTAGAATAGTATTCATTTAATGATACCCTTTTCGCGGAAGACCGCCTGCAGGATATCGAATATACCTATCCTGCCCCTTAACCTGCCTGCCCTGTCAACTACGGGAAACTCTTCTTTCAGATGCAGCTTCATCAGGTTATATGCCTCTTCTAATGATGATTCATCCAGTATGGATATATATTCATGCTCCAGGATGTCTTCCACCACAACTAGCTCTCCCATATCCTCAGAGATATCTATCTTGAAGATGTTCTCCTCCTCTTCATCCAGGAATGGCACCAGCTTAAGCACGTCCGGCCGGTATGTCTGGAACGCGTCTATTAAATTACGGAATGATACGATTCCTATGAGGCGGCCATTCTCTTCCACCACCGGCACCAAAGGGAATATATGGAATTTTCTAAAGAGTTCCAGGAGTTCCCGTAATTTCATGGAACGCTTTACAGAGATGACCTCTTTTGACATTACCTCTTTTACCCGCATAGATATCTCCTGAAACTGTAGCCTTGAAGAGTTATGACCGAGGAATTGCTTCGGGGTCTTAGTTTATTTATTAATTATACATCCGCCGGCATACTATGACAAGGATTATCTCCTGTTCAATTCCTGTCAGATGCGCACCGGGAGTGGAAATTCATAGGGTTTTTATATCCTTTGTTATCTGACAGCTGCGCCGTTTATGAATAATGCCGGTTTATCGGCATCAAGCGTAACGGAAACCCCTAAAGGCAAAGTAATATTAATATCTCCCGGCTTCCTGTGGCCGGAAGGAAAACCGTATATAATCGGCACATCTATGTCTTTGAGGGTATCGCTCATTATATTCTCGATGGTATATTTATTCCCCGAATCGTCAACACAATCAACCATCCTTCCAAAAACTATCCCTTTTACTCTTTTGAACTTCCCGGCAAGCTTAAGATGTACGATGTAGTTATCTATGACCTCTAAATCCTCTCCGATATCCTCAAGAAATAAAATCTTGTTGTCGGTATTGATATCGTAAGGGGTACCTATTGCGCTCATCACCATTGAGAGGTTGCCCCCGATTAAAACCCCGCTTGCCCTTCCGGGCCGAAGTCTCTTAAGGGAAGCGTATTGTATCTCGCCCATAGGCTCGGGCCGGGTGATTGCGCGTAGCAGATAATCCAGGCTGATAGAATTCATATCCGGCCGCATCTCCCCTGAAACTACCGGGCCGTGGAATACGACCATGCGCGCTGTCTTGTATAAATAGTAAAGAAGGATAGTGATATCGCTGTAACCGATAAATATCTTGGGATTATTCCTGATTATCTTCTTATCAAGATAAGGTATGGTCCTTATGGAGCCGTAACCTGCCTTGGCGCAGAATATCGCCTTTACCTCCTTATCAGCGAACATGCGGTTGATCTGCGCCGCCCGCTCCTTGTCATATCCGGCCATAGACCAGTATTTGCTGAATACCGTATTTTCATATTTTACCCGAAAGCCCATCTCTTTAAGCCGATTCACTCCTATCCTGAACTTCTCGGAGTCAAAGGACCAGGCAGGAGCGACTATGCCGATGGTATTGCCTTTGTGCAGGCGCCGCGGCCTTTTAGGGTTAAATTTATACATTCTCATCTCTTACCTTGATCTTCGGGAACCAGACAGCCCTGTGGCCCAGCGTGAACCGTTCCCTTGTATACTGAAAGGCCTTCTCCACCATCCTCTCGGCTATCTGGAGTATGAGGTCATCCGGAACCCCGTCTTTATATTTAGATTGGGGGTTGATCGCGCACTGGTCATTCATGTAATCTATGGTGATAAACTTTCCTTCTTTCTTGCTGAGGGCGATCTCGCAGGAGAACCAGTCTATGCGCGTTATGCGGGCGATCTCAGTGGTAATACGAATAATAGGCAAGAGCTTATGTTCATCCGTCTCCCTTAGTGTTACATGCCGGTAAACGCGGGTCTGCGGATTCCACCAGCAGGGGAATATCTCTCCGAACAGGTGAAAGATCCGAAACCACGCCGGTTCCCCGCCTATCTCCTCCGGCTCAACGAACTCCTGGAGCAGAAAATTATCACCTTTATTCACCTGCCGGGCCTCTGCTATCTCTTTAAGGGTGGCTTTATGTCTGATTATCTTAACGCCCTTCTGGCCGTACCCCAATGCCGGCTTTATCACAAAGGGGAACCCGAGGTTGGCCTTCTCCTCATCTGTAAGGCGCCTGGTCGGCTCCCAGTTCCTTATCAGCACGGTAAAAGGTACGGATATCTTTGCGTTCGCCAGGTCAAAGTGGGTTATGGATTTATCCGCCGCCGCCTTCACGTCGTCAGGGTCAGCCACCACCCTCGTCCCCGAATCTTTCAGGGAATAGGCAAATTTCGTAAAGTCATCCTTGGGGTCAAAGGTCTCGGAAGCCATATCCAGGTAGAACTTTAATTTGAACTCACCCTTCTTTATCTTACTGGTCAAATGGTCTATTAAAGTATCGTCTATAAAAATAAACTTTAACCTGCGCGCCTCGCATTCTGACATGAGGGTACTTGCGAAAAGCTCGTTTTCCTCGCCCGATACCGGCCAGCCTATACCGAAATCAAAGGTCTCCATATCGCATCACCTCAAATCTTATTATACCACATAAATCCGTTTTAAAAAACCTTAGTAAGTCAGCGCGGCCTGAAATATACTACGGGATCAGAAACCGGGAGCGCTTTTTTCAAGTAGCCTGTAATAAATACCCCGATAAAACCACAGATAAGAGTAGCTAATACGGGGATCCCATAATGTTCGATATCATCCGGATGGATGATATCCTGGATGGCAAATTTTATCCTGATAATGCATGTAGTGATTATCAGGATACCCTGAATTACCAGTGTCAGTGGTTCATATTTTTCGTATCCTCTAATCTAAAGACTTGAGGTACTTATAATAGTCGCTATCAGTAGTCATGATCACCGTAGAATTTCCGTCGACAGTATCTTTATAGGTCTCCAGGGTCTTCAGGAAAGAATAAAATTCAGGGTTCTGGCTATAGGCCTTGCCGTAGATGCTGACCGCTTCCGCGTCCGCCTTGCCCACTAGCACCTGGGCCTGCCGGTATGCCTCGGATGTTATCTGCTTTAACTCCTTGGCGACCTGGCCTTCTATCTCCGCTGATTTACCATGCCCTTCCGAACGGTATTTTTCAGCCGCGCGTTTCCTTTCAGCGATCATACGGTCGTAGACTTTATTACGCACATCCTCCACGTAATTTATCCTCTTTATGCGTACGTCCTTTATTTCTATGCCGTACTGGGGCGCAAGTACCTTGGACTTCTCTAAAATAGCGCCCTCTAAAAGATGCCTCCCGACTCCGATACGCTCCAGCGCTTCATCCGTGACGATCATATCTTCCCCTTCCAGTTTGGTTTCCAGGATGCGGTTGGAATTGCGCACCGCCTCAACCAACAGATGGCTGGTAACAACATCGCGGGTAGCGGAATTGATGATATCGTCTATCCTGCCGTGCGCGCCCATCTCATTACCTACCGACTGCAGGAATTTAAGGGCATCTACTATCTTCCAGCGCGCAGTCGTATCTACCCAGATATATTTTTTGTCTTTGGTAGGTATCTGGTTCGGGTCTCCGTCCCAATCCAGTAGCCTCTTTTCAAAATAATGCGCCTGCTGGATCAGGGGTGTTCTAAAATGCATCCCCGCGGAGGTGATAGGTTCGCCCACGGGCTTGCCAAACTGGGTAATCACAACCTGTTGGATCTCGTTCACGATATATACTGCTCCGGTCGCAAAAGCCAATATTATTACGGCTGCTATCGCGATGATAATCCCGAGAATAGTTCCGAATGCTCCGTTTTTCATTGACGAACCCCTCCTCTCTTATTTATATCCAAAAGAGGCAGTATCGAATTCTGCTCTTTGTCGATGATATATTTCTCCTTTGCCTTTGGCAGGACTTCCGTCAGCGTCTCCAGATACATCCTCTTCTTGGTTATCTGGGGCGCCTTCTCGTATTCCTTTAATGTCGCCAGGAAACGCTCCGATTCTCCTTTTGCGCGGTTTACCTTATCAATGGCATACCCCTCTGCCTCGCGGATAGTCTTTTCCGCTGTGCCGCGGGCTTTAGGAATGACTTTATTGTATGCCTCCCAGGCCTGGTTAATCATCTTCTCTTTCTCCTGCTTGGCTTCATTTACCTCGTTAAATGCCGGCCTTACCTTCTCTGCGGGATTGACATCCAGCAATTTGATGGTAACGATCTGAACGCCCACGTTGTAACTATCCAGTATCCTCTGTATCTCCTGCTGGGCAAGATCGTCTATTTCTTCTCTTTTGGTGGTCAATACCTCATCCACCGAATAATCCCCGACGAAGCGCCGCATCACCACTTCAGAGATATCCTGGATATTATCGCTGGGGTTACGCGTGGCAAAAAGCAGCTTTACGGCGTCCTTTATCCTGAACTGCACTATCCAGCGCACATCCAGAATATTCAGGTCTCCGGTAAGCATCAGGGATTCGTCCTGGTAATTCCCCCGGGAATACCTGCTCCTTACCCCGGGTTCAATAGTCTTGAAGCCG
>JBDRAV010000001.1:0-5090 GCA_043823435.1 Candidatus Omnitrophota bacterium | reverse complement strand
TCTATTCTTTGTAGCCTCGGTTCAAGAAAAGAAAGAATAAACTATTTCTTTATCTTTGCGCTATCGGCTGTGGCTCTGGTATTGGCTATTTACATGGATTTCTTGAAATAGCCGCGCTGCATTCTAAGATATACATATGAGTGATGACAGGGATATTTTATACGCAGCGATCTGGTTTGGACTCGGAGTATGGGGTTTCTTCTGGGGGTTCGCCCGGCTGCGCAGGAAAAGGTTAGTTGAAAATATCCCTACCTCCACAGTCCGCGGCCTTGCCATGGGGTTGGTTGAACTTTGCGGCAAAGCAGAGAAGAAGGTGCTTCTAAAAAGCCCATTCACAAAGACCGGTTGCGTATTATATAAATATTTAATAGAAGAATACAGGAAGAGCGGCAAGTCCGACCGCTGGGTCACGATAGCATCCGGAGACAGCTTTCATTCTCCTTTCCGGCTGAATGACGGGACAGGTAGGATCACGGTCTTTCCTCAAGGCGCAGAGCTGGTCATGCCTGTTGACAATGAGTTCCGGACTGGCCCGGGAAGGGGATTGCCCTCCCCCGTGATAGAATTCATGGATGAAATCGGCATACCTTATAGAAACTGGCTGGGGATGCGTAACCTGCGCTTTAAGGAATGGTTTATTGAGCCGGAAGAGACGGTTTACATACTGGGCTCGGCAAAGAAGGATGATAATTATCATTCGGACTACAAGAAGGAACTTGTACGTAGGTTAGAGGATTTAAAAGTCAATGCGGAGAAGATGAAAGAGGTGGATCTGAATAAGGATGGTGCGGTAAGCATAGAGGAGTGGGATGTGGCAGTGGCTAAGGTGGAACAGGAGCTGCTTGTTGAAACATTGCAGAATACATTATTTGAGAACCCTGCGGATGTCATCATCGGGAGATCAGATATAGAGGATGTGTTTATGATCTCTGACCAGAGTGAAAATGGCTTGATCAAAAGATTATCTATGGAGTGTGTTTTGGGGATCTACGGCGGAGCGGCCCTAAGTTTAGCGGCCCTTGCGTATTTTTTGTTCCGCTTAAGGTCTTTATGGTTCTAATCAAAAGGAGGGAGAGATGTTAGGCATACTGGTTGTTGCTCTTTTAATCTTTGCGGTTATCGGGATAGTATCGTATTTTGTTTCCATTTACAACGGGCTGATACGGCTTTCGCGTAATATCCAAAAGGCCTGGGCGAATATAGACGTGCTCCTTAAGCAGCGGCACGATGAGATACCGAAGTTGATAAAGATTTGCGAAGGTTATATGAAATATGAAAGGGAGACCTTAGAGAAGATCACCGCTGCCAGGACCGCCTGCATCCAGGCCAGGGGGGTGGCGGATTCCGCGAATAAGGAAGGAGAATTAAGCGGATTATTAAGGCACCTGTTCGCGGTTGCCGAAAACTACCCGGATTTAAAGGTAAACCAGAACTTCTTGCAGCTGCAGCAGCGCACGAGTTATTTAGAGAGCCAGATCGCAGACCGTAGGGAGTTTTACAATGATTCGGTGAATAACTACAATATAAGGATACACCAGATACCGGATATGTGGGTGGCAGGTATGCTGAATATGCAGGATAAGGAGCTGTTCAAGATCTCCGAAGAAGAGAAGAAAGACGTAGATATCAAGTTTGATTTCCTGAAGTAATGAAGATTATCACCGAGAAAATCAGTTTGCATACCAAGGGCAACCCCGACCTGATAAATATCACGGAGGAGGTGCGTGTTATCCTCTCTAATTCAAAACTCAAGGAGGGGAGTATTACTCTTTTTATGGTAGGCTCAACCGCGGCGTTGACTACCTTTGAGTATGAGCCGGGGATGATCAAGGATATGCGGGATCTGTACGAGAAACTCATCCCGCGCAATAAAAGCTATGCCCACGATGAGACCTGGGGGGATGCTAACGGGTTTAGCCATCTGAGGGCAGCCTTACAGGGGCCAAATCTTACCATACCTTTCGAAGACGGCAAGCTCTGCCTGGGGACTTGGCAGCAGGTGGTCTTGGCAGAATTCGATAACCGCCCCAGAAACCGCACGATTATTGCGCAGATAATCGGGGAATAAACTGATAATTGCGTTCTTTCCGTAAACGCCGGTATATTTTAGTAAGGAGGAGATTGATTATGAAGATTTCCGAGGAAAAACGCTACGAGCACCTGAGCCCGTTTGAACTCAAAGACAAGCTGATTAAAATATCGCAGACATCCCACGAAAGGATGATGTTAAATGCCGGACGTGGTAATCCGAATTGGGTCGCGATAATCCCGCGAAGAGGATTCTTTCAACTCGGTTTGTTTGCCCTTGAAGATTCGGAAAGGAAACCTCACCGTCTGGGTTTGGGAGGGGCTCCGGAAAAGGAAGGGATAGCCGGGCGTTTCGAAGAATTCCTGAAGAAACATTCATCCGTAGCCGGAATAAAATTCCTGCAAGATGCTTTTGTTTACGTGCGCGATGAGCTCAGGATAGACCCCGATGAATTTATAAGCGAGATGGTTGACGGTATTCTGGGAGACCATTATCCGACACCCGATAGAATGCTTACCTCTAGCGAGAAGATCGTCCGTAAATATCTTGAGCAGGAGATGTTCGGCTCTCATCCGCCTGTGGGAAAGTTTGACCTCTTCGCGACTGAAGGGGGGACCGCGGCGATGGATTATATCTTTACCAGCCTTATGGAGAATAAGCTCCTGCATAAGAAAGATAAGATAGCGTTGGGCACCCCGATATTCACGCCTTACCTTGAGATACCGCATTTAAATGATTACGAGTTTGTTGAGCTGGAAGTAAGGCAGGATGAGAATTCCGACTGGCAGTATCCTGATTCAGAGATAGAAAAACTGGCTGACCCTAAAGTAAAAGCATTCTTTCTGGTTAACCCTTCCAATCCCACTTCAGTCAGCATACAAAAGAGGACATTGGAGAAGATCGCAGAGCTGGTGAATACAAGACGTAGCGATCTGATAATCCTCACGGACGATGTTTACGGAACTTTCGTAAATGATTTCAGGTCATTGGCCGCGGTTACGCCGTTAAATACGATACTCGTTTATTCTTTTTCCAAGTATTTCGGTTCAACCGGATGGCGCTTAGGGGTGATCGCGATACACCAGGATAATGTTTTTGATAAAGCGATCGCCAGGTTGCCCGAAAGCGATAAAAAACAACTGCATGAACGCTATGGCACTGTTGTCCTTGACCCCGATAAAATGAAGCTGATCGAAAGGATGGTAGCCGATAGCCGTTCGGTGGCGCTGCATCATACTGCCGGGCTATCTACCCCGCAGCAGGTCTTAATGGTGCTCTTTTCCCTCTCCTGTTTGATCGATAAGAAGGGGGAATATAAGAAGCTGGCGCAGGATATCGTTGCTAAAAGATTCAAGACCCTGTATGAAGCGCTGGGAAGCGCCTGCCCGGAAAATCAATATGACGCGCATTATTACACCACCATAGATATCCCCGGCCTTGCCGTTGATAGGTATGGAAAGGAGTTTTCCGATTATCTGGTCAGTCACTTTGAGCCCATTGACTTCGTAGTGAGATTAGCGGAAGAAAAATCCATTGTCCTGATGGATGGGGGAGGTTTTGACGCGCCGAACATGTCTGTGAGGGTATCTCTGGCAAATCTTCCCGACAGCGCTTATGAAAATATAGGTAAGAGTATCAGCGAGTTGTTGGCAGAATACCACAAGTATTGGGAAACGAAGAGGCGTAAATAAATACGCGCCGTTACTAAAAAGAGAGGGCATATATGCTGGAGCATGTTGTTGAACTATGCCGGGCTTATCCGCAACTGGTGATCTTCCTGGCTATCGCCATCGGTTATTTTATCGGTAAGGTTAGGATATTCGGTTTTAGCATCGGTTCAACCGCAGGCGTCCTTATCGCAGCGCTTGTCCTCGGCCAGATGCATATCGAGGTCCATCCGCTCCTTAAGGCAGTCGGTTTTGCCTTATTTATCTTTACTATAGGTTACAAGGTAGGGCCGCAGTTTTTCGGGGGCCTTAAGAAAGAAGGCCTTAAATATATCTGGCTCTCCCTTTTCTTCGGAGTGGTGGGGCTCCTGACAGCTATAATATTAGGTAAGCTGTTCGGTTTTGATAAGGGCACTACCGCAGGTTTACTTGCGGGCGCCCTTACGCAGTCATCGGCTATCGGCACGGCAGACGGGGCAATAAAGCACCTCTCAGTCTCTGCTTTCCAGATGGGGATATTCGAGAATAACGTTGCCATAGCTTACGCCATAACTTATCTTTTCGGAACTACCGGATTGATAATCTTTTATAAGCTTATCCCCCGCTTGATGAAAGTAAACCTTAAAGAAGAAGCCGCTAAATTGGAGAGAGAGCTTTCCGGAGGTTCGGATGATGACGCCAAGCGGCCGGAATTACTTTCATGGTATAAAAAGCTGAACCTGCGCGCATACCGGGTCAGGAATAATGATATTGCCGGTAAAGCTGTAGCTGAATTTGAAAGAATGTTACCGGGAGGCGCTGCCGTAGAGAAGATAAAACGTAAAGGGGAAATCTTTGACCCCGGACCGCAAGATATTATTCAGCTTGATGATGAGATAGCGATAGTCGGGGATCGCGCTGCTTTCTTGAGGGCCGATGAGATTATAGGGCCTGAGGTCGATGACAGTAGCGTGGTCGACCTGGTCGGCGAGATACTGGATATCTGTGTTCTCAGGCGTGAGGCAGTGGGTAAGACACTTGGGGAGATCAGCCTGGAGCATGGCCATGGATGCTTCTTGAGGAAGATCGCGCGCCAGGGGCACGAGTTACCTTTAGCCAGGAATATGGTGGTACATAAGTGCGATGTATTGCAGGTTGCGGGAGCGCAAAAAGATGTTGAGAGTATTGTAAAGTTCTTAGGTTATCCTGAGCGGCCGACCACCACTACCGATATGATCATGGTCGGATGGGGGTGCGTCCTGGGAACCCTGATAGGGTTGATAGCTATCCCGCTTGCCGGGATACCGATAACCCTGGGAGTCGGCGGCGGGATACTGGTATCCGGGCTTATATTCGGATGGTTGCGGTCAGTCCATCCGACTTTCGGGCAGATCCCCGGCGGAGCGCAGTGGATA